>CADBCY010000021.1 GCA_902793325.1 uncultured Eubacteriales bacterium
ACGGATGCGGGAAGGGCGCTGCAGGAGAAAGCAAAAGACATCCCCGGTCATGTTGCAAGCTGCATCGATCTGCCGCTGGAAAAGGCACAGACGCTGTACTCTTTGCTTTATGAACTGCTGGGAAACCAACAAAAAAAACAATGACAACAGAAAGCGGAAGGAGAATCAGAATGAAAACGGTCTATGATTTCACTGTGAAGGACAGGCAGGGACAGGAAGTCAGCCTTTCGGAGTATAATGGAAAGGTCCTGCTGATCGTCAACACGGCAACCGGATGCGGCTTTACCCCGCATTACGAACCGCTGGAGGCTATGTACAAAGAATTCAGGGAGAAGGGCTTTGAAATTCTGGACTTCCCCTGCAACCAGTTCGCGGGTCAGGCTCCGGGCAGTGATGACGAGATTCATCAGTTCTGCACGCTGAAATTCGGCACGGAATTCCCGCAGTTTGCAAAGATCGACGTGAACGGCGAAACGGCTGATCCCCTGTTCGCCTTCCTTGCCACCGAGAAGCCGTTTGAAGGCTTCGGCAAGGGACTGAAGAACGCCGCGCTGAACAAGTTTGCGGCCATGAATAATAAGAAATACGGAGACAAAACCTACATCGGCTGGAACTTTACGAAATTCCTGATCGACCGGGAAGGCAAGGTCATCGCCCGCTTCGAACCCACTGAGGATATGGAGGAAGTCAGAAAAGCCGTTGCTGCTGCTCTGTAAGCTCAAACGACGATCTGCGCGAAGGAAATGGTGACTATGAAAGACAGATATGATGTGGTGATCGTTGGCGGCGGCATTGCGGGTGTTTCCGGCGCGCTCACCTGTATCAATCGCGGCAAAACGGTGGCGGTCATTGCCAACGGCGTCGAGACAAGCAGTCTCTATAAGGCCGAAATGATCCGCAATTATCCCGGTGTTGCCGCCGCGAGCGGGAAAGAGCTCAGCGAGATGCTGATTCGCCAGCTGGAAAGCAGCGGGGCCGACCTGATTCACGGCCGCGCGTTGAGCGTCATGCCCCTTGGAGACGGCTTTGGCGTCGCCATCGGCAGCGAATTCACTTCCTGTGGTGCCGTCATCATCGCCGCAGGCATCACACGCGAGAAGCTTTACCCCGGCGAGGGAGAATACCTTGGCCGCGGGGTGAGCTACTGTGCCACCTGCGACGGGATGCTCTACCGGGGCAAGACGGTGGCTGTGGTCGGCGCTGGAGAAGAGGCCGGACACGACGCCGACTTCCTGGAGAGCATCGGCTGCACGGTCCATCGCTTTGAGAAAAACGGGAAGTATGAGATCCGAGGCGGTGTGAAGGCTGATACTCTGGTCTATGCCGGCGAGGAGTATAAGATAGACGGCGTGTTCATCATAAAAGACACCGTTTCCGTCACAAAGCTCGTACCGGGGCTGGACTACGCCGACGGAGCCATTGTGACGGACAGACAGATGCGGACCAATGTGCCCGGCGTCTTCGCGGCCGGAGACTGTGCCGGCAAGCCGTATCAGCTTGCCAAGGCCGCCGGAGAAGGAAACATTGCGGCGCTTTCCGCCTGTGCGTATATTGACAGCAGGAAAAAGGAGAAATAACCATACAGCCGCGGCTCTGCTGTAAGCCGCGGCGTACCGAATCGGGAAGATTTATGCTATGAGCATCGCAGTAAGATGCGCAGAAGGGACTGTTGTCGGAGCGCATCGTTAATCTGCTGGTGCAGAACTATGACGCCATCAATGAACGACGCTCCGCAGAGAGCAAAGCGGCGAGCCAAAATTATCAAGAGAGTCTGGAGAAGGCGAGACAAGTATGAAAAACCATTCTGAACGTTCGCGTGAGAGCGTCATCATTCGAACCAGCATCATAGGGATCATCGCCAATGTGTTCCTTGCCGGATTCAAGGCAGTGGTTGGTCTGATGACCCACTCCATCGCCATCGTGCTGGACGCGGTCAACAACATCTCCGATGCGGGCAGCTCACTGATCACCATCGTCGGAACGAAACTGGCCGGCAGGGAGCCGGACAAGAAGCATCCGTTCGGCTATGGGCGCATCGAATACCTGAGCGCCATGATCATCTCCGTGATCGTGCTGTACGCGGGCATCACGTCCTTTGTAGAGTCCGTCAAGCAGATCATTCATCCCGAGACGCCGGATTACAGCGCGGTTTCGCTGATTATCGTGGCGGTGGCCGTGGCGGTCAAGATCCTGCTGGGCCGTTACGTCAAGGGTGTCGGCGTAAAGGTGCGTTCGGATTCCCTGATCAATTCCGGAGAGGATGCCACGCTGGATTCCATCATCTCGGCCTCCACGCTGGTTGCCGCAGGTATCTTTCTCCTTTTCCACATCTCTCTCGAAGCCTGGCTTGGCGCGATTATATCCGTCGTCATCATCAAGTCAGGGGTCGAAATGCTGCGCGATACGATCTCCCGGATTCTCGGGGAGCGCAACGACGCCGAGCTGGCCAAGGCAATCCACGATACGGTCATGAGCTTTCCCGATGTACAGGGCGCCTATGACCTGGTGTTGAACAACTACGGGCCGGACACGTGGAACGGCTCCATCCACATTGAAGTGCCGGATACATACTCAGCCGACCGGCTGGATCAGCTGATCCGCGAGATCACGATGAAGGTGCTTACGGAGCATCATGTCATACTGACGGCCATCGGCGTTTACTCGGTGAATACGACGGATGAAGAGACGATTGAGGCACAGAAAAAGGTAAGGGATCTCGTCTTCTCTCACCCTCATGTGAAGCAATTGCACGGATTTTATCTTACCAAAGAAGAAAAGACCATGCGCTTTGATATCGTAGTCAGCTTTGATGCGGAAGACCGAAGATCGGTTTACACGGAAGTGGTCTCTAATGTACAGAAAGCATTTCCGGACTATCAGTTGCAGGTCGCTATGGATACGGACTTCGCGGAGGAGTAGAGACGGTTTTGATAATGCCGCTTTATCAGCCGGGAATAAGGCCATAGGCGCAGTAACGCCTCTGAACCACATTGTGCTCGGAGGCGTTTTTTTGTTATTTCATTTGTTCCTCAAAGCGGAGCATGTTGTCATCAGTGTCTGCATGACAGCTGTTTTTACTTCCCAACCCCGGCTCAAGTCCGCATTTGAATTCAGTGGCAAGATGACCCGGAGTGTTCGTTAAACACCGATCTCCACCTCGCAGGGGAGCATGAACCGCAGGTCGTCTTTAGCGTACACCGTCATGCTTGAGTAGCAAATACTCCTGAATTCTTACTGGCGCGTTTGCGATGGTAAAGCGAGGAGTGTATTCTCTGTTTCGTCTTTGGAAGCGATGATAACACGCTGACTCAAACCGGTCGATCAGGCCGGTTTATTAATTTTCGACTGATGGTCGAAAAAGCGCTTGGCACGCAACCTGCGATGCGGTATGATAATAACCGACCGATAGTCTAAAAATGGAGGTTCCCATGAGAAAAGGAGAAAGAACGAAGCAGGGGCTCCTGAAGATCGCGTACAGCCTGTTCATCAGCCGCGGATATGAGAACACGAGCGTGGATGACATCATCGAGGCCGCCGGCATCGCCAAGGGCACCTACTACTATCACTTTGAGAGCAAGGAGCAGACGCTGGAAGCAGTGATCGGCATGATGATCGAGCAGGAGGCCGAAGCTGCCAGGCAGGTCCTTGGATCCGACGCCCCCGTGCCGCAGAAGATCGCCGGGATCATCGCCTCCCTGCGCCCAAGGCAGGAGGAGCTGCCCATCGAGGGCGCGCTGATGAAGCCCGAAAACGCCCTCATGCACGCCAAGATCAAGCACCGGCTGCTGGAAACCGTGCTGCCGCTGCTGTCAGAGGCGGTGGAGGAAGGGATCGCGCAGGGTGTCTTTACCTGCGACAACATCCCGGAGCGGGTGCGGATGCTGCTCGTCATCAGCAACGAGATCTTCGACGAAGGGCAATTCACGGAGCGCGACGTCGCGGTCTTTATCGATATAACGGAAAAGCTGCTCGGCGCGAAACCCGGGACGATGGACTTTGTCAGGGCATTGATACGTTAGGAAGTGCATCCGATGAACGGAAAGAGAAACTTCAACAAATTCCTGCTCCTGTGGGCGGGCGAACTGGTCTCCTCCATTGGCGGCGGGCTGACCAGCTTCGGCCTGGGCGTGTACATCTTCCAGCGGACGGGCAGCGCCGCGAGCATGGCGCTGGTGACGCTGCTGGGATTTCTGCCGACGCTGCTCCTGAGCGTCCCGGCGGGCGTGCTCGCCGACCGCTACGACCGGCGGCTCCTGATGATGGTCGGCGACGGCTGCTCGGCGCTCGGCATCCTCTATATCCTCGTCTGCATGGCGCGCGGCGGCGCGTCGCTTGCGCAGATTTGCTTCGGCGTGTTCGTGAGCGCCGTCTTTTCCGCGCTCCTGGAGCCCGCCTTCCGGGCGACCATCACCGACCTGCTGACCAAGGAGGAATATTCCCGGGCCAGCGGGCTGGTCTCCCTGGCCGGGAGCGCCCGGTACCTGTTCTCGCCGGTCATCGCGGGCTTCCTGCTGACGGTGAGCGATGTAAAGCTCTTGCTGGTGATCGACATCTGCACGTTCTTCCTGACGGTCGTCAGCGCGGCCGTCGTCCGCAAGGGCATCGGCAGCCAGGCGGCGGAGAAGAAGGAAGCGTTCCTCCAGAGCCTTGGAGAGGGATGGCGCATCCTGCGCGCGAAGAAGGGCGTGCTGATCCTCGTGGCGCTGTCTTCCGGGATCACGCTGTTCATGGGCATGTTCCAGATCCTGGCGGAACCGCTGATCCTGTCCTTCCGGGACGCAAAGACCCTCGGCGTCGCGGAGACGGTCTGCGCGTGCGGCATGCTGGCGAGCGGGCTCGTCCTCGGCGTCCGGGGATTGAAGGGGCGCTATGTCCGGACGCTGGGCCTCTCTCTCATACTGGCCGGTCTGTTCATGTGCGGGTTCGGGCTGTTTGAGAACATGGTCCCGATCTGCGCCTTCGGGTTCCTGTTCTTCGCGGCGCTGCCCTTCGCGAACAACTGCCTGGACTATCTGATGCGGACGAATATCCCGGACGAAGCCCAGGGAAGGGCCTGGGGAATGATCGGGTTCCTGTCGCAGATCGGATACGTCGTGGCCTACGCCGTCTCCGGTGCCCTGGCGGATGCCCTCGGGCGCATCGGTGGCCTCGGCGTCGGAAGGGGCGCGGCATGGGTCATCATTGCCGCGGGGGCAGCCCTCGCGCTGATCGCTTCCGCGGTCCTGCTGCCCAAGAGCATCCATGAACTGGAAAAGCAATGAGGAGGAATCAAAATGAAAGCGAACACCGCAAGCGTTGGAGGAATCAGGCCGTACAAATACAGGCCGGTGCTGTTCTTTGCCCTGGCGTACCTGTTCACATGGCTGTTCTGGGTCCCGGCCATCTTCTTGCCGCAGGAATATGGCGGCATACTGATGCTGATCGGCCTGCTCGCCCCGGCCATCGTATCGACCGTGTTTGTCCTGGCGTCGGGATCGGACCTTTTGAAGAAGGATTTGAAGATCAAGCTCATCGGCCTCTACAAGGTCAAGTGGCGCAACGTCCTGATTGCCGTCGTCCAGTTCGCCGGCATCGTGACCTGCTCCATACTGCTCTCCCTGGCCTTCGGGCAGTCGCTGGATCAGTTCGCGTTCACCGAGGACTTCTCATTCACCGGCGTCGGGATCGGCAGCGCGTTGATCACGGTGACGCTGGCCTCGATCATCGAGGAGGTCGGCTGGAAGGGGTATTGCGAGGACTCGATCGGCGCCTACATGAACTGGTTCTGGGAATCCATGATCTTCGGGGCGCTGTGGTCGTTCTGGCACTTCCCCCTGCTCTTCATCAAGGGCACCTACCAGGCCGGGCTCATGATGAACCCGCTGTACGTGGTCAACTTCTTCATCAGCGGCATCCCGCTGGGCTTCATCATCACCTGGGTCTACCTCGTCAGCGACCGCTCGATCCTTGCGTGCATGATCTATCACCTGTTCGTGAACTTCATGCAGGAGAAGATCGCCATGACGCCCGAAACGAAGTGCGTGGAGACGATCGTCGTGACCGTCGTGGCCGCGATCATCGTCGTTGCCAACAAGGACATGTTCTTCGAGACCCGCCACGTCGGAAAGCTGCCGGAGACGCGGTACGGCATCGATCCTCATTCTGACAGCTAAGGCGACAAGACGGTTATACAAGTTGCACAAATCCCTGAAAAAGCCTCCCCGGGGCATTAAGAAAGAGCCATAACTCCCGGCGAACAGCTTGTCCTCTGCATATTAAAACTCCAGGCTGTTCGCCTGGAGTATTGTCAAAAGATGGGAATGAACACAGTGGCATTGCCCGTGAGCGGGGTCGCTTTTGCATTACGCGGGATGCCCGTTTTCGCCGCCTTTGTCCATGGCGGCCAGGGACTGATACGCCTCGCAGGTGCTCAGCAGCTCTTGATGCGTGCCCTCGGTCAGAATCCTGCCGTCCTTCATGAAGAGGATGCGGTCGGCCCCGGCGATGGTGGAGAGCCGGTGGGCGATGATGATGACGGTCCTTCCCCGGCGCATGTTGTCGATCGCCTGCTGAATCTTGGCCTGCGTCGCGTTGTCCAGCGCGGAGGTCGCCTCGTCCATCAGTATGATCCGGCTGCCCCTCAGCATGCAGCGGGCGATGGACAGCCTCTGCCGCTGGCCGCCGGACAGGTTGACGCCGCCCTCGCCGATCAGCGTGTCGTAGCCGTCGGGCATGCTTTGGATGTCCTCGTCGATGCAGGCCATGCGGCACACCTGTTCCATTTCCTCGTCGGTCATGTCCTCCTTGACGATCTTTAAATTGTCTCGGATGGACATGCGGAAGATATAGGGGTTCTGCGTGACGACCGACATGTTGTTGCGGATGGATTCGCGGGTCAGCTCCCGGATGTCGATTCCGTCCAGCATCACACGCCCGCCCGTGGCCTCGTAGAGCTTGGAGATCAGGTTGAACGTGGTGGTCTTGCCGCAGCCGCTCTTTCCCACGAGGCCGACCATTTCGCCCGCGTGAATCGTGAAGGACAGGTCGTTCAGGACCTTTCGGCTCCCCTCGGGATCGTAGGAGAAGCTGACGTGGTCGAACTGTATCTCGCCCCTGGGTGCGGTCAGCTCGGTCTTTCCGAAGCGCTCCTTGGGGAACTCCGGGCTGTTGAGCAGGGCGTGGACCCGTTCGTTGGAGATGTTGAAATCGGCGATGGAATCCATGAAGTTGCCGATGATCTTTACGGCGTTCGGCCCCAGCTCGGCGTAGTAGTTGTAGAAGACCAGCGCGATGCTGGGAAGGATGAGGTTCTTGGAAATGAGCCAGGTCAGCAGCGCGATCAGCGCGAAGGTGCCGACCTCGCCGAATTCCCAGCGGAACAGCTTGGCGTACCAGGAGCGGTTCTGCATGTACAGCCGCTTGGAGTTGGCCTCCTCGATGCGTCCGTTCAGCTCTTTGCTGAACCGGCCTTCGCTGTTCAGCAGCCGCACGTCCTTCGCGCCGCGCACCATTTCGCCCACCAGGCCGGAAAAGCGCTCGTTCGCGGATCGGAAGATGCGGTCGTCCTTGTAGAGGCGCCGGGTTCGCCACAGCTCCATCACGCACTGGGAACCCATGATGAGAATGACCAGTACCGCGATGCTGGGATTGACCAGAAACATGGCGCACAGCACGCCGAAGTAGTTGAGCACCTGCGTGATCATGTCGGCGATGTTGTTGAAGCCGGAGGCGATGCGGCCTGTGTCCCCGGTGATGCGCTGTATGAACAGCCCGCTGCCCTTTTCATCCAGGCACTGGCTCTCGATTTGCAGCACGTTCGCCACCAGGTCCTTCTCCAGCGCGGACAGCGTTCGCGTATAGGCGCGGTTGTAGCCCATGTTGGAGAGCACGAGAAAGAGATTGCGCAGGAGCTGTACGCCCAGCAGCGCCAGCACGATGTAAATGACGCGATGGGTCTCGTTATGGGTATAGGCGATGATGATGCGCGCGCTGATGGCCGGGGCCACAATGCCCATCACGGCGCTGATGATCTGGCAAAAAACGGAGACGCCCAGGGTCTTGCGGCTGTTCACGGTATACTTCCATGAGAACAGGAGGTTCTTCATGGTGGTATTGTACAGCGTGAATACGAACAGGATCCGGTTTTGGCCCTTCTCAAAGCGCCATACCGGCAGGTTCCGGAAGCGATGCAGGCGACCGATCTTCATCAGCACGAAGCTGTCCTGTTCAAGGGGATTGAACGCCTCGCCGCCGACGGTCAAGCGGACGTTGAAATCTCCGTTCCACTTGCGAAAGTGCAGGCTGAACGGCGTGCTTTCACCGGAGTGCTCCCGGTAGAGCAGCAGGATCTCCTCGATCGCAAGCCGAAAGATGAGGCGGAGCTTGTCCTCTATGCCGGCGCGTTCCAGCTCGGTCGTCGCGGCGTCGACGGCCTGAGCGATCTCCTGTCCGCGCAACGTTCCCTTAATCTTCACAGGCAGGTCCCCCTTCGTGTGCGAAAGTTCCCATCTGTCCACTATTATAGTACGGGAATATACGCCTGACAAGATAGAAAGGCTCAAACTTCCGATTAATCCGGATATGGATGGACATATTCATTTTTATGTGTTATACTTCATTTAATCAATATAGTGAAAGGAAAGATGATGATGAGCGAGAACAAAAAGGCCAACGGCGTATACGATCCCGAAGCGTTCGACACGATCGCGTTCCCGATGATGAAGGGCAGCAAGGACATCATCAAGACGCACTGCGATCAGACCGGAGAGACCTACCATTCGTTCCTGCGCCGGGCCGTCGTGAACCAGATCGCCCGCGACCGCGAGGCGATGACCAATCCCGACGTCGATCCCAACACGAAATACGAGGGCTGGCTCCGCTACCCGGACAATGTCAAGCGGCAGATCGTCGACTCTCTGGAAGCGTGGATGAAGAACAACAACAAGGGCGACTTCACCTTCGACGCGCCGACCAAATAACCGCCTGGTGACAGGCATACGCCGCCAAAGCGCGGTGAACTGAATACGACACAAGAAGTCTTCGAGCCTCTTCGCCTAAGGCATGCGCTATGGCGTCCGGGCCGCGCGGAAACGCAGGGGAAGCCTCCCCAAGGGTTGTCCCGGAAACGGGCCAGCCTTCCTCATTGAAAAGAAGACCGACGAGAGCACGCGCCGTCCCTTTTTCAATCGGGCTTTCCGCAAGGGCTGTCTTGGAAACGAGGCAACCTTCCGAATTGAAAAGGGGACGGCTTGCATGTGCGGAACCTGCCCTCCGCGGGCTGCTTTCGCCTGTCTGCCGTTTCGAAGAAGACGGGACAACCATCGAGACAGGAGGAAGCAATCATGAAGAAGGTATTTGCCGCAATGCTGGCGCTGGCGCTTATGCTCGGCGCGGTCGGCGCCGTCGCCGAGGAAAAGACGGAGCTCGTCGTGTTTGCCGCGGCGTCCATGACGGAGACGCTGACCCGGATTCAGGCGCTGTACGCCGAGGTCGCCCCCGAGGTCGAGCTCATCTTCAACTTCGATTCCTCGGGCACGCTGAAGACCCAGATCGAGGAGGGCGCGGACTGCGACGTGTTCATCTCCGCCGCGCCAAAGCAGATGAACCAACTGGACGCGAGCCGGGACGCCGACGCCAACCCGGGCGGACTGGACTTCGTGTTGCAGGGCACGCGGATCGACCTGCTGGAAAACAAGGTGGCGCTGGCCGTGCCGGAGGGGAACCCGGCGGGCATCGAGTCCTATGACGACCTCGCCGCCCGGCTGGCGGAGGGCAGGGTGCTGCTGGCCATGGGCAACGCCGACGTGCCGGTGGGCCAGTACACCCAGAAGATTCTCGCTTATTACCACCTGGACGAGGCCGACCTGGCCGCCGCCGGCGCGGTGACCTACGGCTCGAACGTCAAGGAGGTCACCACGCAGGTCGCCGAGGCCGCCGTGGACTGCGGCATCATCTACGCCACCGACGCCTTTTCCGCCGGCCTGACCGCGGTGGACACCGCGACCGCCGGGATGTGCGGCCAGGTGATCTACCCCGCCGCCGTGCTGAACATCACGAAGCACGAGGACGCCGCGCGGGCGTTCCTGGACTACCTGACCGGCCCCGAGGCCTCGGCGGTGTTCGAGTCGGTCGGCTTCAGCCCGCTCTCCAAATAGCGCGATGACGCGGGGCCCCGCGGCGGGTGCGTGCTCCGCCTGCCGCGGGTTTCCCCTGAAAGGGGCGACGCATGGACTGGTTTCCGCTCTACAATTCCCTGCGCATCGCGGGCATCAGCACCGCCATCATCTTTTTTCTCGGAATCTTTTCGGCCTACGGCATCTCCAAGGCCCCGAGGGTCGTCAAGGGCGCGCTGGACGTGGTGCTGACGCTGCCGCTGGTGCTGCCGCCCACGGTGGTGGGCTACCTGCTGCTCCGGGTGCTGGGGCCGAAGCGCGTGATCGGCGCGTTCTTCCTGAACCATTTTGGCGTCCGCCTGACGATGGCCTGGTGGTCGGCGATCTTCGCCACGGCGGTGGTCATATTCCCCCTCATGTACAGGACGGCGCGGGGCGCGTTCGAGTCCTTCGACGAGACGCTGGCCGACGCCGGCAGGACGCTGGGGCTCAGCAACCGCTACATCTTCTGGCGCGTCCGCATGCCGGCCTGCCGCCAGGGCATACTGGCGGGCACGGTGCTGGCCTTTGCGCGGGCGCTGGGCGAGTACGGCGCGACGTCGATGCTGGCGGGCTACACGCCCGGGCGCACGGCCACCGTCTCCACCACGGTCTACCAGCTCTGGCGCACCAACGACGACGCGCTGGCCTTTCGCTGGGTCATGGTGAACCTGGCGATCTCCGCGGCGGTGCTGCTGGCCATGAACCTGCTGGAAAAGCGGCAGCGGGCGGAGAGGAGCGTGGACTGATGGCGCTGTCGGTGGACATCGAAAAGCGGCTGGGCGCGTTCACGCTGAAGGTCGCCTTCGAGGCGGACAACGGCGTCACGGCGCTGCTGGGCGCTTCCGGCAGCGGCAAGAGCCTGACCTGCCGCTGCATCGCGGGCATCGAGAAGCCCGACCGCGGGCGCATCGTGCTGGACGGCCGCGTGCTGTACGATTCCGGGAAGGGCGTCTGCCTCACGCCCCAGCAGCGCCACACCGGCTACCTGTTCCAGCAGTACGCCCTCTTCCCTACCATGACGGTGTGGCAGAACCTGGCCTGCGCCGTGCGGGACCGGAGGAAGCGGGACGCGGCCGTGCGGGAGATGCTCGGGCGGGTGCAGATGCAGGGCTTCGAGAAGCGCTACCCCCGCCAGCTCTCCGGCGGCCAGCAACAGCGCATCGCGCTGGCGCGGATGCTGCTCAGCGAGCCGGACATGCTGCTGCTGGACGAGCCCTTCTCCGCGCTGGACAGCCACCTGCGCTTTCGACTCCAGAACGAGACGGGCAGGATCATCCGGGACTTCGGGCGCACGGTGCTGCTGGTCAGCCACGACCGGGACGAGGTCTACCGGCTGGCGGATTCCATCGCCATCGTCCGCGACGGCAGGATCGAAACCATCGGCGAGAAGCACGCGATCTTCGCCGCGCCGGGGTCGGTGGAGGGCGCGCGCCTGACGGGCTGCAAGAACATCTCGCGGCTCAGGCGGATCGACGGCGCCCACGCGCTGGCGGAGGACTGGGGCCTCACGCTGCCCACGCCGCCGCTGCCGGAGGACGTCACCCACGTGGGAATACGCATGCACGACCTGTCGCCCCGGACCGGAGGGGACGCCGTGGCCTGCCGGGTGCTGGAGGCGACGGAAACGCCCTTCACCTACGTGGTGGCGCTGACGCCGGAGGATGCGCGGGAAAAGACGCCCGTCCGAATGGAGCTTTCCAAGGAAGCCTGGCTGAACGTCCGCGCCGAACGGCTGGGCGTGGCCTTTCCCCTGGATAAGCTGCTTTGGCTGAAGGCGTAGGAGGAAGACGATATGTGGAACGATGTCATGGATTACGCGCGCGCAAGGGACCTGCTGCTTGCGCGGGTCAGCCCGGTGGACCGCGAGCGGGTTCCGCTGGCGGACTGCGCCGGGCGCGTGCTGGCGGAGGCGCTCACCGCCGCGGAGGACGTGCCGCCCTTTGACCGCTCGCCCTACGACGGCTACGCGCTGCGGGCGGCGGACACGGCGGGCATCGACGCGGAGCACCCCGTGACGCTCGATATTCTGGAGGAAGTGCCCGCGGGCCACGTCGGCTGCTGCGCGGTCACGCCCGGCGCGGCGGTGAAGGTGCTGACGGGCTCGCCGCTGCCGGAGGGTGCGGACGCCATCGTGCCGTTTGAGGACACCCGGTTCACCGAGAGCGCGGTGACGCTGTTCAGGCCGATGGTGCCCGGCAGCAACGTGATCCGCGCGGGCGAGGACGTGAAAGCGGGGAGCCTGCTGGCCGCCGCGGGCACGGTGATCGACGGCGGGCTGGCGGCCACGCTGGCGGGGCAGAACGTCGCCCGGCCCCGGGTGTTCCGCGTGCCGCGCGTGGGCGTCGTTTCCACGGGGTCGGAGCTGGTGGAGCCCGGCCAACCGCTTTCGCCCGGCAAGATCTACAATACCGGCCGCTACGCGCTGGCCGCGGCGCTGCAACGGGACGGCGCGGAGCCGGTGTTCGTCGGCTGCGCGGGCGACGACGTGGACGCCATCGCGGCGCTGATCCGGGACGGCCTCTCCCGCTGCGACGCGCTGGTGCTCACCGGCGGCGTCTCCGTGGGGGACTACGACCTGACGCCCGACGCCATGGAACGCTGCGGCGTCGAGTTGCTGTTCCGCGGCGTGGCGATGAAGCCGGGCATGGCGTGTTGCTACGGCATGGCGGGCGGGAAGGCCGTGATGGCGCTGTCCGGCAATCCCGCCAGCGCGATGACGAACTACTATGCAATCGCCCGGCCCGCGGTGAAGAAGCTGTGCGGCCTGGCGGATCCCCTGCCCCATGCGATCGAATTGACGCTGGCGGCGCCCTTTGAAAAGAAGAGCAGGGCCACGCGGCTGCTGCGCGGGATTCTGGAGATCGACGGGGGCCAGGCGATGCTGCGCCTGCCCGGGGACCAGGGCAACGTGGTCATCAGCAGCATGATCGGCTGCAACGCCATGGCGGAGGTGCCCGCCGGGAGCGGCGCGCTGCCCGCGGGAACGATACTGAAAGGGTTTTTGCTATGAAGAAGGTACCGGTGGAGCAGGCGGTCGGCATGACCCTCTGCCACGACATCACGGCCATGCGCGACGGCTTCAAGGGCGCTGCGTTTCGCCGCGGCCACGTGATCGAAGAAGCGGACGTGGAAAAGCTGAAGGACCTCGGCAAGCGCACCGTGTTCATCTGGGAGGAAAACGCGGGCGAGCTGCACGAGGAGGACTGCGCGCTGCGCATGGCGGCGATGGCCCCGGTGGCGGGCGCGCACTACACGGGCCCCTCCGAGGGCAAGGTGTTGCTGATGGCGGACATCGAGGGCATGCTCCGCGTGGACACGGAGCTGCTCAGGCAGGTGAACGGCATCGGGGACATCACCATCTCCACGCTGCCGGACCACTACCCCGTGAAGCCCGGCATGCGCCTGGCCAGCATGCGCATCGTGCCGCTGGTGACGCAGGAGAGACAGATCATAAAGGCGGAGGCACTGTGCCGGGAGCGCCCGCTGTTGCGCCTGCTGCCCTACGGGCCGCGCCGGGCGGGCGTGATCGTCACCGGTTCGGAGGTCTACACGGGCCGCATTCAGGACAAGTTCGAGCCGGTGGTGCGCCGGAAGCTGGCGGCCTATCCCGGGGAGATCCTGGGCGTGACGCTGTGCGACGACGACGTGGACATGATCGTCGACGCCGCCCGTTCGTTCCTGGAGCGCGGCGCGGACTTCCTGATCTTCACCGGCGGCATGTCCGTCGATCCCGACGACGTGACGCCGTCCGCGGTGCGCCGCCTCGGGGCCAGGGTGGTCAGCCACGGCGTGCCCGCTCAGCCGGGGAACATGACGCTGGTGGCGTACCTGGGCGACATTCCGGCGCTGGGCGTGCCGGGGGCGGCGATCTCGCTGCCCACGACGATCTTCGACGTGCTGCTGCCCGCGGTCTACGCCGGGGAGGCGGTCACGAAGGACGACCTCATCCGCCTGGGCGACGGCGGCTTGTGCCAGCTCTGCGGCGCGTGCCACTATCCGAACTGCACCTTCGGGCGGTACTGATGGAGAATCGGGAGAGAGCGATATGAAGGATGGCTTCGGCCGCGAGATCACCTACCTGCGCATGTCCGTGACGGAGCTGTGCAACCTGCGCTGCCGCTACTGCATGCCGGCGGAGGGCGTCTGCAAGCGCCACCATGACGAGATGCTGACCCAGGAGGAGATGCTCCGGGCCGTGCGCGTCGCGGCGGAGCTCGGCATACGCAAGCTGCGAATCACGGGCGGTGAACCGCTGGTGAAGAAGAACATACTCGCCATCTGCGAGGGCGCGGCGGCGATCCCCGGCATCGGGGAGATCTGCCTGACCACCAACGGCCTGCTGCTGCCCGGGCTGGCCAAGCCGCTGAGGGCGGCGGGGGTATCCCGGCTGAACATCAGCCTGGACACCCTCGACGCGCGCAAATACGCCTGGATGACGCGCATCGGCGCGCTGGACGACGCGCTGAAGGGCGTCGAGGCGGCGCTGGAGGCGGGCTTTGAGCGCGTCAAGCTGAACGCCGTGCTGATCGGCGGCTGGAACGACGACGAGATTCGCCCGCTGGCGGCGCTCTCCGCGCGCTGGCCGGTGGACGTACGCTTCATCGAACTGATGCCGATGGCGGACAAGTCGGCCTTCGGCCCGGAGGCGTACATCCCCTGCGGCCGGGTGCTGGAGGTCCTGCCGGAGCTTTTGCCGGTGGCGGAGAGCGACGGCGTGGCGCGGCTGTACCGCCTGCCGGACGGGCAGGGGCGGATCGGGCTGATCTCCCCCCTGAGCGCCCACTTCTGCGGTCGGTGCAACCGCCTGCGGCTGACGGCGGACGGCAGGGTGAAGCCGTGCCTGCATTCCCCCCGGGAATACCCCGTCAAGGGGCTGGATTCGGAGGGCATGCGGCGGCAGTTCCTGGCGGCCTGCGCCGCCAAGCCGGAGCGCCACCCGCTATTGTCCTACGAGTGCCGCAGCGGCGCGAACCGCAGCATGAACCGGATCGGAGGCTGACTATGGGCCATGTGATCGGCTTTTCCGCCTGGTCCGGCACGGGCAAGACGACGCTGCTGGAGAAGGTCATCCGGAGGATGAAGGCCCGGGGCCTGCGCGTGGCGGTGGTGAAGCACGACGTGCACGGCATCGACCCCTGCGAGGACGGCAAGGATTCCGGGCGCTTTCGCGCGGCCGGGGCCGACCGCGTGGCGCTGGTCGGGCCGGAGCCGGGGAGCGACCCGCAGAAGCGGCTCATCGAGGCGCTGGACGCGCTGGATGACGCGGACATCATACTGGTGGAGGGCTTCAAGCACGCGCCGATCCCCCGCGTGGGCCTGTGCCGCGCGGCGGCGGGCAAGCCGCTGCCGGAACCGCCGGAAAACTACATCGCTGTGGTGACCGATGAAGCCATGGCGGCGAACGTCCCCCGGTTCGGGTGGGACGAGGACGAGGAGTTGACGGATTTTCTGATGGAACAGGCAAAGGATTTTACCCACTTCAACGCCGAGGGCCGCGCCCGCATGGTGGACGTGGGCGAGAAGGCCGTGACGGCCCGGACGGCGGTCGCCGCGGGTCGCGTGCTGCTGAACCGCGCCACGTTCGACCTGATCCGCAGCGGCGGCGTGAAGAAGGGCGACGTATTGACGGTGGCGCAGGTGGCGGGCATCATGGGCGCGAAGCGCACGCCGGACATCATCCCCATGTGCCATCCGATCCTGCTGGACGGCGTGGACCTGTCGCTCTCGCTGGACGAGGCGCGCCTGTCGGTGGAGATCGTCGCCACGGTCCGCACGGGCGGCAGGACGGGCGCGGAGATGGATGCGCTGACCGCCGTGTCCGTCGCCGCGCTGACGGTGTACGACATGTGCAAGGCGGTGCAGAAGGACATGGTGATCTCCGACATCCGGCTGCTGAAAAAGACGGGCGGCGTCCACGGGGATTTTGAAAGGAAGGATGAATGATGGGCTACACGGCGGCGGTGCTGACGATTTCCGACAAGGGCGCCCGCGGCGAGCGGGTGGACACCAGCGGCCCCGCGCTGCGGGAAATGCTGGCACAGGCGGGCTACCAGGTCGTCGGCGGGGCCATTCTCCCCGACGAGCGGGATCAGATCGGGAATGCGCTGCGGGAATACGCCCGCAAGGGCATCGCCCTGGTGCTGACCACCGGGGGCACGGGCTTTTCGCCCCGGGACATCACGCCGGAGGCGACGCTGGACGTGATCGAACGGGAGACCCCGGGCCTTTCGGAGCTGATGCGCGCGGAGAGCATGAAGATCACCCCGCGGGGCTGCCTGTCCCGGGGCGTGGCGGGCATACTGGACCGCACGCTGATCGTGAACCTGCCCGGCAGCGAGAAGGCGGCGCGGGAGAACCTTGCGGCGGTGCTGCCCGCGCTGGACCACGGCCTCAAGATGCTGATGTCGGAGGGCTCCGCCGACTGTGCGACGCCCGTGGCGGTGAAGCGCGAGGTCCCCTCCATGGACGCCTGGCTGAGGGAGGCGAAGGCCTCGGAAAGAGCGGCGCGGACGGGCATGTTCCTCATACACAACGGCGTGGTGCGTGAGGATGCGCGCACTCGCGTCCGCGAGGGCGACGCGGAAGCGCAGCCGGTGCGCGGCATGCGCTTTTCCTCGGACGCGGAAAAGGTGAAGCGCGCCACGGAAGAAACCCTCGCGCTGCCGGGCATCTTCTTCGCGAGGACCTGGCTGAACGAGGGCGAGCTGGCGGTGGGCGACGACATCATGTACGTGATGATCGGCGGCGACATCCGCCCGCACGTGATCGGGGCGCTACAATACCTGGTGGGAAAGATCAAGTCGGAGTGCGTGACCGAGCAGGAGCTCTATTGACGGGCGGCTATCGGGTGATCCTGGCGTAATCCGCCGGGGTGTTGATGTTGTCGAGCGTTTCCGGGGGAAAGCCGCCCTCCGCAATCTCCACATAATGCGTGCGTATGCTCGAAAGCAGGTCCATCATGCGGTATCTGCCCTCCGAGATCAGCTTCTGAACGGCGGGCAATGCCGTCTTGCCGTAGATGCCGCAGAGGGGATGGATCCTGTCTCCGTGCCGGAACACGCAGGCGTCAAAGTCGGGGGAAACGCATCCCGCCAGATACGCGATCATCTCCCTGCGCACAAAGGGCATGTCGCAGGCGCAGATGAACACGTGATCCGCGGCGGCATGGCGCAGGGACTGCCGTATGCCTTCCATGGGGCCGATGCCCTGCTGCTCGTCCGGGATCACCCTCAGGCTGCAATCGGGGTATTCCCTCCCCAGGGGGGCGCATACGAACACTTCGTCGCATATGGACAATTCCCGGGCCAGGCGGTCCATAAACGTCTGATGGTCCAGCTCAAGCAGCGCCTTGTCCCGGCCCATGCGCGTGGACTTTCCCACCAGGATCGCCGCGGACAGATTCATCATAAGCTTCAAACCCCCACATCATACACAAAAGCACCCCGTCTGCGCGGCAAACAATATGCACACCGGGAACGACGCGGGGCCACCGATGAATGGCAACCATTATTCACGCTTTGCAGCGCTTATCCTTGGCGCAGTATTGGCATGCGATTCGGCAGACGATTGATTGCCTGTCGCGGGCGACAACACGCCGATTGCATCGCTGATGTGGCGATACTGCGGGTTATGTTGTCGCGGATGAAGTGCCCGTTCATGCTTTCGATCGCTTTGCCCGTCCCCCGTTCCGGAACGCGGTCAGGGCCAGAGCATTAGTGGCTGTCCGATCCATCGCCTTCCGGCTTCAAGGCCGCGCGCGTGGCATCCTTCAATTCGCTCAGGTTCTTTGCTTTTTCAAAGAACGCTCTGCGCAACTGATTGTATTCCTGTTCCGTGCATACCTGCCTGCACGTCGGTTCAAAGGATTTCGTCACCCTGAAGCAGTCCTCCATGACGGCACAGGGATAGGCGTCGCATGCCGCGCAGCTCGTTATTCCCTTGTCATGGCAGCACGTGACGACGTGGTACCGGCACCGGTTTTCAGGCTTGCATCCCGTACAGGCAATCTCCTCAATCGAAACGACATGGTCCCGATACCCTGTCCGCATCCATAATTCGGCGGTATGGCGCAGCTCGTCCCGCGTCTTTTCACAGGGATGCGCCACATATCTGGGGCACGCGGAACAATCATTCCCGCATGCGGCGATAATCCTCTTCGTCTTCATTCGGCAACCACCTTTCGTGACATACAGAGCATATCACGCGGGGGCAAGGGCTGTCAATACAGCGCGCCGGGGTCTCCCCCGCCTCGACCGAGGAGGGCGGGCAGAAACGCCGTAAACATCCCCCCAGGGTGCTTTACAGGACATGCCTTTTCATTTATAATGAAAGGGGAAGTGATAATTGACCGCGCGGCGAGTCAATTCCGTGTGATGACGCTTTCGTCCAACGGACGAATCGCATAAAGAAGAAGGAGGTATTCAACATGGGTATCACAATTCGCAAAGCTCTGTCCCTCGTCGTCGTTCTGGCGATGCTGCTCGGCTGCGCCGCGCTGGCGGAGGTCGCCGACGGCACCTACACCGGCGTCGGCCAGGGCAACCACGGCGACGTCGTCGTAGAGACCACATTTGAGGGCGGCGCCATCAAGTCCGTCGTCGTCACCGAGCAGGTGGAGAACCCCGACGTGGCGGGCAAGGCGCTTACCGACATCCCCGCCGCCATCGTGGCCAACAACGCCTGGAACGTGGACACGGTGACCGGCGCGACCGTCACCTCCACCGCCATCGAGACCGCCGTTCAGCAGGCCATCGAGGCCGCGGGCGGCGACCCGGCGGACTTCGAGATGTCCGCCGCCGAGACGCCCGCCGAGGGCGAGACGGTCCACCTGAGCTGCGACACCGTGGTCTGCGGCGCGGGCGCGGCGGGCATGGCCGCCGCGCTGGCCTCCCAGCAGAACGGCGCGAAGACCATCCTGGTGGAGAAGGCCGCGAACATCGGCGGCGTGTCCATCATCGCCGGCGGCCCCATGGGCATCGACTCCAAGGACCAGCAGGAGGCCGGCGTGGCCGGGACCTTCACGATCCAGGAGGTCTGGCGCGACTGGATGGACTACAACTGCTGGCTGTGCGACGGCACGCTGTTCTACAACCTGTTCCAGGATTCCGGCCGCACCGTGGACTGGCTGGAGGAGAACGGCATGCAGTTTAACTTCATGGGCAACGAGCAGGCCGCGCACGAGGGCGGCTTCCCCACCTACCACATCTACGCGGACCAGGAGAACAAGATGGGCGAATACCTGGCCCTGCTGGATTCCTTCACCAGGGCGGGCGGCGAATACTACCTGGAGACCGCGGCCTATGAGCTGAAGGCCGAGGACGACGCCATCACCGGCGTGCTCTGCCGCCAGGCCGACGGCACCATCCTGGACATCGACTGCACCTCCGTGTGCCTGTGCACCGGCGGCTTCGCGGCGAACACCGACATGGTGGAGGCGGAGGTCGGCTTCCACCTCGAGACCTTCACCACCGGCACCCAGACCGGCGACGGCGCGCGCATGAGCCAGGCCATCGGCGCAGGCAAGGGCAAGACCATCCAGCAGCTCCACGGCGTGACCAGCTTCTCCGGCATCCAGACCGGCAGCGGCATGGACGACATCGCCAAGGCCATCTACATCCCCAACTGCATCTGGGTCAACACCCGCGGCAGCCGCTTCTGCCCGGAGGACCTGAACTACGACACCGCCCTGTCCTCCAACTCCACCTTCAACCAGGGCGAGTTCTACTTCGCCATCATCTCCCAGGAGATGGCCGAGAAGCTGCAGGAGGGCGGCGCGCAGGTGTACGGCATCGACACCGAGGTTCGCTACGAGCCCACCGTGCCGCTGTTCTCCATCACCGAGGGCTGGACCGGCTTCGTGGACGCGCTGGAGGACGGCTGCGAGAAGGGCATCGTGTTCAAGGGCGACACCGCCGAGGAGCTGGCGGAGGCCATGGGCGTGAACGCCGACATGCTGGCCGCCACCATCCGAGACTACAACGCCTGCTGCGAGAAGGGCTTTGACGAACTGCTGGGCAAGGACCCGAAGTACCTGACCAACCTTGGCGACAAGGGCTACTACGCCGTGAAGGCCCGCCCGATGAGCCTGGGCGCCATCGGCGGCGTGCTGGTCAATTCCAACCTGCAGGTCATCAAGGCGGACGGCACCGTGATCACCGGCCTGTTTGCCGCCGGCAACGACGTGGCTGAGTTCTACAACAACTCCTACCCGCTGATCGAGGGCGTGTCCCTCGGCTCCGCCTTCAACGGCGGCCGCATGATCGGCGAGCAGGCCGCGGCGCTGGCGAAAGCGCGTTGATCTCAACAGCATAGGCAATACGCAGGGACGGCCATCGCGGCCGTCCCTGCGTATTGTTGCGATTGTACGTCCGTCGCGCTGGGCTCTGTTTTCCGATCCCGGCGGTGCAGTTGCCGAGCCTGTTCAGAGAATGCGCGCCATCTCCGCGGCGTCCGCGATGATCTGCGCGTGATCGAAGGCCAGGCGCTCGCCCTCAGGCAGGACGGGCGTCGCGCGACCGTGGTCGGCGGAAATATCAAACCATCCGGTCTCCGCCGCGTCGTCCCCCGCGACGGCTTGGAGCCTCTCCCCCTCCACGCTTACGGCATAGGCCGCCGAGACCGTCCAGCCGCGGGGATCGCGTCCCGGCGCACTGTACACGCCCACCAGCTTCATTTCAAGACCGGTCAGGCCCGTCTCTTCCTCCAGCTCCCGGGCGGCGGTCTGTTCGATGGTCTCGCCCTGATCGGCAAAGCCGCCCGGCAGCGCCCAGCAGCCCAGGAACGGGTGCCCGCCGCGGCGGATGAGCAGCAGCTTCCACTTCCCGTCCGTCCGGGCGAACACGGCGATATCCGCCGTCAGCGCGGGCTTCGGATAGTTCTTCGCGCGATAGCGCTCGATGGCCTCCGCTTCGGTGAGGCCGTGCTTGTCTCTCAATGCATTCATGTTTTCAACCTCACAGCAATGATTGTCGGCGTCATTCTGCGAATGCCGCCGACCCGCGCAACCGCTCGCTTTGCTCGCCGGTTCGCTAATCATTGTACACGAATTGAATTGGCAGGACCGATCCAGATCGATCCTTCCATTATTATATCAGATTGTCGGCGCGCTGCGCAACTCGCTTCGCTCCCTTGCGCGCCGACCCGGAAAACCTTCGGTTTTCCCAATCAGAAGTCCACCTCGGTGTCGTAGTAGCAGCACTTGAGCAGCTTCTCCATCTCCTCCTGGCTGGGCTGGCGGGGATTGGAGCCGGTGCAGGCGTCGGCGATGGCGTTCTTCGCGATCTCCGGCAGCCGCTCCAGGAACACGCTCTCCGGCACGAAGCCCTGCGCGCAGGGATAGCTGTCCGCGCCGTAGTTCTTGATGCAGTGCGGGATATTGAGCTGGTCGTTCATGTCGCGCAGGAATTTGATCAGCTTGGCGATCTTCACGTCGTCGCTGTCGAATTCGTCGGCGATGCCCATGTAGTCCACGATCACGCCGTAGCGCTTCTTCGCGGTCTCGTCCTTGGCGTTGTAGGCGATGACCTTCGGCAGGTACATGGCGTTGGCCGCGCCGTGGATGATGTGCGCGCCGTAGTCGGCGAACACCGCGCCGGTCTTGTGGGCCATGGAGTGGACGATGCCCAGCAGCGCGTTGGAGAACGCCATGCCGGCCAGGCACTGGGCGTCGTGCATGCGATGGCGCGCGGCCATGTCGCCGTTGTAGGAGGGCACCAGCTCCTTCATGATCATCTCGATGGCGTGGATGGCCAGCGGGTCGGTGTAATCGCTGTTGGCGGTGGATACATACGCCTCGATGGCGTGGGTCATGGCGTCCATGCCGGTGTGGGCGACCAGCTTCTTGGGCATGGTCTCGGCCAGCTCGGGATCGACGATGGCCACGTCGGGGGTGATCTCAAAGTCCGCGATGGGGTACTTGATGCCCTTCTGGTAGTCGGTGATGATGGAGAACGCCGTCACCTCGGTGGCCGTGCCGCTGGTGGAGGACACCGCGCAGAAGTGGGCCTTGCGGCGCAGCTCGGGGATGCCGAACACCTTGCACATGTCCTCGAAGGTGCACTCGGGGTATTCATATTTGATCCACATCGCCTTGGCCGCGTCGATGGGGCTGCCGCCGCCGATGGCCACGATCCAGTCGGGGCCGAACTCCTGCATCACCGCAGCGCCCTTCATGACGGTGTCCACGCTGGGGTCGCTCTCGATGCCCTCGAACAGCCTGACCTCCATGCCGGCCTCTTCCAGGTATTTCTGCGCGCGATCCAGGAAGCCAAAGCGCTTCATGGAGCCGCCGCCCACGCAGATGATGGCCTTCTTGCCCTTCAGGCCCTTCAGGTTTTCCAGGGCGCCCTTGCCGAAATAGATGTCCCGGGGGAGCGTAAAACGTGCCATAATGATTTCCTCCTTGTGTCAATGATGTCAGCAGTGAGCGAACACTGTTGCTTTCGAAAATTCCCAGGCCGCGGCGCCGCACGGGCAAACAAGGGGAGGAAAGCCCGTGCATGGAGGCAATTCCTGCCGGCGCCGCGATAAAAAACAGAACACGCCGGATCTTCGTCCAAAACATGTCCTGTGTACTGACCGCATAGCTGATCACTTGGGAGGAATCAGAGCTTCATGATCGCCGGCGCGAGATCATTGCCGGTTAACACGCTTGTATGCAATCAAACGCCGCAAAGCGGTGAGCACCAATCACCGTTCTGCAACTCATGGGACATATCCTTCTTGAGTCCGAAGAAGTCGATACGTTCTTCTCACAGGCAGGTCTTCTGACTCAGCTTCATCGCACGTGGCCGCCTTCTCGACTTGCGCCAATGACGTATGGTCCCATGCTCCGCTTCACAGCAGCGGTCCTGTCGGAGACTTGCACTCCGTTCCCTATTGTCCTTGCTCGCCGCGCACAGGCTGGCGGCAAGGCACCTGTGAATACCCGGTTATTCTGTTTTCAACGGATACTATAGCATATCGCATGGAACACCATCAATGCCTTTTGTGTAAACAATCCGGAACGCCATTACGCTTTCCGCTGGAACAGCGTGCCTTTGACGACGCCTCTCGGATCGGTCATCAGCAGCCGCACCAGCCAGATGATCAGGCCCAGCGCAACGACGGAGAAGCCAAGGAAAAGATCGTTTAGCATGTCGGCGGGTGCGGGCGTGAAGTACTCCGCCTTGAGCTCCGCGTACTCGAATATGGCGTCCACCAGCCACATGATCGAGGCGCCCCAGTACATCCAGCAGAGGATGCCCAGCTTCATCTCGCCCTTCGGCGCGTCCTTATACCACTTCACCGTGGCGATGATCGCGGCAAATACGGTCACTAACAGCGTCATGACGGCACCTCCTCAGTTCTTCGCGACCTGCGGCTTCAGCGCGCGATTCTCCATCGCGCCGGATACCGCCACCATGCCCAGCCACACCACGGTGATCAGGACGGCCATCGTGACGCCCACGGTGGACATCTCATGCAACATCTCCGCCGCGTCCGCGGGGTCCGCCGCTGCCGTCAGGAAGGGGAACCACGGCACCACCTCTCCGTGCCAGACATGCTCAAATGCCAGCAGCGCGGAACCGCCCCACAGCAGGTTGGTCAGCCATTTCAGCTTGTGGGTAAAGGGCAGCTTCTCGGCGGTTTCGATCCTGCCGTCCCTGTTCATCTTTACCTTCTCGGGCTTTACGCCCTTGGCTTCCATAGCGTTGCGAATCACCGTCGCGACGACGGCCTCGGTCGCCGGAAGCAGAAAACATGCCATACGTTCATCCTCCTGTCACAGTGGTAATGGTCGCGCACAGAATCATCTCTCCCATAGACGGCGAAGCGCAAATCCCGATTGGCAGATGTATTCGCGCCTCGCTCATGGCATGCTTGACCCTGCCATGGGCATTATAACAACTCCGCAAATGGTTGTGAAGCCCGGGCGGGGGATGCGTTAACGAACAATTAACCGCGCATTCTGACCGCTCGCGCAATCCCCCGCCTCCATCCGGCGAGCCGGACAGGATGGCAAACATCCGCCGGAAGCCCGCCGTCTCTCGTTATGAACGCTTCGATCTGTCCCACGTACCGCTCCGGCTCGGCGGCCATGTATCCGCAATGCGCGCAGCCGGGGCGGATCGTCCCTGCTTCCGTATGCCCGGATGTACGCAGCTTCGCTCCCCCTTCATTTGCCCAACCTGCGATCCGCCGAAGCGCGATCATGGCTTCGCTTCTTTCTTCACGCTGAGCAGCAGTCCGTTTTCATCCCGGACGAGGTCATACGCCCCGGCCAGCGGATGCCTGTCCCCGACGATGCAGTAATCGCAGCAATTCGAGGTCAGGCAGGTGCCCTCCCGGATCAGTACGGCGTGGAGCTTCCGCATCGCCAGGTGGTCGCAGTTGCACATCACCGGCAGGACGCGCTCCATGTGATGCCGTCTGGCAAATTCGGCGTTCGGGCACTGGGTAAAGCTGTAGCGGACGATGCCTTCCGCGCTGTCGTAATCGTAGAAGCCCATGCGAAACGACGCCGGGAAGCGTTCGATCTCCTTCACCCGCATGTCGTTCGCGCGCATGAAGATGCGGTTCGCCAGGCGGTTGTCCGGCTTCCGGTTCAGGTTGAACACCTTGCCCAGCGCGTTGAAGCCGCCCATGAAGCAATCGAATACGTCCTGCTGGATGTCCTCAAGCGGCAACTTGTCCGGAGCCACGGCGTACCAGGCGAAAATCAGGATCGAGTCGTAGATGCTGGCGGTGATCTTCACGCCGCCCAGGGCGGGCGCGTCTTCGAGGTATTTCGCGTATTGCAGTTGAATCTTCTCCCACAACGCGGACGCCGTCTGCGCGTCGCAGGTTCGCCGCAGCAGCTTTTGCACGCACTTCTTTGCGTTCTTTGTGTAGATTGCATGTTTGGAACGGTCAATCGGCAAATCCACTTCCCGCATGCTCATCCCTCCGAACCGGCGCCACGTTTCACCGGGCGAGCCATTTGTTTCCGAACCTTTTCCCAGTCCGGCATCTGCGCCTTCAATGTACGCCAGTTCGGCATGGGATAGTCCGGCGTCCGGGCGATGATCGCGTCAAAGGCATTATCCAGCATTTCCATCTCTTCCCAGGCGTTCCGGCAATGGGCGCAGGCGATGAGGTCGCCCATCTGCGTCTTTGCCATGATCCAATAGAGGAATTGCATCAGCGCGCCGCGCACGCCCGGCTCGTACCAGGTGTCGTCGCCGTCGGGCGGGATGGGAACGCCCTGTGCGCGCAGCAGGCCGTAAGCCTCTTTGGAAGCCATGCGCGTCATCTTGCGCTGTTTACCCGTGGACGAACGCATATCGCCGCCACAGGCGTAGGTCAGATAGCCGATGGGCAGTATCGCCGCCAGGTGGCAGATCAGGTACGCCTCCATGTCCGGCTGCCAGCGGAGCCTGTACTTCGTGCCGGCAAATGCGGATGCCAGCTTGGCCCGCGTCGCTTCATCCGGCAGCGCGTGCAGGCCGCCGATGTCCATCACGCCCGCGCCGAGGCGCTCGCAAATCAAGAGGCCGTTCTCGACGTCGCGCTTGCCCGCCGTCACCTGAAAGCCGAACAGCACTTCCTTTTCGCAGACCGTCCCTTCGAGGATGGTCTGCTGCATTTCCGCGGGACGCATGTTGTTGCCGACCAGCACCACCAGCGGCGCATGGATCGCCGCCAGCGGTTCGACGATCGCGCCGATCTTGTTGTAGGGCATGACGGCGAACACCGCGTCGAAGGGTTCCTCCGTCGGCACATCGCCGATGACCCTCGGGCGATCCAGCGTCTTACTGTGCTGCAGGTGATGCCGGATGCGCAGGCCGTTTTTCTCCAGTTGTTCCTTCCATTTTCCGCGCGCCAGCAGCGTCACGTCGTTGCCCGCCGCGCACAGCACGTGCGTCAGGTAACTTCCGATCACGCCCGCGCCGTAGACCAGTACCTTCATGCTCTTCACCTCCCAATCAAAAGTGTGATCCATGCCAGCAAGGTGACTGAACCGAGTTTTCAATTCGGGTCAGTCAGTCTGGCCATAAGGCCAGACCGAGGATTTTCAAATCACAGATTTGAAAACCTCGCCAACAGTGCACACAATAGCGGGAACGCGGCCAGCCGGATCATCTGATTTCTCTTGTTGAAGCTGTAATCGTTCCAGCTCGCGCAGTCCCGGGTCTCCGGGAAGAAGCGAATGTAGTATTTCCTGCGGATGACGATGTACTGATCCTGAACGACGATGTCGAACACCTTGTAGCCGACCATGAACAGCAGATATCGCCCGTACATCCGCCAGAAGCCGTAGCCCCGGCGCAGGCCATCCCGGCCTAAGAATACGAGCATGCCCACATAGGCCGCCAGCGCCGCGCCTGTGATCAGGAAACCGATGATCCGACGGCCCGCGGGCGGATCGGGGTGATCCCTTGCCGCTTCGCGGACGTCCCGCGGCAGGAAGCGCATAAACAGCTTCGTGGGCGCAAAGGGCGGTATGACGAGTATATACGCCAGCGACAGCGCGCAGGTGACCGCCAGTGCGACGAGCGTCGTGATCATTGCTCCGCCTCCTGTATCCTGATTCGGTGAAATGCCTGGCTACCCATGAACCTTCGCCAGGAATCGCCGGATCTCCTCCGCCATCACCTCCGGGTGGGCAATGATCTCGCCGTGGCCGTACCCGGCGAACGGATGGTCCTCCGCGCCGGGGAACGCCCGCGTGAGCTTTCGCACGGCGGTCTTCATGTTCGGCTCCTTCGCCCCGTACCAGATCGCCACGCGGGCGTCGGGGTCGGGCGCAAAGCCGTCGATGGCCTCATAGAGCTTCAACGCCTCGTGCATGGCGTTTTTCAGCGTTTCAAGGGAGATGCGCTCCGGTGCGGCGGAGAACTGTCCGATCAGCTTCTCGTCATCCGTCCGCGTGTACAGCCGGAGCAGCCACGGCAGCTTCTTCCGATCCCTGATCCTGCCGTACAGCCGATACTGGTTCCGCGGGATGATCGCCTTCATAAGCCCGTTCAGGGGGCCGAGGCTCATGTACTGCGGGCCGCTCAGGATCATCGACCCCACATTCACGCTCCGCCGGTGGAACAGCATGCCCGCCGTGGCGCAGCCGAAGGATTCGCCGAAGAGCAGATCGACCGATCCGCCCAGGTTGTCCCGGATGTAGCGCTCCAGCTTTTCCGCGGACGCGGTCGCCGTCGTGAACGTCGTCTCGCCGGTGCCGTCATAGCCGTCCGTGCTGACGGCGATCACATGATGATCTTTCTCCAGCAGCGGGATCACGCGCTCAAACTGCCGCCAGCACATCATGTTGCCCGGGATCAGCAGGATCTTTTGCCCGTTTCCCCGGCCGAACTCAACCGCGTTCATCGTCTTGTTTTACTTCCTCGCCACGACTGTGAGCCACGGCCTGGACGGGTGGCGGTCGCTCACGACCTCCGCGAATCCCGCCGCCCTGAGCGCGGCCTCCAGCTCCTGCGCCGTGTAGCACTTCATGCCGTCGATGATGCTCTCAAACTTCTTGCTCGCAGCGTCCGTGCCGTCGGACTCGTTGCAGATCATGAACACCCCGCCCGGCCGGAGCACCCGGCAGACCTGCCCGAAGCACTTCTCCAGCCCCGGCCAGAAGTAGACCGTCTCGAACGCCGTCGCGAGGTCGAAGGTCGCGTCGGGAAACGCGAGGTCGGAGGCGTCGCCCTGCCGCACGTCGCAGCGTCCCGCGGTGATCATGTCCCGGTTGTACGTCCTCGCCTTCTCCACGGATAATTCGGAATAATCGACCGCCGTCACGTGCGCCCGGGGATACATTTTCAGCAGCTCGCCCGCGTTGCGCCCGCCGCCGCAGCCGATGTCGATGGCGCGCTCCGGCGCGAGCTCCGGCAGGTGCGTCAGCCCCCAGTCCGCCAGCTTCGCGTGGCCGGGATTCATGCCGCTGAGCATCATCTTCCCGAGCAAGCCCTCGGGCTTTCGCGTCTGGCTGAAAAGTTGCTTCATCAGTCCCATCGTCACACACTCCTTTCGCACTCCGCGTACCCAATCGAAACTCGGGCCGCCATCGCCGCGCAGCCCGGCAGCATCCCCTGGCCGGATGCTCGTTTAATTAGCATTCACTAACCCCAGCCCAATAAAAAACCTCCGCCGTCTGAACCCGCCGATGATTCCTGCGTTCCGGTTCGCCGGGCCGGTTAGTTATAACTATCTATATTATATTCCTCATGGTGCATAATGCAAGTCAATTTTGTGTGAAGCGCGCTCATTCGTCGGGGCGCGACCCCGCAGCGCCGCCCCGGACCGGCGGCGCTGCAGGGCCCAGCCTCCGAATCAGGCTTCGGCTGCTTCGACGGTGACGCTCTGCTCCTGCATCTCCTTCTCGGCGATCAGGTCCTCGAGGGTCTCCTTCGTGCGCATCAGCTCCTCCACGGACATGGCCTCATAGTCCGCGCCGCGCTGCCTGATGTCCATGCCGTGGCGGCGCAGGAAGCCGTCCACCCTGTCCTCGTTCTTCTTATAGGCATAGAAGCCGACGGCGCTGACGCCGACGCCGATCAATATGCCCTTCCAAACCATGTTTCCGCCAAACATACTCGCTGCCTCCTTTTGTATTCCTGCCGCCACATGAGCGGTCATTATCTTGCCCGCGCCAGCATCTCCGTGCCGCGGCGCAGCATGGCGCCCGCGAAGTCCGCGCCGTCGCGTCGGTTGTGCACGGGAATGAGCGTCGTGCGGCGTCCTTCCCTGCGGACCAGGTAGACCTGCTCCCGCGGCGCGCGGGGGATCAGGTGCCTTCCGAACGTCGCCGCCCAGGCCACCAGACTCGCCTGCACGCTGTTGGTCTTGCCGATGGAATTGATCAGATACACCACGGACATGACCTCGGGGTCGAACGTGCCCTTCGTCTCCAACTCCTGATGGGCATGCTCGATCACCGCCGCCAGCGTCGCGCCGGTGGAGAACCACTTGCTGACGCCCGCCAGCGACGAGCCCGCCAGGTTCAGCGCGCCGTCCACGCCGATCAGCGCCAGCGACAGGATGCCCGTGGGGCTCATCGAAAAGCCCGACGCCTCCGTCCGCCGCACGTGCAATAGCTCCGTCCCAACCTCGCCCGCGTAGACCGCGCCCATGCGCTGGATCAGCCGGTCCTCACTGACGCGCTCCGGGTCGTACTCGCACAGCAGCGTCTGGATGCGCGGATTGTACCGGCAGCGCCTTACGCCGTCGATCTCCGCGAACGCGCGCTCCGAGGCGACGGGCTTTTCCAGATGCACCCGCAGCCGGCCCGGGATCGCGTGCAGGATCTCAAAATGCAGCGCGCCGCATTCATGGGGTTTCATGCGCTCGCCTCCTGTCAGACGTCGATGGGCGGGAAAAACATCAGCCGCAGCGAGTTGGCCACGACGAGTATCGTGGACATGTTGTGCATGAGGGCGCTCATCATCACGGAGATGCCGCTGGATGCGCCGAGGATGAGGCCCACCGTGTTGATCCCAACCACCATGGCGAAGTTCTGCTGGACGATGCGCATCGTCTCCCGCGAGAGCCTTCGCAGGGCGTAGATCATCATGGGATCGTCGCGGCTGATGACCACGTCGCTGGTCTCGATGGCGATGTCGGTGGACTTGCCGCCCAGCGAGATGCCCACGTCCGCGTAGGCCAGCGCCGGTGCGTCGTTGATGCCGTCGCCCACCATCACCACGCCGTTGCCGTGGGTTTGCAGCTTCAATACCGCCTCGGCCTTCTCCTCCGGCAACAGCTGCGCGCGATAGCCGTCCGCGCCGATCAGCTCCGCCACCAGCGCGGCCTGGCCCTCCATGTCGCCGGTCAGAAGCTCGATGTCCCCCACGCCGTCGTACCTGAGGCTGTTGACCGCCCGGCGCACGTTCTCCCGCGGGCTGTCCATCGCGAACAGCACGCCCACGATCTCGCCGTCCACGCCCACGTAGTTGGCGATGCTGACGCCGGGCTCGGGCAAGCTCCCGCGGGCGGCGACGCCGTTCTCCTGCATGTATTTGAGGTTGCCGACGCGCACCTTCCTTCCGTCCACCGTCGTGCGGCTGCCGCGGGAGACCTCGGTGACCACCTCGCCGTGGGCGGGGATCGCCACGCCCCTCTCCGCGCCGTAGGCCAGGATCGCCCCGGCCAGCGGATGCGAGCTGGTCTCCTCCGCCGCCATCGCCGCGGCCAGCACGGCTTCTTCGTCCATGCCGTCCGCCAGCACCTGCATGGAGACGACCCTGGGCTTCCCCTCGGTGATGGTGCCCGTCTTGTCCAGCAGCACCGTGTTGGCCTCGCTCATCTGCTCGATGTACGCGCCGCCCTTGATGAGGATGCCCTGCCTCACCGCCGAGTTGATCGTCGCCGAGAAGGCCGTGGCCGTCGAGAGCTTGATGCCGCAGGAGTAGTCGATGACCAGCATCTTCAGCGCCTTCTGCGGGTTGCGCGTCACCAGCCCCACCGTCAGGCTCAGCAGGAAGTTCAGCGGCACCAGGTAGTTGGAGAAGCGGTCCGCGTAGCGCTGGATCGGGGCCTTCTTGAGCTCGCTGGCCTCCACCATGCCCACGATGCGCGAGACGACGGTCTGGTCGCCCACCTTGCGCGCCTCGATGCGGATGTTGCCGTTCTTGACGACCGTCCCGGCGAACACCTCGTCGCCCGCGTGGCGCTCCACGGGCACGAATTCGCCCGTGATGGCGCTCTGGTCCACCACCGCGGAGCCGGAGCGCACCGCGCCGTCCACGGCGATCTTCTCGCCGGTGTGGGCCTCGATGAGGTCCCCGACATGGGTTTCGGAAATCGGGCAGCGCGTCAGGCTGCCGTCCGGGTTCACCTTCCACACGCTGCCGTCCTCCACGGAGAGCATCTGCTTGATGGAGGCGCGCGTCTTTTCGATGGTATAGGAGGTCATCATCTCCGCGAGGTCCGAGAGCGCCAGGATCATCAGCGCCGAGTTCGCGTTGCCCAGCAGCAGGCTCGCGACGATGGACGTCACGGTCAAAAAATCCGCGTTGGGGCGCATGTCCCTGCGCAGGCCGTCCAGCGCGCTTCGGGCGATGGGCACGGACAGTCCCAAACTCGCCAGCGCCTGCACGGAGGTGAACCGCCCGAGGAGGCTCTGCGCGCCCGCCGCCCGGAACGCGGTGTTGCCCAGCGCCAGCGCCCCGGCGTTCACCGCCAGCCGCTTCACCAGGGTATTGACCGGCATCGACAGCTCGGCGCTCTCCTCCTGCCGGTTCGCGTGCCGGGAGCGATAGACCACCATCGCGTACTTCTGGATGACCAGGTTGGCGCGGTCCAGCATGGCCGGCGCGTCCAGCCGCTTGGCGTCGTACTCCAGCAGCACGCCGCCGGTGGGCACGTTGATGCGCGCGCGGCGCACGCCCGGGATGCCCGCCAGCGCATGGGCCAGCTCGTGCCGCTCGGCCTGTATGTATTCCAGTCCCGGCACCGTCAGGCGCAGGCGGCCGGGCAGGCTGTGGGCGATGCGCGCCTTCATCCAATCGCGGGCCGATTCACGTTTCAACATGGTTGATTCCCTCTTTGCTGTTACATATGGGGCAGGCGCAGGAGCAGCCGGGAGCGGACCACTTCGGCGAGGTCGTCCTCGCTGATTTCGTCATCCGCTTTGATCCCCCGCGCGATTTCAAGGCCCGTGTCCACGACGATGTCCACCCAGCGGAGGATCTGCCGCGCGCTCGCCGCTTCCGGCGCGTAGAGCACCAGTATCGTGCCGATGCGCGGATTGAGCCGGACCGTGTGCACGCCGGGCAGCAGCTTCAAGACATCCTCGACATAGTGGAGATAGGGCTTTGCTTCCTCCGGCAGCAGGGCGTGCCGCGCAAAGCGCAGGCGCAGGCGGCCGGGGAGGTCGCACTCCACCTTGGGCCTGAGGCAGCGCCGGATCAGGCTTTCCTGCAGGTCAATCATGGCTGCCGCGCCGGAACACGTTCGACGCCCACCAGAGCAGCGTCAGCGCGCCGGGGCCCGTCACGCCGTTGACGACAAGGCCGCGCAGTCCGGCCACCGTCAGCGCCGAGCCGGCCAGCATCCGGGCGTCCATCAGCCCGTTCGTCGCCTCCATGACGCCGTGATTGACCGCCTCCCACAGCGTTCGCAGGCCGGTTTCCATGCGGCTGACCGGCCGCCGGTTGATCGCGGCGTCCAGCCCCATCAGCCGAATCGCCGCCCCTTCGACCACCGCGGCCTCCACCTGACCGGGATCGTAGAGGAAGAGCGCCGTGCCCGTGCGCGGGTTCAGCCGCACCTCATGAATCGCGCCGGTGGATTCCAGCTGCGCTTTCATGGTCTTCGCCGCCTCTGGCTTTGTCGCGATGGCGGGCATGTACAGCCGCAGGCGTCCGGGAATGCCGGAGCGCACCTCGGCCACGCCCCGGAAGGAGGGCAGCTTCAGCTTGTTGTGTGACCGGTCCCCGGATACAGACAGCAGCGCGGCCGCCGCGGCAACCGCAATACAGGCATTGTTCATGGACAACCATCCTTTGCGTCGATGCTCCTTATCCCTAACTTATACTCCATCATTGTTAAAACCGGCGCTGTTTTCCGCCCCAGCCCGCAAACTGGACAATATCAGACAAGCAGCGCTTTGATTCCATCTGTTATCTCAAGAAGGCCGGGGCCGCAGAGGATGCGATCTCCCGGCAATTCAGCGACTTCCGCAACCGGCGCGGTACGATGGAGGGCTTCCCCCAGATAATGAAACAGCAGGCCAACGCAGGCTCGCCGGACTTCTCCGATATCTGCTTCATGGGGACCTGCGATCATGCCGAAAACAGGAATCCGTTAATTCGCTTTAGCTTGCGCGTAGCGTTCCTTTCCCCGCCAATTCGGCATCGGTTCTTTCAGGGCAACTGTATCTCTTTTCTTATAATCTGCCATGATTTCCATACAGCGCATGTCCCCGTTTGCGGTGGTTTGTTCCCATGATGTCGAAAAAGCGCGCGGCGGGCAGGCAGAAAAGCGCTTTCCGCGCTTGAAAAGACCGCTTGCGCTGTGTTAAACTGAAGCATACGGTTTCGTCGTATTCGCATTGGTCATTCACAGGAAACGCATTGGAGGGCAGGGACGACGATGAAGCACCCATTCAACCGCATGACGGACGAGGAGAAGCTCTCCGCCTTCCGGGTCATGGTCAGAAGCGCCGCCTCCGCGGTCTTTCTCGGCGGCGCGGGCGTGTCCACGGAGAGCGGCATCCCCGACTTCCGCAGCAGGGACGGGCTGTATCACAAGACCGAGAAGCGCTTTGCCCGCTACCAGCCGGAGTACCTGCTGTCCTACGAATGCCTGCGCAACGAGCCGGACGTGTTCTTCGACTACTACCGCAGCCATCTGGACGCGCGCTCCGTGGAGCCGAACGCGGCCCATCGCGTGCTCGCCCGGTGGGAGAAGGACGGCAGGCTGGCGGGCGTCATCACGCAGAACATCGACGGCCTCCACCAGAAGGCCGGGAGCGTCAACGTGCAGGAGATCCACGGCACCACGTGGCGCAACCACTGCACCGTCTGCGGCGCGGCCTACGGCGTGGACTTCATCTTCGAGGGCACCGGCAAGCCCCGCTGCCCGAAGTGCGGCGGCATGGTGCGCCCGGACGTCACCCTCTACGGCGAGTTCCTTCCAAAGGAAGCGCACGACAGGGCGCGGAAGATGATCCGCGACGCCGACCTGTTGATCATCGGCGGGACCTCCCTGCAGGTCGGCTCGGCGGCGGGGCTGGCGCGGCAGTTTGACGGAGGGCGCCTCGTCATCATCAACAGGAGCAAGACGCTGATGGACGGACAGGCCGATCTCGTCTTTCACGACAGCATCGGAAAGGTACTGACGGCGGTTTCCGATGCGATTTGAGCGGGGGCTGATCCGCCGCCTGCCGTGGAAACCGGAGGGAATCCTATGACCGAACGCGAATGGGACAAGCGGCTGCGCATCAAAACGATCGGCCGCGAGGATGAGGACAACCCGCACTACTCCCCCTACGAGCCGACGCCGTATTCGGTGCTGCAACGGCTCGCCGACAGCGGCCACGTCGGCAGGAAGGACCGGCTGCTCGATTACGGCTGCGGCAAGGGGCGGGTCGCGTTCTTCATGGCGTCGGTGGTCGGCTGTCGCGTGACGGGCATCGACCATTCCCGGAAGCTGATCGACATGGCGAAGGAGAACCGCAGAGCCTCCGGCCTCGGCGACCGCGTGTGGCTGGAATGCTGCCTGGCAGAGCAGTACGAGGTTCATGACGAGAACGTGTTTTTCTTCTTCAACCCGTTCTCGGTGAAGGTGTTCGAGGGCGTGGTACGAAGGATAGGAACGAGGGGCGCAGGGAAGCTGATCCTCTACTATCCCTCGGACGAATACATGACCTGGCTGAGCCTCGTGCCGGAGGTTGAGCCCATCGACACCATCGACTGCCGCGACCTGTTCAACGGGAAGAACGACCGGGAGCGGATCGAAGTATTCCGGCTGCGGAGCATGCGCGACCTGACCGACAAAATGGGGATGGATGAATGAGCCAGAACACACCGCCGCACAGGACCTTCTATTATTTCATCATCGGCATCGCCGTCGTCGGCCTGCTGTTCGTGTCCTGGGCATTGCTTCGCCCGCACCACACCGGCGTCGTGACGCGCGTAGGCCATATCGGCACGGCGACGCATACCTCCGGGAGCGGCATACACAGGCACACCCACAACGGTTATTCCGCCGACGTCAAGGTCCGGCTGAAGGACACGGGCGAGACCGTAACGGTCCACTATCGCATGGGCAAGAGGGAGAGCATCCCCGCAAAGGGCGACGAGGTCGAGGTGGCCGATCACGCATTGACGGGGTATGCCCCCTACCCGCAGAAGTGGGCGGTTGAGATGGGATTGATCCTGCTGGGAATCGACGCGCTCGTGTTTGCCGGATACCGGATTGTCCAGCGCCGGAGGATGGCATGAGCACAAATCCGCCAACCGACGGAGAATCGGTTGGCGGAAAAACAGGACGTCGAGTGAACCGCGGGGGAATATATCCGGCTCCGGCGGTCTGTCTAACGGGTGATAACCATTATTGCGGCCTCCGGCTCATGCCTCCGGCTGTACGGTGCCGTTTACGATCGCCGCGTACTGTTCCTCCGGGATCATGGGCGAGCCGATCTCCGCAAGCAGCGCCGCGTCGATCTCTCCGCTGTCGGCGTACTGCCGCCCGGCCTGCCTGACCCGTTCCAGCCTCGGCACGGTCACGGCGGCGGCCTCCGGCGCGCTGAACATGGGGCTTTCCGGGACGGTAAGGATCGTATGATCGCGGGGGAAGCACAGCCTGAACTGCATGACCGCGGGCTCGAAGTTCCGCCGGCTGTTGGGAAAGCCGCAGCCGCAGATCATCAGGTAGCGCAAATGGCTGAAATCCGCCTGTCCGACGTGCTCGTAGCGGTCGCCCACCTTGCGCATCGCCAGGCTCGAAAGCGGCATCGTGCGGTCGAGCAGCGCCTTTAGCGGCGCGGGCATGCCGTAGCAGTACAGCGGGAAGCTGAACAGCAGCAGGTCGCACCCGAGGATCTCCTCCAGGATGCCCCGCATATCGTCGTCGTGGACGCAGGCGCCGCCGTTGCGCTTGCAGGCGAAGCAGCCGGTGCAGTATTCGATGTGCCTGTCGATTACATCGATGATGTGGATGTCCTGTTGCGCCGCCTCCCGCATCCCCTCCAGGAACGCGCGGGTGATGTGCATGGTGTCGCTCTTGTCCCGCTTGGGGCTGCCGTTCAGCACGAGAATCTTCATGGGATGGCCTCCTTGTCCCTTTTGTCGTGGATGCATTCGTCTGTATGCTCTGTCGGGGACGCCGGCGCGATGGGTCCGCCGCATCGTCGATCGCGTCTTCCATCGCGCCGCCGTTCCGCGCTTATGCGGCTATTCCCCCGCGTTTTCTTCATCCGAATACCGGTACTTTTTGAGCTTCCGGCCGGTCGTGAGGCAGAGGACAACCCCGGCCACGCCCAGCGCGAACATCATCAGCGCCGCGCCGGAACCCTTTCCGCTCCCGAACAGCGCGGTCAGCAGCCGGTTTGAACGGTTCATGTGCATGAACGGTTCGCAGACGTTGTCCACCATGAACCCGCCCAGCGCCAGGCCGATGGGAATGGTAAAGAACTGCAGCGTGTTCCGGCAGGCGTAGACCCTTCCCTGCAGGGCCACCGGAATGCTGTTGCGCATGATGACGTTCTGGTTGGCGCTCATGACGGGAACCAGCATCCAGCCGATCACCTGTCCGACGCACCACAGGATGGGATTTCGGGAAAACGCCAGCAGGAAGTTCTCCGTCCCCAGGGAGAACAGCATGGTCAGGTAGATGACGCGCACCCGGTCTTTGGGCTTGGGCATCGCCGTGGCCAGCAGGCTGCCCAGCACCATGGCGATGCCGGAGCAGGAGGTCACGATCCCGAGCGCGCCGTTGCCGTGCAGGGGGATCACCAGCGCGGGCAGCACCGCGTCGAAGGCCGAGGCGATCAGGTTCACCCCCGACATGAACAGGATCACGTGCAGCACCAGCGGATGCTCCTTCAGAAACTGCAATCCTTCCCGCGCCAGCTTCAGCACCTTTTCCTTCTTCCCGGCTTCATCGCGAACCTCGGGAAGCCGGATGAACAGCCAAAGCGCCAGGAAGGCGACGGCAAACGTCGTCAGGTCCACGGCAATCACGGCGTCCAGCCCCGCCAGCCCGTAGAGCGCCGAGGCGAGCAGCGGATTGCCGATGGCGATGACCGACCGGGACAGCGACTGGCAGGCGCTCGTCTTCTGATAGTACGCCCTGGGGACCACCAATGTGTAGGCGACCTCCGACGCCGGCTGCTGCACCGTGTTCATCAGCCCCGAGGCCGCGTTGACGGCGTACAGGTGCCACATGCACAGCCGATCGGCCTTGTACAGCACAAACACCAGTACGGTGGTCAGCGCCGCCAGCGCGTCGCACGCCAGCATGGTTTTCTTCTTGTCGTATTTATCCGTGATCGCCCCGGCAAAGATGCTCATGACCACATACGGCGCGTAGGTGCATATGGTCAGGGCGGCGGTGCCGAGGGCCGACCCCGTCTTTTCGTACAGCCACAGTGTCAGCGCGAAACCGGTCATCGCGCTGCCCAGCTGCGACAGGCTCTGCGTGCTCCAGAGGATATAGAAATCCCGCAAGCTATGTTTGTTTTTCATTTTCTCTGCTCCTTATCACATTCGTATTTGTCACAATGAGCAGAGTCTGAGGAAATGCAGATCAAATTCCCTCCATACAGGCTCCTCAGGCTCTGCATGGAGCGAAGACAATGCAGCGCTTCATGGGTGCCCCCCCTTTTTTCGTATGATATGGCGCGGTCAAAGCCGTGCCTTGCGCGGCGATGCGCTTCCGTTCGCTTACATAAGTGACCCTTCGTTCACTTATTGTAGTGAACGAAGGGTCACTTGTCAAGACTTCCAGAAATAGTTTACATCAATTTCCCAAACCGTCGCCAATATCGCAGCATGGCGTGGTTTTTCTTCGTAAACGGCTCCCCCGGGACGGCTTCGGCCGGCGGCGCGCTGACCGGCCCGCATGGCGACGGTGTGGACGAGGCGCCTGAAGGCGCGGCGCGGGATCGGGTTATGCCTTGCCCTTCCCGCGGCAAATGGCGTCCGCGCGCTCAAATACGGAAGCGACGCTGCTCGTGCCGTCGTATTTGGCCATTCCGCAGGCGATCACCGTGCCGCCGTTCTCGCCGTCGATGCGGTTGCTGCTTTCCAGCTCCGCGACGAGCCCCTCGATGTGTTCATAATCGTGTCCCTGGGCGATGACCGCAAACTGATCTCCCGCCACGCGGAATACGGGGCTGTGCTTGAACAGCTGGCAGATCACGGAGCAGGCATCCATGATCAGCCGGTTCCCCGCTTCCTTCCCCCGGCTCCGGTTCACTTCTTCCAGCCCGGCGATCCTGCACAGCACAATAGCGTATTCGACGGATTGCCCGCCCTCAATTTGCCGCGTCAGCGTCTGCGACATGTTCTCATAGGCCATCCGGTTCTTTACGCCCGTCAGGGTATCCAGGTTCGCCCTGCTGCGGGCCGCTTCGAGCTTGCGCTCGTAGTCCTGCTCGCGTCGGACGTGGTCGTCGACATCGTTGACGCCTATGATCAGCTGCGGGCCGTCCTTCTCCTCGACCAGGGCCGCCTGGACGGCGACATACTTCGGCTCGCCGCCAATCAGCATCCGGTATTGCAGGGAGAAAGCGCCCTTGCGCTCGATTTCCCTCATGACGTTGTCCCGGGTCAACTGGGACTGGAACTTCTCGAAGTCGTCCGGGTAGACATGCCTGACGCTCTCCTTATGCGCCTGCGCCCAGAAATCATCGCCTTCCTTCGCGATGTCGAGCCCGGCATAATCCTCGCTGGCGAGATACTCGCCATAGCGGCCCGTCGCGGGATCGACGGTGTAGATGCAGATGAACCCCTTGGTCAGCGCGCTGATCCTTGAATACGTGATCTGCTCCGCCTGCAGCCTCGCCACGGCCTCCTTCTGGCGCATCTGCGCGTCCACATTGCTGACGCCGATGATGATGTATGACTTGTCCGTGCGCATGCGCACGGCCTTCATGCTCACATAGGTCGGCTTGCCGCCCATCAGCAGGCGGTACGTCAGCGTGAAGGTGCCGTGCTCGTCCACCATGCGCGCGACGTTTTCCCTGGTGAAGGATTTGATGAAATAATCCCTGTCCTCCTTGTAGATAAACAACTGCGCGTCCTTTGCGCTGGCGCCGAAGAAATCGGTCCCCCGCCGTTCCACCGCCAGGTTCTCCTGACCGGCATCGGGCGTGTATTCAATGAACCGCTCGGTATCCATATCCACATAATAGAGATTGATGTAGTCCGAGGACAGCGCCCGCGTGATGTCCGAGAAGCTGGCGCCGGACTCCCCTTTTCCTCCATGACCGACAGCACGGCGATGGCAATGGCCGCCGTGCCGGTGACGGGGTTGACGGCGACCCGGCGGATGAACGTATGGACGGTCGTCTTCTCGTCGATCGGCTCGTCCACCACCGCGCGATTGCCGTCCCTGCTGCAGCGCAGCACCGCGCTCATGAACGCGGACCCACGACCGCCGGGCAGGCCGGCGGAATCCAGCTCCATGCCCGTCACGTCGATCCCGAACAGGCTTTTCATGAAGTCGCGGTAGGACTTATTGCACCGGGTATACCGCGCCATGCTGCCGTTGACCTCCATGACGGCCATCGGCAGCGTGTCGAAGTACTTGCGGAGCGAATCGTCGCCCACGCTGGCGATCGCCGCCATGTCGTACAGGTTGATGCGGCCGAGCGTGATAAAGTATTCCGATTCTTTCGGGTTCTCGAAGCGCAGGTTCTTTCCGCTCTGGAACCACTCCAGCAATGTGCTGAAGGGCGTCGGCTTGCCGTAATGGAAGCCCTGCGCCTTCGTACACCCGATCTCGCGCAGGAACTCGATCTGCTCGGGCCTCTCCACGCCCTCGCACACCGTCTCGACGCCGAGGCCGGCCGCCATTCTCGCCAGCTCGGTCAGTATGATCCTGGATTCCTCGCTGTTGTCAAACTGCTGCATGAAGCGCATATCCAGCTTGATCAGGTCGAAGTGGATGCTCTGCAGCACATCCAGCGAGGAATACCCGCTGCCAAAGTCGTCCATCCACACCTGGAAGCCCAGCTTCTGAAAGCGCTCGACCTGTTCCTTCATGAACTCGAAGTCGCTGCCGATGATGCTCTCCGTGATCTCGATGGTCAGCATGGAGCGGTCGATCCCCGCGTCATCCACGCGGCGGCGGATCTCCTCGACGATGTCGCAACTGTCGAAATCCGAGCGCGAGAGATTCACGGACTGCGGCGCCAGGTACATGCCGACCTCGGCCATCTTCTTGAGCTTTTCGAGAACCTGCTCCACGACATAGAGGTCCAGCTTGTAGATGAGCTTCGATTCCTCCAGCGCCGGGATGAAGTCCGCCGGGGACAGGAAGCCCCTGACGGGGTCGATCCAGCGGGACAGGGCTTCCTCGTCGCACACCATGTCGCTGGCGACGCGGATGATGGCCTGGTAGTAGACCTGGATCCACTTCTCCCGAATCGCCCGGTCGATGTTCTCGATGATGTATTGCCGCTTTTCAACGTCGTCGTTCAGATCCTGGCTGTAGTAGTTTACGGCCATTCCATATGTGCCGCTGAGCGCGCTGCAGGCCAGCTTGGCGCGGTCGCAGGCGACGCTGGTATGCACGCTCTCGGCCTGCCTCGGATAGACGCCGACGTGCAGGGGCAGGGTTTTGCCGCCGTTCATCTCCTGGCATTCGTCCAGCATCCTCCGGATCTTGTCCTCGAGTCCCGTCTCCTCCGTCTGCACCGCGAAATGGTCCGCGCCGATCCGGCAGCACCGCTCGGCCCCGAAGATCCTGATGAGGATTCGCGCAAAAGCGCGGAGCAGCTTGTTCCCCTCGGCGAAGCCGTGCCGGGTATTGAAGAATTTCATACCGCTGAAATCCATGTACAGCAGCGCCGGGTTGTCCCCCTCCGCGCGGATGGCTTCCTTGCCGGCTTCAGCCAGGTCAAAGAAATAGGTCATGCTCGGAAGGCCGGTCAGGTAATCGTAATAGGTCGCGCGCCGGATGCTCTCTTCGTGAAGCGCTTTATTCAGCGACTGGCTGAGCTCGGATCCCTCCCGACCTTCCTCCTCGCTGTAAACGCCCTCGTCCGCATACCAGATCTGGGCCAGGCGGACGCCCGACTCCGTGTAGATATGCTCGCCATAGGCATGGATGACGAGGTAATCGGACTCGTTTTGCCGCTTCAGCCGATAGACAGACTCAAACCTGCCCCCGTCTCTCATAAACCGGAAAACGGCGTTGCCGACCCTGGCGACGTCGTCCGGGTGCACGTTCCTGTAGGTGTCGTGATCCATGGCCGCATAGACCTTGGCGCGGTCGTTCGAGCCGAGCAGTTCGCAAAAGCCGTTGGAAGCAACGAGCGTCACGATGCTCTTGTCGACAAGCTGAAAGATCGCAAAGGGCATTTGCATGTTTTCCATGAGTGTTTGATCCTGCGCAGAAAAACAATACCTTTCCATATACGACGCTCCCCGCATTGTGATTGCCAAGGGTATAGTCTCACTAATTAATTATAACACGGACTCATGCCGCTGTCCAGCCTGAAAATGGGCAAAATGCCCGCGCCCGCCCGAAAAGCGACTCAAACGCCGCGAGGAAGCCGCGGCACGCCGCGGTTGCGTGTGTCTTTCGCCCGCCACGGCCCAAAGCGCCCCGCCGGCCCGGCTTTTCGCCAAATACTTGGCCGTGCTTGTTTACAACGCGCAGAAAATATGATACAATATATGTTACAGAAGTTAACAGCTCTGGTAGATTTTGTGTTGGGCCGTTCCATCCGGGCGCCGCTTCGAATCGCAAAGCGGGGCCGTTCTCCGTCTGCACGGCTCGTGACAGCGTATGCCGTGAATTGCCTTCTGCCCAGTAACGAATCTCCTTCCCGGGACCGCCGCGACGCGATCCGGGATGGCAGGACACGTGCAACAAAGGAGTTTGCCATGCATTCGCTCAGAACCAAAATAACCGCCGTGACCATCAGCGCAATTATCATCACGATGATTATTGCCACCGTTTTTGGCGTAGTGGCGATCCGGAATATCGGCAGGAACAGCTCGGAACAGTCGCTGCGCCTGCTTTGTGAAGCGGGGCAGAAGAACCTCGACACCAGCCTCCTGGATGTGGAGCAGGATGTCCATACCATTTCCGCATATGTCGAATCCGACCTGGACGGCCTTGACGATCAAAAGCTCCAGGCCCATCTCGACCGCGTCAGCGATTATTTCAAGAAGGTGCTGTACAAAACGAACGGCATCATGACGTATTACTACAGGATCGATCCCTATATTTCGCAAAATGTAAAGGGCTTCTGGTTCGTCAATACGGACGGCGAGGGCTTCCAGGAGCACCAGGTGACCGATATCACGCGCTATGATACCGGGGATACCTCGCAGCTCGTCTGGTTCACCGTGCCCAAGTCGACCGGGGAATCCGTCTGGCTTCCCCCGTATATCACCGACAACCTGGATGCGCGCGTCATTTCCTACAACACGCCGGTGTATCTGGACGACCGGTTCGTGGGCGTGATCGGCATAGAGCTGGACTACACCTTCCTGGCCGAGATCATCGACAACATCACGCTGTACGGTCACGGGTATGCGTTCATCAATGACGCGGAAGGCAAGCTCGTCTACCATCCGTACATGGATGTCGCGACGATGGATACGCTTCCCGACGTTCCGGAAGGCATCGTCAGCGAGGACGCCATCGCCCACTATAGTTTTGAAGGCGTGGAAAAAATGGCCGTCAGCCTTCCCCTGTGCAACGGCGACCGCCTGAATGTTTCCGTGCCCATGAACGAAATCAACGCAAGCTGGCAAAGATGGATCGCCATGATTATCATTGCCTTTGGCATACTGTTGGCCGCGTTCATCGCCTTTATCATGCGGTTTACCGGAAGGATCACCAAGCCCCTGCAGGATCTCACGAGGGTCGCGGAACAAATCGGCCAGGGCAATTACGACCATACGCTCGATTATGACGGGGATGACGAGATCGGGGTGCTGACGCACACCTTCAGCCGCGTCACGACCAACCTTAAGAAATACATCGCCAGCCTGAACAACCTGACAAAGCAACTGAGCCTGCAGCAGGAATCCCTCACCGCCCTGCTGGACAATATGCCCGCGCTGAATTTCTCCAAGGACGCGGAAACGGGCGCCTATCTTTACTGCAACCAGGGCTTTGCGGAATATGCAAACAAGCCCTCGCCCAAGGATGTCATCGGACTGACCGACCATGAGATCTTCGATCCGGACACGGCGAGGCATTTTTTCGAGGACGATAAAAAGGCGCTCTCGATGAACGCGCCGTATTCCTTCTTTGAAGATGTGGTCGACGCCGAGGGCAATCCCCGCCAGTTCCAGACGACGAAAATGAAGTTCTATGAGTCGAGCGGCAGGAGATGCCTGCTGGGCATGTGCATGGACGTCACGGAGCTGGAGCGGATCCGGCAGGAAAGCGATCAGACCCGAGCGGCTTATCAGGAAGCGATCACCGCGAGCGCCATCTACGAGAAGGTCGTCGACGCCCTGTCCGAAGACTACTTTGACCTGTACTACGTGGATGTGGAAACGGGCGAGTACATCGAATACGGGGCCTGGACCGAGGAGGGCCAGCATGCCAACGAAAGGCGCGGGGCCGATTTCTTCACAGAAGGCAAGGAGAATGCGAAGGATTACATCTACGAAGAAGATCTGGAGCATTTCATGGCGGCGTTCGATAAAGAGAAGCTGCTTCGAGCGATCGAGAAGAAGGGCGCCTATACCTTCCTCTATCGCCTTCTGATTGACGGCGTCCCGACTTACGTCGGCATGAAGGCGACGCGAATCCCGGAGGACGACCGACACATCATCATCGGCGTCAGAAATGTGGACGCGCAGGTGAAGGACCGCATGGCCGCGGAACACGCGGCGGAAGAGCGGAAATCCTATCTGCGCCTCAGCGCCCTGAACGGCAACCTGATCGTGCTGTATTACGTCGATCCCGAAACCGAGGATTACACGGAGTTCAGCTCCTCCCGAGGGTACGAGGACTACGGCCTGGCCAAGCAGGGGACCGGCTTCTTCCGGTCCGTCAACAAGAACAGCCTCAGGATGGTCCACCCCGAGGATCTGCCGCTGGTCCTCCCCCAGCTCACGCGGGAAAACGTCCTTGCGACCATCAAGCGGGACGGCATGTTTGCGCTGACCTATCGCCTGATGAGGGGCGACCGGCCCACTTTTGTGCGGTTTAAGGCCGCCATGGTGGAAGAAGGCGGGAAGCCGCTGCTGATTATCGGCGTGCTCGACGAAGACGCTCAGATCCGCCAGGAAAAGGAATACGCGCAGAATCTGTCCGTCGCGAGAAGGATGGCGACCGTCGATTCGCTGACGGGCGTAAAGAACAAGCACGCCTATGCCCAGTGGGAAGCCAAGATCAACGCGATGATCGAAAAGGGGCAGCAGGAGCCGTTTGCCGTCGTGGTCTGCGACGTCAACAACCTCAAGGCCGTCAACGATCTGTACGGGCACAAGGAAGGCGACGCCTACATCCGGAAGGCGTGCGCGAAAATCTGCGACATCTTCAGCCACAGCCCCGTGTTCCGAATCGGGGGCGACGAGTTCGTGGCGCTGCTGTCCGGGGAAGACTACGCCTGGCGGAAAACCCTGATGGAACAGGTCAACGCCATTCCGGCGGACCGTTCGAAAATCAGGATCGGGGAAACCATCGCCGCCGGCATGGTCGAATACAGGCAAGACAGGCATCCCAATCTCTTAAGCGTCTTCGAAGAGGCCGACAAGGCCATGTACGAGCGAAAGCAGCACATGAAGGAGTCCATCCTGGCGGATGTCTTCCAGCCCGAAAGCGTTCCGGAGTCCGAGGAGATTCCCGTCATCAATGTACGCAAGCACATCCTGATCGCCGACGACGTGGAGATGAGCCGCAATATGCTGGGCGAGCTCCTCGAGGATGAGTACGACATCTCCTACGCGGCCGACGGCGTGGAGACCCTGGAAGTGCTGCGCAGCCACAAGGATGAAATCGACCTGGTGCTCCTCGACCTGCAAATGCCGAACATGAACGGCCGCGAGGTCATCGCGGAGATGCAGGTCGACGAGGAGCTCATGTCCATCCCGGTGGTGTTCCTGACCGTCGATCAGGAGGCGGAGCTGGATTGCCTGAAGATCGGCGCCATGGATTTCATCCCCAAGCCGTACCCGGACATCGAAATCGTCAAGGCCCGCATCGCAAAGTGCATCGAGCTGTCCGAGGATCGCGATTTGATCCGGCACACCGAGCGGGACAAGCTGACGGGGCTGTTGAACAGGGACTATTTCTTCAGGTACGTCACCCGGCTCGATCATATCTACAAGGATACCGCGCTGGACGCGGTCGTCTGTGACGTCAACCAGTTCCACGCGGTCAACGAGAAATACGGGCGGCAGTTCTGCGACCTCGTGCTGCGGCGCATAGGCATCAGCGTGCGAAAGCTCGCCCGCAAGGCCGGCGGGATCGGCTGCCGGCAGGGCGGGGACACATTCCTGCTGTACTGCCCGCACCAGGACGACTACGACAACCTGCTGCGCGATTTTACGGCGGAGGTGTTTTCCGAGAAGGAGACGGCCGGGAAAATCAGCCTGAGATTTGGCGTGTATGCCAACGCGCAACAGGAGACCGATATCGAGGAAAGGTTTGTACGGGCCGTACAGGCGGCGGACAATACCAAGGGGAAGCCGGACGTGATCTGCGGATTCGCCGAATCGGTCTGAGCCTCCGCGCCCGGTCAATGAAATACGCGCCGGCAATGCGCCGCTCATCGGAAGAATAGATGAGGTGTTTTGTCATGACAAAGTATAAAAAAACGCTGAAGAAAAGCATCCTCATAGAAACCGTTCTGTTCATCGTGTTGCTGAGCGCCGTATTGACCGTCGTGCACTTCCAGAATTATAAGCGGATACTGTATTCCGAATACGAGTCCCGGATCCACGATATCCTCCGGTACATCGAGGCCGACATCGACGTGGACGATCTCGCGGAATGCATCCGCACGGGCGTGGAATCGGAAAAATACGAAAAGCTCCAGGCGCAGCTCGATTCTTTCAAGGAGCGGCTCGACATCCACTACATCTACATCATCGAACCGCTCAACACGGAAGAGACGGACAACATTCGGAATGTCATCGCGGGCGCGACCCAGTACGAGTATGAAAACGAGGCCGACGAGCTGGTCTATCTGAACATGCCGACCGGTGACTCCTATTCGCCCGCGACCGCGAAGAAGTACCTGGACGCCTACCTGAGCGACCGGCTCTCCTTCTTCGAGGAGATCAGCGAATGGGGCGACGACTATACCGGCCTCCTGCCCCTCCACGATTCGCGGGGGGATCGAATCGCCGCGCTCTGCGTGGACGTGGACGTCACGGAAATCCATCGAACGCTCCGCAACCGAATCATCGAGAGCATCGCATTGATCGTGCTGCTGGGCATGGGCTTTATCGTCGTGTTCATCGTCTGGGCGGGGCGGAACATCACCAGGCCCATCGAGCAGCTTGAGCGGAGCGCCGTCGGGTTTGCGTCAAAGTGCCGGGATCAAAAGGATCCGGAAGCGCTCAAAATGAACGTTCCGGACATCAGCGTCAACAATGAGATCGCCACGCTGGCCGGCGCGGTGTCCGAGATGAGCGAGGCCATGCAGGATTACGTGAAGGGCATGGCCACGGCGGAAAAGGCGGCGCGCGACGCGGAGACCATCGCCGAGCTGAGGGAATCCATCAGCGCGCTGTTCGACAACATGCCCGGCATCACCTTCTCCAAGGACGCAAATACCGGCGTATACCTCGCCTGCAACCAGGCGTTCGCCGAGTATGCCCACCGGCAGAGCCCGGAGGACGTGGTGGGCCTGACCGACGCGGATTTCTTCGATCCGGCGACGGCGGCGCATTTTACCGAAACGGACAGGCTGGCCATTTCCAGGGACGAGCCGTACACCTACTTCGAGAACGTGCTGGACGGAACCGGGAAGCAGCGGCAGCTGCAAACGACGAAACTGAAATACGTCGATCCCGCGGGCCGACAGTGCGTATTGGGCATGTGCGCGGACGTGACCGATACGCATGCGCAGACGCAGGCGAACAGCATGATCAACGCCATGGCCGCGGACTACCGCTGCGTCTATTATATCAACCTCGACGAGAACGACGGCGTGTGCTACCGCGACGATCCCTCCGATACCGAGCAGACGCCCGCAGGCGTCCATTTCCCCTACCTGGAGCGGTTCACATGGTACGCGGAGAACTCCGTCGCCGAAATGTACCGCGAGGGCTTCCTGGACTTCATCAATCCCGACAATATCCGAAAGCGCCTGTCCACCCAGCCCCTCATCGCCTACCGCTATCTGGCGAAGCGGGAAAACCGCGAGTATTACGAAATGATCCGCGCCGCCGGCGTGCGGCGCGCCGAGGAACGCGACGATCATACGGTGCATGCCATCGGCCTCGGCCTGACAAAGATCGACACGGAAATGCGCGAGGCCATGGCCAGGAACGAGGCGCTGGCGGAAGCGCTGTCGCTGGCGGAAGAGGCCAGCAAGGCCAAGACGACGTTCCTGTCCAACATGAGCCACGAGATCCGAACGCCCATGAACGCCATCATCGGCCTGGACACGCTCGCCCTGCGCGACGAAACGCTCACCCCGCAGACCCGCGAATACATGGAAAAGATCGGCGGCAGCGCG
>CADBCY010000022.1 GCA_902793325.1 uncultured Eubacteriales bacterium
GGCGGCGATCCAGTTGGCGAAGCGCCCGGAGAACGCGGGCAAGACCATCGTGGCGCTGCTCCCCGACACCGGCGACCGCTACCTCTCCACGGCGCTGTTCGCGGACTGAACCCGCGCGCGGCCTTTCCCTCCCTCCCCCCGGCCGGCCCCGAGCCCGGCCGGGGCGCTTTGTCCCGCCCGCGCGGCTTGACAGCCTCCGCGCCGTGTGCAATAATACCCTCGACCGCGGGCGACGAAGCCCGGGCGCCACGACGAACGACAGGAGATGGGATCATGAACACGCTCGACCGCTTTGACAAGGTCTCCCTCGGCATCTTCCCCACGCCCATCCGGCGGCTGGACAACCTCAGCGCGCTGCTGCGCACCAACGTGTACGTCAAGCGCGACGACCTGACCGGCCTGGGGCTGGGCGGCAACAAGGTGCGCAAGCTGGAGTACCTGATGGCCGATGCGCGCAGGCAGGGGGCGGAGGTCGTGTTCACCACCGGCGGCGCGCAGTCCAACCACGCCATGCTCACCGCCGCGGCGGCGGCCAGACTGGGCATGAAGGCGATCCTGGTGCTGAAGAAGCGGGGCGTCACGGCGTGCGTGGGCAACCAGCTGCTGGAAAGGCTGATGGGCACGCAGGTCGTGTTCGTGGACACGGACGACTACGCCGACATCTACGCCGAGATGGACCGCATCGGCGCGGGCCTCGGCGTACCGTATTACAAGATCCCCTGCGGCGGCTCCAACGCGCTGGGCTGCCTGGGCTACGTGGCGTGCGCGCGGGAGATCGCCGGCCAGGGCGTGCGCTTCGACCACATCGTCTGCGCCGAGGGCAGCGGCGGCACGCTGGCGGGCCTGGCGCTGGGGGCGAAGCTCTTCCTGCCCGGCGCGCGCATCCACGGCATGATGGTGGACACCGACCCCTTCGACGAGATCACGCCGCGGCTGATGCGCGAGGCGGCGGCGCTGCTGGAGGCCGACGTGACGGTCGGCGGCGCGGACTTCCGGCTCCGCGACATGTGCGGGCCGGGCTACGCGATCCCCTCGGAGGCGGGCAACGCGGCGGTGTCGCTGATGGCCGCGCGCGAGGGCCTGTTCCTCGACCCGGTGTACACGGGCAAGGCCTTCGCGGGGCTGGTCGCCATGGCGGAAGAGGGCGCCTTCGCGCCTTCGGACAACGTGCTGTTCATCCACACCGGCGGCGCCGGCGGGCTGTTCGCCGTCGCGCAGGCGTAGCTCCCCCTTTCCCCCGCCCCGCGGGGGCTTTTTTTGCGCGCCGGAGCCATCTAAAAAAACCCACTTTCATTCAAAAATTTACCCCCCTTTAACCCAGATGCACGCCGTGATATAATAAAAATGCTGGACAGACAGGAACCATCAGGAAAGACGGGTGATAGGATGGGCGACAGGATCGTCTCCATGGAACATATAACGAAGGAATTTCCTGGTGTCAAGGCCCTGGACGACGTGCATTTCGAGCTGGAAGCCGGGGAAGTGATGGCGCTGCTGGGCGAAAACGGCGCGGGCAAATCCACGCTGGTGAAGATCCTGAGCGGCGTGTACTCCCTGGACCACGGCAGCCTGAGCATCTTCGGGAAGGACTACAAGTCCCTGACGCCCAACACGGCCCGCGAGGCGGGCGTGGCCATCATCCACCAGGAGCTGAACATGTGCCGCGACCTCACCGTGTGCCAGAACATGTTCCTGGGGCGCGAGATGCGGGCCGGCTTCGTGCTGAACAACGCGAAGATGGAGCACGAAGCCCGCAAGTACCTGGACGAGCTGGGCGTGGACATCGACCCCCACCAGGTGGTGGGCGACCTGCCGGTGTCGAAGCAGCAGATGATCGAGATCGCCAAGGCGCTGTCCATCAACGCCCGCATACTGATCATGGACGAGCCCACCTCGGCCCTGACCAGCCGCGAGATCGAGGAGCTGTTCCAGATCATCCACCGCCTGAAGGCGCAGGGCTGCGGCATCGTCTACATTTCCCACCGGCTGGAGGAGCTGGCGCACATCGCCGACCGCGTGACCATCATGCGCGACGGCAGGTTCATCACGCAGGGGCGCTACGCGGACTTCACCATGGACGAGATCATCGCCAACATGGTCGGCCGCGAGATCAAGGAGAAGTTCCCCAAGGTCATCTGCCCCAAGGGCAAGAAGGTGTTCGAGGTCAGGAACCTGAACGCCGGGCGGCTGGTGCGGGACATCAGCTTCTCGCTGTACGAGGGCGAAATCGTGGGCATTGCGGGCCTGATGGGCGCCGGGCGCACCGAGACGACCCGCGCGATCTTCGGCGTCGATCCCAAGCAGAGCGGCGAGTTCTTCCTGGACGGCAAGCCCGTGAAGATCGAAAACCCGATGGACGCCATCCGCCTGGGCGTGGTGCTGGCCCCGGAGGACCGCAAGAAGGACGGCCTGTGCACCAAGCTGAGCATCCGCCAGAACATCGCGCTGCCGAACCTGGACGTGATCGGCGGCAAGTCCGGCGTCATCAACAAGCGCACGGAGAACGAGATGTGCGACAAGGCCGTGCAGGAGCTGGCCATCAAGACCCCCAACCTGGAGGTCGACGCCGCCACGCTCTCCGGCGGCAACCAGCAGAAGGTGGTCGTGGCGAAGTGGCTGGCGCGCAACTCGCGCGTGGTGATCTTCGACGAGCCCACCCGCGGCATCGACGTCGGCGCGAAGGTGGAGATCTACCACCTGATGAACCAGCTCAAGCAGCAGGGCATCGCGGTGCTGTTCGTATCCTCCGAAATGCCGGAGGTCATGGGCGTGGCGGACAGGATCATCGTCATGTGCGACGGCAGGATCACCGGCGAGCTCAACGGCTCGGACGCCACCCAGAACGAGATATTGCGGCTCGCCACGTCGTTTGAGAACAAGATGGCCGCGGGCGCCGAGGAGGTATAACGATGGAGAAAAAGCAAAAGGGCGCAATCGGACGGCTGCTGGCCGTCAAGGGCGCGGGCTCCGTGCTCACCGCCTTCATCGGCCTGATCGTCATCTTCGTGGCGTTCGGCATCATGAACCCGAAGGTATTCTCGATCATGAACATCCAGAACCTGCTGCGTTCCATGTCGAAATACCTGCTGATCGGCATCGGGCAGAGCTTCGTGATGATCACCAGCAACATCGACCTGTCGATCGGCTCGGTGGTGGGCATGAGCGCCATGATCTCCGCCACGCTGATGACCCACTCGGTGAACCCGTTCCTGGCGATCCTGCTGACGGTGCTGTGCGGCCTGCTGGTGGGCATCATCAACGGCCTGCTGGTGGGCAAGTTCAAGCTGCCGCCGTTCATCGCCACGCTGGGCACCATGTTCGTGGCGCGCGGCATCGGCTACATCGTCAACGGCAACCGCAACACCGACAACATCGCCTCCGGCATCGGCAAGGAGGCGGGCGACGCCTTCCAGAGCTTCTTCTACTACGGCAAGTTCGCCGGGGTATTCAACACCTTCTGGATCGCGCTGGTGATCTTCATCGTGTTCTTCTTCCTGCTTGCAAAGACGCGCACGGGCCGCCACATCTACGCCATCGGCTCCAACGTGGACGCCGCGCGGCTGTCCGGCGTGAACGTCATCGCCACCACCACCAAGGCCTACCTGGTCAGCGCGTTCTGCTCGGTGGTCGTGGGCCTCATCCTGGCCGCGCAGGCCGGCATGGGCAACATGGACGCCGGCAACACCTACGAGATGTACGGCGTGGCCGCGGGCGTTATCGGCGGCGTGTCGCCGCTGGGCGGCTCGGGCATCCTGCTGGGCACGTTCGCCGGCGCGGGCGTGTGGCAGATCCTGGAAAACGGTTTGAACATGGTGCACGCGCAGGTCGGCATCCAGCGCATCGTGATCGGCGTGATCGTGGTCACGGCCGTGCTGCTGGACGTGGTCATGCGCAACGACAAGAAGGGTTTCCGCAAGAAGTCCTGAGTTCGATCGTAAAGCCCGGGCAACCCGCGGCTTTATAGATAATATCACTTTTAGGGAGGTTCCTGACAATGAAGAGTAAGGTTCTGGCTATTCTGTGCTGCGTGGCAATGCTGGCTTGCATGTTTGCCATGCCCGTGTTCGCCGAGGAGACCGTGACCGCCAACGCGGCCTACAAGATCGCGCTGATCACCATGGACTCCGTCGACCAGCACTGGGTTTCCCTGAAGGAAGGCGCCGAGGCGGAAGCGACCGCCGATGGCGTGACCGTTGATTTCATGTCCCCCGACGTGAAGGACGACGCGAAGCAGATCGAGTGCATCAACAACGCCGTGGCCGGCGGTTATGACGCCCTGATCGTCGCCGCCAACAGCCAGGATGCCGTCTCCGGCGCCCTGAACGAGGCCGTGCAGTCCGGCATGAAGCTGATCTACGTCGACTCTCCCGCCAACGTCGAGGCCGAGGCCACCTTCTCCACCGACAACAAGGCCGCGGGCTTCACCGCCGGCGAGCAGATGCTGAAGGCGCTGGGCGAGAAGGGCATCACCGAGGGCAACATCGGCATCGTGAACATCAACACCTCCACCAACTCCACCCTGATGCGTGAGGAAGGCTTCCGCGAGGCGCTGGAAGGCAAGGGCTTCACCATCCTGGAGACCCAGTACTGCGAGGGCGACGCCGCCAAGGCCCAGACCATCGCTGAGAACTACCTGACCGAGGGCGTCGTGGGCATCTTCGGCGCCAACGAAGGCGCGGCCACCGGCACCGGCAATGCCATCAAGGCCTACGGCAGCGACGACGTGGTCGGCGTCGGCTTCGACAAGTCCGACACGCTGCGCGGCCTGATCGCTGACGGCTACCTGTACTGCACCATGGCTCAGAACCCCGACGTGATGGGCAAGCTGGGCGTGCAGGCCGCCATCCGCGTGCTGAACGGCGAAGACCTGGGCGGCGCCGTCACCGACACCGGCGTCAGCGTGCTGACCGCCGAGAACGTCGGCTGATCCGCAAATTGATCCCACAGACGTGGCCGGACTGTTACAGTCCGGCCACGTTCGACAAGGAGGTAAACGCATGAAGCGTTCAGAGATCAACCGGGCGCTGCGGGAGATGGAGCAGATGATCCGGGAATACCGGTTCTCGCTGCCGAAGTTCTGCAACTTCACGCCCGAGGAGTGGAAGACCAAGGGGCACGAGTGGGACGAGGTGCGCGACAACATGCTGGGCTGGGACATCACCGATTTCGGCCTGGGCAAGTTCGAGGAGATCGGCTTCTCCCTCCTCACCATCCGCAACGGCAACCAGCTCGCGCAGGACAAGTACCCCAAGCCCTACGCCGAAAAGCTGCTGTACCTGAAGGAGAACCAGTACTCGCTGAACCACTTCCACTGGTTCAAGATGGAGGACATCATCAACCGCGGCGGCGGCAACCTGCTGATCCGCGTGTACAACGCCCACGAGGACGAGACCGTGGACTACGACAGCGACGTCACCGTGCACGTGGACGGCGAGACGCGCGTGGTGCCCGCGGGCACCCAGATCCGGCTGGAGCCCGGCATGAGCCTGACCATCACCCGGCGGCTGTACCACGACTTCAACATAGAGCCCGGCACCGGCGCGGTGCTGATCGGCGAGGTCAGCCAGTGCAACGACGACAACGTCGACAACCACTATCCCACCCCGACGGGCCGCTTCCCCACCATCGAGGAGGACGAGCCGCCCTACCGCCTGCTGTGCAACGAGTATCCCGCCGCGCCGGAGGCGTAACAAGCAACGGCGCCGGAATGTCATCAGGACACCCGGCGCCGTTTTGACATCGCGCGCGCCGCGGCGTATAATGGTGGCGAAAAACGACACGGGACGGGGCTGAACATGATTAGAGTTGTGATCGCGGACGACGAGGAGCGCATCTGCCAGCTCATCATCGCGCTGGGCGAATGGTCGCGCCTGGGCGTGGAGGTGGCGGGCGTCGCACAGAACGGCGTCGAGGCGCTGGAGCTGGTGCGCTCCACGGCGGCGGACATGCTGATTACCGACATCCGCATGCCCGGCTGCAGCGGGCTGGAGCTGATCGAGCAGGTGCGCAAGCTCTCCCCCAACCTCAAAATCATCATCATCAGCGGCTACGCCAACTTCGAGTACGCCCAGCAGGCGCTGAAGAACGGCGTCAACGACTACCTGCTCAAGCCCATCAACAAGCGCGCCCTCAACGAGGCCGTGGAGCGCCTGACGGGCATGATCCAGTCCGAGCAGCAGAGCCGCGCCGCCCGGGACGCCTCGGTGGAGCGCCTGGAGACGGAGCACCGCCTCCGCAGCAGCCTGATCTCCGACCTGCTGTCGGTCAACCCGCCGCGGCCGGACCGCGCCGCCCTGCGCGAAAAGTACCGCTTCGCCTGCGCCGACGGGCCGTTCCAGGCGCTGGTGCTGAAGCTGGACGTGCCGCCCTCGCCCCAGGACGCGGAGATCATCGCCGCCGTGCGCGAGAAGGCGCGCGCGCAGTTGGAGCGGGTGCTGGAGCAGACCTGCGCGGACGCCGTGTGCCTGCCCCAGGGCACCTGCCTGTACGCGGTGTGCTGCTGCGGCGAGGACGGCCTGAAGGCGCTCCGCGGCGCGCTGCGGGAGCTCTTGAACCGCATGGTGGCGCGGGCCAACCTGTACGGCGACGTGTGCTTCAGCATGGCCCTGGGCGCGCGCTGCGACGATCCGCGGAACCTTCCGGAATCGCTGGCGGGCGCCCGGCTCGCCGTGGCGGAGCGGCTGATCGACGGCACGGGCAGGCTGCTGGAGAAGGACGTCTCCGACCAGGCGCTGCCGGCCAAGCGGCTGTCGGACGACTGCTTCCGCCAGCTCAACCGCGCCATCGACGAGTCCGACGCCGGCGGCGTGGCCCTGGCCATCTCCAAGCTCCGCCAGGGCGTCGGCGAGTGCCGCGACGCGCACGGCTGGGAGATCCAGGAGCTGGTCTACGGGGCCGGGAACATGCTCCTGACCCGGCTGGACCTGCCCGACAAGAAGCAGCTCCGGGACGGCTTCTACCGAAGCTGCGACGCCTGCCGCACGGTGGACGCCCTGTTCGACACGCTGTCGGAGACGGCGCGCGCGTGCATGGTGCGCGTGTGCGAGCTGGAGCGCGAGAACGTGACGCGGCCCGTGCGCCAGGCGTGCGAGTACATCCGCCGGCACTACGACGAGCAGATCACGCTGGAGGAGGTCAGCGCCTACGTGGGGCTGAGCCCGGCCTACCTGAGCGTGCTGTTCAAGAAGGAGATGGACGACGGCTTCGCCCACTACCTGATGAACACCCGCATCGAGGCGGCCCGGGAGCTGCTTCGCGAAACCAACGACTCGGTGGCGGAGATCTGCCGCCGGGTGGGCTACAACGACCTCAAGCACTTCACCCACATCTTTGAAAAGGCCGTGGGCGTGAAGCCCGCCACCTACCGAAAGCTCTACGGTTGAGAAATGCCATGATGCGCGATTTTCGCTACCTGTCGCGGCGCATAACCGCGTTTGCCTGCCTCGTCGCGGCGGCGGCGCTGCTGCTGGCGCTGTCCGCGTACCTCGCGGGCAGGGACCCCGCCCGTTTCGGCATAGTGGGCTGGGCGGTGCTGCTGCTGTCGGCCATCGGCCTGCCCGCGCTGGGGTATTACCGGATCTACCGCCCCTACTGCCAGGGCCGCGACGCCCTCCGGCGGTTTATCGAGGGCTACATCTCGGTGCACGAGCTGCGGGACATGGCCGTGCAGCCCTCCCCGGAGATCGAGCGCTTCATCCGCGCCATCGACGGCGCCATGTCCACCATGCGCAACCTGGACCTGTCCAAGCGCCAGGCGCAGTACCGCGCGCTGCAGAACCAGATCAACCCCCACTTCCTCTACAACACGCTGGAGGGCATCCGCAGCGAGGCGCTGATCGCCGGGCTGGACAGCCTGGCGGACATGACGGAGGCGCTGGCCGCGTTCTTCCGCTACACCATCAGCAAGGTCGAGAACCTGGTCACGGTGGAGGAGGAGCTGGAGAACTGCCGCACGTACTTCAAGATCCAGCAGTACCGCTTCGGAAGCCGCCTGCGCATGCAGATCGACATCGACCCCGGGGACGAGCGGGAGATCCTGCGCTGCCTGATCCCGAAGCTGACGCTGCAGCCCATCCTGGAGAACAGCATCATCCACGGCATCGAGCTGAAGCTCGGCGAAGGGCACGTGCGCATCGACCTGAGCCGCAGCCAGAGCCGGCTTCTGATCTCGGTGCAGGACGACGGCGTGGGCATGGGCCGGGAGGCGCTCCGGCAGCTCAACGACAAGCTGGGCTCCAAGGAAGAGGAGCTCCGGGACATGACCCATGAGGAGCGGGGCGGCATCGCCCTGACCAACGTGAACAACCGCATCCACCTGATCTTCGGGGAAGCCTACGGCATGCACGTCTACTCCGTGGAGGGCGAGGAGACCACCGTGGAGCTGACCATCCCCGCGGTGACGGAGGAGAACGCGCTGATCGACGGAAAGCGCAGGGGGTTGGAATGAAGCGGGAAGTGCTCCGGCTGGAGCGCGTCGCCTACCGGGTGGACGGCGTCAACGTGCTCAACAACTTCTCCCTGCACGTCGCGCAGGGGGAGATCATGGGCCTGCAGCCGCTGGACAACGACGGCCTGGACGAGCTGTTGTACCTCATCCAGAACAACCCGCCGCTGTACTACGGCTACGTGTACTTCATGGAGAACTGCGTCAACTCCTGGCGCGGCATGCGGCGGACCAAGAACAGGATCACCGTCATCGACAGCGAGAGCTCGCTGGTGCAGGGCATGGACGTGGTCACCAACATCTTCGTGCTGCGCCCGGGCTTCCGGCAGGAGCTGATCCGCCGCGACCTGCTGGCGCGCCAGCTCACGCCCTTCCTGGAGGACATCGGCGTCGAGATCTCCCCCGCCACGCCCGTGGACCAGCTTTCCGCCTTCGAGCGCGTGGTGGTGGAGATCCTGCGGGCCGTGGTGGCGGGGCACCACCTGATCATCCTCAGGGAGATCGGCGCCGTGGTCAGCGAGGGCGACCTGGAGCAGTTGCACGGCATCATGCGCCACTACGCGGAGCGCGGCTTTTCGTTTTTGTACATCAGCCCCCATTACGAGGAGATCCGGCAGGTGTGCACCCGCATGGCATTGATGCAGGGCGCGGCCATCCAGATGAACCGCAGCGAGCGGGACATCAGCCAGGGCATCAGCGTGATCTACTACAAGGATTACTACGACCACGTCACCCAGCGCATCCGCCGCCGGGAGTGGGCCGGCCCGCGCGAGGTGCTGTTCGAGGCGCGGGATATCAGCGGCGAGTACCTGGATCACTTCCACTTCTCGCTGTACCGGGGGGAGTGCCTGGTCATCCAGGACCTGGACATGGCCATCCACCAGGAGCTGACGGCCATACTGAGCGGCGACGCCCCCCAGCACCGCGCGACGCTGCTGCTCAACGGCCGCCGCATCCGGGGCTTCGGCTCCCGGGAGATCGCCTATGTGCGCGAGAATCCCGCCCGGACGATGATCTTCCCCGACATGAGCGCGCTGGACAACATCTGCATCGCGCTGGACGGCCGCGTGCCCTCCGTGTGGCGGCGGCAGGGCGTGCGCAAGACCGTGCGCGAGGAGTACGCGCGCCTGTTCGGCGACGACATCTTCGACAAGCGCATCGACGAGCTCACCCAGGCCGAGCGCGTGCGGCTGGTCTACTGCCGCGTGATGCTCCAGCGGCCGCAGGTCGTGTTCCTCGCCCAGCCCTACAAGAACGCGGACGTGGAGCAGCGCTTCCAGATCTGCGGCTTGCAGGAGATGCTGCAGGCGCGCGGCATCTCCGTGGTGATCCTCGCGGTGAACATCGCCGACGGCCTCACCCTCGCGGACCGGCTGGTGCGCGTGGGCCTCAAGAACGGCCGCATGGAGACCCGCGAGTACCTGCAACAGGACTTCGCCTCCCTGCCCATGAACATCCCCTGGGTGGACGTGTTCAGCGGCATCCGGAACGAATCCTGAAAGCGGCGGCGCGGCGAAGCGTGCCCATCCTGCAAATGCGCGCCGAAAAACGCCGAAAATGCATGTTCCGCCGCCTCGGGATTCATTTCTGCCGCTTCTCCGTATTGACGCATGTCCGAATTTGCTATATAATACCCACGCAACCTCTTCTCAACCGGACAATTACAGAAGGGGATACTCACACTCAAGGGGGAGATTCATTTGAACGAAAGAGAACGACTCGGAAGCCGCCTCGGCTTCATCATGCTTTCCGCGGGCTGCGCCATCGGCTGCGGCAACGTCTGGAAGTTCCCGTGGATGTGCGGCCAGTATGGCGGCGGCGGATTCGTGGTGGTATACATCCTCTGCCTGCTGCTGCTGGGCCTGCCCGTCATGGTGATGGAGTTCGCCGCGGGCCGCGCGTCCCAGGCCAGCCCCGTGCACATGTTCGGCAAGCTCGAGCGGCGCCGCGGGACGTGGGACTTCTGGGGCTACATCTTCCTGCTGGGCAACATCGCGCTGATGGCCTTCTACACCGTGGTGACCGGCTGGATCTTCTACTACTTCTTCCGCTTCCTCATCGGCTCCACCGATACGCTGGGCTTCGTGCCGATGATCACGAACCCCACGGTCAACGTGGTGTTCCTGCTGGTCACGGTGGTGGCGGCGTTCGTCATCCTCAGCTTCAACCTGCAGGGCGGCCTCGAGCGCGTGACCAAGTACATGATGTGCGCGCTGCTGGTGCTGATGCTGGTGCTGGCCGTGCACAGCATGCGCCTGCCCGGCGCGAAGGCGGGCCTGTCCTTCTACCTGGTGCCTGATTTCTCCAAGATCAACGGCTCCGTCGTCGTCGGCGCGATGAACCAGGCGTTCTTCACGCTCTCGCTCGGCATCGGCAGCATGGCGATCTTCGGCAGCTACATCGGCAAGGAGCGTTCGCTGATGGGCGAGGCCTCGCACGTGATCGTGCTGGACACCGCCGTGGCGATCATCGCGGGCCTGATCATGTTCCCCGCCTGCTTCTCCTACGGCGTGGAAGTGGACGCCGGCCCGAGCCTGCTGTTCAACACCATGGCCACCGTGTTCAACAACATGGCCGGCGGCCGCTGGTGGGGCACGCTGTTCTTCCTGTTCATGGTGTTCGCCGCCATGTCCACGGTGCTCGCGGTGTGCGAGAACATCCTGGCGATGGTTCGCGAGCTGACCGGCTGGAGCCGCCCGAAGGGCAGCCTGATCTGCGGCATCGGCATCTTCCTGCTGGGCCTGACCACGGCGCTGGGCTACAGCGTGCTGCACTTCCAGCCCTTTGCGGAGGGCTCCGCGTGGCTGGACTTCTGGGACTTCATCGTCTCCACCAACGCGCTGCCGCTGGGTTCGCTGGCGTTTGCGCTGTTCTGCTGCAACCGCTTCGGCTGGGGCTGGGACGCCTTCCTGGCCGAGGCGAACACGGGCAAGGGCCTGAAGGTCAAGCCCTGGATGAAGCCGCTGTTCCGCTGGTTCGTGCCCGTGGCGGTGCTCTTCATCTACATCTACGGCCTGGCAACCTTCAGCTGGCGCTGACGGACGCCCCCCGGAAACAAACCCTGCCCCGGTCGCAAGGACCGGGGCAGGGCTTGTTTTGCGCGGCGTTACTTGATCGTGACGAGCTCGTAGTCCCGCGTGCCCAGGCCGATCTTCTCGCCGTGGGCCAGCGTCTCCTTCCAGCGCACGTTGGGGTTGTTGTCCCGGAAGTGATCGTGGTGACAGTGCCAGTCCGGGCGGGCGAGGTTGTCCCCGAGCTGGCTGTTGCGCACCGGCGTCGCCTGCTGGCACAGATCGACGCAGGCCTGGTCCAGGGCCACGGGATCGAACGAAGCCAGCATACCGATGTTGGGCAGTATGGGCGCGTCGTTCTCGTCGTGGCAGTCGCAGTTGGGCGACACGTCCATGATCAGGCTGATGTGGAACGCCGGCCGCCCGGCGCAGATCGCCGCGGTGTACTCGGCCATCTTGCAGCACAGCAGCTCGGTGGCGCTGCCGTTGACGTTGCTGATGGCGTCGAAGGCACAGGCGCCGATGCACCGGCCGCAGCCCTTGCACAGGTTGGGGTCGATGTACGCCTTCCTGTCCTCGCCGTAGGAGATGGCGTCGCTGCCGCACTCCCGGGCGCAGCGCCCGCAGCCGCGGCACTCGTCCGGGTCCACCCGGGGCTCGCCGTCGTTGTGCTGGTGCATCTTGCCCGCGCGGCTGCCGCCGCCCATGCCGATGTTCTTGATCGCGCCGCCGAAGCCGGTCATCTCATGGCCCTTGAAGTGCGTCAGCGAGATCAGCACGTCCGCGTCCATCAGCGCGCGGCCCACCAGCGCGGTCTTGCAGTATTCGCCGTTCGGCACGGGCACCTCGATGTCGTCGGTGCCCCGCAGGCCGTCGGCGATGATCACGTGGCAGCCGGTGGTAACGGAATTGAAGCCGTTCAGCTCCGCGTTTGTGAGGTGGTCGATGGCGTTCTTGCGGCTGCCGGGGTAGAGCGTGTTGCAGTCGGTGAGGAAGGGCTTTCCGCCCAGCTCGCGCACCAGGTCCGCCACCGCCTTCACGTAGTTGGGCCGCAGGTAGGAGAAGTTGCCCAACTCGCCGAAGTGCATCTTGATGGCGACGAACTTGCCCTCGAAGTCGATCTCCCCGATGCCCGCCCGGCGCAGCAGCTTCTGCAGCTTGACGCCCTGGTTGACGCCGACGTGGGTGCGGAAATCCGTAAAGTAAACCTTTGCCTTGCCCATGGTTGAGCCTCCTTCGCAGTCGTGTGGGCGGACGCGCGATCCCGTGAGCGCTGCGGTCCCCACGCTTCCATTAAACCCTAAATCGCGCATGAAGTCAATACCCCGGCGAAAAATCATTGAAAGCCCGTCTGCGACATCGGGAATGCCCCCGCCGGCGCATGTTTTCGCGGGAAATGTCCGCCCGGGGGTTGACAGGGTGCCCTTCCCCCATGCTATAATCCGGCCAGGAGCCCCTCGCGCGCGCCGCGGCACGCCGTCCGTCCGGATCCAATACGCCACACGGAGGAGAATGACCCATGAAGCAAGCAAGAATGACCCTCGACCGGGACTACGTCGTCGGGCGCATCGACCCGCGCCTCTACGGCTCGTTCATCGAGCACCTGGGCCGCGCCGTGTACGGCGGCATCTACGAGCCCGGCCACCCCGAGGCCGACGAGCAGGGCTTCCGCCGGGACGTGCTGGCGCTGGTGCGGAACCTGGGCGTGCCGGTGGTGCGCTACCCCGGCGGCAACTTCGTCTCCGGCTTTCACTGGGAGGATTCCGTCGGGCCCGTGGATCAGCGCCCGAAGCGCCTCGACCTGGCCTGGTTCACCACCGAGTCGAACGCGGTGGGCCTGCACGAGTTCGCGGACTGGGCCGGGAAGGCGAACAGCCAGGTGATGTACGCCGTCAACCTGGGCACGCGCGGCCCGGAAAACGCCCGCGACGTCGTGGAATACGCCAACCACCGGGGCGGCAGCAGGCTCTCCGACATGCGCATCGCCAACGGCAGGAAGGACCCGCTGGACATCAAGCTGTGGTGCCTGGGCAACGAAATGGACGGCCCCTGGCAGATGGGCCAGAAGACCGCCGCGGAATACGGCCGCGTGGCCAACGAGGCCGCCAAGATGATGAAGTGGGTGGACCCGTCCATCGAGCTGGTGGCCTGCGGCTCCTCCGGCTCCGGCATGCCCACCTTCGGGGACTGGGAGCTGAAGATGCTGGACGAGTGCTACGACAACATCGACTACGTGTCCCTGCACCGCTACTACGGCAATCAGGACGGCAACACCCCGTCCTTCCTGGCCCGCAGCATGGACCTGGACGACTTCATCCACACCGTGGTGTCCATCTGCGACGCGGTGAAGGGCAAGAAGCACTCGAAGAAGACGGTGAACCTGTCCTTCGACGAGTGGAACGTGTGGTACCATTCCAACGAGCAGGACAAGGAGATCTGGAAGCGGGAAAAGTGGGGCCCGGCGCTGCCGCTGCTGGAGGACGTGTACAACTTCGAGGACGCGCTGCTGGTGGGCAGCATGCTGATCACGTTCCTGCGCAACGCCGACCGGGTGAAGATCGCGTGCCTCGCGCAGCTGGTGAACGTCATCGCGCCGATCATGACGCGCAACGGCGGGGGCTGCTGGGCGCAGACCATCTACTGGCCGTTCCTGCACGCCTCGAAATACGGCCGCGGCACGGCGCTGCGGGCGCTGGTGGACACGCCGGTGTACGACTGCGCGGACTACGAGGCCGTGCCGGTGATCGACGCCACCGCGACGATGGACGACGAGGGCGGCGTGACGGTGTTCTGCGTGAACCGCGACCTGGCCGAAGACTACGCGCTCGGCATCGACCTGCGGGCGTTCGGCGGGATGAAGCTAACGGAGCACGTGCTGCTGCACCACGACGACGTGAAGGCCGTGAACACCGAGGACGCCCCGATGAACGTCGCCCCCGCCGCCGGCCCCGGCGGCACGGTGGACGGCGGCAGGGCCGAAATCAGGATCCCCGCCCTGAGCTGGAACGTCCTCCGCTTCGAAAAGGCGTGATCCCCTCCCTCAAAGCAAGCGCCGGCCTCCGCCCGAACGGGCGGAGGCCGGCGCTTGCGGTCTTTCAGGAAATCTCCGCGGTTGCGGCCTCTATCGACGCTCTGAATGCTGTTCAGTGTGCGAGCCGCTCAAAGGGCACGGGCGCGGGGTCCAGCCCGGCGATGCCGAAGCGCTCCGCCAGGATGGTGCGGAACTGCGCGTCGTCCGCGATCTTCGTCGTGACGCTCTCCGTCCCCTCGCGGCAGGTGAATTCGTCCCCGGTGACGGACAGCGAGCCGCGCTCCGTCCGAAGGTTCAACAGCACGCGGAACACGAATATCGACTCCGGGTCCGTCGCGCCCTTCAGGTTGGCCGCCAGGAACTCCTGCGGCAACTGGGGGAAGGTGTTGAACTGCATCAGCTTCTCCCGCGCGCCCGCGGAGGTGGTGCGGGACAGGGTCCACCAGTACTCGTCCCAGCGCTCCACGTGGAAGCGCTCGCCCCGCACGTCCGCGCTGTAGCCGTCCTCCAGCGGCAGCGCGCCCGCGGGCATGGGCCCGCCGTAGCCCACGTCGCAGTACCACAGCCGCCCGCCCAGCGCCACCACGATGCCGCGGTGGGTGCAGGGCGGCAGGAAGTCGCGCCCGCGGATGATCCGGCAGAACACCGACCGCGCGTCGTAGCCCAGGTCCAGCAGCAGCCGGGTGAACAGCCCGTTCAGCTCATAGCAGTAACCGCCCCGGCGGCGCGTCACCACCTTGTCGTAGAGGGCGGGAATGTCCAGCGCCACGGGCCTGCGCAGGTAGCTGCTGTCCAGGTCCTCGAAGGGCACGTGCGTGTGATGCCGCCAGATGAGCTCGTCCAGCCCGTCCAGATCGGCCCTGCCGAACGACCGCAGGCCGATGCGCTCCAGGTAGCCGGAGACATCCGGGACGGATCGGTTCATATCCTCGTACACGGTATTCCCCTCCCTATGCGTCCAGCACGCGCTGCCTGCGGTCGTGGCCGCTCTGTTCGTAGTAGCGCTTCTTCTCCCGGTACATGTTGCGCTCGGCGTTCTTGACCAGCCCGTCCACGTCCAGCGCCGCCTTTTCCTGGCGCGATACGCCCACGGACACGCTGTAGCCCATCGCCGCCACGTCGCGCAGGACGGCCCCGATGCGCTCCCGCGTCCCGGTCAACGGCACATCCGTCGAGAAGACCACGAATTCGTCGCCGCCGATGCGGAAGGTGTCCGCTGCGCCGAAGGCGTCGCTGACGGCCCGCGCCACGGTCTGCAGCATCACATCGCCCGCCTCGTGGCCCTGGGTGTCGTTCAGCTCATGCAGGCCGTTGACGTCCACGAACACGCAGGTCAGGCTCTCCCGGCAGCGCTCCGCGTAGCCGCCGCGGCCCGTCTCAAAGCTGTTGCGGTTGCGCACGCCCGTCAGGAGGTCCGTCTCGCTCAACTGGCGGGTCTTGCGCTTCTCCTGGATCAACTGGAACTTCACGCGCATCTGGTACACCGACAGCAGCAGCGAGATGCTCCCGAAGAACAGGCTGTTCCACAGGTCCATCAGCGCGGCGGGCGCGGCCTTGATGCGCGCCGCCAGCACAAAGTACACGACCTCCACCGCCAGGGTGAGCAGGATCATGTACACCGGCCGGTAGAAGAACAGCGCCGGCATCACCAGCAGGAACGCCACCGCCGCCGTGGCCGCGGCGTCCGGGTGCAGCAGCGAGATGGCGAAGGCGTAGCCGTACAGGCTCAGGATGTAACACACGGCCAGCAGCGTCGACAGCCGCTTCCGCCGGGGCAGCACCAGCCGCGCGCACAGGTAGAACAGCACGTTGAGGACCACCATGGTCGCGTATACTGGGCGGTTGACCGTCAGCTTCCCGCCCGCGAGGATGGCCGTCAGCAGGCACACGGCGAACAGCACGGCGGTCATGCTGGAATACATGACCATGTACCGGCCGTTCTGCTCCCGCGCCTCGGGCAGCAGCGGCTCGAACTCCCGCTTCTCCAGCCCCGCATACAGCATTGTCTTTTGGAATTTGTTCATGGCGATATCCTCACGGCGTCGCGCGGGCGCGAAACCGCCTCTGTATCCTTTTAATATGTGAAGTCTGTGTCATTTTACCACAAATTCGCCTCGTTTTCAAGGGAATGAGCGCCAATTGCGGCATTTCCGTGCGGCAAGTGTTGCCATGCTCGTCCGTTTGTGTTATAATTTAGTTGTGGTATTCTATTTTTAATGAAACGGAAGTCATCGCCATGAATGGGATTCTGCTCATTACCTCGCAACCGTCCATCCGGGACAGCTTTACCGAAATGCTCTCCCCGATGTTCGACGTGCATAACATGGACTCCACCGCGGAGGGCATGCGCTACCTGGACCAGGGCCGCCACAACATCGTCGCGGTGCTGATTGAGCTCGCGCTCGCCCGGGCCAGCGGCTTCGTGTTTGCCGACCACATGCGCAAGAACTCTTCCTTCTCCCTCATCCCGATGATCGCCATTTCCGAGGCGCTGCCGACGCCGGCGGACGTGGACTGCATCCAGCACGGATACTTCGACCTCATCACGGCCTACGCGCCGCGGGAGCTGGTCTACAAGCGCATCAACAACGCCATCCGCGCCAAGGATTCGCTGTCGCTGAGCCAGCTGGAGAAGATGCTCAAGGCGCTGCCCTCCTGCATCTTCCTGAAGGACAACGAGGGCAAGTACGTGTTCTCCACCCAGTACTGGCACCACCTGGACACCGCCGACGACCCGAACTGGACCATCCGCGGCAAGACGGACCTGGAGATCCGCAAGGACAAGCAAAACGCCCTGAAGGCCATGGAGGCCGACCGGCACATCCTGGAGACGGGCGAGGGCAGCGACTACATCATCGAGGAAAACGACGACGGCGTGCGGGAGTTCCTGCAGCTCATCAAGCGGCCCGTCTACGACGAGCAGGGCCGGATCGACGGCATCATCGCCCTGATCAACGACGTGACCGATTACCAGTTGATGAAGATGGAGCTGGAAGAGCGCGCCAAGACCGACGCGCTCACCAGCCTGCTGAACAAGAACGCCGCGCAGGACCTGATCGACATGATGCTCGCCAACTACCAGAAGGAGGACGACATCTGCGCGCTGTTGATGATCGACATCGACCTGTTCAAGCGCGTGAACGACACCTTCGGCCACGCCGTGGGCGACCGCGTGCTCTCCGAGGTGGGGCGCATCATCAAGAACAGCTGCCGCTCCATGGACGTGGCCGGGCGCATCGGCGGCGACGAGTTCATCGTCTTCATGCGCAACATCGCCTCGCCCGAAAACGCCTGCGACATGGCGGAGCGCCTGCAGAGCCAGGTGGCGCACGCCTTCGCGCACGAGGAGGTCGGCCTGTTCCTGTCGCTGTCCATCGGCATCGCCCTCTATCCCCGGCACGGCAAGCGGTTTGCCGATCTGTTCGAGGCGGCGGACGAGGCGATGTACTACGTGAAGGAAAACGGGCGCGCCGCGTACCGGGTCAGCGACGCCTAGCGCGGCGCCCGGCTCCATGAAACTGCCCACAGGAGGCGACGACTGATGTACCAACTGCCCAACGATCTGCGGCGCGCATACGAAGCCCTGCCCGTCCCCCTCGCCTTTTACCGGTACGAGGAAGGTCGGGTCTTGACTGTGCTCGTCTCCGACGGCCTGTGCCGGCTGATGCAATCGGATCGGGAAACGCTGATCGGCCTGCTGGACAACAGCATGTTCGAGCGCGTGCACCCCGACGACGCGGAGCGGATCGCGCGCATCGGCGATGCGTTTGCCCGCCATGAGGGCGACTACGACGTGTTCTACCGCAGCCGCTACGGCGAGGAGACGAGGTACACCACCATCCACACCGTGGGCCGTTGGCAGACCATGCCCGACGGCACGGAGCTGGCGGTGCTGGTCTACGTCGACATCTCCGACAGCTACGACGCCTTCGCGCAGTTGTCCGACCACTACGAGCTGTTCCAGCGGGACTACTTCTACAACGACCCCGTGACCGGCCTGCCGAACCTCAACTACGTGCACGAGTTCGCGGACGAGAAGGTCCACCGGCTGCGGCAGGAGGACCGCGACCCCGCGCTGCTGTACATGGACGTGAAGGGCCTGCGCTCCTACAACAACCAGTACGGCTACTCCCAGGGCGACGAGCTGCTGCAGCTGATCGCCGAGGTGCTGAAGGCCGAATTCCCCGACGCGCTCATATGCCGCGGCGCGGACGACCACTACGTCGTCATCTGCGCATACGAGAGCGACGAGGACCTGGTGAGGCGCATCGACCGCGTCAACAGCAGCGTCAAGGCGCGCGCTTTCGGCAACACCTTGGGCGTGCAGGCGGGCATCTGCGTGCTGGAGCCCAGCTCGACGTTCACGGACGCCTTCGACCACGCCCGCCACGCCCTCAAGCAGATCGGCAACGACCTCAACGCCACCCACCTGTTCTACGCCCAGGAGACGGACGAGAAGTACTGGAACCAGCGCTACATCGTCGAGGCCTTCGATACCGCGCTGCAGCAGAACTGGATCAAGATCTACTACCAGGCCATCATGCGCACGGCGACCCACAAGGCCGCCGCGCTGGAGGCGCTGGCCCGCTGGGTCGATCCCGTCCGCGGCATCATCTCCCCCGCGGAGTTCATCCCGGTGCTGGAGAAGTACCACCTGCTCTACAAGCTGGATCTGTACATGGTGGAGCGGTTCTGCCGGGAATTCCCGGTTCGCCAGAAGGTGGGCCTGCCCATCATCCCCGTCACCGTCAACTTCTCCGCCCAGGACTTCGACCACGCGGACATCGTCGCCAGCCTGAACGAGATCCTCGACCGCTACGGCGTGGCGCACGAGAACCTCATCATCGAGATCACCGAGCAGGACATCGCCACCGCCACCGAGCACTTCAAGGCCCAACTGCGGGACATCCGCCGCAACGGCTACCGGCTGTGGCTGGACGACTTCGGCAGCGGCTATTCGTCGCTGAACGTGCTCAGCCAGTTCGACATCGACCTGGTGAAGTTCGACCTGGAGCTGCTGCGGAACCTGGACGACCACGACGGCGCAAACCGCCACATCATGCGCGCGATCACGGGCGTGCTCCACCAGTTGGGCATCCACACCCTGGCGGAGGGCATGGAGACCAAGGCGCAGCTCGCGTTCCTGCAGGAGATCGGCGTCGGCTTCGCGCAAGGCTTCCTCTTTTACAAGCCCGAATCGCTGGATTCCATCTGCTTCAAGATGGCGAAGGGCAACCCCATCGTGCCCTGCGAGACCGCCGAGGAGCGCGCGGATTTCCGCCGTCAGTGGGAGGCCGAGGTCCGCGCGAATCGCTCGAAGTAAGCCCTGCAAGAGTCGCCCGGCGGGAAAGCGCCGCCGAGCCGCCAAAGGATCCTTCGCGCCGCCCCGGACGATGCCTGTCCGTCGTCCCGGGGGCGCGGGGGATCCTTTTCCGTGCCCGAGGATCCCCGCCGGGCGCGACCTTTGCCGCCTTTTGGCCGCCCCGGCGCGCCTTCCCGCGGTCCGAAGCGCGGGCTGAGAGCGCGGCGGGAAGGCGCCCTGATGCGCCCAACGGTCGCATCGCGAAGGTTCGCGCCGTTCGCGCCTTCAATTTACAAACTCTCAACGAACATTGCCGTCCTGCCCTTGTCCGAATTGCGCGATTGTGCTATAATCTGGAAAGACCACTTGCCAAGGGAGGGTTGCCGCATGGCAGAGATCATCGGCAAACTGGACAGCTTTCTATGGGGCTGGCCACTCATCATACTGCTCTTCGGGACGCACATCTTCATGACCGTCCGCACCGGATTCATCCAGAAGGACATCTTCAAGGCGATCCGCATGAGCTTCACCAAGGACGAGGGCTCGGAGGGCGACGTGTCCCAGTTCGGCGCGCTGACCACGGCGCTGTCCTCCACCATCGGCACGGGCAACATCGTGGGCGTGGGCACGGCCATCGCGCTGGGCGGCCCCGGCTCGGTGCTGTGGATGTGGCTGACCGGCGTGTTCGGCATGGCCACCAAGTACGCCGAGACGATCATCGCGGTGAAGTACCGCGTGAAGAGCGAGAACGGCACCATGATCGGCGGTGCGATGTACGCGCTGGACCGCGGGCTGCACGCGCGCTGGGCGGGCATACTGTTCGCGCTGCTGGCGGCGCTGTGCGGCTTCGGCATCGGCTGCATGGTGCAGGCCAACGCCGTGGTGAGCAGCATCAACCAGAACTTCCACGTGCCGCCGCTGGCGGTGGCCATCGTGCTGAGCGTGCTGGTGGGCCTGGTGATCATCGGCGGCATCAAGTCCATCACCCGCGTGTCCGAGAAGCTGGTGCCCTTCATGGCGGTGTTCTACTTCCTGGGCTGCCTGGTGATCCTGGTCATGAACGCCGATGTGCTGGGTCAGGCGATCTCCACCATCTTCAGCTCCGCCTTCTCCGCCCGGGCCATCGGCGGCGGCTTCATCGGCAGCACCGTGGCCACGGCCTGCCGCTACGGCTTCGCGCGCGGCCTGTTCTCCAACGAGTCCGGCATGGGCTCCGCGCCGCTGGTGGCCTCCGCGGCCAAGACCAAGAACCCCAAGCGCCAGGCGCTGGTCTCCATGACCGGCACGTTCTGGGACACCGTGGTCATCTGCCTGATGACCGGCCTGGTGCTGGTGAGCTGCATCATCAAGTACCCCCACATCGACGCGCTGTCCGGCGACGGCTCCATACTCACCGGCCAGGCCTTCTCCATGATCCCGCACATCGGCCTGCCGGTGCTGGTGGTGGGCCTGATCACCTTCGCGTTCTCCACGATACTGGGCTGGTACTACTACGGCGAGCGCTGCGCGGTGTACCTGTTCGGCGAGAAGATCATACTGCCCTACAAGATCCTGTGGGTGCTCGGCGTGTTCGTGGGCTCGATGCTGAAGATCGGCCTGGTCTGGGACCTGGCGGACCTGATGAACGGCCTGATGGCCATTCCCAACATCTTCGCCGTGCTGCTGCTCTCCGGCGTGATCGCCCGGGAGACGAAGCGCTACGCGGGCCGGCACATCAACGACACGGACAACGACCCCATCCCCACGCTGAAAAACGCGAACAAGGGCATCCTGGGATAATCCCGCGCCCTGCGAAAGCGGCTGCCTCCATACCGGCCCGGTCGGGTGGAGGCGGCTTTTTTGTCCCTTTGCGCCCGGGTTAAAAAGATCAACCGTTTTGGACCATTATTTTCATTTAGGGCTTGAAATTTGGTGCGATTTTATGCATAATAGATGATAGGTTATTATAGGTTATTTTCGATATTCTTCGGCTGTGGAAGGCAGGTCGCGCCATGAAATTCATTCTGGAATTCCTCCGCCAGAAGGTCCCGAAGCAGGGCAGGGAAATGCCCGTGTACTTCCGCAGGGCCCTGGTTTCATGCGAGTGGCTCATGGCAGTCTACCTGCTCGTGAGCTTCTTCCTCATCGAGGTCTTTGCCCATAAATGGACGATCATGCCGCTGTTCCTGTGCGCGGGCCTGGTCGCCTGCGTGCTGAACGTCGACCGCATGCGGGTGCGCATGAACCTGGTGCTCTACGCGCTCACCACGCTGGTCTGGTGCGGCTGGTACATCAACGCCTTCGGCTGGGGCATCGGCGGGCAGCACGTGCTGGTGCCCCTGCTGGTGCTGGCCTTCTTCGACATCTACGAGCCGCCGCTGCTCAAGCTGGCCTACTTCCTGCTGCTCGTGCTCGTCCGCATGGCGCTGTTCTACTACGCCCTCAGGCACCCCGCGACGTTCGAGGTGACGCAGACGGCGAACATCGTGTTCCAGATGTTCAACAGCTTCACCTATTTCGTCATCCTGGCGGTGCTCTGCATCAGCTTCAGCAGCAGCATGCAGGACACCGAGCGCCAGCTTCGCATCGACAACCAGGAGCTCCACAAGGAGGCCGGCACCGATCCGCTCACCCGGCTGCCCAACCGCCGCGCGATGATCGACGAGCTGGACCTGTACCGCCGGAGCTCGCCGGACGAGTCCTTCTGCGTGGCCATCGCCGACATCGACTTCTTCAAGCACGTGAACGACACCTACGGCCACAACTGCGGCGACTACACGCTGCGCGCGCTGGCCGACCTGTTCCGGGAGAACGCGGGGCTGAAGTACCGCGTCTGCCGGTGGGGCGGCGAAGAATTCTGCTTCTTCTTCCCCGGCATGAACCTGGACGAGGCGGGCCGCGAGATGCTCGACCTGAACGTCGCCGTGGGCCACATGCCGCTGAGCTTCGAGGGCAACGACTTTTCGATCACCATTACCATCGGCGTGGAGGAAAACGACTTCAAGTCGCCCATGGAAAGCATCCTGGAGCGGGCGGACCAGAAGCTCTACATGGGCAAGAACTCCGGTCGCAACCAGGTCGTCATCTGACGCCCGGCCCCGCCGCGTTCCCCTTTCCGCCAGACGGCGACCCGACCGCACGTCAACAACCTCGCGCGCGCTGCAGGGCTTCCTGTTCTCCAGGCCGCTCCCGCCGGATGTGTTCGTGCAGCGGTACCGCCAATGACATCGTGAAAGGAAGGATACCATGTTGATCGTCACCACGGAAACCATCCCCGACAGGAGCTACGAGGTATTGGGGCTCGTCCAGGGCAGCACCATACAGACCGTCAACGTCGTGCGGGACATCGGCTCGGGCCTCAAGACGCTCATCGGCGGCGAGCTGACCAAGTACACCGACATGATGGCCAAGGCCCGTCAACTGGCCACGGACCGCATGGCGGAGGAGGCCGCGCGCATGGGCGCGGACGCCGTGGTGTGCGTGCGCTACTCCTCCGCGTCCGTCATGCAGTCCGCGGCGGAGGTCATGGCCTACGGCACCGCCGTGCGGCTGAAATAGCGCCGGCGGCGGGCACGTCCGGGCGAACATATCGTTAATTTCATATTGACATTTTGCAAGGAATCGGTTATACTGGAACCAAGGAATCGATATTGCCGCTAACAACCGCTTTTTCCCCGGCGCCGTCTGCCTCCTCCGCAACCTCGGACGACGCCACAACGCTTCTGTGTCGCCCTCCACCCCTCCGCAAAAGAGGGCGACGCCTCCCTCCCCAGGCGCCATCCGCCTCCTCCACAAACCCGGATGGCGCCATTTTTGTGCCGCGGAGGCGCCGCCAACGCCCCATCACGCAACAGAACGGCCCCGAAAGGGGCCGTTCTTGCCTGTATTATATATCTTCGCTTTCCCTCACGCGCTCACCCGGCAGCCGCAGCCGCCGCTGTTCTTCACCTCGTACAGGGCGGCGTCCGCGTCCCGGAAGACCTCCTCCGCGTCCCCGCTCATGGCGCCGAAGGCCACGCCGCTGCTGACGTGAACGGGCGGAAGGTCGCCCTCCGGCCGGTTCAGCGCCTCGTTGATCCGCGCCACCTTGCTGCGGATCAGCTCCCCGAGCTCCGCGCCCGCGTGCACCATGATGACCGCGAACTCGTCGCCGCCGATGCGGCACACGTAGTCCTGCGAGCGGAAGCAGTTGCGGATCGTCGCCGCCACCTTGGCCAGCACCCGGTCGCCCGTCTTGTGGCCGAGGCTGTCGTTGACCTGCTTGAACTTGTCCACGTCGAACAGCAGCAGCGCCGAGGTCTTCCAGTCGGTGTTCTTCATGAAGAAGTCGTAGCCGCTGCGGTTGTAGATGCCGGTGAGCTGGTCGTGGGTGGCCTCGTAGGCCAACTGCTCCTTCTGCTCCCGGTTGGCCTCGTACATGAGGTTATAGGTCTTTGCCAGGAACTGGAATTCGTTGGAGCCCTTGATGGGGATGGGCTCGTCCGCGCGAATGTACATCACGGCGCGCAGCAGCGGGCTGATGACCAGCAGCAGCGTCAGCAGCATCGTGAACATCGTGATGCCGATGGCGAGGATGATCAGCAGCCGCTGCTGGGCCAGCAGCGCGTGCAGCCGGTCCGCGATGCTCTGCTGCTGGCCGTCGATGTCGTTCGCCAGCGCCTCCAGGCATTTCTGCATGTTCTTGGAGATCAGGTCCTTGCACGCATGGTACACCTCGTCGAACACCTTCGAGCGGCCCAGCGCCTCCTGGCGCTCCCGGGGCAGCAGGGCGTCCTCCTCCGTCAGCTCCACGCGCCGGATCTCCTCGGGGTATTCGTCGACGTCGTACCCGTAGCCCGCGATGGTCAGCCGCATAGCGTAGTACTCCCGGTCCATCAGCTTCACCGAGGCGTCCATGGCGGCCTGCATGGCCTTATGGGCGTCGGTCTCGCCCAGGAATTCCCGGATGTGGTCCAGGGCGAGCTCGCGGCGGCGGGTGACGTGGGCTTCCTCGAAGTAGTTATCGAGGTATTCGCGCTTGCCCGTCTCCACAAAGCAGCGCACCTGTTCGGTGAGGTAGTCGGAGGCGGTCTGCAGGTCGTAGGCATAGCGCTGCCACTGGATGTAGTGCTCCGTGTTGGCGCGCATCCGGATATAGCCGGTATTGGCGCGATAGGTCGCCAGCAGAAGCAGGACGGAGATGATCACCGTCACCACGGCCATGGTAAAATTCAGGTTCCGAATGGAAATCCCTTTCTTGCCGTGTCCGTGCTTATTCATGTACATAACTCCATATCGCGATTTCAAACGGCGCCGCGGCCGGGACGAACGCCTCGTCCGGCGACGAAACCCCATTTTTTCCAATTACTCTTGCTTATTATACCATAAATGACCGCCGGTGTCCAGCCGGCGGTCGGTGAAATATTTCCACAATCAACAAAAGCGCACGGAATGCGCAGGATCGCGCCCGGGATGGCCTACAGCCGCCCCAGGCGCTCGCGGTATTCCCCGGGCGTGGCGCCGGCGAAGCGCTTGAAGCTCTTGGTGAAGTGGCCCACGTCCGCGTAGCCCACCTGCTCCGCCACGTCGTGGATGCGCAGCCGGGAATCCGACAGCAGCGCCTTGGCGCGCTCCGTGCGCATGCTGCCCAGCAGGTCGAAGAAGCTCTGGTTGGCGTGGCGGTTGATGAGCTTGGAGAGGTGCCACTGGCTGACGTACACGTGCGCCGCCACGTCCCCAAGGCTAAGGCGCTCGGTACAGTGCGCCTCCATGTATTCCAGCGCCTTGCGCACCACGAAGTTGCCCGCGCTGCCGCCGTTCTCCGCCTCCGGGTCCTCGGCCTCGCCCCGGGGGTTCAGCGCGTCCAGCCGCCCCGTCATGGTGCGGATCGCCTCGTACAGCTCGTCCAGCCGGCTCGGCTTCAGCAGGTACCGGCACACCCCCAGGTTCAGCGCCGTCTGGGCGTATTCAAAGTCCCGGAACGCCGTCAGCACCGCGATCTGCAGCCGGGGAAACTCGCTGCGCAGCGCCGCGATCATGCTCAGCCCGTCCATGTTGGGCATGCGGATGTCGGTCACCAGGATGTCCGGGCGCAGCACGCGCACCAGGCGCAGGCCCTCCTCCCCGTTGCCCGCCGTGCCGGCCACGGTACAGCCCATGTCGGCCCACGGCACCGTCCGCGACAGGCCGTTCAGGATAATCTGCTCGTCGTCCACCAGCACCACGCGATACATGGCCATCCTCCTCGCGTCGCTCAGTTCTCAAAGGGAGCGCGCGCCATCACCCTGCGCCAGCACTCCTCCGCCGTCATGCGGCCGTCGGCCACGGCGGGGACGCAGCCCAGCAGCCACTCCTCCCGCGCGTCCTTGTTCATGTCGTCCTGCATGGGCCCCAGCATGGCCGAGGCGCCGGACAGCATCGCCTCCACGGAGGCGGCGAGCGCGCCGGAGATCTGCTCCGTGCCCAGCCGCGCCACGTGCTCCGGCGCGGTGAGCCACGCCAGCAGCCCCACGGCGGCGTCCCGGCGCGTCGGATCGTCCCAGGCGCGGCGGGTCAGGTAGAAGCCCATGGACACCCCGCCGATCACCGCGCCGCCGCCGGAGGGCACCGGCAGCACCGCGGTGGTGTCCATGGCCGACTCCGGCAGCGTGTTGGCGAACCAGCTTCCGTCGAACTGCATGGCGGCCCGCTTGTCCCGGAACAGTTGGCTGGCGGCGTCCTCCGAGGTGTTCAGCACGTCTTCGGGGAACGCGCCCAGCTCGTACAGCCGCCGGATCCGCGCCATGCCGTCCAGCCAGCTCTGAGGCACGTCCTCGAACCGCGCGGGCCGGGCGGCGTATTCCTCCGGGGTGGCGCAGGACAGCACCGCGCACTCGGCCAGGTAGTGCGGGATGTCCGACAGCGACACCGCGATGGGCACGATGCCCGCCGCGCGGAAGCCCGCCACCGCTTCCTCCAGGTGCGCCCAGGTGTCGGGCAGGGGCAGCCGGTACCGCTCGAAGAGGTCGGTGTTCACGAACAGCCCTTCGTAATAGGGCCGCGCGGGGATGGCGTAGATCTCCCCGTCCGGCTCCCGCAGCACCTCGCTCTCCGCCAGGCGCAGCTCGGGATAGGCGGCGTTGATCTCCGCGATGGGCACGGTCCTGCGCAGGATCGGCGCGGAATCGGCGCTGCAGGCAAAGAAGAACAGCACGTCCGGCTCGTTGCCCACGGCGAAATCGCTCAGCACCCGCGCCTTCCAGCTCTCGTCGCTGGTGGCCGAGGCGTCCTCCACGGTGTCGCCGGTCTGTTCCTCGTAGGCCTTCAACAGCTCCACGTAGGCGATGGCGGCGGCGTCCTCCCCCGCGAAACAACTGACCGTGCGCAGCGTCACCCCCTCCGCCAGGGCGGAGGCGGACACCAGCAGCGCCAGCAGCCATGCGGCAATGCGCGTCCTCACGCCGGTTTCCCTCCCTTCGGCGCGTCCTCCCGCGGCAGCTCCAGCAGCACCCGCGTGCGGCCGGGGACGTCGGTATCCACGGAAATGCGCGCGCGGTCGCCGTAGATCAATTGCAGGCGCGTGCAGATGTTCGAAAGCCCCAGGTGCGTGCCCTCGAGGCTGTCGCCCCGCAGCGCCGCGTCGATGCGCCTTTGGTCCTCGGGCGACGCGGTGCGCCCGGTGTTCGACACCTCCAGCCGCAGGCAATCCCCCGCCCGTTCGCAGCGCAGCAGGATCTCCCCGCCGCCCGCCGGGGCGATGCCGTGCTCCACGGCGTTTTCGAGGATCGGCTGGAGGGTCAGCAGCGGCACGGTGGCCTCCAGCGCTTCCGGCGCCACGTCCAGCCGCGTGCGCAGCCGGTCGCCGAAGCGCAGCCCCACGAAGTAGAAATAGGCCCGCGCCACGTCCAGCTCCTCCCGCAGCGACACCATGCGGCGGTTACCGCGGGACATGCCCGCGTTCAGCAGCACGCTCAGCGCCTCCACCATGGAGGACACCGTGTCCGTGCCCTCCATGCGCGCCTGCCAGTTGATGGTCTCCAGCGCGTTGTTGATGAAGTGGGGGTTGATGCGGCTCTGCATGGCCTGGATGCGGGCGTCGCGCAGGGCGATCTCCTCCTTGTAGTTCCGGTCGATCAGCTCCTGCAGCCGAAGGCTCATCGCCGAGAAGGCGCGGCCCAGTTGCCCCAGCTCGTCGTCGCCGCGCATGGGCACCGTCACGCCCAGCTCCCCGGCCTCGATCCTGCGGGAGGCCTCCGCCAGCATGGCGATGGGCCGGGTGATGCGCCGGTGCGCGTACCAGGCGATGACCGCCAGGATCGGCACGAGCAGCAGCACGAGCCCCGCCAGCAGCAGCCGGAAGTCGTCGATCTCCCCGTACAGCCGCCTGCGGCCCAGCAGGAGCCCGGCCCGCAGCTCGTAGTCGCGGCTGCTGCCGGTGGCGGCCAGCGCGTAGCGCCCCCCGCCCGCCTTCTCGATGCGCCCGTCCGCGAAGGCATCCCAGGCGACCGCCTCCGGGCCCTCGCCGTTCGCGCCCGCGAGGTCGGCCACCTGCGCGCCGTCCAGCCGCAGCGCCAGCCGCGCGTCCCATTCCCGCGCCAGCGCGTCCAGCGGCGCGGCGAGCTTCTCCGCGTCGATGCCCAGCACCAGCATGCCGTAGGGCTTCATGCGCAGGCTCACGAGGTTGCGCACCAGGTAGAGCCGGTCGTCCAGCCGCACGAAGCGGCTCCGGGTGTCGAGTTCGGCGCTCATCGCGCGCACGGCGTCGTGGGCGGACGCCTGGTAGGCCGCGGCGGCGGCGCTGCCCCCGCGGTTCGCCAGCAGCATGTCCGGGCGGTCGAGCGTGAAGCAGGCGGCGAACGTCAGCAGGCGCTCGCGGCTGTACTTGCGCTCGATGTAGTTGCGGGCCAGGCGCATGAATTCGCCGTCCGAGATCCTGCCGGTCTCGCGCTGGGCGGCGGCGTCGGTGAGCTCGCCGTCGTAGGTGGCGTCCCAGGCCAGCGAGATCAGCTTGTCCAGGTTCTCCTCCGCCAGCTTCATCGAGGACTCCATGCCCGCGACCAGGGCGGACTCCGTCTTGGCCTGCAAATCGCCCAGCACCGCGCCGCCCATGTAGAACCCCAGCGCCACCGCGGGTGCGAGGTAGCAGAGCAGCACAATGGCCATCAACTGGCCCCGGATCTTCTTGAACAGCCGCATGCGCACCCTCCGTCAGGTTCCTGGGTTACCGGTCGTCCTCTCCTTCGAGGGGCAGGCCGAGGAAGGAAGCCATCGTGCCGACCAGCGCGCGGGCGTGGGCCATGGTGTCGCGCTCGGCGAAGATGCGCACCCTGGGCTCGGTGCCGCTGAAGCGCACGATGATCCAGCCCTCGTCGAAGTACACCTTGCAGCCGTCCTCGTAGCTGACGCGCCGCACGGGCAGGCCGAAGTCCGGCAGCTCCCGCTTCTCGAACACGCGCTCGCGGATCTCCGCCTTGCGGGCCTCGGTCAGCGCCCAGTCGTACTCCGCGGCGTGGAGCTCGCCGAACTCGTCGTACAGGTCGCGCACCAGCCGGGACATGCGCTTTCCGGTCACCGACAGCATCTCCACCAGCAGCGCCGCGGCGTAGAGGCCGTCCTTGCCGTAGATGTGCCCCCGCACCGTGAGGCCGCCGGAGGACTCGCCGCCGATCAGCGCGTCGTGGGCCTGCATGGCCGAGGAGATGTGCTTGAAGCCCACCGGCACCTCCACGCACTCCTCGCCGAACTTCGCCGCCACGCGGTCCAGCAGGTGGGTGGTGGCCACGTTGCGCACCGCGGCGCCCTTCCAGCCCTTGTACTTGAGCAGGTAGTGGTACAGCAGCACCAGCACCTCGTTCGCGCCCACGTAGCGGCCGTTTTCGTCGATCACGCCCAGGCGGTCGGCGTCGCCGTCGGTGGCAATGCCCAAATCCGCGTTGTGCTCCAGCACCTGCCGCTGCAGGTCCGCCAGCGTCTCCGGCGTGGGCGCGGGCAGGTGGCGGCCGAAGAAGGCGTCGTGGCGGTCGTTGATTACGTCCACGTCGCAGCGCGCGCTGTACAGTATGGTCATCAGGCCGGTGAGGCTGACGCCGTACATGGGGTCGAGCACGATCCTCGGGCGGCGGCGGCGGATGGCCTGGGTGTCGACGCGCTCCAGTATGGAATCCAGGTACTCGTCCCTGGGGTCCACGAAGCGGATGTCGCCCCGCGCGCGCGCCGTTTCGAAGTCCACGGTGCGGATCTCGTCCTCCGCCAGGGCGTTGGCCTCGGCCTGTATGGCGTCGGTGACCTCCGGCGCGGCATCCCGCCCGCCCCCGGTGAACAGCTTGATGCCGTTGTACAGGGCCGGGTTGTGGCTGGCCGTCACCGCCGCGCCGTAGGGCAGGTTCCACGCCTTGACGGTGAACATGATCTGGGGCGTGGGCGCGGAGAGGTTGATGAAGTCCACGCGGATCCCCTCCGCCGCGACGGCCTCGGAGAACCAGATGGCCGCCTCGCGGCTCAGGAAGCGCCGGTCGTAGCCGATGCAAATCTCCGGCCGCGCGCCCTCCCGGCGCATGCGCCGCCCCAGCGCCGCGGCCACCCGCTGGATGTTCGCGCGGGTGAAGCCGTCGCCGATGACGGCGCGCCACCCGCCGGTGCCGAATTTGATCATACGTACCTCCATGCTCATTCCGTCCTGTCGCCCATGACGACGCGCACCTCGTGCCTGCCCGCCCCGAAGGCGGGGATGCGGTCCGCGGGGCGGCCGTCCACTTCGATGCCGCGCACGCCCTTCTCCACGCGCCGCGGGTTTTCCACGCGGATGCGGTACTCCGCGCCGCGCCAGCGCCGGGTGAGCTCGAAGCCCGCCCAGTCGGGGGGGATGCACGGGTCCACGGTCAGCGCGTCGAACTCCGGCCGCACGCCGAGCATGTACCGGGTGGCGGCGTAGTAGGCCCAGCCCGCCGAGCCGGTCATGAACGGGTGCCTGGCCCGACCGTGCTCCGCGTGGTCCCGGCCCATGATGAACTGGCAGTAGGTGTAGGGTTCCGCCAGGCGGATCTCCAGGATGTCGTTCTGGTTCTCCGGCAGCAGCGCGTCGTAGAACTTCATCGCCCGCGCGCCGCGCCCCAGCCGGCACTCCGCCACCCAGGCCCAGGGGTTGGGGTGGCTGAACACCGAGCCGTTCTCCTTGACGCCCGGGTACACGCGGGTGACGAAGCCGACGGCGTCGTCCCGCCGGGTGAAGGCCGGGGCGTTCAGCATGAGCCCGTAGGGCGTGAACAGCCAGGCGTCCACGGAGTCCATGGCCCGCCGGCCGCGCTCCCCCGTCTCCGCGCCCGAGGCCACCGCCCAGGCGTTGCTCTCCAGGTGCACCTTGCCCTCGCGGGCCGCGTGACTGCCGACGGGCCGCCCGTCCGCGGTGAAGCCCCGCAGGAACCAGTCGCCGTCCCACAGGCACGTCCGGCAGGCGTCCAGCATCGCCGCCAGCTTCGGTTCGTAGGCGGCGACGTCCGCCGCGCGGCCGAGGAAGCGGGCCGCGTCCAGGAAGTGCCGCGTCGCCCAGACGAGCAGGTAGGCCACCATGGCGCTCTCGCCGCCGCCCAGGTTCAGGCAGTCGTTCCAGTCCGCGCGCAGGCCCTTCGTGATGCCGTGGCTGCCGGTCTGGGCGAAGGAGAAGTCCAGGATGCGCTTCATGTGGTCCCACACGCGGTCCTCCCCGCCGTCGGCGTAGGGCACGATGCGGTCGAAGAGGGCCATGTCGCCGGTCTCCCGCGCGTACTCCACGATGGCGGGAATCAGCCAGAGCGCGTCGTCGGCGCAGGCGTCCTCGATGCCGTGCACGCGCCGGTTGTCCGCTGCCTTCGGCACCACCGTGGGCGACCAGTCCTCCTCCCGCGCATTGCCCTCGAACCACGACGGGTCGAACAGGTGCAGCCCGTAGCCCGCGGAGGTCAGGCCGTTCAGCAGTTGCAGGATGCGCCTGAGACACATGTCCGGCTCCGCGTGGGGGATGCACATGGCGTCCTGGGCGGTGTCCCGGAAGCCGAGCCCCGTGCGCCCGCCGACCTCGATGAAGGACGAGAACCGGGAGAACAGCACGTTGATCTCGCTCTGGTACAGGTTCCACACGTTCAGGCTGCGGTTCATGTTGGGGTGGGGCGTGTTCACCTGCAGCGCGCCGAGCTTGCCGTCCCAGAAGCGGCGCAGCTCCGCGAAGGCGCGGTCGGCGCCCTCGAAGTCGTAGCGCGCCCGCGCCCTGCGCGCCGCGTCGCCCCGGCCCGTGCCCAGGTAGAACAGCACCCGCGCCTCCTCGCCGGGGGCCAGCGTCAGCCGCTTCATCAGCGCGCCGACCGGGTTGCCGCCGTTCCCGCAGCGACCGCCGAACGCGCCGCGCTCCACGGCGATTGGGTTGCGCTCGGTGCGGTAGGCCCCGAGGAAGGCGTCCCTGCGGCCCTCGTAGCCGTCCGGCTCGAAGGAGGCCGCCAGGAACTGGAAGCTGTCCTCCTCGTAGTGCAGCTCGCAGACCGCCGCGCCGTCCTCCAGAAACGAGCCCGCGCAGTACAGGCTCATCTGGAAGTTCTGGTTGTCAATGTCCACGCTGTGGAAGGAAAACTCCACGTAGCCCGCCACGCTGATGTGCCGCGGCCGGTCCGAGTCGTTGCGCAGGCGCACGTCGAAGATCTCCACCGGGTCCGCGTCCCCGTCCTCGCGGGGGATGAACAGCGTCTGGCTGGCGGAGATGCCCGCATACGCGCACTCGTACACCGAGTAGCCCAGCCCGTGGCGGCAGGCGTAGCTGGCCCGGTCCAGGTCCAGGCCCACGGGCTGCCAGCTCACGGACCAGTATTCCCCCGCGTCGTCGTCCCTGAGGTACACGTAGTGGCCGGGCCAGTCCATGGGCACGCCGTTCGGCCGGAAGCGGGTGATGCGGTGGAACTGGGGGGAATCCAGCCAGCAGTAGCCGCCGGCGTTGTGGGAGACGACCGCGCCCATCCGCTGGGTGCCCAGGTAGTTGGTCATGGAGAAGGGGACGTCCACGCGGTCGATCACGTACTCCCGCGCGGCGTCGTCAAAGGTTCCGTATCGCATGTCTGCCGCCTCCCGATGCATGGCTGTCAGCTCTATTGTACTGTAGTTTCATTGTATCCGCAAGGGCGAAAAATGGCAATGGCTGCGGGTGTCGTTCGTTGTGCCGCGTTGGCGAAAACCGACCCCGGGCATCCGCCCGGGGTCGGGGGGTCGGCGGCGGACGCCGGGTTTACTTCGCGGCCATGAAGGCTTCGAGCTGGGCGTTGGCGGCGTCCAGATAGGTCTGCATGCCGGCGTCGTCCAGGGCGGCCAGGAAGTCGGGCAGGGTCGTCTCGGGGTCCAGCGCGCCGGCGTCCAGCGCCAGGGCGTACTGCGCGGCGACGGTGCCCAGCGCGGCCATCTCGTTGGCGACCTCGGTGTTGTCGAAGGCGAAGCCCGCGCAGGGGATGGCCTTGGCGGAGGCGTAGTACGCCTTGAAGGCCTCGCGGAAGCCCGCGCCCTCGGCGGCGGTGTCGGGCAGGATGGTCACGTTGCCCATGCCGTTGGTCCAGGGGGAGTAGTTGGCGCGCTCGTCGGTGAACTCCACCAGGCCGTCGGCGTTCAGGTTGTAGTGCACGCCCTCGACGCCGTAGTTCATCAGCGTCATCAGGGTCGGGTCGCTGTTCAGCAGGGCCAGGAACTTGAAGCTCTCCACGGGGTGCTCGCTGGCGGTGGAAATGGCCATCATGGCGCCCTGGGCGGCGGTGGTGTCGACGTAGGGCTCGGTGCAGGGCACGAAGGCGACCTCGATGCCGCGGTCCAGCACGGCGGGGCTGTACTCATAGCCGTAGGCGTAGCTCTGGGTGCCGATCAGGTAGTCGCCGGTGTTCTGTGCGTTGGTGCGGGTGTCGTTGCTGGTCTCGGCCACGGCCAGGGAGGGATCCACGTAGCCCGCCTCGTAGTACTCGTGCATCTTGTCCACGAACCTGCGGTACTCCTCGGTGGCGAACTTGTTCAGCAGCACGTTGCCCTCGGGGCCGTCGGCGGACACGTCCTCCTGGTTGAGGTACAGGCTCAGCAGGTTGGTGGAGCCGGAGTCGCCGGTGACGATGATCGAGCCGGTGACCATGCGCTCGAGCACCATGGGCTCCACCAGGAAGGGATAGAAGCTGTCGCCCTTCAGCTCCTTGGCCTTCTGGAACATCTCGCCGAAGTCGTAGAAGCTCATGGCCCTGAAGTCGTCCAGCGTGTAGCCCAGCTCGTTGAGCAGCGTGACGTTCACGTCCCAGGTGTTCTGGGTGGCGGTATCCTTGAAGCCGTTGACGGCGTACACGCCCATGCCCTCGGCGCCCTCGATGGTGGCGGCCTGCATCAGGCTCTCGGGGATGGCGGCGGTCAGGTCCGCGCCGTACTCGGCGATCAGGTCGTCCAGCTTCACGAAGTAGCCGTTCTTGGCGTAGGTGTTGTATTCATCGGCGCTCCAGGAGCAGGTGAACACCATGTCGATGCCGCTGTCGCCGGACAGCAGGGCGTTGGTGGCCTTGTCGTCGAAGTCGCCCCAGGTGCCCCAGACGACCTCCAGCTTCGCGCCGACCTTGTCGGCGATGTAGTCGTTCACGGCTTCCAGCACGGCGGTGTCGTCGGTGACGTTGCTGCCGTGGAACATGATGGTGATGGTGGGCAGCTCCTCCGCCAGCGAGAAGCTCGCCGCGGTCAGCACCATGGCCAGGGCCAGGATCAGCGCAAATACTTTCTTCATGGGTTTATCCTCCTTCTATTTGCAGATGGACATGCCATCGTGCGATTCACTGGGATTCTCCTCACCCCTTGACGGATCCGACCGTCAGTCCGGCTACGACGTAGCGCTGGAAGAAGGGGTAGGCGCAGGCGATGGGCACCACGATGAACACCACCAGGGCCATTTTCAGCGACTGGCTGGGTAGTTTGCGGGCGGCCGCCGCGGCGTCCGCGCCGAGCATGCCCGCGTTCTTGGCCAGGAAGTCGGCGTTGCGCTGCATGCGCATCAGCAGGTATTGCAGCGGGATCACGTCCATGTTCTTCGTGATGTACAGCAGCGACAGGAACCATTCGTTCCAGAAGGCCAGCGCGTTCAGCAGCGCGATGGTGGCGATGCCCGGCTTTACCACCGGCAGCACCACCTGGAACAGCGTCCGGTACTCGCCCGCGCCGTCGATGGTCGATGCCTCGATCAGCTCGCGCGGCACGGTGGTCTGGAAGAAGGTGCGCATCACGATGACGTTGAACGGGCTGAACAGCAGCGGCACGATCAGCGCCGCGTAGTTGTCGCTCAGGCCCAGCAGCGTCTTGCACACCACGAACGTGGGTACCAGGCCGCCGCCGAAGATCATCGTGAAGAAACTGAGGAAGTTGAAGAAGCCGCGGTATTTGAAGTCCTTCCGGTACAGCGGGTAGCTGTACAGCACGCAGATGGCCACGCTGACGGCGGTGCCGACCGCGGTGATGAGGAAGGAATTGAAGTAGCTGCGCCACAGGGCGTTGCCCAGCCGGAACACGTAGCGGTACGCCTGCGTGGACCAGCCCAGCGGGGCGAAGGAGTAGCCGATCTGGCGGATGCTGTCCTCGGAGGTGAAGGAGATGATGATGACGAACGCGAAGGGCAGTATGCACAGCAGCGCGAACAGCCCCAGCGTGACGTGGAACACCGCCTGGGCGCCCGGCCCGAAGGTGTTCAGCGACGCGGATGTCCTGCGATCCCTTCCCATAGCGCTTCCCCCTTCCCTAGAACAGCGAGCTGTCGGCGTCGATCCGGCGCACGATCAGGTTGGTGACCACGATGCACAGGCAGCCCACCACGCTCTGCAGCAGGCCCGCCGCGGCGCTCATGCCCATGTTGTGGGTGTTGGCGTAGGTGTTGTACACGTAGGTGTCGATGACCTGCGTGACCGGGTACAGCGGGCCGGAGTTCTGGGGCACGTTGTAGAACAGGCCGAAGTCGGCGTTGAAGATCTTGCCCACGGACATGATCAGCAGTATGATGATCATCGGCCGTATGCCGGGCAGCGTCACGTGCCACACCTGCTGGCGCTTGGTGGCGCCGTCCACCGCCGCGGCCTCGTAGAGCGTGGTGTCGATGCCGGTGATGGCCGCCAGGTACAATACGCTCGAGTAGCCCACGTTCTTCCACAGGTTCGAGATGGTCAGTATGACCGGCCACGGCCCGGTGGTCATGTAGAACTGCGTGGGCTTCAGGCCCAGGCTCTTCTGGATGGAGGGGATCATGCCGCTGGTGGGGTCCAGGAAGGCCAGCACGAAGTAGCTCGCCACCACCCAGCTCAGGAAGTAGGGGAAGAACATCATCGTCTGGTAGGCCTTGGCCATGAAGCGGTTCTTCAGCTCGCTCATCATCACGGCCAGCAGCACCGCCAGCACCAGCACCAGCACGATCCACACCGCGTTGTACAGCAGCGTGTTGCGGATCATCGTCACCGTGGAGGGGCTCTTGAGGAATGCGAAGTTCTTCAGGCCCACCCATTCCGACTTGACCAGGTTGTTCCAGAACGTGTTGGGCTTCTGGGCCTTGTAGTTCTTGAAGGCGATGACCACGCCCAGCATGGGCAGGTAGCGGATCAGCAGCAGCCAGATCGCGCCGGGCGCGACCATGGTGAGCAGCCAGAAGTCCTTCCGGCTCCAGCGGCCCGCGCCGCGGACGCCGTTCCGGTTCGTCATGACGCCGCCCCCTCTCTTTACGATTCTTTAATGTGATTATACCAATTCCCCCCGGCGTTTGCATCGTACCTGCTTGCGTTTTGTTGTATCCGCTTGCGCAATTTGCGACAGGGGCCGGCAAATCGCGCCGCCCGGTGGACAGCGCGCCGCCTTTGTGCTACAATCCAGGAAAACGACGACGGGAGGCGCGTACCGTGACCGACTACGCGGCGCTGTTCGGGGAAATGCATCCCCGCTTCTTCGAGAAGAAAGAGATCCGCCGGCTTCCGCCGGAGCGGGTCTTTGAGGAGATGGTCCTGGACCTGCGCGCCGCCGAGCCCCCGGTGACCGGGGACGGCGACGGCGTTCGCTTCGGCTTCTACGCGGGCGACCTCGACGCGCTGCGGCGCGAGGTGGGCCGCGTGGACGAGGGCTGGCCCGAACTCTACCGCCCGGAGCGCGAAATCTACTGCGCGTGGGCCGGGGAACGGGTCGCCAGCTTCTGCCTGGTGGAGGACATGGGCGTGCACGGGGGGCTTCGCGTCGGCGGGCCCGGCTGCGTGGGCACCGTGCCCGAGTTCCGCAGGCGGGGCATCGGCCTGGCGATGGTGGGCAACGTCACCCGCATCCTCAAGGACCGGGGCTTTGACCTGAGCTACATCCACTTCACGGGCGTCGCGGGCTGGTACGCGAAGCTGGGCTACCGCACGGTGCTGCGCTGGAACGCGCGCGGCATGCTGGATTGACGCAAAACGACCACCCGCCGCGGGGACCGGGGATACCGGCGCTCGCAGCGGGTGGCTTTTCATCCCGCGCCGTCGCGGCCTTCGCGCGGACGGGCGGGTTTATCACGGAAAGGGATTCAGACCGCTTTCGGGCAGAACAGCGGAGGGGCGGGAAGGGCGACTACAGTATGACCGACAGCCTGCGCCCGCAGGCCCGGCAGGTGAATTCCTGGTACACGGTGTCGGATACGGCCGCGTCCTTGAACCATTGGTGCCGGCCGTCGGGGGACGCGGGGCAGGGCGAATACCAGTCCGCCTCGTAAGCGGGCGCCACGCCGTCCTCGGGCACGGCTTCCTGCGCGACGGCCGCCTCGAACAGCTCCGCGACGTTCGTGCACGACAGCGCCGACAGGATCGCGCCGAGCTCCGCCAGGGACACGGCGTCCGGGGCGCCCTCGCAGTACGCCCGGATCCGCGCCAGCGGCAGGCCGGACGTCATGGACAGCTCCTCGGGCGTCACCCGCTTTTGCTCCAGCAGGGTCGCCAGGCGACAGGTTACAAGTATCCTCGGGTTCATGATGACGCGCTCCTTCATGCGGTTGCGCGGCTCGCGCCGCCCAACCGGTCCGCCCTGCGAAAACTGTTCCGGGACGGGAACGGGTTCCGCCGCTGGCCGCGTCGCAGGGCGCGGCCGCGCACGGCGCGCGGCGGGGCATGTCCGCGCGGCGGATCATGGCTTCGCCCCGGGGCATGGCGTTCGCCTCCTCCGGGGTCCGCGCGTTCCCGTTCACTTCACGATCCCACGGGTCGCCCCGTGGGATCGTTCGTCACCCGGCGCCGTCCGCGCCGAAAACCGGCCCGCGACCGCGTCAGGACAGGGTCAGGATGTCCGAGAAGCCGGTGACCTCGAAGACCTCCATCACCATCTCGTTGACGTTCACGACCCGCATGCCGCCGCTCTTGCTCATGGTCTTGTGGGCCGAGAGCAGCACGCGCAGCCCGGCGGAAGAGATGTAATCCAGCTTGGCGAAGTCCAGCGTCAGCGTGTTGACGCCGGGCAGGCTCTCCTTCAGCTCCTTCTCCAGCTCCGGGGCGGTGACGGTGTCCAGCCGGCCCTCCAGGGCGATGGTCAGTTCGTTGCCGTTCAGGGTCTTTTCAATCTTCATAGCGATATCCTCCTTGCTGGAATCGAATGGCCGCTCCCGGGAAACGCGACGCCCGAAGCAGCTCTTTTCTGGATCATTATAGTCGAAGCGCGGCGGAAAGTCAATGCCCGCGCCGCGCTGATTCCGCGCGGCGGGGCCGACCCCGGTCAGCGCTTCAGGTAGGCCGAGGACACGGGGAACTCGAAGTAGGTATCGGGGTAGGGCTCGTCCGCCAGGCGGAAGTGCCACCACTCGCAGTCCAGCGTCTGGAAGCCGTTGCGCACCATGGCCTTCTGCAGGAACATGCGGTTGGCGTACTGCTCGTCGGTGACCGCGCGGGAATCGGGGTGGGAGATCTCGCTGAACAGATCGAAGGGGCTGCCCATGTCCACCTCCCTGCCGGTGCTCATGTCCAGCAGCGTCAGGTCCACCGCGCTGCCCCGGCTGTGGCCGGACTGGCTGGCGATGTACCCCTTTTGGAACAGCTCCTGCTTCTCCAGGTCCGGGTAGAAGTAGGGCTTCATGCGCAGGTCCAAATCTTCCACGCCCCACAGCACGAAGTGCCGCACCGCGCACGCCGGGCGGTAGGCGTCGTAGATCTTCAGCCGGTAGCCTTGGGCGTTCACCTCGTTGGCGACGGCCTTCAGCGCGCGGGCCGCCTCCCGGGTCAGCAGCGCGCAGGGCTCCTCGTAGCCGTCGATGCGCTCGCCCACGAAGTTGTAGGTGGAATAGTAGCGGATCTCCTGCACGATGCCCGGCACGAAGTCCGCCAGCAGCACGAACCCGGACGGATCCATGGTCACCCTTTGCCTATAGTCCGTCGTCATGTCAGTCCTCCCCTTCCCCGCGCGCGCCGGGAGCGCCCTTCCCGGGGAGCAGCGCCCCGCGCCTGAGCAGCACCGTGGCCCACAGCTCGCCCAGCACGAAGCAGCCGAGGATCTCCCCCACCGCCACGTACAGCGCCATCAACAGCAGCGGCACTTCGACGATGCCGTACCCGAAGCGGAGCACCGGCGGAATGATGACGGCGTTGGCGACGATGGTGGGGATCGGCACCAGCCAGCGGTTGCGGCGCAGCACATAGCCCAGGGCCGCGCCGATCAGCGTGGCGAGGCTCCCGAACACCACGTCCCAGACGATGGCGCCGCCCATCAGGTTCGCCAGCAGGCAGCCGAGGAACAGCCCCGGGATCGCCGCCGGCGTGAACATCGGCATGATGGTCAGCAGCTCCGCGATCCTGACCTGCATGTAGCCGAAGGAAATCGGCGCAAAGACCAGCGTGAGCACCACGTACAGCGCGGCGATGGCCGCGCCCTGGGTCACCTTCAGCGCGGCGGAGTGTTTCGGATTCTTCATGCTCCGTCACCATCCATCAGTCGCACCTATCGGGCGAAGTCCTTGACGATCACCAGCTCGATGCGGTCGCCCTTGACGCCCACCAGTATGTCGTCCGCCAGCCGGGCGACGATGGACTTCTCCAGCTCGTCCCAGGCCTGCTCGGCCTCGCTGTCCTCGCCGCGCTGCTCCTCCAGGCAGCAGCGGTAGGTCTGCAGCGTCCAGAGGGGCATCATGCCGTCCGGATACGTCATGCCCATGCCGTCCATGTGCACGATGCCGTAGCGCAGCGTCTCCTGCCCGTAGGCGTCCATGGTGCGGCCCACGCCGTGCACCGCGTCGGCGATGAACTCGCCCAGCATGGCCATGAAGCCCTTCGTCGAGGTGTTCTTGCCGGAGCTGGACACGGAGAGCAGCTCCTGCTTGCGGCTGGCGTTCATGTCGGTGGTGGCCTGCAGGTGGATCTCGCAGCGGCTGCCCTCGCCCTCGAACCAGAGCTGGCCGTAGAAGTCCTCCACCATGGCCTTCACCATGCCCAGCGTCTCCTCCACCAGCAGGCTGAGCCGCAGCGTGTTACGGCGGTCCAACTGGAGCTTCCAGGCGAAGTTCTCCGCCACGTACCGCGCCGCCGCCATGCGCCCCGCGTCGCTGTTCACCATAAACTTGTCCGATATCATAGTCCTCATCCTCCATTCCATGATTCTCCGTTTCGCTGCCGCGCGGTCACCCGCGCAGGTTCCAGAAGCCCGTGCCCGTCTCCGGGTCGTACTGCTTGCGGATGACGCCGCCGCGGACCGGCCGGAGCTCGATCTCCGCCGTGAAGCGCACCACGGAGGACTTCAGGTGGCCCGCAGCCAGCCGGGGAACGCCGTCCTGCTTGAAGGAATACAGCGCGTGCGCGTGGTACCCGGGCGCGCCGCCCTCGCTGGCCGTGATGTTGCCGGTAATGCTGATCAGCTCCAGCATGCCCTCGAGGCGCTCCGTCTCGAACGACCCGGTCTCCGGCAGGAAGGTCTGGAGCTCGGCGCTGCTGCAGCCGCCGATGCCGGTAAAGATCGCGGACTCGATCCCCTCGCGCGCGCAGACGTCCAGCAGCGTCGCGATGATCTCGTCCCCCTTGTCCACGCGGACGTAGTAGGTATCCTGCATCTTCCTGTAATCCATGGCGCACCCTCCTCGTCTCGGTTTCCGCCCGCCGCCCGGCTCCGACGGCTGCGTTCTCCTGTTATAATATCAAAAAAGTCGCCAATTCGCAAGACAATCCGCAAAAGATCGCGCCGCGCGCGAGCGATTTTAACCGGCCGGGCCTCCTTCCCCGGGAGGGGGGCGCGTGCCCTGGCGCTTCGCCCTCCCCCGCGGCCCCGCGCGACGCCGTTCCGGCCGCGGAAAGCGGAGAAAAAAACGAAAAATCGCGCGAAAATGCATTGACAAAATCCGCGCAATTTGTTACAATATAATTACAATTTTGGCAAACACATGAAACAAACCGACGTACCGGGGCGTATGGAAGAGGAGAAGATGGATATGAAGCGAGCTCTTGCGTGGATGCTGGCCCTCATGCTGCTGTTCGGCGCGCTGCCAGCGCTTTCGGAGGCCGTGGAGGCGAGCGACGGCCCCGTCGTCGAGGCCGGGGCGCCGGAGGAGTCGGCGCTCGACGGGTCGGAGGACTTCGTGGACGCCGGATCGGTCCTGGAAGCGGCGGAGGATCTGCCGGACTTCATCATGGTGCCGGAAGGCGAGGAACCGGAAATCGCCCGCGCGAACGACGGCGAGGGCGAGGGCGAAGCGCCGGCGGACGGGGACGAGACCCCGGCCATGGCGTGCGCGTTCTACCCCGCGTCCCTGGAGAGCGAGGGCGCGGCCGTGTGCGGCGGCTATGTGTCCGCGTCGTGGACGTCGGAGGCCGCGGTACAGCCCTACGCCGAGCTCGCCGCCTTCTGGTGCCTGACCGACGAGGGCGGCGACATAATGCGCGTCCTCAACATCGCGGAGGCCCCGGACGCGACCTCGCTGGACTGCTGGGTGACGGATTACGGCGACAGCGCGAACCTGGTCTTCGGGGTGATCATCATCGACGCCGAGGGCAAGAAGTACGAAGCCACCAGGCTCTTCGACCTGAAGCCGGGGAACGCCGCGTCCATTTCGCTGAGCGCGACGGAGAACGTGCTGTTCGACGATGAAATCACCGCCAGGTGGAGCGTCGCCGGCGCGGAGCAGCCGTATGCGCGCCTCTGCGCGAAGTGGATCGTATCCAGCGATTACGAGGAGGACGACGAAACCCTCAGACTGTGGTGGGACGAGTACGTCGACGAGGACAACAACATCGACATGGACGTGTTCCTGCTGTCGAGGACGCAGGACGTGGCGCAGGACAGCCTGGCCAGCAAGCCGCTCAGCCAGTGGTATGAGCGCGACGACCTGGAGGACGGGTATTACGATTTCGTGCGCTTCTTCGTGGGCGTGGAGGACGCGAACCACGATTTCTATTCCGCCTACAGCCAGCCGATCCGGGTGAAGTACCGGGCGCCCTACGCCACCCTCACGCTGAAGAAGAGCGCGAGCAAGTCCGTCTACCTGGGCCGGGACGTGCTGATCCGGCTCAGCGGCGGGAAGTCGGCCAAGGGCTTTTCCTCCAGCAACAGGAAGGTCGCGACGGTCACCAACGCCGGCCTCGTCACGCCCCTGAAGGAGGGCACGACGAAGATCACCGTGAAGCTCAGGAAGGGCAAGAAGCTGGTGCTCAAGCTGACCGTGAAGGACCCGACCAAGCCGGAGCGCATCAAGCTCCGGGAGGGGACGAAGAAGAGCATCCCGGACGAATCGACGCTGCAACTGGGCTATACCATCCAGCCCGCCACCGCCGCGGACACAGCCGTGACGTGGAAGAGCTCGAACCCCTCCGTGGCGACGGTCAGCAGCTCGGGCCTCGTCACCGCCGTGAAGCCCGGCAAGGCCGTCATCACCGCCACGGCCGGCAAGAAGAAGGCGACGATCGCCATTACGGTGACGAAGCTGCCCATGCTGACGGGCGATCTGAGCAGCGCGATGGGGCAGAAGCTCTCGACGGTCTACAAGCGCCTGCCCGACAAGCTGCTGACGGCGCAGCAGGAGGACGACGGCAACCGGAAATACATCGCCACGTCGCTGTATGCGGGCTTTACCATCAACGCGAACGCGAGCGGCATCGTCACGGGGATCGCGATCCAGTCCAACTACAACACCCACAGGCACACGCTGTTCGGCGCGTATCCGGGCGACTACCTTTCTTCTTCGGCGAGCAGCCTGAACGCCAAGGGCTGGAAGCTGTCGCAGAACGCGATGAACAAAATGTACACCTACAAGAATGACAGGTATCCGGGCGCACAGGTCACGCTGATGGTCGATCCGTCCACCCGGAAGGTCAAGAGCGTTTCGTATACGGGATGACGCCCGCCGCGGCCGAACCCGCGCCGGACGCGCGAAACCGGCCCCCGCCCGAGGCATGCGCCAAGGGCAGGGGCCGGTTCTTTGCGCCGGTTACGCTTCTTCCCCGTGTTCGGCCTCGTAGATCAGCTCCTCGAGCGTCTGGAAGAGGTGCTCCGGCTCCACGGGCTTATTGAGGTGCGCGTTCATGCCGGCCTGGAGCGAGCGCTGCACGTCCTCGTCGAAGGCGTTGGCGGTCAGCGCGATGATGGGGGTTTTCTTCGCGTCCGACCGGTCCATCGCCCGGATGGTCGCCGCGGCCTCCAGGCCGTCCATCTCCGGCATCCGCACGTCCATCAGGATCGCGGCGTAGGCGCCGACGTCGCTGTTCCGGAACATTTCCACGGCGATCCTGCCGTTCTCCGCGTGGTCCGACTTCACGTCCTTCATCTCGAAGATGTCCATCATGATCTCGGCGTTGATCTCCATGTCCTCGGCCAGCAGGATGCGCTGCCCCTCCAGGTTCGCGCGCTTCTTCTCGCGGAAGAGGTTCATGTTGTTGCGCCGGGCGACGCGCTCGAATTCCGCGACCACGTTCGACGCGAACAGCGGCTTGGCGAGGAAGCTGTCCACGCCGGCGCCCAGCGCCTCCTCGAACACGTCGTCCCAGTTGTAGGCCGTGAGTATGATGACGGTCGTCTCGTTGCTGTAGCGCTCGCGGATCAGCCTGGCCGTGTCCAGGCCGTCCATCTCCGGCATCTTCCAGTCCATCAGCACCAGGTTGTACGGCTCCTGCTTCACGTGCTGCACTTCCAGCATCTGCATGGCGGCCTGGCCGCTCAGGCACACGTCGGCCCGGATCCCGACCTCGTCCAGCACCATCCGCGCGTGTTCCGCGGCGAATTCCTCGTCGTCCACCACCAGCACGCGCATCCTGCCGCGATCCACCGCGTTCTCGTGCGCGTCGCCCTGGCGGTCGCAGTTCTTCAGCGTGACCGCCACGGTGAACTCCGTGCCCACGCCCTTCTCGGACTCCACGCTGATCGTGCCGTTCATCATCTCGACGATGCGCTTGGTGATCGCCATGCCAAGGCCCGTGCTGCCATACTTGTTCCTGCGGCTGCTGTCCTCCTGGGAGAACGCCTCGAAGATCTTCGGAATGTACTCCTTGTCCATGCCGATGCCGGTATCGCGGATGCTGAACTTTATGGTGGACTGGTCCTCAAAGACCGCCGCGCGCTCCACCGTCAGCGTGACGCTGCCGGGCGCGTCGGTGAACTTGACGGCGTTCGACAGGATGTTGATGAGCACCTCTTTCAGCTTGGTGTCGTCGCCGATGTAGCAGTCGTCCACGCGGCTTAAGATGCGGCACTCGTAGTGCAGGCCCTTGTCGCCGCACTGGGACATGACCATGGTGTTGATCTGCTCCAGCATGCCGCTGAAGGAGAATTCCTCCTTTCGGAGCACCAGCCGGCCGGACTCGATGCGGCTCATTGATGGCGTTCATGGGGGTGCGGATCTCGTGGCTCATGCTGGAGAGGAAGGCGGTCTTGGCCTTGTTGGCCTCCTCGGCCATGGTCAGCGCCTCCGCCAGCGCCTCGTTCCGGGCCAGCGTCTCGCGCATGTCGGCGTCGATGTCCGTAAAGCCTATGCCGACGGAGTGCACGATGTGGTCGTCCCGGTCCTCCGCCCTGCGCACGCCCGCCATGCGCAGCATCTCGTAGTACTCGCGCCCGTCCTTCCGGGCCAGGTAGCGGTAGGCGATCAGCGGCTGCGTCGCCAGGCTCTGCCGGATATTGTCCGGCTCGATGAAGCGCAGGAACTCCTCGCGGTAGTTCTCCGTCACGACCGTGTTGGCGTACCAGGTGAAGCGCTCCAGGTAGGGGAAGTGCACGCCCGCGGGGGTTTGGTCCCTGTCGTCGGGGTCGTCGCGATAGCACACGGCGTCGTTCTCGTCCAGGTTGACGTGGTACACGCAGCGGTAGTCCGAGGCCATGGCGGTGATCATGCTGTTGGCCAGGGTGTTGGCGTGGGTGACGTACTGGCGCAGGTCGTCCCTGAGGTGGGAGATCCTGCCCTCCATCTTCAGGATGCTCTCGTCGCTCAGGTTGACCCTGGCCTGCTCCGCCGCGCCGTCCGCCCCGTTGCCCGTCAGCTCGTTCATGTCGTTCGCGAGGTCCGCCAGGTTGACGTTGATCTGCTCCATGCGCAGCCCGAACTGGCGGGTGAGGTACAGCACCAGCGCGATGCCGAGGGCGATGAACAGCGCGCAGGCGATGACGATCGTCCTGGCGTTCTGGTTGAGCTGGCGCTCGTACCACGCCGCCTCGAAATCGACGGTGACCACGCCGGCCACCTTGCCGGCCGAATCGAACACCGGGCTGTAGGCGCTGTAGAAGCGGCCCCACTGATCCTCGTAGGGTTCCTCGTCCACGGACGGCGTGCCCAGGCTCGCCCGGTAGAGCGCGTCCGTATAGACGACCGGGGAACCGAACTCGCCCGGCGCGATGGGGTCGGAGTCGATGCCGAAGCAGAAATTCCTATCGCCCACGTCCCGGACGTAGTAGATGTAGGCCAGGTTGATGTTGTCCCGGAAGGAGATCAGCGTATTGCGCACCGACTCATACTCCGGCGTCCCCTCGTCCTCCGCCGTCAGCTTCTCCAGGACGTCGCCGTTGAGCATCGCCGCGGCCGAGTTGACCACGTCCAGCATGCGCTCGTCGATCAGCGTCTTCATGGCGTTTCGGGACTGCTGCATCAGCGCCGCGCCCAGCGCCAGGTTCGTGACCAGCATAAAGGCGACCGCCATCAGTATGATCCTTGCACGCAACCCCAGATTCTTCATGGAAGCTCCCCCACGATTCGATTTCCCATCGCCCCGGTTACTCCGTCCGGAATCCCCGCTCGTCCGCCGTCGGGATGTCCTTGCTCTCCATGGCCTCGATCCGGACGTACCGCCCGGCCTCGATCGCGCGGATGACCCGCTCGATCTGCTCCGCCTCGCCCTGGATCTCCATCGTCACGGAGCCGTCCCATTCGTTCCGCACCCACCCGGTGCAGCCGTACAGGGACGCGGCGTGACGCGCGCGATAGCGAAAGCCCACCCCCTGGACCCAGCCCCGGAAGGTGATGTGGCGACGGATGAGCATGCATCAACCCGCTTTCAATGGCGAAGAGATACGGCAATACTGCCTGTGGTACACCGCGATTCCGGCCAACCGTTGGGCCGGATGTCTGGTTAATTATATACTTGATTGTCGCCGTGCGCGCTCTGCGGCCCGGCGACCCGGCCGACGGCCCTGCGGGCCCGTCGCCTAATCATTATAGCATAAGGGCTGCGTTTCGTCCACCTTTGAGCGGCGCTTCGGGGTGGATTCATACGATAACTGAAAAAACGAAGGCGGCCTGTGGCCGCCTCCGCGGGGAATGAATCGTCAACGGTGCGCCCGGGATTACCAGCCGCGGCGCCCCATGCCGTAGGGGCCGGGGCCGAAGCCGCGGGGGCCGGGGCCGAAGCCGCCCATGGGCGGGCGATGCCAGCCGTCGAAGCCGCCGAACATGCCCCAGGGGCGGAACAGGTACCAGCGGGGCCGGAACAGCGCCCGCACCAGCAGGATGAGAACGATCAGGGTGAACATAGCGATGCCTCCTTCGGCAGGTCGTCATTGGTACGGTGAAACGTCGGGGCGGTATCCTCACCGCTCGCCCAGCCCCTCCAGGGTCGCGCCTTCCAGGCGGCAGATGAGGGCGATCATCACCGGCTGCCAGCGCCCCTCCGGCGCGGTGGCCTGCAGGCGGGCGGTGAGGCGGTGCTCCAGCTCCAGGATGCGCGCGCGGCCCTCCAGCAGCGCCTCCGCGTCGGCGAAGCCCTCGGCCTCCAGCGTGCGCAGCGCCCGCAGCAACAGGCCCAGCAGCGCCTCGTCGGGAACGCTTGCGCGCACGGCGGCCTCGTCCATGGCTTCCAGCGCCCGGGCCAGCAGCCGCGCGTCGCCGTACTCCGCCGCCAGCGCGACCGCCTCGCCCAGGGAATCGGCGGTGAGCGCGTCCGCCGCCAGCCGTTCGCCGGTGTAATCGTCGCGCCAGCGCGCCTCAAGTTCGGGCGCGACGCGCAGCGCCAGGTAGTCCTCAAGCCTCCCCGCCTCCGCCATGCGGCGGCGGCTGCAGCCGTACCGCTCCAGCAGCGCCCGGGCGGACGCCTCCTCCGCGGTCAGCCGCGCGCGATCCTCCCCCGGCGCCCGGCGCAGCGCGCCCATCCAGCGCTTCCAGTTTTGCATGTCGTCCGCCTCCCTTCCCGTTTGGGTTCGTCTTATGTTGTATGCCGGAGCGAATTTCCCGTTCCTTAAGCCCGGATTGAAATGCGGTTATCTCTTCCGTCAGGCGTTGGGCAGTTCGCGCAGCGCGGCCTCGACCCTGCCGCAGGCGTCCCGCACCTGTGCGCGGGCGTCGTTGATGCGGCTCTGCACCAGCATGTCGGCCAGGAAGCCGTCGAAGAAGAAGTCCGCGAAGGTGAGGAATTCGCCCACCTCCAGCTCGGGCGCGTCCACGTCCCTGAGCTCCAGGCTGAACCGCTCCAGGTCGAAGCGGGCCTGCGCCAGGGCGTCCCGGGCGGCGTCCAGCCGGACGTGCTTCACCAGGCCGACGATGCCCCCGCCGCCCAGGATGTCCGCGATGCCCCAGCCGCGCGCGCTGTCCAGGGCCTTTTCGGCGCGGCGCAGGCTGTTCAGCGCCCGCACGCCCGCCTCGCGCGCCTCGCGAAGCTCGAGATCCAAACCGGTGTACGTCATTTTCTGTCCCTCCTTACCGTATCGCGGCAGAGCAAAAGACCCATACCGCGACGCGCGTCACAATATGAGTCTTGCCTTCTCATTTGAACCGGACGCCATTTGGCGTCGGCTGACGGTTTCAAACCCGCCCTCCCGGGCGTTTGGCTACTCCCTCGTATTGAGTGTGATTGTGTTTCCCGATTGCCGGTCGCCCGGCCAACCGCCCTTCGTTCGGTTGCCTAATCATTATAGCACAACCGCTCGGCGTGTCAAGCGGGGCGGCTGTATGATTCAGACGTCAAAAGCGACATTTGGGACGGGTCAGGCTTTCGCGGCCTCCTTCAGCACCGCCAGCGCCTTCTCAAGTTGATCCATGGGGATGTTCAGCGCGGGCAGCAGGCGCACGCGATCCTTGGCGGTCAGGCAGAGCACGCCGTTTTCGATGCACCGCCGCACCACGTCCCGCGCGGGCCTGACGGTCTTGACGCCGATCATCAGGCCCATGCCGCTGACGGCCTCGATGCCCGGCGCGCCCTCGAGGGCGTCGAAGATCGCCTTGCTGCGCGCCCGCACGCCCTCGAGCAGCGCGTCGTCGATGCGGCTCAGTATGCTGACGCCGCCGGCGCAACTGGCCGGGTTGCCGCCGAAGGTGGAGCCGTGGTCGCCGGGAGCGAACACGTCCCCGACCTTCTCCCCGAGCAGGCAGGCGCCGATGGGCAGGCCGCCGCCCAGGCCCTTGGCCGTGGACACGATGTCCGGGGCGATGCCGTAGTTCATGTAGGCGTACAGCCGGCCGCTGCGGCCGTTGCCGGTCTGCACCTCGTCCACGATCAAAAGCACGTCGTTCTCGCGCGCGAAGTCCGCCAGCGCGTGCACGAAGTCCGCCTCCAGCGGCACCACGCCGCCCTCGCCCTGCACGCACTCGATCATCACCGCGGCGATCTTCGTGGTCTTCGCCAGCTCCCGCAGGGCGTCCATGTCGCCGGCGGCGATGTGCGCGAAGCCCGGCGTCAGCGGCTGGTACAGCTCGTGGTAGTGATCCTGCCCGGTGGCGGACAGCGTGGTGAGCGTGCGGCCGTGGAAGCTGTTCCACAGGGTCACGATGGTGTAGCAGTCCGGGCCGTGCTTCTCGGCGGCGTACTTGCGGGCCGCCTTGATGGCGCACTCGTTGGCCTCCGCGCCGGAATTGCCGAAGAACACCTTCTTCATGCCGGTGCGCTCGCAGAGCATCTTCGCCAGTTGCGCGCCGGGCTCGGTGTAGTACAGGTTGGAGCTGTGGGGGATCTTCGCCAGTTGCGCGGTGACCGCCTTCAGCCAGGCGTCGTCGGCGATGCCGAAGCCGTTCACGGCGATGCCCGAGCCCATGTCGATGTATTCCTTCCCGTTCACGTCCCACACCAGCGAGCCCTTGCCGGAGGCGATCTCCACCGGGAAGCGGGCATAGGTATTGGCGATGTAGGCGGCGTCCAGCCGCATCGTATCCGTCATGATGGCATCCTCCCTTGTTCGTCGTCGATTTCCGCGCCCTTCACCATGGTGCCCGCGCCCTCGTCGGTGAGAATCTCCATCAGTATGGAGTGGGGCACGCGGCCGTCCATGATGATGACCTTCTTCACGCCCATGCGGATGGCGTCCACGCAGCACTCCACCTTGGGGATCATGCCGCCGGAGATGACGCCCTCCTGCCTGAGCCGCGCGGCGTCGAGCACCGTGAGCTCGGGGATCAGGGTCGAGGGGTCGTCCTTGTCCCGCAGCAGGCCGGGGATGTCCGAGAGCATGATGAGTCGCTCCGCCCCCAGCGCGCCCGCCACACAGGCCGCCGCGGTATCGCCGTTGATGTTGTAGGTGTTGCCGTCCCGGTCGCAGCCCAGGGTGGAGATGACGGGGATGTAGCCCTTCTCCAGCAGGTCGGTGACGGGCTTGATGTTCACGTGCGTGATCTCCCCCACGTAGCCCAGGCGCTCGTCCTTCACCTTCGCCTCGATGAGCCGCCCGTCCATGCCGGAGATGCCCATGGCGTGGCCGCCCTTCATCTCCAGCAGGTTCACCAGCGTCTTGTTGATCTTGCCGGCCAGCACCATCTGCACGATGTCCACCGTCTCGCGGTCCGTGACCCGCAGGCCGTCCACGAACGCCGCCTGCTTGCCCAGGCGCTTCATGGTGTCGCTGATCTCCGGCCCGCCGCCGTGCACCAGCACCACCTTCACGCCGATCAGCCACAGCAGGGTGATGTCCTCCATCACCTGCTGCTTCAACTGCTCGTTCACCATGGCGTTGCCGCCGTACTTCACCACGACGATCTTGCCGTTGTAGCGCCGGATGTAGGGCAGGGCCTCGGTCAGCACCTGCGCCCGCTCGGCGTTTGAGAAGAATTTTTCCATGATCGCACCTCAGGAGGTCGCGGGACCTCTCGGTCCGGCCCCCGGACGGTTCCCCCGGAAGGGGCGCCCGGACGGCCGCGCAGACGGGTTGGGTTTCTGTTGCGGCGGGGCCTTACGACCGGTAATCCCCGTTGATCTTCACGTAGTCGTAGGTCAGATCGCAGCCCCAGGCGGTCGCCTCCCGGTCGCCCATGCGCATGTCGCAGCGGAAGCGGACCTGCGCCTCGGAGAGGATCTCCAGCGCCTTGTCCTCGTCGAAGGCCTGCACGCAGCCGTCGCGATAGAAGCAGAGCGTCTCCCCCTCCCCCACCAGGTACAGCTCGATCACGGCGGGATCGAATTCCACGCCGGCGTAGCCCAGCGCGCAGAGTATGCGCCCGCAGTTGGCGTCCTTGCCGAACACCATGGCCTTCACCAGGCTGGAGGAGACGACCGAGCGCGCCAGCTTCCGGGCGTTCTCCTTCGTGTCGGCGCCGCAGACCCGCATCTCGATCAGCCGGGTCGCGCCCTCGCCGTCGCCCGCCATCTTCACGGCCAGCGCCCGGCAGACGGTGAACAGCGCCTCGCGGAAGATCGCGTATTCCGCGCCCTCCGACGCAATGGCCGCGTTGCCCGCCCTGCCGTTGGCCAGCAGGAGCAGCGTATCGTTGGTGCTGGTGTCGCCGTCGACGGAGATCATGTTGAAGGTATCCCGCACCACGTCCTCGAGGGCGCGCTGCATCAGGGCCTGATCGACGGCGCAGTCGGTGGTGATGTAGCCCAGCATGGTGCACATGTTGGGGTGGATCATGCCCGAGCCCTTGCTCATGCCGCCCATCGTCACCCGAACGCTGCCGGTTCCGTCGGCGGCGGGGAGCTCGAAGGTCACGGCGCACTCCTTGTTGACCGTATCGGTGGTCATGATGGCGCGGCTGGCGGCGGTGCCCGCCTCCAGGGTGCCCGACAGCGTCCCGGCCATCATCGACACGCCCGCGGCGATCCTGTCCATGGGCAGGCCGGGGCCGATGACGCCGGTGGAGCCCAGCAGCACGGACTCCGCGGGGATGCCCAACGCCGCCGCCGCGAGCGCCGCGGTCTGCTCGCACGTCGCCATGCCCGCCGGGCCGGTGGCGGCGTTGGCGATGCCGGCGTTGACCACCACCGCCTGCGCCGTCTTGACGTTTTGCACGATCCGCCGGTCCCACACGACCGGCGCGGCCTTCACCACGTTGCTGGTAAAGGTGCCCGCCACGGCGCAGGGATCGGCGCTGTAGAGCATGGCCATGTCGTCGCGGCCCCTGTACTTGATGCCCGCCGCACAGTGCGCGGCCTGAAAGCCCGCGGCCGCCGTCACGCCGCCCGGAATGCCTTTAATCATCATTGTCCGCTCCTATGAATTGCGTAATGTTGTCCTCGTTCAGCACGAACTCGTAGTAATTGACATCGCACGGCTTCCAGCCGATGCGCCGCCAGAAGGCGTTGCCGACGTCGTTGCTGGCGAATGCGATGAGCGCCACCTTGTTGATGCCCATTTCGCGCAGCCGCGCCATGCAGTAGGCCACCATGCGGGTGCCGATGCCCCGCCGACGGTATTCCCGGGCGACGCACACGTGGTACAGCGCGCCCTGCCGGCCGTCCGACCCGCAGAGTATGGAGCCCACGATGCGGCCGTCCGCCTGCGCGACCACGCTGGTGGTGGGGTTGCGGCGGATGAAGCGCACCACGTCCTCGCGCGAATCGTCCAGCGCGCGGATGCCGAAGCCGCGAATGGTCATCCACAGCGCGCGCACGGCGTCGTAGTCTTCCTCCCGCATGGGCAGGATCCGCGCCTCGGCAGACGGGGCGCGATCCGCGGGGTCCCGGCGATAATCGTCCATTCAGTCCACCACCAGTCCCGCTGTCTCGTCCGCGCCCATCAGGAGGTTCATGTTCTGGATGGCCGCGCCGGACGCGCCCTTTCCAAGGTTGTCGAACCGGGCGACGAGCAGCATGCGCTCGTCGTTGCCGAAGACGGCAACCTGCATGTCGTCGCGGCCGGAGAACGCCGCCGCCGACAGGAAGCCGCCCTCGTCCGCGCCCTCCGCGCAGCGGATCACCGGCCCCGGGTAGGCCCCGGCCAGCGCCGCGCGCACGCGCGCAATGCCGCCGTCCACCCAGTCCCCGAACAACGGCACAGACACCTCCATGCCGCTGTAGAAGTCCGCCACGATGGGCGAGAACACCGGCAGGCGCGTCAGGCCGCACACGTGGGCCATCTCCGGCAGGTGCTTGTGGTTCTGCGGGAGGCCGTACTGGCGCGGGGCGTCCAGCAGCGGGCTGCGATCCGGGTCCTCGTAGCCGGCGATCATCTTCTTGCCGCCGCCGGAGTAGCCGGTGAGGGAATAGCAGCAGAGCGGCGCGTCCCCGGCCAGTATGCCCGCCGCCACCAGCGGCGCGACGAGCGCGATGAAGCCGCTGGCGTGACAGCCGGGGTTGGCGATGCGCTTCGACGCGGCGATCCGCGCGCGCTGGCCCGGCAGCTCCGGCATGCCGTACACCCAGCCCGCCGCGGTGCGGTGGGCGGTGGAGGTGTCGATCACGGCGGTACGGTCGTTGTCCACCAGGGCGACCGCCTCGCGCGCCGCGTCGTCGGGCAGGCACAGGAAGGCGATGTCCGCGGCGTTCAGCGCGTCCCGTCGGGCGGCGGGATCCTTGCGCAGGGCCTCGGGCAGCGCGATCAGCTCCACGTCCGCCCGGCCCGCCAGCCGCTCCCGGATGCGCAGCCCCGTGGTGCCCGCGCTGCCGTCAATGAATACCTTCGTCATGCCGTCTCATCCCGTTCATTCATAAATATACGCATATTATACGCGATTTTCCCCGGATAGGCAAGTTAAAAGTGCATTTTTATTCACCATTATTCATAACATAACCCGCCTGCGGCGCTGCGCGGGGGAGGCCGCAAACGGCCTCCCCCGCCCCGGGCGGCAACTGCGCCGGGATTTCATCAGGCAGCGTCGCATGTCCGCCCGCGGGGCGAACGAATGTCCGCGGGCGCATGCGGGGTCAATCGTGCTTCGCTTCGATCCAGGCGATCAGCCGGTCCGCGAAGCCCTTCGCGGTGTCGCCGTCGTGGGGCACGGCGTCCAGCGCCTCGTCCAGCAGCGCCGCGCGGTCGGCCCGGGCGATGTGCCTGAGCAGCATGCCCGCCGCCCGGAGCAGACTGGAGGGATTGGCGTAGTCGCCGCGGCCCGTCTCGATCATCCTCGGCGCGGAGCCGTGGATGGCCTCGAACATGGCGTACTGGTCGCCCAGGTTGGCGCTGCCCGCGGTGCCCACGCCGCCCTGGAGCTGCGCGGCCTCGTCGGTGATGATGTCGCCGTAGAGGTTGGGCAGCAGGAACACCTGGAAGCGGCTGCGCACCCTGGGGTCCACCAGCTTGGCGGTCATGATGTCGATGTACCAGTCCTCGGCCTCGATGCCGGGGTAGTCGGCGGCGATCTCGTGGCAGATCTCGGAGAAGCGCCCGTCGGTCTTCTTCATGATGTTGGCCTTGGTGACGATGGCCACGCTGGTCTTGCCGTTGTTCTTCGCGTACTCGAACGCCGCGCGGGCGATGCGCTTCGTGCCGGGCACGGTGGTCACCTTGAAGTCCATGCACAGCTCGCCGGGGAGCTCCACGCCGCGGCTGCCCAGCACGTACTCGCCCTCGGTGTTCTCGCGGAAGAAGATCCAGTCGATGTCCTGGTCGGGCACGGCCACCGGCCGCACGTTGGCGTAGAGGTCCAGCTCCCGGCGCAGGGTGACGTTCGCGGACTCCATGGTGCCGCCCTTGGGGGTCTCGGTGGGGCCCTTCAGCAGCACGTCGCAGGTCCTGACCTCCGCCAGCACGTCGTCGGGCACGGCCTGCCCCTTCGCCAGGCGGTTCTCGATGGTCAGGCCCCGGATGGGCTTCAGCACGATCCTGCCCGCGGCGATGTCCTCCTTCAGCAGCGCCTCCAGCACGCGGGTGCTCTGGGCGGAGATGATGGGCCCGATGCCGTCGCCGTCGATCACGCCCACGACCACGCGGTCCAGCTTCGTGAAATCCTTGGGCGGCGCGGCGTTCAGCATGGCCTCCGCCCGCGCGCGCTGCTCCTCCAGCAGCGTCCTGAACTGCTGCACGGCGCTCTCAATCGTACTCATTGCTCCGCTTCCTCCTTCGTGTAGGCCAGCAGGCCGCCCGCCTTGAGCATGGCCTTCTGTCGCTCGGTAAAGTTACAGGCGAGGGCGCAGGTCCTGCCCGTGGTCAGGTCCTCCAGCACGATCTCGCCGGCGTCCATCCCGGCGTGGATGTTCCGAAGCGCCAGCCTGTCGCCCTGGTTCAGCGCGTCGTAGTCCGCGGGATCCCGGAACGTCAGCGGCAGGATGCCGGCGTTGATCAGGTTCGCCACGTGGATGCGGGCGAAGCTGCGGGCGATCACGGCCCGCACGCCCAGGTACATGGGCACCAGCGCCGCGTGCTCGCGGGACGAGCCCTGGCCGTAGTTGTCGCCGCCCACCACGATGCTCTCCCCCGCCGCCTGCGCGCGCTCGGGGAAGCTGGCGTCGCACACGCCGAAGCAGAACCGGCTGAGGTGCGGGATGTTCGAGCGGTAGGGCAGGATCTTCGCCCCCGCGGGCATGATGTGGTCGGTGGTGATGTTGTCCCCCACCTTCAGCGTCAGCGGCGCCTCGATGGCGTCGCCCACCGGGCGGCTCTTCGGGAAGGGCTTGATGTTGGGCCCGCGCACGACCTCCACGTCCTTCGCCTCGTCCGGGGACGCGGGCAGCAGCACGGCGCTGTCGTCCACCCGGAAGGCGGCGGGCAGCGCGACCGCGGGCATGTCGCCCAGCAGCCGGGGATCGGTGATCTCCCCGGTCAGCGCGGCGGCCACGGCGGTCTCCGGGGAGACCAGGTACACGCCCGCGTCGGCGGTGCCGCTGCGGCCCAGGAAGTTGCGGTTGAAGGTGCGCAGCGACACGCCCGCGCTGTTGGGGCTGAAGCCCATGCCGATGCAGGGGCCGCAGGCGCACTCCAGCACCCGCGCGCCGGAGGCGAGGATGTCGCCCAGCGCCCCGGCGGAGGCCAGCATGCTCAGCACCTGCTTCGAGCCGGGGGAGATGGACAGGCTGACCGAGGGCGCGATGGTCTTCCCCTTCAGCAGCGCCGCCACCCTGAGCATGTCCAGCAGCGAGGAATTGGTGCAGGAGCCGATGCACACCTGGTCCACCTTCGTGCCCTTGAGCTCGGACACCTTCTTCACGTTGTCCGGGCTGTGGGGACAGGCGATCAGCGGCTCCAGGGCGGAAAGGTCGATGTCGATGATGCGGTCGTAGGTCGCGTCCGGGTCGCTCTCGAGCGGGATCCAGGCGTCGCCGCGGCCCTCGGCCTCCAGGAAGACCCTCGTGATGTCGTCGGAGGGGAAGATGGACGTGGTCGCGCCCAGCTCGGTGCCCATGTTGGTGATGGTGGCGCGCTCGGGCACGGACAGCGTCTTTACGCCCTCGCCGCCCCACTCGATGATCGCGCCGACGCCGCCCTTCACGGACAGTATGCGCAGGATCTCCAGGCTCACGTCCTTGGCGGTGACGAAGGGGCGCAGCCGGCCGGTGAGATTCACCTTGAACATCTTCGGCATGGTGATGTAGTACGGCCCGCCGCCCATGGCCACGGCCACGTCCATGCCGCCCGCGCCGAAGGCCAGCATGCCGATGCCGCCGCCGGTGGGGGTGTGGCTGTCGGAGCCGATCAGCGTCTTGCCCGGC
>CADBCY010000023.1 GCA_902793325.1 uncultured Eubacteriales bacterium
TTTTCCATTATAAACTGGAAAACGTCCTTTTTTGCCTTCTCTCGCGGCTACCAGGCGAGAGGAGGTTCTTTTATGACGGAGAAAGAGAAAAGAACGATTCTGGACATGCGGGCGGCGGGCAGGCAGTACAAGGAAATATCTGCGGAGTTGGGCATCGAGGTCTCTGCGCTGAAAGTGTTTGTGCATCGGCAGAAAAAACCTGGTGCCCGGAAATGTGCTATGTGTGGGAAACGGCTGCCAGAAAAAGCCAGAGCAAGCCAGCGCTTCTGCTCCATAAAATGCAAAAACGCATGGTGGAAAAAGCATCCCAACCAGGATGGAAATGACAAGCGGGTTGTTCGCGCCTGCGCATCCTGCGGCAGGCAGTTCATTTCCTACAACCCGAATTCAAAATACTGTTCCAGAGATTGCTATTATGCGTCTAAGCGAAAAGCGTGAGCAACAACATCCCGGCGGCTTAATGCCGCTTTTTTCTTTGCCCGAATCCCTGTTTCTGGGGGAAAGGGCAAGCGATAAAGAAACGGCAAACTCAATAAAGAAACGCATAGAGCCAATAACCAAACGCAAGGGGTTATACGGAAACGACAGACATCAATAAGGAAACGGAAAAACGACGCCCGTTTCTTTATTGACCTCATTTTCGGTTGTTGAACACGTAAATTCGACCTCTGAGTGTCCAATGCAGAAACGGCATCATCCTCAGAACGCCGTGTTTTCAGGGCTTTATGGGCAAAAAGTAACAACGCTGATTTCGTATCAAAATCAGCGTTGTTAGGTGGTGGAGCCGAGGGGGGTCGAACTGGCGTTGAGGCGATTTTAGACCATCTCTGACTATCACGCCTGATCACCCCGGGTCCCCCGGTTTTTCCTCATTTTCTGACCTTCATCACGTCCAATATTGGCCTTTCACGCCTGTTTTTCTACCGAAAACGCTACCAACCGGGCGATAATCCGGGCGCTCCCCTCTTTTCACTCCCCGGATTAAATTGGTAGAAAACTGTCAAAAATGAGCTAAAGGTCAAACTGAGTACTAAACCCAATTCTCGATTTTCAAGCCTTCAACTCTGTTAAATTCTCGTGTATTATTGGTCACCAGTGTCAGATCCAACGCCTTGGCGTGAGCCGCGATCAGCATATCATTCGCGCCGATCAAATTGCCCTTCTTCGTCAGGTCAGCCCGAATGCCCCCATATGCCAAGGCAGCGGCTGCGTCAAATGGCAGGACCTCGATACCGGACAGGAAGGTCATCAGCGCAAGTCGATTCTGTTCCGGCTTCGAGCTGTTGTAGACGCCGAATTCCAGTTCCGCCATTGTGATTGAGGAAATGCACATGTCCTCCGGCCTGTACTGCATGAAGCGCCTGAGCACACTTTCCGGGCGATGGTTCTTGGCATAGGCGATGATATTGGTATCCAGCATGAACTTCATAGCTGAGCCCTCTCCTGTACAGGCAAATCTTCAATGCCATCCGCCAGGAAATCCTCCGTGAACATATCCAGGCTCTGCATCATCGGTGCCCAGGGATCATTCTTCGGCATCAGGATCACCACGCTGCCGATTCGGTTCACCAGTACCTCGTCCTGATCAAAGCGGCAGTTCTTGGGCAGGCGCACCGCCTGGCTGCCTCCGTTGCTGAAAATCTTTGCAACCTCCATGACGCTCACCTCCTTCTCTTTAAGTATATACTTTAGTATATACTTTTGTCAAGGAAATTATGCCGCCAGCACCGCGGTCATATCCATTCCAACGGTTTCTATTATATGATTTGGGACTACGACAGACATTTTCCGCATCGGCTGCACCCATTACATGTCAGCCGCATGCCACATTTCTGGCAGTGATCTCCGAAATAAGGCTGATACAACTGGTCTTCCTGAATGGCACAGCCCCAGGTGTCCGTCAGCCTGAACTCGATGGGTTTCCCCTGAAAGCTCAACCCTGAACGGGCGGCCTGCTCGCTTCGCAGCTTGCCGCTGTGGATGCGATAGGCCTTTCCATCCTTCACGAAGCAGCTGCCCAGCGAACAGAACACGAAGGTGATATTGTATTCCCGGCATTCGTCGTGCAGCGCCTTGACCCATTCATAATGGCAGGGGCGCGCTCCGTCATAGCTCTCTCCATCGCATAACACCTGCTCGATCTGTCCGGTCGGCAGAAACTTTGTGATACTGACTGGACCGATGAACGGCGCGCACATGATGCCTTTGTGCTTGAAGGGCAGCTCCAGCAGGATCGGAATGCGCTCATCCGCGCGACGCTGGTTTTCACAGGTGACATTGAACATCACATTCTCCCAGCCATCGCCCCAATCGCGGGGCAGGCACGCCGCCACTCGCTCCGGGCGCTTGGTCAGCAGAAAGAACTTCACATCCGGACGCTGATGAATGATGTCCCATGCCTCATCCCGCCAGGGGTCGGCTTCTTCGAGGAAAAAGTCGCTGTTCATGCAGACCCTGAGCATTTCACCGCTTTTAACCTTGTACTGCCCGTTGCGGTCCCTGCTGAGCGGATAACGGAAGCCGGCCTTCGTTCTATAAATATCCGCCCCATTCCTGCCGCGGCGGGCATCGTTATAGTACATGTAGCAGTTTTGACAGCCTTCACTGCATTTTACGCAGCCATGCCAGGGGTTCCAGATATCGTGCAAAGCGCCTCACCTCACTCGGTTGCTGTCTCTCCATAGAGCTCTTTTTCATGCTGAAAGCCCCAGTTCATGATGGCGTAGAACACGGGCAGAAGATCGCGACCCATATCGGTCAGCGAATACTCCACATGTGGCGGGATCTCGTTGAACTGCTCCCGGCTGATGAGCCCGTCCTCCTCCAACTCTCGAAGGGACTTGGTCAGCATGGTATTGGTGATGCCGGGCAGGTCCTTCTTGAGCTGCCCGAAGCGCACTGTGTCATAGATGCACATTTCATACATCAGCTGGGATTTCCACCGCCCCTGCAGCATAACCAGCAACGGCGTCACGGGGCAGTTGCCGTCCTTGTTCACGATGCCTTTTTTCACATTGACCAGGTATTCCTCATAGCTCATGTATTCATGCTTCATGTTGCTTCCCTCCAAACTTTTTCCAGCCAAGCACTCGCTGTTTCATACCCTCCATGTCGAGCACACCATAGGCAAAGCCCTTACGCACCAGCTCCTCCGGCACATATTCATCGTACTTCTCAAACACCGGTACCTCCTTGGGGTAAACCAGCTCCAGCGCGTCAAAATCTGTTTCTGCTTCCTCGCAGACGATTTCGTAAAACTCCGCCTCACTCACCTGCATGGTAAACTGCATGTAGTACGGTCGGGAGGGCTGAATCCCCCTGATGCCCAGCCGCTTTCCGCAGCGCAGCTTCAGAAACCGCTCCATAGCGAGAAAAGCATAAGTTCCGACCCATGGGAACAGGGCCCACATTTTTCCGCCGAGATGGACGAGAGGCCTGTCCGCCATAAGTGATTTCCGGAAGGTCTCCCGCGCGTCGGCCAGACGGCAAACGGCGTGTGGCATCAGATAGGGGTATTGCTTTTCTTCGCTGAGCACCTGGTACATCCGCTCCAAAATGTGGGTGTGGATATCGCCCGCCACGTCGCCGAAGTAGGCGGGGATATTTCCCTTTACCAGCGTACAAAACAGCTCTCTCCGCTTATGATCGACCTCCTCGACCACCCATACTCGGCCCGCAATGGCGATCTTGTCACCGACTGGAGGGGGCTTTACGATGGTGCCCAACTGCTCCGAGCCGGAGCGAACGGTGTATTCCACGTTCTCCTGAAACACCGCGTAGAACTTGTAGTTATTCACAATCCACTCCCCGGCAATCCCGACGATCAGCCCGCCGTTTTCCGTGCGATTGATATGGTCGATCTCCAGCAGATGCCGCAGGAGCAGGCGGTAATCCTCCTGCGAGATGCGATGAAAACAGCTCAGCGTCAGAACGCGGGAGGCAAGCTCGCCCGGCGTCATCTCACCGTGGGAGGCCAGCGTGCTCATAGTCTGGTGATACAGCAGACTGTAGGGCAGGCGATCCAGCCGCGGCGGCTCCACAAAGCGCTCCTCAATATAGAGCTGCACCAGGGCGATGCCCTGGATCAGATACCAGGGGATACTGTCGGGCAGCATGGCCCTCGCCTCCTGGTGATCTTCCCGCATGACGAACCACATCTCGGAGGGATCGCCCCGTCGCCCGGTGCGACCCATGCGCTGCAGGAAGCCCGAGACGGTAAACGGCGCGTCGATCTGAAACGCGCGCTCCAGCCGCCCCACGTCGATGCCCAACTCCAGTGTCGCCGTGGCGCAGACGGACATGAGGGAGTCGTCGTCCTTCATCTCCTCCTCGGCGCTCTCGCGGTAAGATGCGGAGAGATTGCCGTGGTGGATGAGAAAGCGGTCGGGCTCGTGATTGACCTCGCAGTACTGCCGCAGCTGTTGGCATACGGCCTCGCATTCCTCCCGTGAATTGGTGAACACCAGGCACTTCTTGCCCCGGGTGTGCTCGAAGATATAGCCGATGCCCGGATCGGCGGCCTTGGGCGCGGTGTCGGTGGGTTCTTCCACAGGCGGGGTTTCCATCGGAACGAGTTTTCCTTCGTCAGCCTGGGGTGCTGAATTATAATAATGCTCCATGGAAAGCCGCCAGACCTCTTTGCCGCCGTCGAATTTCGGAATGATCGTGCCACGACCGCTGCCCGCCGCCAGAAACTGTCCCGCCAGCTCCGGGTTTCCGATGGTGGCGGAAAGTCCGATGCGCCGGGGATCACAGCCCGATAGCCTGCACAGCCGCTCGATCAGGCAGAATGTCTGCAGGCCCCGGTCCGCCCGCAGCAGGGAGTGGATCTCGTCGATAACGATGAAGCGCAGGTCGCCGAAGAGAGTTGGGATCTCCATGTGTTTGTTGATCAGAAGCGATTCCAGGGATTCCGGCGTGATCTGCAGAATGCCGGAGGGCTTTTTCAGCAACTTCCGCTTCCTGGACTGGTTGGCGTCTCCGTGCCAGCGGGTCACGGCGATGTCCTCTTCCTCACACAGCTCGTTTAGGCGTCCAAACTGGTCGTTGATCAGTGCCTTGAGCGGAGCAATATAGAGGACGCCGACCGTTTGGGACGGGTTTTCATCCAGAAGCGTCAGGATCGGGAAGAAGGCCGCCTCGGTCTTGCCGGAGGCGGTGGAGGCCGTCAGCAGCACATTCTCATCCGTGTTGAAGATGGCCTCCCCCGCGGCGTTCTGCACCGCCCGCAGGCTCTGCCAGGCGGAGCGGTAAATGTAGTCCTGAATAAAGGGCGCGTAACGGTTAAATACATTCATATCGTAAACTCCACAAAGCCCGCGTCCGTCTCATCGGAGACAGCTTCTGATTTGGCGTAGCTGAATTCTTCGGAGGAGAGCAGCTCGGTAATGTTCATTTTCGGATTCTGGTACAGCAGATCCAGCAGCTCGATGAAGTCCCGGATCACCTCGCGGGGCGTGATGTTCTGATCTGCCCCGATGCGCCCGTACTCGATCTTGATGAAGTTCACTAAATCCTCCGTAGTGACGCTGCGTGGATAGCCGTACAGCCCTGCGTGCATTTCGGCGAGCTTTTCGCACAGCACCAGCATCTCCTCGGCGGTCAGCGGCTCCAATCGGATCACCGGCGCCAGTAAATCCCTCGCGCCAGGCTTGGAGAAGCGTCCCTCCGCCAGACGGGAGCGCAGCGCTTCGTAGCTGTAGATGCCGCGCCGCTTGTCCTCCAAGGCCTGGGGCGTGGCCCCCATGAGGATGCCGAGGTACTTCGCCTTGCCCTGGAGAGTGTCGTTGTACATGGTCAGCATTTTCTCGTAGTTATACTGCCTGGTGATGGCATTGGGGATCTTGTAGATGTTCACCAGCTCGTCGATCATGATGAACATGCCCGTATATCCCGCCAGACGGAAGAAAGCGGCAAAAAGTTTGAGATAGTCGTACCAGTCGTCGTCGGTGATGATGATGTTGATGCCCAGGGCTTCCCTGGCCTCGCTTTTCAGGGCGTATTCGCCCCGGAACCAGCGCACCACCTTCGCCTTCCGCTCATCGTCGCCCTCCACATAGGCGCGGTAGTAGGCAGAAAGGAGCCTGGCGAACTCAAAGCCGTGCACCAGCTCGCTGACCGACGCCGTCACGGCGTAGATCTTCCTGTCCGTGGCGGCAGCCAGCGCCGGATCATCGGGAGAAAGCCCGGTCTCCTGTATGGCCTCATTCTGCACCGCGCTGATCCAACGATCCAGGATCAGTGTCAGCGCGCCGCCCTCCGGCTTCGTTTTCGTGGACAGGTTGGAGATCAGCTCCCGGTAGGTGGCAAGCCCCTGTCCCTTCGTTCCCTGCAGACGCCGCTCGGGCGAGAGGTCGGCGTCCGCCACAATAAAGCCCCGGTCCATCACATAGTTGCGGATGGTCTGCAAGAGAAAGCTTTTGCCGCTGCCGTAGCGCCCGACGATGAAGCGGAAGGACGCGCCGCCCTCCGAGACGATATCCACGTCGTGCAGCAGGGCTTCGATCTCGTTCTTTCTGCCTACGGTAATATAGGGCAGGCCGATGCGCGGCACCACGCCGCCCTTCAAAGAGTTCAGCACCGTCTGCGCGATGCGCTTCGGCACCTTCTTGTGTTCATCCATTGCCTGTTCCTCCAAGGAGTTCCTTTAGTTCTTCAATATAGTCTTCCACCAGCATCAACCGATCCTCCTCACAGAGAAGCACGGTATCGCCGATCTCATCAAAGAGAGCCTCGTTGATGGCGTCAGCAGTCATGCTCGGCATCAGATGATGGGCATTCATGATTCCCGCTGCGTCCCGGCCCTCCAATAGGGTCCGAAGAATCTGAATCTGTATGTGATCCAGCGGTAGATCGCACGTTTCGCCCTTTGCCGCGGTTGGGATAGCTTCTTCAATGTCCTCGATTTCGTCCTCCGTCAGCAGGCTTTCCCGCGTCATGGCAGCATCCCGGCGAATCCGCTCCAGGCCGGAAAGGTCGATGGTGATTTTCGGCCTGGACGCTTCCATCGCGGCCTTCCTGTCCGCTTCGATCACCGCTTCAATACAGGGAATCGCCCACGCGTCCTCCGGCTTTTCCCTGAGATAACGCCCCGTCTTCAAATAGCGGCGCAGCCGTGCGTCTGTCTCATGCAGAAAGCCCTGCAATCTGACCTTGTCATAGGACAGGGATTCATAGGCGCGCACCGTCCAAATCCCGTCTTTGCACCGAAAACCGCGGCACGCGTTGAGCACATAATCCCTGTCCTTCGGTCGTTCCTGCTCATAATAGACAGCGTTGGACAGCGGATACCAGCGGCGGGTCTTCCTTTCTCCGAAGCAGAGGGCAAACAGACCCTTTTCCTGCCAGCGGCAGGCAACGGCGGAGCGCCATGCCTCACTGAACAGGCGTTGCCCCCGCGCGGGGTCAAACGCGATGACCGGCGATTCGGCAATCTTCTTTCCGCCGAACACGCAGAGGGCTGAAAATACATCTTCCGCTGGATGGGCTTCCGGCTCTTTCAGTACGGCAATGGCCGCGTCCTGCGCCATCATTTCCGGGTCGGCATACTCCCGGGCAAGCTCCGGCGGCAGGTCGTTCACCACGGCGTATTCCAGCATCCAGCGGCGGAGGTTGCCCCGCATGCGCTGATCGCCGATGCCCGAATCCAAGTATCCGGCTTCAAAGGCCCGCAGCTTTTTCAGAACGTCTTCCGGGGAGTTCGCACCGATGCCATTCAGCAGCTCGTAGAGATAGATGAAGGCCACGGATGTGGGAATCGGCTGGAAGTCCCCCCGGCGTACATTGGCGCGCCAGGTAAAGTATCCGCGAAGCTGCCTCGCCGTCAGGTCGTGATAGGTGGGAAAGTAGCGAACAAAGTCGCCGCCTGACCATGGACAGTCATCCTCATAATCCTCCATGAACACCGCCTGCCGGTAGAAGTTCCTGGCTCTGGATTCGACGGATTCCCTGCCGTATTCAAACAGGCGGCGCATTTCGCGCAGCTTCTCCGGCAGCGGTTCCCTCGCAGGTCGGTAGTCGCTGCCGGAAAAGGGCAGGGCCGTCTCCTGATAGCCCATCCCGTGGGTTGGGCTATGGGAATCAAGGACGATGGTGAAGCCCCGAGGCGTTTCGGAGCTTATCGCCTGATCCAGCAGATGAAAGACGATCTGCGGCTCAGTTCTTTCGTCGAAGCAAATGCCGACCCATTTGGCCCCGTGCATTCGGATTGGCGGCGACAGGTATGGCCGCTGGATGTGCTCAAAACCGCCGCATTTCAGGTCGCAGCGCTGGATCTCTGTGCCGGTATCAGTATCCCATTGCCGCATCAGCAGGGCGACCCATTTCCCGGTCTGGGGGTGACAGAGGACAGAGAAACCCGGAAAGTCCGTCCACTTATGCTGTTCCCGCATCTGGTATTTCTCATTGGCGTATGCCGTCAGCTCTGAAAGCTCCATGGACGCACCCCCTTCCTGTGAACAGTATAATTATTATACCATATCTTAATTTGAAATCAAGTACGCAGAAATAACATACTTGGTATGATTTGTGATACCTGGATAATTATAAATCCCGGCCATATTAATTCCATGACCGGGATCGCATGCTTTACGCGAAATGCGGTTATTTCTTCGCTGACTTCCTGACCTCTTCATGGTAGAAGTAATTGACAACTACCGGCGGCCGGCCAAAATCAGAACGATGCTGGTCGTTGTCCCGCAGATACGGCATGCCTTCCTGTGCCGTAAAGGCCTGCATCTCCTCATCCAATGCCGTCCAGTAGGCACGGGACTTATTGGAGTAGATATCGTGATACAGCCCGTCCAGCTCCGGATGCTTTTCGTGTATCCATTCTAGAATCCGAACACGGTAGTCGCCCCGCAGGTTCAGATTCTCCAGCCACACCAGATTGCACTGTTTTTTGGTCCTTTCAATGATGGCCTTCACATCCGTAATGCCGGGGAAGATGGGCGAAATGAAGCAGGTCGTCTGCACTCCTGCATCGTAGAAGGCCTTCATCGCCGCAAGTCTGCGCTCGATGCTCACGCCCCGGTCCATCTCCCTGCGGAAATCCTCATCCAGGGTGTTAATGGAGAAAGAAACTCTCGCATTGGGGAATGTTTTGATCAGATCCAGGTCGCGTAGAACAAGATCGGATTTGGTGGCAATGCTGATGCTGATGCCGCTGCCCTGAAGCTGCTCAAGCAATGCGCGGGTGCGCTGGTATTTGGCCTCACAGGGCTGATAGCAATCGGTCACGGAACCGAGAAACGCTTCCTTTCCGGCGTATTTCTCCGGATGCTTGATCTCCGGCCAGTACTTCACGTCAATAAACTCTCCCCATGGCTGGGGATGGTTGGTAAAGCGCTTCATGAATGAGGCGTAACAGTATTTGCAGGCATGGGCGCAGCCCACATAGGGGTTGACGGAATAGTCTGATACCGGAAGATTGGATTTCGTCATCACGCTCTTGACTGGAATTTCTTGTATCTTCATGTATTTCTTCCTCTCATAGCTTCATGTAATCGGACATATCCGTAAAGCCAATCTCGTGATAGAGCCGCTTTGCCATTCCGGAGCTTTCCAGATAGATTTTCTCAGTTCCTCGCTGTTTTGCGTCGTCAATCAGGTACTCCACGATCTTTCTGCCGATCCCTTCCCCGCGCAGCTCCGGCAAGGCGTAGATGTTCATGAGATACCCGTTGGTGCCAGTGGGGTTATCCGGCGAGGGCATCTCACGCTGATAGCAGATCCCACCGCAGCCAACGATCCTGCCGGTTTCACCGTCGATGGCAAAGCAGGCCGTGTGTGTGCCGTCCGCCAAATGGTGACGGTAATAGGCCTCGTTGTTTCTGCGGATGTCTGAACGGTCCTCCTGTTCGCCCGCAGGAAAAACCTCGGCCAGCACCCGCATCCGCCATTCCATCAGGGTATCCAGATCCGCAAGACTCGCTTTTTTAACCGATACGCTCATAGGCCTGCCCTTCCTTCATTACCACCGGCATCCTCGCCATATCCGGCTTGCCGTTGGTGTTCAGCGGGATCTGCGGCATTTTCACGATAAACTCCGGAATCATGAAGCTCGTCAGGTTTTCGGAGAGCTCCTTTCGCACCTGGGAGACCTTCAGGTCCTTCTTGCTCGGAACCACATAGGCGATCATGTAGGACAGGCCTTCTTCATCCGTAAAGGGGCGAACGATGGCCTGCTCCACGCCGCTGCACTGGTAGAGCTTGGACTCCACCTCCATGACCTCGACGCGCTTGCCATAGATCATGATCTGCGTGTCCTTGCGGTGCAGAAAAGCGATGTTGCCATCCGGCAAAATATAGCCGAGATCACCGCTGCGATACATCCGGCCCCCGTCGGGAAGCGAGACAAACGCCTTGTTTTCCTCATCATGGTCGCCGGTGTAACCGTTGGATACGCCCCCGCCATAGATGCAGATCTCTCCGGTCTCTCCCTTCGGCAGTTCATTTCCCGCGCTGTCCAGAATCTTGATTTCCGTGCCAAGAACCGGATGCCCGATGGGATAGGTTCCGTCCTCCAGAACCTGCCCATCGCGGCAGCGGTAGTAGGAGGCGCAGACCGTGGTCTCGGATGGGCCGTAAGTGTTGTATACTTCGGCCTTGTCCAGCAGATGATCCACGTGATGGCCGCGCAACACATCGCCGCCGCTGATAAGGAGGCGCAGTGATGACGGGATCGAATCCAGATGGTTCATTTCCGCCAGCAGATACGGGAAACCAGAAAGCATGGTCACGCCATGCCGTTCCACAAAGGCCATCAGGCTGCGGATATCCTTCTTGTCATCCTCAGATGGAATGGCCAGTGCCGCACCGTTGAGCAGGCTCGTGAAGACCTCCTCGACGAAGATGTCGAAGGAGCAAACGGAATACTGGAGCATCGTGTCCCCACGCTTCGGATGAAATTCGTCCTCAAATGCCCGCACATAATGGCAGACATTGCGATTGGTGACGGATACGCCCTTCGGCCTGCCGGTCGTGCCGGATGTATAGAGGATATAGGCAAGGTCGTCCGGTTTTTGGGTATAGACTCTGCTCTTGCTTCCGGGGGCAGCGGTGCAGATGGAACAGTCGGAATAGATCTGCTCAAAGCCTTCCAGCTTCGAGACATACTGCATTTCCGTCAGCACAAAATCGACGTGGGCTTCCTCCATCATGTAATGGATCCGCCCGGTTGGGAAGCTGGGCTCGGCGGGAATGTACATTGCGCCGGTTTTCAATACTGCCAGGATAGAGGCGATCATCTCAGCCCGGTGCCGCATCACGATACCCACTGCACGGGTCTTATCCGGAAAGCTGTCTGCGATCATGTCCACCATGGCAGACAAATCCATAAAGGTCAGAGTGCGTTTGTTTTCGATGATTGCCGGGGCATCCGGCTGCTGCTCCACCATAGCAGTAAACATGCTATAAATTGTATTATCCATTCTCGTTCTTCTCCTTTTTCTTACATCAATATCGCCTTGATGCCCTTTGCGCTTCGGAGCGCGGCATCTGTGAAGTGATTCCCGGGATTCAGTTCCCAAGTCACATCAAGACCGAGCTGCATATAATGTGAGACGATCTGTTCGGTATTGTCCTGCACCGTTTTCAGAAAAGCGTTTCTTGTTTTAGCCTCTTTATCCCCGAGAGACAGATACAGTTTATCCGGGCGTTTTTTCATTTTGTGAGTGAGTACATATTCCCTGAATTCCGGAAACCACAGAGATCCGGACATACTCGCCACTCGGTCAAACGCGTCGCACCGATACATGGCATACAGCGCAAACAGCCCAGCCAAGGAATAACCCGCGATTCCAATAGAGCGGGGACTGCCCAGGAGCATCGACATGGCTTCCGGCAGGATCCTCGTCAGCAACAGGTTCAAATAGTCATCCGCGCCACCTGTGCATGGGGTATCGTTCTCCGTAATTGGTGGACAGTACCATGGGGTCATATCATGATCCCATTTCAGATTTCCGACAACCAAAAGATGACAGTCAGGCGTCCCAATTTCTTCCATTGCCTGAATGACAGAAGCGCCTTCACCGGAATAATTGTTCAGTATGATAAGCGGAGCATCTGCCTGCTCCCCACAGTACAAGGTTGCCTTCCCTCTATCGCATTCAAAGGCCTTCTTCTCCATATTTACCCCCTGACAATTTAATGTACATTAATTATACTGAGTCCAAGGAATAAATCAAGTACGCAGAAATATCGTACATAGTACGTTGCGTGATACCGAGGCGCAAGATGAAAGAGACAAGGAAGTACGCGTCCTACGAAGAGTATTCTGTAAAGGTCAGGGACGGCATCGTGACAGATCAGGGCAACTGCCCCGCCATGCCCTTGCTTCTGATGCTCCAGGGCAAATAGAAAATCCAGGTGCTGTATGAGTTCTGCATTCATAATCATATTCGATTTGAAGAGCTTAAGAGGGAGTTTCAGATGAATGCTCAGGAACTCCCATTGAGCCACTGATGAAAGGCTTCCTTCGGGATGACGATCCTGTTGCCGATTCTTATAGCTGGGAAATCCTTGCTGTGGGTCAGGCGGTATGCTTCATTCTTCCCGATGCCGAGCATCATCCTGATCTCATCGACGGTATAAACGCATTTCTTTGCGTTTTGTTCTTGATTCAGTTTCGTTACCATATTCATTCTCTCCATGTGTTCCTCCTGTAATACTTGTTTCATTAATTCTCGTGTGCCTCCGGGAACGGCACGTCCGAAGTATCCGTGACCGGGACAAAGCCCTGCTCAAGCATGGACTGCTGCTTATCTGGGTTTGAAACGTCTCGTTTACGTTCTTGTTTACAATCCTCGTCCCGTATCCATGACCGCTGCTGGCCATAGATTGGGAAGCGGTGCTGCGGACCGACCTTCCAGCCCTGAATGCTGTAACGCATGATCTCACCGATCTCGCTGCTCTCAATCCGCGTAGGCTCGCCAAAATTGTGCAGCGCTTCCCGGTACAACTGGGTGGTGCAGACATAGTCGCCTTCGTATTCATCCAGGTACGCCTGAATGAGACCTGCGTTGGTATCCTCAGGCATGAATTCCTGCCGGAGCTGGTCGAGCTGGCGCGTGATTTCAGGTGAGAAGGTCATGGTGTAGTCCCTTCGCTTGAAGATATCCATGGCTTCCGCCCACATCTGATTGATGTACTCCCTGGACGCTGCTTCGTCTTCCAGAATGTGCACCTCTGCGTTGTCCAGATCTACCGTAACCGGCAGGAATCTGCGGTTGCCGGTATGGTCGAAGGGGAGACATTTCTGCCTATTGGTGGTTGCGCCGAACACGCACTGACGGGGACGATCGGCGGGATAGACCGCGTAGGGATCGCGGTACACATCGGACTGCCGGGAGACAAATGCCTTCGTTTCCTCCGCCCGCTTACCGTTCATCATGGCGAGCATTTCCGGCATCTCTATGATCCAATGACCATTGATCTTTTCATAGATTCGACTGCTCTTGAAGTCCACAAGATCGTCGGTGAACCAGTCGTCCTGGATCGCCAGGAAGCGGAAGAAGGTCGATTTACCGACGCCCTGCCCGCCGATCAGTGTCAGCACATACTCGCACTTGCAGCCCGGCCAGAACACCCTTTGGAGCGCGCCCATCATGTAGGTCTTGAGACAGAGGTACGTCAATTCATCTTCCGGAGCGCCGAGGAAGTGGCGCAGGGCGTGCCGGAGCCGTTCCTGTCCATCCCATTCCAGGCCGTTCAAGTAATCCCGGATGGGATGGAAGCTGTCGTTGTTCGCCGCCATGGAGACCGCCCGCCGGCACAGGCTATCGTTCCGAAGATCATAATTCTGTGCCATGTAGCTGAGGATGTTGTCCATGTCGTTGTCCGTCAGCGCCGCGCCGCTGCGCCGCCAGGGGACTTCCTTGCAAATCACCATCCGGCAGCTGAGCAGGTTCAGCCGTACCAGCCCACGCAGGAAGCTGTCCTCCTGAACCGCCAGCATGCAGTTCTCAATAGTCTGCGTGACTTTGCCCTTCTCGTTCCGGTGCAGCTGTTCCCGGACATAATCTACCGGCACCATTTCCGCTGACAGCTTGTCCATCTTCTCTTTGCTGATGTTTTTCCAATCGCCGTTCAATTCGCGTGATAACCTCCCTTCCATAGAGATACAGGTCGATCTGGTCGTCCAGTGTACCTGATTGCAGGGTGTTCAGGTAGAACTGGATGACCGCCTTTCTCTCCGTGATCCTGTCAAGGGCATTGCGTTCCGAGGCTTCCGATCTCCGTCGTATGCACGCCCGCTCCTGTTCATCCAGGATCGCATAATAACTTTTGAGCAGGTCTATGCTGCGTGTCCGCCATTTTTCAAACTGCCGCTGGGTCTTCTGAATGCGCCATTCATGGCGCTGCTCTGGCGTGGGCGGTGATTTGTCTTTTGTGATTGGAGATGATGATTTTGAAAGGGTCTGGTCTTCTATGGGAATGCCAAAGTCGTTGGCAATGAGCTTTGCTGCCTCGAGCTTATCAACGTCGAGGTAGGTAGCGACGAAATCAATCACGTCTCCTGAGGCACGGCAGTCGAAGCAGTAATACCTATCGCTGATACGCATGTTGGGAGCGTTGCCTGAATGGAAGGGGCAGCAGGTCATCCCTTTCTCGTCAATCGCCAACCCCAGATGCTCCGCCACCTGTCTCGTGGTCACCGCCTGCTTCACGGTCTTGAATATGTTGCTGTTTGCGATTTTCTCGGCCTCCCTTCCCAGATGCCTGCATCTGCTGTGAGCGGAGCGAACCAGGATAACGGGTATGGGGGAACCCCATCAAGATGCCAGTAAACAAAGGGCGCGAAGCGCAATTTGTTTAACGTGGCGTATCTTGCCCTGGGCCAGACCACAAAGATGTACCCTGTTTACAGCTCCCAATCCAAGCCATAATCCCTTTTTGATCTGATGTCAGGCTGACATCAGATTCGCCCCAAAATCGCCGATTGCCGCCAAACTGATGTCAGGCCAGATTTCCGCAGAATGCGGTAGCCATGTCAAGTGAGTCATCGTCGTCCTCATCATCGCCATCTGTCAGGTATTTATCCTGCGTAGAATCAACTCGGGATTCGGTTACAGTTTTCGCTGGAATCGTCGCGCCCCATTCACGCAGCAGCGCTCTTCCCTCCGAACGAATGACACTCCTGAACAGCTTTTCCAGCTCGTCCAGGCTCAAGGCATTCTCCTGACACAGTTCCCGGTGAAGCAGTTGCACGATCAGTGTGTTCATCACCGCGCCGGTTTCCAAGCGACGCCGCATCAGGCTATCGAAGGTTTCGCTGGCTATTGGATCATCTAAATAGAACCGCAGCGTGATCCGCTTCTCCCTACTGCTGTTCATCCTTCGCTCGCCTCTTTTCCAGCGCGCGTCGCGCCATGCGTTCGTACCCTTTGGCGTTGGCACGCAGATCCTCGATGAAGATGACCCGCTCCGCGTCATATACGCCGAAGTTCTTGACCAGGCAGCCACCGCCGCCGATCACCCACAGCCGCATGAGCTCTGGATCATACTCATGCTCACGCAAGCGCCGGAAGATTTCGGCGACATACTGCCTGGCGGTTTCCTGGATGACGGCTTTGTATTTCTCGCCGATGTCGGCGTTCATGGAGCGCAGATACTTTTCAATCTGGGCATCGGTGGGCAGGCTGCCGAGCTTGCGCTGGAGCATCTCCCTGGCCCGGATGACGCACTGATAGGTACCGTACTTTTCTGTGAAGCATGATTCCAGGATGGCGGTTTTCTCGTTGATGTTCATCACATTCATGGTTCCGTTCCCGATATCCACCAGCATGTTCGTTCCCCTGAAACTCTTGTTGATCAGGTTGGCTACCGCCGCGATGCCCTGATTGAAGATCATGGCTTCCTGGACATCCACATGATAAACGATGCTTTTGTACGAAAAATCCACGTGCTTCTTCTGGGTCAGGTATTCCTGAAAGCTTTTCTTCTGCTCGATGCCCCAGGTCAGCGGCAGCCCGGCAGCAATGACAATCGTCGCCTTCGTCATGCCTCTGCGGTCGAGCTCTTTCCCAATCGCCGCCAGTGTGAGCAGATAGTAGTCCTGATCCATGATCTTGTCTGCGCGAAATTCCTTGTGCCCCATGCCGACAGAATAAGAGGTTCCATCGTATATAAGAATGTCGTCGGTGAAACTCAATCCGTCATTGATGGGCGTGACGTTGGCAGGAAAGCAGAAATTGGAGGTCTTGATGTTGCCATAGCCATGATCGATGGCGATGATGATGGGCTCTGCCGGGTTAACGGTAGAAGTGGTATTGCCAGCCACTTCGGGTTTGATTGCTTGATTCATGTTCGACTCCTTTCACTCCCGTGTGGGTGTTACTGTTGTGTGGGGAGGCTTTCCAGCAAAAGCAAAGCCGGAGCATCGGAGAAAAACGCATCAGCATCAGGCCGGCATAAACCGGCTGTACAGGGAATCGTGCCGAAGCACAATCCGCCCCGTCGGGCTGCCACCGCTGGCCATGGTTCCAGCGCGACACCTGGATGCTGTGGTTTTCCTTCGCAACGCTCCGGCTGAGGTGGGCATGCACCACGTTCAGACGATGATCTATTGCCTTGGAAAGTCTGTGAAGTTTTTAACTGCAGTCGTTCTTGTCAATGACAGGTGCATCATAACCCAATGTCATAATAATGTCAATAAGTTCTGCATAAACAGTGCCAAATCTGCATAAATAGTGCCATTTTCGAATTCATGGAAGGGATTTTGAATGGGAAGATACCTGTTCACAAGAGAATACCCTGATATAAATATACCATAACACGAGAGAATGCGCAAATCACCCGTATAAAACAAGCGTTCTATTATGTAGTTATTATTTTGTTAATTCTTGTATTTTATTGCCCGTTGGATATGCCTGTAAACGAAAACGTAAACAAACGCAATAAAACTATTAGAGAGCCATTTCATTTGAAACAGCCTATAAAACCCTGGAATACGCAAGCAGGCAGGAGAAAAAGGGACGGATACACATTACGAACATTTAATCACCACATGGAACATTATAACAGGGCACCGCTTCACGCGATGCCCTAGCATCCTATATCTCATGTCGCCTTGCCGGTCTTTTTGAACTGCTGAATCGCCTCTGTCACCCGGTCGATGGTCTCCTTGTGGGAATCGTCGAACATGTGGGTATAGATGCCGCTGGTGACGGCGGTGGAGCCATGGCCCAGCGCCTTGCTGATGTTGAACATCGGTACGCCCAGGTCGTTGGCGATGGAGGCGAAGCTGTGGCGCAGGTCATGGAGCCGTATCTTTTTCAGGCCGTTGTCCTTGAGGAACTTCGTGAACAGCTCGGAAATATAGTTCGGCCGGTAAGGCTTGCCGTCTTCCCAGCAGAGGATGAAGCCGGTTTCCATGTAATCGTCCTTGAGCATCCGCTTGTTCTCCTCCTGCTTTTCACGGAGAGCAAGCAGCAGCTCGCGCACGTCGTCGTTCATGGCTTCCTTGCGATAGGAGGACCTGGTCTTGGGCTCGTCGATCAACAGCTGCCCGCCCGCCATCGTCATGGAGCGGCGAATCTCAAACAGATTCCGCTCGAAGTCGATGTCCTGCCACATCAGACCGCAGATCTCTTCGCGGCGCAGGCCATAGTAGCCCGCCAGCTTGACCACGATCTCGAGGCGATTTCCCTTGACCTTCTCGAAGAGATCGTGCAGTTCCTCGGCGGTGTAGATCGTGTATTGTATGGTCTCCTTCTTCGGCGCGGAGACGATGCGCATGGGGTTCTTCCGCAGCTTGTCCTCCAACACCGCCGCCTGGAAGATCTGATTGAGCACGTCGTGGTGCTTGCGCAGCGAGTTCTGGGACAGGGCTTTCGGCCCTGAGAGCTTCTTCTTGTAATACTCGCGGATGTCCGCCGCTGTGACCTTCTGCAGGGGCTTGCCGCCCAGGGAGGGAATCAGGTGCCGCTCCACCAGGTTCTTGTAGCCGTGGTAGGTAGTCGCGCGTACATTGGGCTTTGAGATGTTCTCCAGCCAATAGCGCATCCACTCACCCAGGCTGTCCCTGGTCGGCTCGACGACCTCTTCATTCGCCTTGTCCGCCTCAAACTGCTTGAGCGCCCGGACGGCATCCGCCTTGGTCGTGAATGTCTTGGTGGACTTCACGCCGTTGCCGTAATGAAAGGTGACGTAATACCGCTGGCGGTCGTCATCATAGGCGATGTTTTTTGCAACTTTCATCCTGGCCATCCTGCAAATCCCCTTTCAAAGCGGCGTCGTTTTTTTCTACCAAGCAGCTATATCATACCACAAAACACAGTATTTTTCTACCATAATTTTCTACCACCGCAAAACGCGGCATCCCCTCTGTTTTTATACCACAATATATAGTGTTCATATCATAGAAAAACCACCATATCTTGTGATATGGTGGTCAGGAAAGTGGTGGAGCCGAGGGGGGTCGAACCCCTGTCCGAAGACCAGAAGACCAGAGCTTCTCCGAGCGCAGTCTGCGATTTAACGTTCCCTCCGCCGGACTCCCACAGACGGGATTCCGGCATCAGTAGCTTCATAAAATCCGGCCGGCCGCAAAGCTTAAGTCGGCTGGTTCCCTGCTACTATGACGTCGATGGCCTGCGCGGCAGGACGCTCAGGGTCGACGGTCGCCGATTAAGCGGCGACAGGAGAATAACTGTTAGTGTCAGTTCATTTTTGATTTCCCGTTTTCAGGCGGTACAGGGCCGCCGCTCGCTTCTCTGTCCCTCCGCATCCCCGTCGAAACCAAATACGGCCCCGCGTGAATGGGTTGCAAATCAGTTCTTTGACCGGACGGCGCGCTCCATGTCGCGCTTGGCGTCGCGCTTGGCGATGTCGTCGCGCTTGTCGTAGAGCTTCTTGCCCTTGCACAGCGCCAGCTCCAGTTTCACGCGACCGTCCTTCAGGTACGTGCTCAGCGGGATCAGCGCCAGACCCTGCTGCATCACCTGCTGCTGGCAGCGGCGGATCTCCGCCTTGTGCATCAGCAGGCGCTTGGGGCGCAGCGGGTCGGTGTTGAAGTAGCTGCCCTTCTCGTAGGGGCTGATGTGCATGCCGTACACCAGCATCTCCCCGTCCTTCACCTGGGCGTAGCAGTCCTTCAGGTTGCACTTGCCGAGCCGGATGGACTTCACCTCGGTGCCCTTCAGCTCAATGCCCGCTTCCCAGGTTTCAAGAATGAAGTAGTCGTGCCGGGCGCGGCGGTTCTGCGCGATCACCTTGACGCCCTTTTGCGGCATGATCCCATCCTCCTCGAACCGATTTGCAAGCCTATTATACCACGGGAACGCCCTTTTGTAAACCTCCGATTTTACTTCCGCGGCATTGTTCAACCCGACGAATTGTGGTAGAATACGGTGACGACGCGAAAGCGAATCGAAGCGCGGGGAAGGGGATGTTCGCATGAAACGGCCCGCGGTCAGCCGGCAGGAGCTGTTTGCCAGGACACCCGTCCCGAAGGCGCTGCTCGCCATGGCGGTGCCCACCATCATCAGCCAGCTCATCAACCTGATCTACAACATGGTGGACGCCTTCTTCATCGGCAGGACAGGCAATTCCTACATGATGGCGGCGACCACGCTGACGCTGACCATGGTGATGATGAACGTCTCCCTGTCGAACCTGTTCGGCATCGGCGGCGGCAGCCTGGTGGCCCGGCTGATGGGCGCGGGGAAGGGCGACAAGGCCCGGCAGGTGAGCGCCTTCGGCTTCTACGGCGCCGCGCTGATCGCGCTGTGCTACTCGCTGCTGATCGGCCTTTTCCTCGATCCCATACTGCGCTTCCTGGGCGCTTCGGACGCCACCATCGGCTACGCGAGGAGCTACGCGCTCATCGTGACCGTGGCGGGCAGCCTGCCGAGCATCCTCTCGATGACGCTGGCGCACCTGCTGCGAAACACCGGCTTTTCCACGCAGGCGAGCGCGGGGCTCAGCATGGGCGGTATACTGAACGTGCTGCTGGACCCGCTGTTCATGTTCGTGCTGCTGCCGCGCGGGCAGGAGGTCACCGGCGCGGCGTTGGCGACGGCACTGTCCAACTTCGTCGCCTGCGCGTACCTGCTGTTTGCCTATCGCAGGGCGTCGCGCGAGGCCCCGCTCAGTATGAGCCTGCGCGCCGCGCGGACGCTGGAGCGCGCACACGTGCGGGCGCTGTTCGCGGTGGGCGTGCCCTCGGCGATACTGGTGGGCCTTTTTGACGTGGCGAACATCTGCGTGAACATCATCGCCGCCGCGCACAACGACCTGGTGCTGGCGGGCATGGGGATCGTGATGAAGGTGGAGCGCGTGCCGAACGCCGTGAACATCGGCATCTGCCAGGGCATGCTGCCCATCGTGGCGTTCAACTACAGCTCCGGCGACCACGCGCGCATGCGCGCTGTGATCCGCACCGCGCGACTCTCGGGCCTGGCGGTGTCGGCGACGTGCCTTCTGCTCTTCCAGCTTTTCGCCGGGCAGGTGGCGCGGGTATTCCTGAGCACCAGCGCCGGGGACGGCGCGTCGGCGCTGACGACGGTGGGCTATGCGGCGCTGTTCCTGCGCATCCGCAGCGTGGCCTCGCCGGTGCAGTTCATCAACTACCACACCTCCTACTGCATGCAGGCCATGGGCAACGGGCGCAGCACGCTGGCCCACGCCTTTGTGCGGGAGCTGGTGTTCTACATCCCCTACATGTTCCTGCTGGACCGCCTGTTTGGAGAAACCGGGCTGGCGGCGGCGCTGCCCGTGGGCGAAGCCTGCGGCGCGATGTTCGCGCTGTTCCTGCTCCACCGGACGATTGAGCGCGCGGGCAGGGAACGGGCGCAATGACGACAAAGGAGGCGTATCTCATGGCGGATATCTACCGCGCCGACGCCGGGCGCTACGAGGCCATGGACTACTGCCGCGTGGGCCGCAGCGGCCTGAAGTTCCCGGCCGTCTCGCTGGGCTTCTGGCACAATTTCGGCTCCAACGCGAGCTACGACAACATGAAGGCCCTGTGCCGAACGGCCTTCGACTGCGGCATCACGCAGTTCGACCTCGCGAACAACTACGGCCCCGCCTACGGCAGCGCCGAGATCAACGCCGGGCGCATCCTGGCGGAGGACTTCAAACCCTACCGGGACGAGCTGCTGATCGCCTCCAAGGCCGGCTACGACATGTGGCCCGGCCCCTACGGCAACTGGGGGAGCCGCAAGTACCTGGTGGCCAGTTGCGACCAGAGCCTGAAGCGGCTGGGGCTCGACTACGTGGACATCTTCTACCACCACCGCATGGACCCCGAGACGCCGCCGGAGGAGACCCTGGAAGCGCTGGACTTCATCGTAAAGAGCGGCCGGGCGCTGTACGCGGGCATCTCCAACTACGACCGCGAAACCACCGCGCGCGCCGTGGAGATCGCCCGGGCGCTGCGCCTGCCGCTGATCGTGAACCAGCGGCGCTACTCCCTGTTTGACCGCACCATCGAAGACGACGGCGTGAAGGCATGGTGCCGCGAGCACGGCCTGGGCATCATCGCCTTCAGCCCGCTGGCGCAGGGCCTGCTCACCGACCGCTACCTGAACGGCATTCCCGCGGACAGTCGCATCGCCAGGGACGGGCGGTTCCTGAAAGAAAGCAGCCTGACGGAAGAGCGGCTGTCGCAGATCCGCGCGCTCGACGCGCTCGCGTCCCGCCGCGGCCAGACGCTCGCGGAGATGGCGCTTTCGTGGATCCTGAAGGACGGGGACGTCTGCTCGGTGCTGATCGGCGCGTCCCGGCCGGAGCAGATCCTGGACAACATCAAGGCCCTGAAAAACCGCGCCTTTACGGAAGAGGAGCTCGGGCGCATCGACGAGATCTGTGGGAGGAAACGCGCGTGCAGCCATTCATCGTAAACATCATCCACCGGCCGGAGCTCGTGCCGGAGTACGCCGAGAAGGTCACCGGGCACGGCAAGGCGGAGGACATCGGCCGTAAGGCGCTGCTGACGGAGAGCCTGGACATCTTCAAGCTTCAGCAGGACTGCGCCCACCGGAACGGCCTCAAGACCACCATCCAGATGACCTACGCCTCGCTGTTCAACGCTGAGGCCGTGGCGCTTGCGAAGGAGCACCACGCGCAGTACGGCGACGAGATCGCGCTGAGCCTGCTGGGCCTGCCCTGCAAGGAATTCCGCGAGAAGTACCATACCCGCGACTTCTGCATCTGGATGTTCTCGATGGAGGACAAGAAGGCCATCGTGCGGGACGTGTTCGGGAAGTTCCGCGAGTGCTTCGGCTTCTACCCGGAGTCCACCGGCTCCTACTACCTGGACGCCGGGCTCATCAATTTCATCAAGGCGGAGTATCCCTCGGTGAAGTGCGCCGTGGCCACCTGCTGGGAGGAGGGACCCAAGGCCTACCACACCTGCAACAACAGTTGGTTCACGCTGATGGACGGCGGTCCCTGGGCGCCCTGGATCCCCTCGAAGCAGAACACCCACGCCCCCGCCGCCAACGAGGCCGAGGACAGCGGCATCGTGGCGATCCCGCACCTGTCCCGCGACCTGCTGGCCTGCTACGACGGCAACGGCTCCAACTTCGGCACCCACCCGCAGAACGTGCTGCGCGGCATGATCTACGACACGAAGACCTGGGAATACCCGTACCTCTACAACCTCATCGACCAGTATCGCTCGCTCGGGAAGTTCAACGACGGCTACGCCTACAACATGATGTTCGTCGGCCCCGGCTGGCTGAACAAGATGGGCCGGTGGGAGCAGCCCTTCGAGCTGCTGAAGAAGTCCTATGAGGACGGCTGCGCCTACTACGGCAAGTTGAAGCGGGAAGGCAAGCTCGCCGACATGACCATGGCGGAGTTCGCGGACCACTACCGGAAGATCAGGACCTACACCACGCCCGAATGCGCGCTGTGGCGGGACATCCTCTACGGCAGCAAGAAGCAGCTCTTCTGGTACTGCGACCCCTTCATGCGCGCCTGCGTGAACATGGACCAGGGCGGCGCCATCGTGGACCTTCGGCCCTATGCCGCCAAGCTGGAGTGGCCGGTGGGCATCGGCACGAAGCACGTCCAGGACGCCAGCTACCCCTATCTCATCCAGGAGAAGTACCGCGCCGGCTACTTCACCCACTACGCCGGGGAGGGCACCGTGCGCTCGGCGAAGCTGCGCTACAACGGCGAGGAGGTCGACCTGTGCCTGTGCCGCACCAAGGCGCATTTCAGCAGGGACGGCGGCTGCCGCAGGCTGACGCTGGACCCGGTGGAGATTGCGTTCGAGGGCCTGATACTGAAGCTGGAGACTGTGATCACCTTCATGGAGGGGGATTCCTCGATCCGCTACGACCGCCGCATCGTGGAGATCAGCGATCCTGCCGCGCAGGTGGAGATCGACGAGTACATGGTGGCGTCCTACGGCACCACCGAGTACCCCGAGGACATGACGCCCCTGACGCTGGCGGTAGACGGCGAGGAGCTGCGCTACGCCTACCGGTGCAGGGAGCTGACCCGGGCGAACGCCGGGCGCGTGCGCTGCACGTTGCCGCCCATCGAGACCCGGGTGGAGCTGACGTGCGAGGGCAGGAACCGGACCGGCTACGCCAGGGAGGGCTACGCCTTCTCCCCGGTGTTCACGCTCGGCTACACGGCGACGCTGACGGCAAAGGAGGGAGTCACCACATGGCTCAGGCTCGAAAAGGCAAACTGAACTACCGCTGTCCCTGCTGCTTCATGCGGGACATCGACATGGATATGTTCTACGACGCGGAGAAGGGCGAGTACTACTGCCTGCGCTGCCAGTTCACCGGTACCGAGCAGGAGGTGCTGGAGGGCAACGAGCGCGTCCGGCAGAAGTACGGGGCCATGTACCGCCGCTTCACCGACTTTGAAGATTTCACGGAGTTTTGACCGCATGCAGCGCGATATAATCAGGGGCGTGGACGTGTCCACGCTCCGCGAGGTGGAGGCCTGCGGCGGCCGGTTCTTCGACGGCGGCGTCGAGGGGGACGCGCTGGCGATCCTGCGGGACAACGGCGCGAACCTCGTCCGGCTGCGCCTGTGGAACGATCCCTTCGCCGAGGACGGCACGCCCTACGGCGCGGGCGGCAACGACCTTGTGACTGTGCTCGCCCTGGCCGCGCGCGCGAAGGCCATGGGCATGCCCTGGATGGCGACCATCCACTACAGCGACTTCTGGGCCGACCCCGGCAAGCAGCGCGTGCCGAAGGCGTGGCGGGGCATGGACGCCGCCGCGCTCGCGGACGCCGTGTACGCCTATACGCGCGACGCCATGCTGGAGATGCGGCGCCGCGACCTCGTGCCGGCGTATGTTTCCATCGGCAACGAGATCACCAACGGCCTGCTGTGGCCACTGGGGAAGGCGCCCGAATTCGGGAACATCGCCGCGTTCGTGAACGCGGGCCTGCGGGCCGTGCGGGAGGTGGCGCCGCAGGTCGCGGCCATGATCCACCTGGACCGGGGCGGCGACAACGATATGTACCGCGCGTGGTTCGACCGATATTTCGCGGCGGGCGGCGCGGACTTTGACGCGATCGGGCTCAGCTACTATCCCTTCTGGCACGGGCCGATGCAGGGCCTGGCGGACAACCTGTCCGACCTCGCCGCGCGCTACGACAAGGACCTGCTGGTCGTGGAGACGGCCATGGGCTTTACGCTCGAGGACTACGGCCGCCGGGAGCGCCTGCCCGAGGACAGGCGCAAGGGCATGGCCGCAAAGCCCGCGCTGGCGGCGCGGGTGGACTATCCCATGACGCCCGCCGGCCAGCTCGACTTCCTGCGGGATCTCGCCGCGACGATCCGCGCGGTGCCCGGCGGCAGGGGCCTGGGCTTTGTGTACTGGGAACCCGCCTGGCTCCCGGTGCCGGGCAGCGAGTGGGCGAACGACGCGGCGCTGTCGTACATCGGGGAGCGCGGCTCCGGCGGCAACGAGTGGGCGAACCTGTGCCTGTTCGACTACGACGGCAACGCCCTCCCCGCGCTGAAGGGCCTGCGGGAAATCTGAACGGGCAGAGTGGATTGCCTGAAGCGATCAAAGAGAACAATACACACCAGGGGCGGCCATCGGCCGCCCCTTTAATCATCTGTTCGGATCAAGATGCTTATATAACTACGACGGAAAGAGCTTCTCCGAGTCCAGCACGATGTCCTCCCGCCGGATGCGGTCCCAGCGGAAGTGGGGGACGAGCTCGGCGGCGGCGACCGGCTCCCAGCGGTCGATGAGCCCGCACTTCCAAGCCAGCAGCCCGACGACCCGCTCCGCCGTCCAGCGCTCCCGCAGCTCGCCCAGGTTCAGATCGCGCTCGCGCTTGCTGAGCCGACGTCCGTCCGGGGCGAGCAGCATGGGCACGTGGCAGAACGCCGGCGCGCGCAGCCCGAGCGCCTCGTACAGCCAAAGCTGCGCCGGGGTGGCGGACAGCAGGTCGCGGCCCCGAACCACCTCGGTGACGCCGCAGGCCGCGTCGTCCACCACGACCGCGAGCTGGTAGGCCGCCACGCCGTCCGAGCGCCGCACGATGAAATCGCCCCATTCGGTTCGCAGGTTCATGGCCTGCGGACCCTGCAGGACGTCCGTGAAGGCGATCTCCCGCTCCGGGACGACGGCGCGCAGGCAGGGCGGGCGACGCATCGCCGCGCGCTGGGCTTCCGTCAGGCTCCGGCAGGTACCGGCGTAGATCACCCGCCCGTCGGAGGCGTGCGGCGCGGAGGCGGCGTGAAGCTGGTCGCGGCCGCAGTAGCAGGGGTAGATGAGGCCCATCTGCCGCAGCCTGTCCAGCGCCGCCTCGTAGGCGTCGCCCCGGCGGCTCTGGTCCTCCGCGCGGCGATCCCACCGAAGACCCAGCCAGCGGAAGTCGTCCATGATGGCCTCGGCGTACTCCCGGCGGCTGCGGGCGGGGTCGAGGTCCTCGATCCGCAGCACGATCTCCCCGCCTTTCGATTTTGCCGACAGCCAGGCCAGCAGCGCGGAGAAGGCGTTCCCCAGGTGCATGCGTCCGCTGGGGCTCGGCGCGAAGCGTCCGGATACCATGGGGCGACCTCCTTTTCGGATGGCGGAACGGTTGGGGCGACGGGGGAAGGCCGCGCCGGGGGCGCCTATTTGCCCTCTTCCTCCAGCAGGCGCTTCAGCGCGCGGTTGTACTTGGCCTGGCGCTTCACGTCCTTCATCGTCACCGTGGGCAGGCGGGAGAGGTTGCTGTTGTCGACGAGGTCGCTGATCTTCACCTTCCGCGCCACAGGGTTCTTCGCCACGCGCTCGATGTACTCCTCCCAGCCCTCGTCGTCGCGGCGGCTGATGGCGTCCACCGCCGCGGCGGTCTCCGGGCCGAACTGCGCCTCGATGTCAAAGACGGTGAGCGGGGTGTCCTCCACCGTGTCGTGCAGCCAGCCGACCACCTGCGCCTCCGGCGAATCGAGCCTGGACGCCACGCGCTCCGGGTGGGTGACGTAGGGGAGTCCGGACTTGTCGAACTGTCCCTCGTGCATGCGCTCCGCCAGAGCCCTTGCCGCCTGAATATCCGTGCTGTACGCCATGTCTCGCGCCTCCCTGCGTTTGTTTGACCCTATTCTATCACAACCCGCCGCGCGTTCGCAAGCCGAAAACTGTCGAGTCATGGCCGGTTCCCGGAGAACATAGTATGTCGCAGGTCGAATGAAGGAGTGAAGCGCATGAATTATTTCGGTATCTACCATGCGGAATATACCCGCTCCAGCGGCGGCATCTGCGACGCGCCGTGCGTGACCAAGGGCAGGATGTCCCTGTGCGCCTACGGCCTGGCCTCCGAGGGGCAGTTGATCGCCATGGCCGAGGGCAGGCTGCGGAACCGTCGCGCGCTGGCGGCGGCGCTGGAATGCCCGGCGAACGTCGACGCCGCCCAGCTCGTGCTGCGCGCCTACCAGGCGTGGGGCGAGGCGTATCCCGCCCATCTCGAAGGCCCGGTGCTGAGCTGCGTGCTGGACGCCGCGGCGGACGCCATGGTGCTGAGCCGGGACAGGATGGGCGAGCAACCGGTGTTCTACGCGCGGCGCGGCGACAGCATTGTGTTTTCCGACCATCCGGACAGCCTCCTGAAGTTCGACGGCGGGCTGGCCGACATGGACGCCGACGGCATGCGGGAGCTGTTCGGCCTCGGCCCCGCGCGCACGCCGGGGCGCACCTGCTACCGCGACGTGCGCACGGTGGAGCCGGGCTGCGCGCTCGTCGTGCGGGCGGGCAGGGAGCGGACGGCGCGCTACTTTGCCATCAAAGACGAGCCCCACGGGGAGGGCGTGGAGGACACGGTGCGGCGCACGCGGGAGCTGCTGGAGACGTGCGTGGCGGACGTGGCGCGCCTCCAGCCGATGGTGATGCTCTCCGGCGGGTTGGATTCCACGTCGCTGACGGCGCTGCTGCGCAGGGTCAACGACGTGGTGCTCAGCTTCTCCGTGGACTATCTGGACAACGACAGGGACTTCCGGCCCAACGCCTTCCGCCCGGAGAAGGACGCGCCCTACGTGGCGCTGGCGGTGCGCGCGCTGGGGACGCAGCACCGCACGGTGACGCTGGACCAGCCGGCCCTGGCGCACGCGCTGGGCCGGGCGCTCGCGCTGCGCGGCTTTCCGGGCATGGCGGACGTGGACGCTTCGCTGTTGCTGTTCTCATCGCAGATCGGGCGGTACGGCCGGAACGTGGTGTCGGGCGAGTGCGGCGACGAGGTGTTCGGCGGCTATCCGTGGTTCCGGGGCGAGGCGAAGGGTGACGGTTTCCCCTGGTCGGGCTCGCTGGAGCTCCGGGAATCGCTGCTGCTGCCGGAGGTCCGCGAGGCGCTGAAGCTGAAGGAATACGTCTGCGACACCTACGAGACGCGGCGCGCCATGGCCGATCCCGGCGGCGGCTATCCGCCGGAGGAGCGCAGGCTCCGCATCCTGCAGCGGCTGTGCTTCGAATACTTCATGACCAACCTCCAGGAGCGCGCGACGTGCATGGGCCGGGGCGGCGGCATACGCATCCTCACGCCGCTGTGCGACGAGCGGCTGGTGCAGTACGTGTACAACGTGCCCTGGACGATGAAGTTCCTGGACGGGCAGGAAAAGGGCCTGTTCCGCCGCGCCGTGGCCGACCTGCTGCCGGAAAAGCTGCTGCGCCGCAGGAAGAGCCCGTATCCCAAGACCTGCAGCCCGCGCTACGCGGAGATCCTCCGGGAGATGGCGCTGCGCATGGCGGAGGACGCGGATGCGCCGATCTTCCGCTGGATCGACCGGACGCGGGTGCGTGCCATCGCCGAATCCGACCTGAACCCCGTCGATACCCCGTGGTTCGGGCAGCTCATGGCCGGCCCACAGCTCCTCGGCTACCTGTGGCAGGTCAACCGCTGGCTGGAGGCGCGGAAGGTGCGCGTGGAGTTATAGGAGGAGTTATAATTAGAACAGAGGAATCCCCCACAAAGGCGGGATTCCTCTGTTTATGTATGATGGCCGCTTACCCCTCCGGGTTGCCGGCGCGGTCGGCGACGATGCCGGGGTTGGGGAGGAGGGGGCTGCGCAGGTAGATGTTGCCGGACAGCGTTTCCGCCGCCACGCCCTCCACGAAGAAGCGCACGGCGCGCACGTCCCGGAGCGCGCACAGCGTGTTCACCATGGCGTATACTGCGCTGCGCTCGTCCTGCTCGCTCAGGTTCTGGCAGGCGCGGTAAAAGTTGGCGGAGAGGTCCACCCGCGCGATGTGCCCGGTGATCTGCACGCCCAGCACGTCGTCCTCGTACATGGGTTCGGGCACCGGGAAACGGGGCGACTCCTCGCTGTCGGCGTAGCGGAACAGCTCCGCCAGCAGGCTGCGGGCCGACAGCGCGCTGCGCTTGGACACCGCCCGGCGCACGGGCGTCAGCATGCCGTCGTCGCACGCCAGGTACAGCGTGGCCACGCTGCCGATGCGGCCGGAGAAGTCGTCGCGGCGGATCAGGCCGTCGGGGAAGCGGCTATCCTCGCTGATCTCGATGGGCGTGCCGTTGATCTCCACGCGCACCGCGTCCATCTCCGGCATGAAGCTCAGGCAGGTCAGCGACAGCGAGCCCAGCAGCTCCCAGACGGAGAGGCCCGAGAACGCCAGGTAGTTGGTCAGCGTCGAGGAAAAGTTCAGCGTCAGGAGGTGCTCGCCCGAGCTCAGCGTGGACACCGTCGGCGCGCCGTTCAACAGCTCCACGCCCTCCGGGAGCACCGGGATGGCGCAGTCGTTTTCGCGCGGCCCCTTGCCCAGCGCCTCCAGCAGGCCCGTGGCGAAGTCGGTCCCGGAGAAGCTGATGCGCCTGCGCTCCGGGACCAGCCAGCGGCCGTCGTTGGTGGGGAAGTACAAAAGCGCCCACCGGCTGACGCCGGAGCTGGTGCCGGCGCGAAGCTGCTCCTGCTCCGTCTGGAGCTGCGCGTAGGCGGCGGCGATGCTGCCGACCGGCTCGGCCTGCGCGCCGAAGGGCAGGCCGGAAAAGCGCACGCACTGGCCGCCCACCAGCACGTTCACGGCCTCCACGCCCTCGATGCCCAGCAGCGTGTTCCCCACGGACACCACCAGCGCCAGCAGCTCCTGTTCGCTCTGCGCGCTGAGGGCGTCGATGGACAGGTTCACCGTGGCGGTGCCGCAGGCGTATTCCGTGGACAGAAGCTGCGTGTCGCGGGTGGCGAAATAGGCGGCGTCGCGGTCGGACGAGGGCCGAAGCAGCGCGTCCACGGCGGCGTCCAGCAGGCTCTCGCCGTTCTCCACGCGCAGGCTTCGCGTGACGGTGGAGAAGTTGACGCCGTCCGCGGCGGCGTAGTACAGGGTCACACTGGAGGAGCGGGCGGAGGTGTTTTCGCCCAGGAAGAGCTCCTGCGGTTCCTCGGAGGGCTGGGGGAGCGCCGCGACGAACGCATCGTCCGCCGGTTCCTGTTCCCGGAGCATGCAGCCGCCGGCGCACAGCGCCACGGCCACGAGCAGCGCCGCGAGGCGCAACAACCGGTTCACGGGGCAAGCCCTCCCTTCGTGCGGAATGGGGGAAATCGTCGGCCGGGGCGCTATTCCTCGGCCCGGGTCGACGCGATGGGCATGGTGATGGTGAAGGTGGAGCCCTTGCCGAACTCGCTCTGGGCCTCGATGTCGCCGCCGAGCATCTGCAGGGTCTGCTTCACGATGGAGAGGCCGAGGCCGGTGCCGCCGGTCTCCCTGGAGCGCGCCTTGTCCACGCGGTAGAAGCGGTCGAAGATATGCGGCAGATCCTCCGCGGGAATGCCCACGCCGGTGTCCGCCACGCGGATGACCGCCTTGCGCCCCGCGCGCGCCACCGAACAGCGCACCTCGCCGCCGCGCCCGGTGTACTTGATGGCGTTGTCGATGACGTTGTAGATGACCTGCTGCAGCTTGAGCGGGTCGCCCATGACCTCCAGGCTGTCCTTCACCGTGCAATCCAGCTCGATGCCGTTCTCCCGCGCCAGGGGGGAGAGGCGCTTGACCTGCTCCTGCAAGAGGTCGCTGATGTTGAGCGGCGTCAGCTTCAGCTTCATGGTGCCGCTGTCGATGTTCACCAGCGTCAGCAGGTCGGACACGATGCGGTTCAGCCGGTCGATCTCCTTATTGACGTCGCCGAGAAATTCCTTGGTCATCTCGGGGTCGGGCGGGTCCTGGTACACCAGCGATTCGATCAGGATCTTCATGGTGCTCAGCGGCGTCTTTAGCTCGTGGGAGGCGTTGGAGACGAACTGGCTCCTGGCCTTGTCCAGCTTTTCCAGGCGCTCGGACATGGAGTTGAACGCCGCCGCGAGCTGCGCGAATTCGTTCTTGCCGCGCACGTTGACCCGCACGGACAGGTCGCCGCGGCTCATCTGCGCGATGCCGGCGTTCAGCTCGCCGATGGGCCGCGTGAAGGCGCGCGTGATGAACAGGTTGATGACGAACACCAGCGCCGCCACCAGCAGCAGCCAGAACAGTATGCGAAGCTGGATGTCGTGCAGGCTCTCGTAGATCTCCTGCACGTGGGAGATGTACACCAGCACGCCCACCAGCGCGCCGTCCTCGTAGATGCCGCTGGCGTAGAAGCCGGTCATGGCGCTGACGTTGGAGAACGTGGTGAGCGCCGCACGCACCCAGAAGGCGCCCGCGCCGCCCATGTCGTAGTAGCCGTAGTCGCTGCGCTCGCCGGCGAGCACGCTGCCGATCTCCCGGGTGATGAAGCGCGTGCCGTTCAGCCGGGAGCCGGTATCCACCTGCACCACGCAGTTGGCGTCCAGCACCAGCACGCGCCCCTGGTTCTCCGCCTCGGCGGTGTCCCGGGCCAGCGCGTACATGCTCTGCGCATCAAAAGCGACCAAATAACCGCTGAGCTGCTCGGCGAGCGTGTCCGCGATTCTCTGGTCGTCTCTGGATCGCTGGGTGAACAGGTACTCGCCCACCAGCTGAATCAACGAGAAGCCGATGACCGCGAAGGCCACCGCGATGATCAGCACGTAGGCGAGGGTGATCTTCCAGCGTATGGAATGGATAAATGTCTTAATCCTTGTCTGTGAAATAGTAGCCCACTCCCCACTTGGTGAAGATGTATTCAGGCTGACTGGGCACCTTTTCGATCTTTTCTCTCAGGCGGCGGATGTGCACGTCCACCGTGCGCAGATCGCCAAGATAGTCGTACTTCCAGATGGTTTCCAGCAGGTTTTCCCGGGAAAACACCTTGCCGCGGTTGGTGACGAACAGCTGCAGCAGGTCGAACTCCTTGGCGGTGAGGTTCACCTCGCGCCCGCCCACGGTGACGGAGCGGTTGTTCACGTTCAACTGCATGTCGCGCACGGTGATGATGCGCTGGCCGCTCTCCTTCTGGAGCATGGCCGTGCGGCGGAAGATGGTCTTGATGCGGGCCTTGACCTCGAGGATGTTGAAGGGCTTGGTCATGTAATCGTCGGCGCCGTACTCCAGGCCGAGGATCTTGTCCATGTCGTCGCCCTTGGCGGTGAGCATGATGATGGACACGTTGCTCCGCTCGCGGATGCGCTGGCACACCTCGATGCCGTCGATCTTCGGCAGCATCACATCCAGCAGGATCAGGTCGTACTGTCCCGCGAAGAACTTGTTGATGGCTTCCTCGCCGTCGGCGGCGGAATCGGTCTCGTAGCCGTCCTGCTCCAGGGAATATTTCAAACCCTTGACAATGAGGGGCTCGTCGTCGACTATGAGAATTTTCTTGGGCATTGCACTTCCTCCTGAGACTTCCTTCGCTGTCAATTGAAAACACTGACATTTCAAGTTCATGATTTTGTTATCATTATACACGAAAGTCGCAACAATTTCAAGGGGATAGATTGAATTAATGGCAAACACGGTGAAAAGAATCCGGAATGTCATAATTTTGTCCAGAGAATATGACATTTGCTGCCCGATTGTTAGTTTTTTACGCCCCGTGCTGTACAAACCCCGCGGAGGATGCTATTATTATTCTATCCTACGGGCAAAGCCCGGGAAAACGACGCCGGAATCCCGGCGACAGGAGATACGATATGCCCATTCGCAGGATGCTCCGCGCGGCACTCGCGGCCGCGCTGATTGTCGCGCTGTTCTGCGGCGCAGCCCTGGCCGACGTCATCCATGACGTTCCCGCCCTGGATGAAGAAGCGCTGTTCGGCGAGGCGCTGCTGCTGCTGGATGCGGATACCGGCGAAGTGATCTATTCCAAGGACCCCGGCGTGCGCATGTACCCGGCGAGCACCACCAAGATCATGACCCTGCTGCTGGCGCTGGAGAGCGACATCGACCTGGACAAGGTCGTGACCGTGCCCAAGGCGGCGGGGAAGATCCCCGAGGGAAGCTCCACCATCCCCGTCAAGCCCGGCGACAAGCTCACCTTCCGCGACCTGCTCTACGGCTTCATGCTCAATTCCGGCAACGACGGCGCGAACGCCATCGCCGTGCTGGTGGACGGCAGCATCGACGCATTCGTCGCCCGCATGAACGCCCGCGCGAAGAAGCTGGGCTGCAAGGGCACGCACTTCACCAACGCCCACGGCTACCACAACGAAAACCACTATACCACGGCCAGGGACCTCGCGCTCATCACGCACGAGGCCATGAAGAACGAAACCTTCCGGCAGATCGTCGCCACGCCCGAGTGGAAGGTCACCCTGTCCCGCAACGGCAAGAAGCAGACGCTGGACATCCCCTCGCGGGTACTGATGGTGCGCGAGGAGGAGAAGTTCTACTACGCCGACTGCACCGGCGTCAAGACGGGCTTTCACAGCAAGGCGGGCTACTGCTTCGTGGGCACCGCCACGCGCAACGGCGTGAACCTGATGTGCGTCACGCTGAACTGCCCCAAGGAAAACCAGAAGTGGTACGACGCGGCGCGGCTGTTCGAGTACGGCTTCGGACTGTACGCGCCCTACCCGCTGGGCGATCTGGCGCGGCAGGTGGCGGTGGAATACGCCGGCGCGACCATCGAGAACGCCTCCGACGAGGACCCCGACAGCGGGAACCTGCGGATGGACCTCGGCGCGGTGGAGGACGGCGGCGCGACGCGCATGCTGATCGTGGACAGCGACGAATCGCTGGAAAACGCCCTGTCCGAGCTGCGGGCGGGTGCGCGCGTGGAATGGTCGCGCGAGCTCGTCGCCCCGGTCCAAAAGGGCGAAGCCATGGGGCGGGTGGTGTTCGAGCTGGCGGACGGCAGCTCGGCCTCGGTGGCGCTGCTCGCGTCCAGGGATGTGGCGGAGAAGGTCGTGGAGACGCCCGCACCCACGGAGCCCGAGAAGCAGCACGGCGGCGCGGCGACCCCCAAGACCCCCAAGACCCCGGGCAAACCGGGCGGCGGCCTGCCCGGCGATTCGAACGGCAACAGCGGCGCGAGCGAGAACGGCGCCGGGCTGCACGCCGGACTGATCGTGGCGCTCGCCGCGCTTGCGGCGCTGATCGCGGTGTTGATCGTCGCGGCCAGCATCAAAGAAAAGCGCCGAAGGGAGCGCCTTCGACGTCGCCGCGCGGCCCGTCGCAGCCAGGCTTCCGCGGTGCGCAGGGCGCCCGTCGCCGCGCGCGGCGGCGTCCGGCGCGGAGCGCGCTGACCCGTACCGCGAACGCAGCGAGCAAAACGGCGGATTCCGCCGGCGCTTTGCGTTCGCAGGAAACTCCTGCCTGAATTGTTAGGATTCGCCCCATTCGCTGTACAAAGTCCGAAAAGGATGCTATAATGGTTCCATATCGATTCATGATGCGAGGGAAAGATATGCTTCAGTATCGCAGGGGTCTGGCGGCGCTGCTGATCGCGCTGCTGCTTTTGTTGTACGCGCAGCCGGCGCTGGCCGTCACGCCGGAGGACTACAGCAGCAAAATGCCCCAGGTGCTCTCGGGGGACTACCTGTATTCCCAGGCCGCCCTCCTGATGGACGCCGACACGGGCGAGGTGCTGCTGGAAAAGAACGCGGACGAGCGCATGTACCCGGCCAGTACCACCAAGATCATGACCCTGCTGCTGGCGCTGGAGAGCGGCATTTCGCTGGATACCGAAATCGTCATCCCCCGGCAGGCGGCGGACGTGCCGGGCGACAGCTCGCTGGTGCCCGTCTACCCCGGCGACCAGACCACCTTCCGCGACCTGCTGTACGGCTTCATGCTGTCCTCCGGCAACGACGGCGCGAACGCCGTGGCGACGCTGGTCGGCGGCGACATCCAGCCCTTCGTGGAGAAGATGAACGAGCGTGCGCAGCAGCTCGGCTGCAACAGCACCCACTTCGTCAACGCCCACGGCTACCACGATCCCGACCACTACACCACCGCGCGCGACCTGGCCATCATCACCCGCCAGGCGCTGACCATTCCCACCTTCCGCCAGATCGTCTCCACCTCCCGGTATTCGCTGAACGTCATCCGGAACAAGGAGAGCCTCAGCATCCGCATCAACAACACCAACCCCCTGCTGAAGGAGGATTCGCCCTTCTACTACGACGGCTGCATCGGCGTCAAGACCGGCTTCCACAGCATGGCCGGCCAGTGCTTCGTGGGCGCGTCGGAGCGCGAGGGCATCCGCCTCGTGGCCGTGGCGCTGAACTGCTCCACGCAGAATGAAAAGTGGCGCGACGCCATCCGCATGCTGAACTACGGCTACACCCAGTACACGTCCTACACGCTGGAGCAGCTCTTCAAGCAGGCCAGCTCCAGGATCGCCACGGTGCGCATCTCCAACGCCATCAGCACCGACCCCTACAACGGCAACATGGACCTCGACATCGCCGAGATCAGCGACGCGGACTTCCGCGCCCTGGTGCGCTCCGACAGCGACGAGGAGATGGCAAAGGCCATCGACGACTTCGTCTCCCGCACGGAAATGGTCATCACCGACGACATGGTCGCGCCCATCTCCAAGGGCGAGATCATGGGCCAGATGCGCTACATCGCCCACACGGGCGAGACGATCACCGCGCTGCTGATCGCCAGCCGCGACGTGGCCGAGCAGCCCGCCGTGATCACGCTGGAGGACATCATCCCCGTGCTGCGGTACTTCGAAAACCCGCTGGTGGGCATGCTGATCCTGGTCATACTGGCGATGCTGGTGCTGATCGGCGTGGCGCTGGCCGGCCGGCGCGCGCGGAAGGATCGCCGCCGCAGCCGCATCTACCACGCCAGGAAGCGCGAGTACGAGCGCTCCAGCGCGGAGGCGGAGCGCCGCCGCAGGCGCGGGCCGAGGCTGCAAGACGAAGAGGTCGACGCGCTGTTCGGCGGCCCCACCGCGGCGGAGCTGCCCGACGAGGAAGCGGACGACGCGGACGATTACGACGAGGACTACGACGACGATCCGGACGGGGACGACGGCGATTTCCTCGACCTGTTCTGACCGGGCGGCCAAATCGCGCCGCCCAATGCGCGATCGTATTGCCCAGGGAAGCGAGGGGGCTGTCCCGGACGAATTTCTCGGATCGACAGGATGCAGTGGCGGCGTTCGCTTCGCCGCCGCGCCCGGCCGGTCCGAAGGGTTCGCCCCGGGGCAGCCCCGTTCCCGGGTTTTTCCGTAAAATCCGCGCCTGTGGCTGCGAAATTAACGGATAATGTGCTATACTGATCCCGGTATGGTTTGCGGCCCCGTCGCATACAGAGGGCATGGCAGACCGCCCGCGACAGCGTGAATTGAGCGCGCGCCCGTGCGAGGCGGCGTTTTGGATACGACCCATTCCGCAAAAAGGAGGTACCGGTTTGTCTAAAAAATCAAAGGAAGCGAAACTGAAGATCATCGCCCTGGGCGGCCTCGGCGAGATCGGCAAAAACCTGTACGTATATGAATATCAAAACGACATCATCGTGGTGGACCTCGGCTCCATATTCCCCAGGGAGGACATGCCCGGCGTGGACCTGGTGATCCCCGACACGTCCTATCTGGAGCACAACCGGGACAGGATCCGCGGCTACTTCATCACCCACGGCCACGAGGACCACATCGGCGCGGTGCCGTATGTGCTCCGAAACTTGCCCGCGCCGCTGTACGGCACGAAGCTGACGCTGGCGCTGTGCGAGCACAAGCTGAAGGAGCACCGGCTGCTGGGGGTCGCGCCGCTGAACGTCGTCAGCGAGGGCGACGTCATCCAGGCGGGCTGCTTCAAGGTGGAGTTCATCCACGTGAACCACTCCATCCCCGGCGCCTGCGCGCTGGCGATCACCAGCCCCGTGGGCACGGTGATCCACAGCGGTGACTTCAAGGTGGACTACACACCCCAGGACGGCGCGCCCATCGACCTCGGGCGGCTGGCCCGGCTGGGGCAGAAGGGCGTGCTGGCGCTGCTGTGCGACTCCACGAACGCCGAGCGCCCGGGCTACACCATGTCGGAGAAGAAGGTGGCGGCCACCTTCAACGACCTGTTTGCCAAGGCGGACGGCCGCGTGATCATCGCCATGTTCGCCAGCAACGTGCACCGCATCCAGTCGGTGGTGGATTCCTGCGTGCGCTTCGGCCGCAAGATCTGCCTGGTGGGGCGGAGCATGATCAACGTGTCCAAGGTGGCCATGCAGCTCGGATACCTGACGATCCCCGCCGGCACGCTGATTCCCGTGGAGGAGCTGGACCGCTACCCCGACAGCCAGATCGCCGTCATCACCACCGGCAGCCAGGGCGAGCCCATGAGCGGCCTGTCCCGCATGGCCTTTGCCGAGCACCGCAAGCTGGAGATCCGCGAGAGCGACATGGTCATACTGTCCGCCACGCCCATCCCCGGCAACGAAAAGTCCGTGTCGCGGGTCATCAACCAGTTGATCCGCATCGGCGCGAACGTCATCTACGATTCGCTGGTGGAGGTGCACGTCTCCGGCCACGCCCGGCAGGAGGAGCTCAAGCTGATGCATTCGCTGGTGAAGCCGAAGTTCTTCATCCCCGTGCACGGCGAGTACCGCCACCTGTACCACCACGCGAACCTGGCGCGCGCACTGGGCATGCCGGACGACAACATCGCCATGGTGGAGATCGGCGACGTGATCGAGCTCGGCCCCGACAGCCTCGACGTCACCGGCGAGGTGCCCAGCGGTTCCGTGCTGATCGACGGCCTGGGCATCGGCGACGTCGGCGCGGTGGTGCTGCGCGACCGCAAGCACCTCTCGGAGGACGGCCTCCTGATCGTGGTCATGGGCCTCGACCACGAGCTGGGCAGCGTGGTGTCCGGCCCGGACATCATCAGCCGCGGCTTCGTGTACGTGCGGGAGTCCGACGAGCTGATGGAGGGCGCGCGCGAGGCCGCGGCCAGGGCCATTAACGCCTTCGGGCCCGTCGATTCCTCCGACTGGAACCGTCTGAAGAACGACGTGCGCGATTCCGTGCAGCGCTACATCTTCGATACCATCAAGCGAAACCCGATGATCCTGCCGATCATCGTCGAGATCTGACGGCGGAACCCGCGGGGGAGCCGCGCCGTCAAACACGGAGGATACCAATGAATCCCTACGACCAGGCCCACGCGCTGGCGCGGGCGCTGAAGGACAGCGAAGAATACCGGGAGTACATGCGCCTGAAGGAGGTCGCCTACGACGACTCCACCAACAAGGCGCTGCTGGACGAATACAAGCGGCTGCAGTTCCGCATGCAGGTGAAGCTGGCCTCCGGCGAAAACATGCCGGAGGAGGACTTCAAGCGCCTGCAGCAGATCGGCGCGCTGTTGCAGTTCAACCCGGACGTGAGCGCCTACCTGCTGGCCGAATTCCGGTTCCAGCGGATGCTGTCCGACATCTTCAAGATCCTGGGCGAGGTCGCCGGGATCGACCTGGACATGCTGGCCCAGGGATGAGCGCCGCCCCGTGCGACGGTTTGGAGGTACTATGGCGAATAAAAAGCAGCGGAGGAGCGGCGGCAGGAAGCGCCTGCCCGTGTTCGAGGCCGAGCGCTACAACATCCGCTCCCTTCACGAGGACCGGGAGTACGGCCTGTACTGGTACGCCTGGCTGTGGAAGCTCATCCGTCCCATCCTCATCTTCATCTGCAGCGCGCTGGTGGTGGTGGGCATCGTGTCCATCGGCTACGACCGCGTGTACGGCGCCTTCTTCGCGCCGGTGAGCGAGGGCAGCGCGGAGGTCGTGAGCTTCGAGATCCAGAACGGCGAGTCGGTGTCCGCCATCGGCCGCAGGCTGGAGGATGCGCAACTGCTGCGCAACCGCCAGGTGTTCAAGTACATGGTGCAGTTCAAGGGCCTGACCAATTCCATCAGCTACGGCACCTTCAAGCTGTCCCCCAGCATGAACGTCTCCCAGGTGGTGGACGAGCTCACCTCCGGCAGCCAGACCAACGAGCGCGTCATCACCATCGTGCCCGGCTGGACCTGCGAGAACATCGCCGACTACCTGGTGAGCATCGGCGCGCTGGAGGATACCCGCGAATTCCTCACGCTGTGCAACGACGTGGACCGCTTCGTGGGCAATTCCTACGCCCTGCGGGACGCCCAGAACAACGGGCGCCTGACCGGCAGGAAGTACGCGCTGGAGGGCTATCTCGCGCCGGACACCTACCGCGTGTTCACCTCCGCTACGGCGGAAAGCCTCATCCGCACCATGCTGAACCAGGACAACAACGTGGTGGACGAGGTGTTCTACTCCGACCGCACGGAGTACTACGCCGACAACGAGGGCGTGTTCCACGAGGTGGAGACCTACAAGAGCGACCTGACCATCGACGAGATGGTGACGCTGGCCTCCATGATCGAGAAGGAAGCCGCCAACAAGGCCGACTACGCGCGCGTCTCCGCCGTGTTCCACAACCGCCTGAAGCGCGGCTGGAAGCTGGAGAGCGACCCCACCGTCACCTACCTGTCCGGCGTGTTCAAGCTGGCGCTCACGCAGGAAGAGATCACCCAGCCGAGCGCCTACAACACCTACTACGTGGACGGCCTGCCCGCCGGCCCCATCTGCAACCCCTCGCAGGCCGCGCTGGAAGCCGCAAAGGCCCCGGACCTGTCCTACGTGGAGGCGGATTACCTCTACTTCTGCGCCATGGAGCCCACCTCCGGCCAGCTGGCCTTCTCCAAGACGCTGGAGGAACACCAGGCCAACGTGATCCGCTACCGCCCGCTGTGGGAAGCCTACGACGCCCAGCGCGCCGTGCAGGCTCAGCAGCAGTAACCCCGGCGACACATCGTGCCTGCCCGCAAACGCGGGCGGGCACTTTTTCATGCCCCCGGGAATAGGATAGAGGAGAAACAACACGAGGAGGGATTCCATGCTGCTGCCGCAAATCCTGGCCTGGCTGACGGAGCACGGCTGGTTGATGTTTCTGCGCATCGGCTCGGGCCAGGCGTTTCCCATGCCGCTCGACAGGGAGGAAGAACAGGCGCTGGTGGAGCGCATGCTGGCGGGGGACCGGGCGGCGGGGGACCGGCTGATCGAGCACAACCTGCGCCTGGCGGCCCACATCGCGAGGAAGTACGCCCAGCCCGGCGTGGACCAGGACGACCTCATCTCCATCGGCACGCTGGGGCTCATCAAGGCGGTGCGCACCTTCCGGCCGGAGGCGGGGCGGCTGTCCGGTTACGCCTCGCGCTGCATCGAAAACGAGATCCTGATGTTCTTCCGCGCGCGCCGCAAGGAGCGCAACACCGTGTTGCTGGGCGAAGCGGCGGGGCGGGACGCCGACGGCGAGGAGCTGCCGCTGAGCGAGCTGCTCGGCACGGACCCGGAGCTGGTATCGCGGGAGGCGGAGACGGCCATCGAGGCGGGCCGGGCGCTGCGCTTGATGGAGAAGGTGCTGGACGCGCGGGAGCTGGAGGTGGTGCGGCAGCGCTACGGCCTGGCGGACGGCGCGCCGCGGCAGCAGCGCGAGGTCGCCGCCATGCTGGGCATCTCCAGGAGCTACGTGTCGCGCATCGAGAAGCGCGCGCTGGAGAAGCTGCGCCGCGCCATGGAGGGAAATTGAGCGCCGCGCCGACGCCGCCCTTGAAAATCCCGTTTCCTGTGGTATAATAGAGGTATCACTTCTGGGAACGGGGTGCTGGGATGAACCACAACGACGACGCCTACGCGACCATGCTGCTGACCATGGCGCTTTCGCCCAACCGGGAGGAGTACGCGCGCCCCTACAGCACGCAGGAATTCGTCCGGCTGCAGGAGGCCGTGCGGGCGGCGGGGCTGCGCGGGCCGGGAAAGCTGCTGGGCGTGGACATCAGCGGCCTGATGGCCTGGCTGAACCTCAGCGAAGAGGAAGGCTACCGCGCCTTCACGCTGCTGAACCGCACGGTGCAGCTCTCCTATGCGCTGGAGGGCTACATGCGCGAGGGCATCGAGGTGGTCACGCGCTACGACGACGCCTACCCCGACCGGCTGCTGCGCAAGCTGGGGGAAGGCGCGCCGGCGTTCTTCTATCGCGCCGGGCCGGCATCGCTGCTGGAGCGACCCGCCGTGGCCGTGCTGGGCATCAGCGGGGTGCGGACCAGCCCCGAGGTGCGGGAAGCCATCGAGCGTCTGGCCGTGCTGGCGGCGGAGAAGGGCTTCGCGCTGATCACCGGCGGCGAGCTGGGCGTATCCAGGGTGGCGGCGACGGCGGCGGCCGAGCGCGACGTGCCGGTGGTGGACATCCTCGGCGGCGGCATGCTGGCCCACCTCCACGAGGAGGTCGTCGGCGCGCGCGTCGCGGCGGGAAGCGCCGCGGCGGTGTCGCTGGAGCACCCGGAGGCCATGTTCACCGTCAGCCATGCCATCGCCCGCAACAAGCTGCTGTTCGCCCTCGCCGACGCCGCGTTCGTGTTCAACACCGACGGCAAGCGGGGGGAGAGCGACGCCCTGCAGAGCCGCACCTGCGACTGGATCTACGCCTGGGAGGGCTATCCCGGCAACGGCGGGATCATCGCCCGCGGCGCGACGCCCTTCCGCGCGCTGGACGCGGAGCGCCTGGAGGTCATGAGCCGAAGCTGGTGCGAATCCCAGGCGCAGCAGATGAGCCTGTTCGACCTGATGTAGTCTACGGAGGAAGGATATGCAGTACGGATTCTACGGCTGGCAGGACTGCGCCGTGCCCGCCCGGAGCGGCGATGTCCCGGGCATTCATACGCCGACGGACCTCTACGACGCGCTCACCCACGTGTGGAGCGCCGACACCTGCGCGCCCCGCATGCGCGGCGACTGGACCCCGGAGAACCGCACGCTGGGCCAGTGCTCCATCACCGCCTTCCTGGCCCAGGATCTCTTCGGCGGCCGGGTGTACGGCGTACCGCTGGAGGACGGCAACTTCCACTGCTTCAACGTGGTGGACGGCCACATGTTCGACCTGACCAGCGAGCAGTTCGGCGATGCGAAGCTCGACTACGCAAATTGCCCCGAGCAGTTCCGGGAGACGCACTTCGCGAAGGAGGAGAAGCGCCTTCGCTACGAGGCGCTGAAGCGAGGACTGATCGACTGGCTGAAACGTTGAGATTTCATAAAAAACAGACCGAAGTCGGATTTGCGCTCAAATGCGACTTCGGTCTGTTTATATTCTCTCACGCAGCGGTCGACGGCGGTCAAGCGCAGCCCGCGATGCCCGCACAGGGCGCGAGCGCGCGACGATGGCTGCAACACGCTCCCGAGACGCCCTGTTTTTGCCCCGAAAGTGGGCCCTAAAGGCGACGAAAGGGCGCGAATGGCCGCATTTTTCGCATAACCGGCGGTGGAAATGTAAATTCTAGATACATAGATTGAAAAAAAGCGCTGCCCGTGATAATATTGTAGTGATGATGAACGACGGATTTCATCAAGGATCATGATTCATGCCCGTCATGAAACGACAAGGAGGTAAGCAGTATGCAATATTCCCGCGAAGTTGAGGAAATGGTATGCGTGGCCAAGGGCCCGCACCACGGCCCCGCGCCCATTCCCGAGGAGGGCAAGTGGATCCAGGCCAAGGAGATCAAGGACATTTCCGGCTATACCCACGGCATCGGCTGGTGCGCGCCGCAGCAGGGCACCTGCAAGCTGAGCCTGAACGTGAAGAACGGCATCATTGAGGAAGCGCTGGTGGAGACCATCGGCTGCTCCGGCATGACCCACTCCGCCGCCATGGCCGCCGAGATCCTGCCCGGCAAGACCATCCTCGAGGCGCTGAACACCGACCTGGTTTGCGACGCCATCAACACCGCCATGCGCGAGCTGTTCCTGCAGATCGTCTACGGCCGCACCCAGTCCGCCTTCTCCGACGACGGCCTGCGCATCGGCGCGGGCCTGGAGGACCTGGGCAAGGGACTCAGGTCCATGGTCGGCACCATGTACGGCACCAAGGCCAAGGGCGTGCGCTATCTGGAGATGACCGAGGGCTACGTCGTGAAGATCGCCCTGGACAAGGACGACCAGGTGTGCGGCTACCAGTTCCTGTCTCTGGGCAAGATGATGGATGCCATCAAGGGCGGCATGACGCCCAACGAAGCCTATGAGAAGAACATCGGCACCTACGGCCGCTTCAAGGCCGAGGACGGCGCGGTCAAGTGGATTGACCCGCGCAAAGAGTAAGCAGGAGGTGCGCTAGAATGGCTCTGTTTGAGAATTATGAAGGTCGTATGCCTCAGATCCAGCCCGTGCTGGACAAGTATGGCTTCAAGGATTTTGATGAAGTAAAGGCTTTCAACAACGCCAAGGGCGTGGACGCCTACAAGATCGTCGAGAGCACCCAGCCCATCTGCTTCGAGAACGCCAAGTGGGCCTATGAGCTCGGCGCCGCCATCGCCCTGAAGGAGGGCGTCAAGACCGCCGCCGAGGCCGCGCGTTGCATCGGCATCGGCTTGCAGGCCTTCTGCATCCCCGGCTCCGTCGCGGACCAGCGCCAGGTCGGCATCGGCCACGGCAACCTGGGCGCGCGCCTGCTGGAGGAGGACACCGAGTGCTTCGCCTTCCTGGCCGGCCACGAGTCCTTCGCCGCCGCCGAGGGCGCCATCAAGATCGCGCTGAACGCCAACAAGGTGCGCACCAAGCCCCTGCGCGTCATCCTGAACGGCCTGGGCAAGGACGCCGCCATGATCATCAGCCGCATCAACGGCTTCACCTACGTGCAGACCAAGTA
>CADBCY010000024.1:0-42388 GCA_902793325.1 uncultured Eubacteriales bacterium
GTTGATATTCATCTGCTACGATGTCTCTCAATTTTGGTTGAGATCCTTTTGTTTTTCAAGCGCTTACCCGACTACCCCCACGATTTTGCATTGACCCAAGATTATTCGGTGTACACGAAGCCGGACAGGTTGTCCACGTTCTCGGCGGTGATGGCCATGCAGGGCACGAGCTGCTTCTCGCTCTCGGGCAGGGTGCCGTCCTTCAGGAAGGCGTCGGCCTGCTCGACGGCCATCTCGGTGATGCGGGCGATCTGCTGCAGCGCGGTGCCGACCATGTTGCCGCTCTTGATGTAGGCGGCCGCCTCGTCGGAGCCGTCCAGGCCGATGATCTTGATGTCGGTGCGGCCGGCGTCGATGCACGCCTGGGCAGCGCCGCAGGCCATGGTGTCGTTGCCGCAGATGATGCCCTTCAGCTCGTCGCCGAACTCCTGCAGGATGGCTTCGGTCTTCTCATAGCCCTGGGTCTGATCCCAGTTGGCGGACTGCTGGGAAACCATCACCAGATCGGGATACTCGTCGATCACGGCGTGATAGTTGTCGGAGCGGACGTGGCAGTTGGTGTCGGACTCCAGGCCCAGCAGCTCGGCGTACTTGCCCTCGTAGTCCATGGCCTCGACCCACTTCTCGGCGATGGCCGCGGCGCCCTGCGCGTTGTCGGCGACGATCTGGGCCTTGGCCAGGCCGGTCTCGTTGATCTCGCGGTCGATCAGGAACACCGGGATGCCGGCCTCGTCGGCCTTCTTGACGGCCTCGATGGAGGCGTCGGCGCCGGCGTTGTCGCAGATGATGGCGGAAGCCTTGTCGTTGATGGCGGCCTCGAACATCTCGAGCTGCTTGGCGGCGTCGTCGTCATGGGACATGCACTTCACTTCGTAGCCCAGCTCCTTGGCCTTGGCTTCGCCGACGACCTGCTCGGTCTTGAAGAAGGGGTTGGAAGCGGAGGGCGTGATGATGTAGATGAGTCCCTCGGCGGATGCGGCGGCCAGGCTCAGCACCATAATCAGGGCCAGAACGACGGTGAGAATCTTCTTCATGGAATGTTACCTCCTTTTATTTCCAGCTCCCCGCCGGGGAGCCAGGGTACCTGTTCGCGCGGGCCGAACATTACCGCCCGACATGGCCCGCGATTGTCTGTATTATACACCTCTCCCTACTAAATTTCAATAAATTATTAAGAACTTCTTGACTAAATTCACTTAATTCCTTATCATGGAGGCAGAGGGAGGAATCGCCATGTCCATCACCGCAAAGCAGCTCGCCGCCCGGCTGGGGCTGTCGGAGGCCGCCGTGTCGCTGGCGCTGAACAACAAGCCCGGCGTGAGCAGCGCCACGCGCCGGCGCGTGGTGGAGACGGCGCGCGTGCTGGGGTATGACTTCTCCCGCAAGGCGTCCCCCGACGTCCGCAAGGGCACGCTGTGCTTCGTGATCTACAAGAAGAGCGGCGCGGTGGTGGACGACACGCCCTTCTTCGCCGCGCTGTCCGACGGCATCAGCATGGGCTGTCGGCGGGAGCGGTACGACTGCGTGATCCGCTACCTCTACGAGGACGACGGCATCGAGAGCCAGGTGTACATGCTGAGCGAGGCGAAGTTCGCTGGGGTCATCCTGCTGGCGACGGAGATGGACGAGGCCGCCCTGAAGCGCTTCAGCCAGATCAACATGCCCATGGTGGTGCTGGACGCCTACTTCGAGCAACTGGACTACAACTTCATCCTCATCAACAACATCCAGGGCGCCTACATGGCCACGGAGCACCTGATCCGCCGACGGCGCGAGCAGCCGGGCTACCTGCGCTCGGCCTATCCCATTAGCAACTTCGACCAGCGCGCGGACGGCTTCTACAAGGCCATCCGCGCCCACGGCATGAGCACCGCCAAGTCCCCGGTGCACCGGCTGACGCCCTCGCAGGAGGGGGCCTATGAGGACATGAAGAACCTGCTGGCCGCGGGCGAGGAACCCGCGGGCTGCTACTTCGCGGACAACGACAACATCGCCTTCGGGGCGATCCTCGCGCTGCGGGAGGCGGGCTATCGCATCCCGGAGGACGTGGCCGTCGTGGGCTTCGACGACATGCCCGCCTGCGAGTACTTCAACCCGCCGCTGACCACCATCATGGTGCCCAAGCTGTTTATGGGCGAGACCGCCGCCATGCGGCTCGTCCAACTGATCGAGGGCCGGAACAGCACGCCGCTGAAGATCGAGGTCTCCACGCGGCTGATCCGGCGCAAGAGCGTGTGAGGGGGGACGGCCATGGCATGGTACATCTGGGTCGCGCTGGCCTGCATGATCATCGCGCCGTTCGACGCGCTGTACATGCACATCCGGGCGAACCGCCGGCGGGAGGAGCTGCGCCGGCGCGAGGGCGAGAGCGAATCGAAAGACGATCCGGCGGAATGATCGAAGCGCCGCGCGGGCGGCGGGAAAGGACGGCGGCATGGCGGTATTTCGGGATCTGGAGGACGCGCGGGCGTATTTCGAGGGCGACCGCTACGCGATTGAGAACGGCATGACCCTGGACGGGCTGGGCGAGGGCTGGAGCGCGTGCAGCGTGACGCTGGCGCCCCGGCACAAAAACGCCAACGGCGGGGTGATGGGCGGGGCCATATTCACCCTGGCGGATTTCGCCTTCGCCGCCGCGGCCAACAACCTCCACCGGCCCACCGTGGCCCAGCAGGTGAGCGCCAACTTCCTGAGCGCCGCGAAGGGCGACCGCCTGGTGGCCCGCGCGCGCTGCCGGAAGGACGGCCGCGCCTCGTGCGTGTACGTCGTCGACGTGGAGGACGACGCGGGCCGCGACGTGGCGCAGGTCGTGGTGACCGGCTTCAAGCTGTAGTGCGCCCTTCGTTCGACGGATTTCGTATATTTTTCACAGGGTATTGCGCGGCGGGGGTCGCGCGGAGTATAATAGTAAAAAAGTTCCCCTCCCCCGACGACAAACGCGCGCTTCGGCCGCGAAGAAGGAGAGTTTGCCATGAAGAAACTGTTGGCGGTGTTGCTGGCCCTCGCCCTGATGCTGGCCGGCGCGACGACGGCCCTGGCCGACGGAGACAAGGTGGTCAACATTGGCGTGACCAGCACCTTGACCACCCTGAATCCCCTGGCCACGGACAATACGGAGATCGTGAAGTACGCGGCCTCCCTGGTGTTCCTGCCGCTGGTGGAGCTGAACAGCGACCTGGAGTTCGTGCCCCAGCTGGCCGAGCGCATCGAGACAGACGACAACATCCACTTCACCATCACCCTGCAGGAAGGCGCGGCGTGGTCCGACGGCACGCCCATCACCGCGGAGGACGTGGAGTTCACGCTGGCGCTGTCCGCCGACCCCGCCTGCGCCAGCATCGCGCTGCCCATGTACAGCGTGGAGGGCACCGACGACGGCGGCATGATCGAGACCGGCGCGGAGCACATCGACGGCGTGCAGGTCGTGGACGAGCGCACCCTGACCGTGACCACCAAGTGGCCCACCGCCCTGTACACCTTTGAAAACATCTTCGGGCGCTACCTGCTGACCGTGCCGAAGCACGTGCTGGCGGACAAGGACCGCGCCGGGCTGCTGACCGACCCCTGGTTCAAGGCCCCCGACGTGATCTCCGGCCCCTACTTCATCTCCAGCTTCGACCTGCAGCACTTCGTCCACTACGTCGCCAACGAGAATTACTTCCTCGGCGCGCCGAAGATCAAGTACCTGAACCTGAACGTGTACGAGCCCTCCCAGCTGCTGGCGGGCCTGCAGTCCGGCGAGATCGACCTGATCCAGCAGACGATGGGCACCATCCCGGTGGAGGACTACGACGCGGTGCGGGTGCTGTACGGCGTCAACGCCGTGAACGGCACGCCCGTGACCAACGAATCCATCTTCATCAACACCGCGAAGGTGACGGACGTGCGCATCCGCCAGGCGCTGCTGTACGGCATGGACCGCCAGGGCATGCTGGAGGCGCTGATGCACGGCAACGGCGAGGTGGTGGACGGCTTCCTGGTGTCCGCCTCCCCGTACTACAGCGAGGAGCTGGGCGTGACGGAGTTCGACCTGCAAAAGGCGGCGGAGCTGATCCAGGAGGCCAAGGCCGACGGCGTGAACACCAGCTACGTCTGGTACCTGAATTCCTCCGAGAGCACCTGGGGCCAGGCGGTGGAGTACTTCGCCGCCATCCTGGAGGAGATCGGCCTGCACATCGAGATCCGCCCCGTGAACCTGGCCAACCTGATCGACATTGCGGGCAGCGGCGAACACGACATCCTGAGCGTGGAATACACCTACGCCCCCGTGGATCCCTACACCGACGTCGCATGGCTGCTGGGCGGCGAGGGCAGCTGGACGGGCTACAGCACCGAGGAGACCGCCCAGGCGCTGTCCCAGAGCCAGCAGCTTACGGACGTGGAGGCCATCAAGGAGCAGTACCTGATCGTGGACCGGGCCATGCAGCGGGATTGCGCCATGATCTCCGGCTGGGTGACCGCCACGCTGGGCGCCGTCAGCACCCGCGTCACCGGCGTGACCCCCAACGTGTTCGGCACGTTCGTGGACGTGCAGAACTGGGATAAGGAATGAGTCCGGCGGGGCCGTAACGCCCCCAGTCCGGCGATTCATCTGAAGCACTGAACCGGCTGCCGGCGCGGGGCGTTCCCCGGCGTCGGCAGCTCTTCCTGTTCTCCGGCGCCGCGGGCGCCGCCGACGAACGTCCCGCGCTGTTCCAAAGGAGGCGCTTTCCTTGTCCCAACCGCTCCTCGACATCCGCGGGCTGGAGATCACCTTCGGCCGGGGCGACGGGGCCATGACGGCCGCGTCGGGGGTTTCCCTCGCCGTAAACGAGGGGGAGATCCTGTCGCTGGTGGGCGAGAGCGGCAGCGGCAAGAGCGTCACGGCGCTGGCGGTGCTGCGGCTGCTGCCCCCGCAGGGGCGGATCACCGGGGGCGAGATCCGGTTCGGGGGCCGCGACCTGTGCGCGCTCTCCGAGGAGGCGCTGGACGAGGTGCGCGGCGCGGGCATCGCCATGATCTTCCAGGACGTGATGTACAGCCTGAACCCGGTGCTCACCATCGGCCGGCAGATGACCGAGGGCATGCGCCGCCACCTGGGACTGTCCAGGGCGGACGCCGCGGCCCGCGCCGCGCAGCTTTTGACGCGCACCGGCCTGCGCGACGCCGCCGGGACGATGAAGAAGTATCCCCACCAGCTCTCCGGCGGCATGCGCCAGCGCGTGATGATCGCCATGGCGGTGTCCTGCGGGCCGAAGCTGCTCATCGCCGACGAGCCCACCACCGCGCTGGACGTCACCATCCAGCTGCAGATCATGCGCATGCTGAAGCAGCTTCGGGACGACACGGGCATGGGCATACTGCTCATCACCCACGACATCGGCCTGGTGGCGGAGACGGCGGACCGCGTGGCGGTGATGTACGCCGGCCAGTGCGTGGAGCAGGCGCCCGCGGAGGCGCTGCTCACCCGCCCCGCCCACGCCTACACGCGGGCGCTGATGCGCTCGGTGCCGGACGCGCGCGACCACCGGGCGACGCGGCTTTTGTCCATCCCCGGCAGCGTGCCGGAGGACTACGGGCAGCTCGCGGGGTGCCGCTTCGCGCCGCGCTGCCCCCACGGGCCGGAGTGCCCATGGCGGGAGCGGGACGAATTCATCCAGGCGGAGCCGGGGCACATCACGCGCTGCGCCTGGTACGTGGGGAGGGCCGACCATGCGGTGTGACGTTGATCGGCCCCTGATGGAGCTTCGGGGCGTGAGCAAGCGCTTCCGCAGGTCCGGCGGCAACAGCCTTTTCCAGAGCACCTTCGAGGCGGTGCGGGACGTGAGCCTGACCGTCCGCCGCGGCGAGACGCTGGGCATCGTGGGCGAGAGCGGCTGCGGCAAGAGCACCGTGGCCCGCGTCATGATGGGCATTGAGCGCCCCACGCGCGGCGAGGTGTGGTTCGACGGCGTGCGGATCGACCGCCTGTCGCAGCGCGCGCTGCGCCCGCTGCGGCCCCGCTTCCAGATGGTGTTCCAGGACAGCGCCTCCTCGCTCAACCCCAGGAAGACCGTGGGCGCGCTGATCGCCGCGCCGATGCGCTTCCACGGCGTCGCCCGCGGCGCGGCGGCGCGGGAACGGACGGCGGCGCTGCTGGACACGGTGGGCCTGCCCGCCGCCATGGCGCTGCGGTACCCGCACGAGCTCTCCGGCGGCCAGCGCCAGCGGGTGTGCATCGCGCGGGCGCTGGCGCTGAACCCGGAGCTGCTGGTGCTGGACGAGCCGGTGTCGGCGCTGGACGTGTCCGTGCAGGCGCAGGTGCTGAACCTGCTGCGCGACCTGCAGGCGAAGCTGGACCTGACCTGCGTGTTCATCGGCCACGGGCTCGGCGCGGTGCGCTACGTGAGCGACCGCATCGCCGTGATGTACATGGGCCGCGTGGTGGAGACCGGCCCCGCCGAGGCGCTGTTCGCCCGCCCCGCCCATCCCTACACCCGCGCGCTGCTGGACGCCGCGCCCTCGGCGGACTATGCCCTGCGCGACCGCCCGCGCCTGACGCTGGCGGGCGAGCCGGACGAAACGCCCCCGCCCGGCGCGTGCAGCCTGTGCCGGCGCTGCCCGCTGGCCGACGACGCCTGCCTGCGCCACGACGACGCGCTGCGCCCCGTTCCCGGCGAGGAAGGGCGGCAGGCGGCGTGCGCGCGGGGGATGAAGGATGCGGCGTCAGGCATTGAATGAGAAGTGAATCGGGCGCGGGGAAGGGCGGCGCAGATCCCGAAGGCCGCCTCTCCGCGATCCCCGGAGCGCGTCTCGGACGCGGCGTTTGGCCGAACCCGGAGGCGTTCTCCGATCAAAAGGTGCTTTGCCATGTGGAAATACATCCTGAAGAAGCTGCTGCTGGCGATCCCGGTGCTGCTGGGCATCACCATCATCGACTACGCCATCATGTCGCTGGCGGGCAGCCCGCTGGACATGCTGGCGGGGCCGAGGATCACGCAGGAGAACATCGCCCTGCGCGCCGCGCGCTGGGGGCTGGACCAGCCGGTGTGGGTGCAGTACGGCCGCTGGCTGGGCGAGGTGCTGCGGGGCAACCTGGGCTTCTCCTACAAGAGCTACCAGCCCGTGAGCGAGCTGATCGGCAGCCACATCGGCCCGACGCTGCTGCTGATGGGCGTGTCCAGCGTGCTGGGCTTCGCCATCGCCATCCCGGCGGGCATCTACTCGGCGGTGCACCGCTACAAGAAGCGGGACTACGCCGTGGTGTCGATCTCGTTCATACTCTCCAGCGTGCCGGGGTTTTTCCTGGCGCTCCTGCTCATCTACCTGTTCACGGTGCGGCTGGGCTGGCTGCCCTCCGGCGGCATGACCACCGCGAGCGTGGGCGGCGGCTTCGCGGACGTGGCGCGGCACCTGGTGATGCCCGCGCTGGTGCTGGCGGTGGGCGTGGCGGGCACCAACATCCGCTACATCCGCTCCTCGGTGCTGGAGATCATGGGCATGGACTACCTGCGCACGGCCACGGCCAAGGGCATCGGGCGGAGGCTGGTGATCCGCCGCCATGCCTTCCGCAACGCCCTCTTGCCCATCGTGACGGTGATCGGCATGCAGATCCCCGTGCTGTTCGGCGGCGCGGTGATCGTGGAGCAGGTGTTCTCCTGGCCGGGGCTGGGGCTGGTGACGATGAGCGCGGTCACCGGCCGGGATTACCCGGTCATCATGGGCGTGTGCCTGCTGTCGGCGGTGGTGGTGCTGGTCGGGAACCTGCTGACGGACATCGTCTACGCGCTGGTGGATCCGACGATCAGCTATTAGGCGAGGGGGGTTGCGCATGGCGCATGGAAAGCGTCGGGGCGTCTGGCGGCGCTTTTGCCGGCACCGGGTCGCGGTGGCGTGCCTTGCGCTGCTGGCGCTGATGATGCTGCTGGCGCTGCTGGCCCCGCTGATCGCGCCCTACGCCCCCACCAAGCCCGTCGGGCAATTCGCCCAGCCGCCCGGGCCGGGGCACCTGCTGGGCACGGACAAGATCGGCCGCGACGTGCTCAGCCGCAACCTCTACGCCATGCGGGTCAGCCTGTTCGTGGGGCTGATGGCCACGCTGATCTCCACGGCGGTGGGCGTGCTGCTGGGGCTGGTGAGCGGCTGGTTCGGCGGCCCGGCGGACAAGGCCATCATGGGCTTTACGGACATGGTGATGTCCTTTCCCTACATCCTGCTGGTGCTGGTGGCGGCGGCCATCTTCCAGCCGGGGCTGAAGAGCATCGTGCTGATCCTGGGCTTCGTGGACTGGCCGGGCGTGGCGCGGCTGGTGCGCGGCAACGTGCTGAGCCTGAAGGAGACCAACTTCGCCAAGAGCGACGTCACCGCGGGCCTGCCGGGGGGCTATATCCTGTTCTCGGAGATCCTGCCCAACACCATCGCGCCGGTGCTGGTGTACGCCACCAGCGTGTTCGCGCTGTCGATCCTGGACGAGGCGGCGCTGTCGTTCCTGGGCATGGGCGTGCAGCCGCCGACGCCGTCGCTGGGGAACCTGCTGAACGGCGCGGAGTCGCTCTCGGTGCTCACCGGGAAGCCCTGGCTGTGGGTGCCCGCCGGCACGACGATCATACTGCTGGTGGTGTGCATCAACTTCGTGGGCGACGCCCTGCGCGACGCGCTGGACCCGCGGAATACGGAATGACAAGGCAGGCCGCCCTCGCGGGCGGCCTCAGAGCGTCGATAAAGGCCACAACCGCAGGGCGGCCTGATATATAGAAAGGGGCTGTCTCCCGCGACCCGTCATAAGGCGCGGAAGACAGCCCCTTCGTCTCTCCCGTCGCGGCGATTACAGCCCGTCCAGGTTGTCCTCGCCGGTGGCGCGGCGAAGCTCGTCGCCGTCGCCGGAGGTATACCAGATCTCCAGCTCGGAGCTGTTGTACATGCGCAGCGACACCATGCTGCCGTCCCCGCCGTACCACACGTTGGCGGGGTTGCTCTCGGATTCGCCGACCAGGTCCACGTCCCCGTACAGCTTGGTCAGCTTGTTCGTCAGGCTCTCGAAGGTGGTCTCCCAGTCGTCGCACTCGACGTCGTACCGGGCCATGTAGAGGGCGGTGTGGGCCGCGTCCCCGGGAAAGCTGCCGCTGCCGTCGGGCACGGCGGCGAAGTACAGCGCGATCCTCTTGAGCGTGTAGCCGGCGACCTTGCCGATGGCGTCGACGGCATCGGAAGCGTATCTCGCATAAAAATCCGTGTCCGTCTCAAAGGAGGCATCTTCCCCGTTGTACATGCGGTAGGCCGTGCTGTAGATCGGCGGCGTTAACGCCTCCAGATCGTCGAGCTCCACCTGTTGGCGGACGTCCTCGTAGGACGCGCCCCACTCCAGGTCGCGGAAACGGATGACCTTTTCGCCGGCCTCGGCCAGGGCCATGCCCCCGAGGGCGAGCAGCAGCGCCAGCAGCAGCGCGAGGGTTCTCTTCATGGATCATCCCTCCTTGCAAGGTTTTGTCGGTTCGCGGTCGGTCTATTGCTTCTTTCCCCTGCGCAGGATGTTGCTCACGCAGATGGCGCAGGAGGCGTCGCCGGTGATGTTCAGCGTGGTGCGGCCCATGTCGAAGATGCGGTCCACGCCGGCCACCAGCGCGATGCCGTCGATGGGCAGGCCCACGGACGCCAGCACCATGGCCAGCATCACCATGCCCGCGCCGGGCACGCCCGCCGTGCCCACGGACGCCAGCGTGGCGGTGAGCACGATGGTCAGCATCTGGCTGCCGGTGAGCTGGATGCCGTAGCACGAGGCGATGAATATGGCGCACACGCCCTGGTAGATGGCGGTGCCGTCCATGTTGATGGTCGCGCCCAGCGGCAGCACGAAGGAGGCGACCTCCTTGTCCGCGCCCAGCTTGCCGGTGCACTCCAGGTTGATGGGCAGCGTGCCCACGCTGGAGGCGCTGGAGAAGGCGAACATGATGGCGGGCAGCATGCCCTTGAAGAACCTCAGCGGGCTCATGCCGCCCATGGTGCGCACCGTGGCGGAGTATACGATGATCGCGTGCAGCAGGTAGGCCATGTAGGCCGCCAGCAGCACCTTCGCCAGCGAGCCGATGACCATGGCGCCGTTGGTGGCCACCACGGGGCACAGCAGGCAGAACACGCCGACGGGGGAGAGCTTGAGGATCATCTCCATGCACTTCATGAAGATGTCGTTCCAGCGGTTGACGCCCTCGATGGCCTTGTCCGCCTTCTCGCCCAGCAGGATGATGGCAAAGCCGATCAGCAGCGCCATCACGATCACCTGCAGCATGTTGGACTCGGTAATGGGCATCAGGAAGTTGTTGGGGAAGATGTTCACCAGCACGTCCATGGGCTTGGAGCCCGCGGCGGCCTCGTAGGACAGGCTCTCCGTGGACAGCGCCGGGAAGCCGCCCTTGAACACGTTCGCCACCAGCAGGCCGATGGCCGTGGCCACCGCGGTGGTGAGGAAGTAGTAGACGACCGTCATGCCGCCGATCTTGCCGACCTTGCGGATGTCGCGCATGGAGATCACGCCGGCCATGATGCTGAACAGCACGATGGGCCCGACGATGAACTTCACCAGGTTCAGGAAGATGGTGCCGAAGGGCTTGATGTATTCGTTGGCAAAGCTCGCGTGGGATTGCATCAGCAGGCCCACCACGATGGCCAGCAGCAGCGCGATGAAGATCTGCATCGCCAGCGGGAGCTTCTTTTTCCCGGTCTGTGCATTGGACATGGTTTCTCCTCCTTTTGTACGGTTCCGCGCTTCCCCGGCGCGGGATTTCGGTCGGTATAATTATACCAGAACCGCCGTCGGCGCGCAACGGGAAAATCGCGGCGCGTCCGCGGGGGAAAAACGCTTGTGTTTTCCGGGGAACTATTGTATAATAGTTGCAGACCCTTACTTAACTGAAAAGGAGAGGATTCACATGATTCGAGTCATCCTGGGCAGCAAGGGCAGCGGCAAGACCAAGCGGTTGATCGACCTGACCAATGACGCGCTGAAGAGCGAGCATGGCAATATACTGTTTATCGACGACGACAAACGCTATATGTACGACCTTCGCCACGAGATCCGCTTCGTGGACGCCAGCGAGTACCCCGCCGCCTACAAGTGCAGCGCAAAGGAATTCCTGGCCTTCATCTGCGGCATGCTGTCCGCGGACTTTGACCTGTCCCTCATCGCGGTGGACGCCTTCAAGAAGCTGGTCCGCACACCGCTGACCGACCCAGAGATGGAGCAGTTCTTCGAGGCGCTGGAGTGCGTGTCCCAGACCCACCACTGCAACTTCGTGCTGTCCATCAGCGCACCCGAGGAGGAGGTCCCGGAGTACATCCGGAAATATACGGCTTGAGTAAAAAGAGAAGCAGGCGCGCGCCGCTGGGCGTAAAGCTGGCCGCGGCGCTGCTGGCCGTGGCGGTGCTGGCCGCGGTGGCGGTGCTGCTGGGCCGGTTTGTGCTGGGCGCGGCGCGGCTGGCGGGCACCGACGGCGGGCCGACGGAGAGGGACCCCATGTTCTCCGAGGCGCCCGAGACCGTCACGCGCCCGCCGGAGCCGGAGGAAAACTCGGGCCTGGGCCGGGAGGACGCGGATCCCTCCGCGCACTGGGTCGTGGAGGAGGAGGGCCCCGTGGACCAGACCGCCGAGGAGCTGGCCCGGGAGCTGGAAGCCCCGCCCGCCGCCGAAGCGCCGGAAAGTGAATAGCATGCGTGCGGGTCGCCCGACGGGCGGCCCGCGCTTGCGTTGCGGCGGCCCCGAAGGGCCCGCGGCGCGGGGAGCGCCGGGAATGGAATGAAACCGGACGATGCCGAAGGAAGGAGAAGGATGCCCATGAAGAAGCGGACGAGGCTGCTGGCGCTGGCGCTGTGCCTGATGCTGTCGGCGTTCCCGGCGGCGGCGGAAGAGACGGAGGCGCTGGAAACGCCGGAGGAGATCGTCGCCATGGCGGAGCCGGAGGCCGCGCAGGAGGATGTGCTGCTGGGCGAAGGCGAGGAAGCGGCGCTGCCCAACGGCGCCGACGTGCCGCTGGACGCCGACCACTTCCCGGACGCGAACTTCCGGCAGTACCTGGCGGACAACTGGGACGGCGATCACAACGGGGCGTTGTCGGAGACGGAACTGGGCGAAATTCGTAACCTCGTAATATCCAACCTGAACATTGCCGACCTGACGGGCATCGAACAGTTGACCTATCTGACGGAGTTGCACATCAGAGGCAGTCAGATTACGACGCTGGATTTGACGGGCTGCACAAACCTGACAGAAGCATCTTTTGAACATGGCAGCCTGAAGAGCATAAAGGTGGCCGGGCTTTCCGGCCTGAAATCCCTTTCCGTAGTGGGAAACCAGCTCGAGAGCCTCGACCTTACCGGCTGCTCCTCGCTGAAACACTTAAATATTGCGGGGAACGGGTTCGACAGCTTGGACCTCGCGGGCCTCCCCGTCGATCCGGCCAACTGTACTTTCCAGGACGGCACGCTGACCAGCGATGACTTCTGGGTGTTCGTCGGCTATGGCAAATTCAAGCTGACCTATAACGGCGTGACGCTGTACGAATCTCTCGGAGATCCTACTCCGTCGTCCGATCCGTCGACGCCGACGAACCTGCCGGACGTGAAGCTGAACAGCAAGAACTTCCCGGACGCGAAGCTGCGGAAGCAGTTGTCCCAAGAATACGACAAGGACAAGGACGGCGTGCTCTCCGGGACGGAGCGGTGGGCCATCACCCATTTGAAGGTCCGGAGAAAGGGCATCAAGAATATGGCGGGGATCCAACTCCTGGAAAACCTCCAGGAGCTGGACTGCTACGCCAACAAACTGACAAAGCTGGACGTGTCGAAGTGCGCCAGGCTGAGATGGCTGGAATGCAGCGAAAACAAGCTGACAAAGCTGAACGTGGCCGGCTGCGCGGAGTTGTGTTGGCTATATTGCGGCAGCAACCAGCTGAAGGCGCTGGATGTGACAAAGTGCCCCGCGCTGAATGCCTTGGGCTGTAGCAACAATCCCCTGAAGGCGCTGGACGTGACGCAATGCGCCAAGTTGCAAACGCTGAATTGCGAATGGACCGGCCTGAAATCCCTCGATCTCACGCAGAGCTCCGCGCTGGAGGAGCTGGACCTGGGCTGCACGCTGAGGAACATCCGCCTCCCCGCCCTGCCCGGCCTGAAACGGCTTTCCTTCGGGGTGGGCAGGATCAAGAGCTTCAACTTCGACGACCTCTCCGGGCTGGAGGAGCTGCGCATCACGGAGGCGTACATTCGCTCGCTGAAGCTGTCCGCGTTCGGCGTGGACCCGGATCAGCCCATCACGCTGAAAACCGACAAGTACGACGAATCGATGACGATCCTCTCCTGCACCAAGAAAAACGGGCAGCCGTTCCGGCTGTACTTCGACATCGGCATGACCGTCACGATCGACGGCAAGCCGGCCTATGACAACGTGATCTCGGTCATCGAGGACATGAATTACTACATCCCCAAGGGCAAGACCTTCCGGTTCACGTACGGCAACAAGAAGGTGAAGAAGATCCGGGTGTCCGCGCCGAAAGCGCTGAAGGTGAGCGGGAACGCCATCACCGTCAAGAAGAAGGTCGCCCGCAAGGCCGCGTACCTGACGCTTTCCAACGGCAAGACGATCCGCTTCTGGATCTGCAGCTTCTGACCCTTCCCGCGGCGGGACGCTAATCTCGCGCGTCGCCGACCTCCACCAGATAGGCGTGGTACTTCACCACGTCCATGTCCTTGCGGTGCGCGCGCTCGTAGGCGGCGCGGTTGGCGGGGGTTTCGCCGCCCTCGGGGCGCGACGCCAGCGCCAGCCCGCCCGCCACGACCGCGAACACCGGCACGGCGGCGATGCCCGCGATGAACAGCCCCAGCAGCGCCCACATCGCGAGCGCCAGCCCCAGGCCCACCGCGTGCAGGGTCTTCTCCTCCTTCAACACCCGGTCCCGGTCGGCGGCTTTGACGATGCCCCGGGCCACCAGCTTGTCGGTGAAGGGCACGGCGAAGCTGCGGTAGCGCCGCAGGGCAAAGCACTCGTTCACCGCCAGCACGGCCACCACGGCCACGAACAGATTGGCGAGCACGACGATCATCGCGCGCATGGCACATCCCTCCTGATGACTGTTGTTCCCGCGCCCCGATGCAGACGATTCCCCGGAGGTAATTCGCATGGATCTCAAGGCGCTCTTTGCCGAAATCCTCGACGCGGTGGTGCGGCACAACAAGCGCAAGGCCGACACCGACAAGCCGAACTACTACCTGAACCAGAAAAAGCAGCTCTGGTACGGCATGATGAACCGCATCGACGGAACCGAGCCGAAGGACGACGAGGGCGGAAAGGAAGGCTGACCTTCCCGCGCCCTATCCCTCCGCCCGCGCGGCGGCGCGCTGCTTGCGGTATTGCAGCGGGCTGAGCCCCGTGTGCTTCCTGAACACCGCGCAGAAATAGTTGCTGCTGGACCACCCCAGCCGATAGGCGATATCGGTGATGGAACGGTCCCCTTTTTCAAGCTCCTCCCGGGCCCGCTCCACGCGCGCCAGCGTGATGTACATGGCCGGGGTCACGCCGGTTACCTCCCGGAAGCGCAGCTTGAAATGCGACAGCGAATAGCCCGACAACAGCGCCAGCCCGTCGAGCGTCAGGGGCTCGGCGATGTTGTCGGCGATGTAGCGCACGACCTTCTCGATGCGCTCGTCGGCGGCGGGCTGCTCGGCGCGCGTCGCCGGGGGCAGCGTCATGAACCGGTACAGGAAGCACAGCAGGTACATCAGCCCCGCGTCGCGCTCCGCCGCGTCGGCGCCGATGAACAGCCCGAAGGCCTGCCGCAGCAGCGCGAAGGTCTCCGGGTCCACCCGCGTGTGGCGCTGGGTGAGCCCCGCCAGCCGCGCGCACAGCGCCCGGCCCTTCTCCCGGTTCAGGCCCAGGAAGTCGTCCGCCTCCGCCAGGTTCAACTGCACGGCGTACAGCTCGCAGGGGTCCTGGGCGGAGCTGCCGGAACAGTGGCGCTCCCCCGGGAACACCACGAACGCCTCCCCGCCGGTATACTCCCAGCGCTCCAGCCCGCCGCCCAGCGCCACCTGGGTGCTGCGCCGGCCCTTCAGCAGGCAGTGGATCTCGATGATGTCCGTGTGGTAGTGCATCGGGGAGCCGGGGCTGGAGGACAGGCGGTTGAAGTGGGTGAAGTTCATCAATCCGCTCACGCCGTGGCGGTCGCGGGTGACGATCTGGCTGTCCTTCTCCCAGGTGTAGCTGTCGAACAGTTCGAAGGGGGAAGACGACACGGTTTCCTGGAGCATGCGCGCCCTTCTTTCGGTGAAAATGATAAAATCGTCCGAAGAATCATTTTGAATGCAATTTCATAACGATATTATTATAATAAATAGGGAAGAATAAAGCAAGAAATTTGTGCCCGGGCACGGGTTTTCCGGCGCAATGTGAATTACGATTTTATAACTGTGGAGGGAGAGGCCCATGAAAACCATTGCCAACGGCGTTTGGCCGGTCATGATCACCCCGTTCACCGCCGACAACAAAATCGACTACGACGCCGTGCTGCGCATCATCGAGTGGTACGACAAGGAGGGCGTCACCGGCATCTTCGCCGTGTGCCAGTCCAGCGAGATGTTCTTCCTGGACGCGAAGGAGCGCTTCGAGCTGGCAAAGTTCGTCATCGACAACACCCCGAAGCACATCGGCGTGGTGGCCTCCGGCCACGTGGCGGAGCGCCTGGAGGACCAGGTGCGCGAGGCGCAGGCCATCGTGGACGCCGGCGCGGATTCCTACGTGTTCATCTCCAACCAGTTCGCCAGGGAGGGCGAGAGCGAGGACGTGGCCCGCAAGACCATCGAATACCTCGTGGAGCACATCGAGGCCGATTCCTTCGGCGTGTACGAGTGCCCCGCCCCCTACAAGCGCCTGCTCAGCCCCGAGCTGCTGCGCTGGCTGGCGGACAGCGGCAAGTTCTCCTTCCTGAAGGACACCTGCTGCGACCTGGGCCAGCTCAAGGCCAAGTGCGACGCCGTGAAGGGCACCAACCTGAAGATCTTCAACGCCAACGCCGCCACGCTGCTGGAGTCCCTGAAGATGGGCTGCGCGGGCTACTCGGGCGTGATGGCCAACTTCCACACCCGGCTGTACGCCTGGCTGTGCGACAACTACGAGAAGGAGCCCGAGCGCGCCCAGCGCCTGATGGACTTCCTCGGCGCGGCCAGCATGGTGGAGTGCCAGGTGTACCCCGTGAACGCCAAGTACCACATGAACCTGATGGGCGTACCCATGGACCTGATGACCCGCACCAAGCCCGCCGAGCTGCTCACCGGCAGCAAGCGGCTTGAGATCGAGCAGTTCTACGCCGTCGAACAGCGGTTCATCAAGGACTTCTTCGGCGAATAATCCCCCCCGTCCCTGAACCCGTCGTCAATCCCGTCGGGTTACAATAAACAACGCTCAAGGAGGAAAATACCCATGAAAAAGCTGCTTGCCCTGCTGTTGGCCGCGCTGCTGGCGCTGACCGCGACCGTCGCCCTGGCCGAGGATTTTGAGGTCTCCCAGGACTACTCCAGCATCCCCGTCAACAAGACCGGCGACTACGACGCCTCCGGCGATCCCGCCGCGGAGCTGATGTTCACCTCCGTGTCCGTCACCGGTGACAGCCACACCACCGCCATGTACGCCTTCGCCGACGCCGTGAAGGAGCTGTCCGGCGGTTCCATCGACTGCAAGGTCTACGCCGACGGCACCCTGTTCTCCTCCGAGAACGAGTGGGACGCCATCGTCATGGGTCAGGCCGACCTGGCCTACATCTCCTTCCCCACCCTGTCCACCCAGTCCGGCCTTGAGTGGTGCGCCATGGTGAACTCCGGCTACTTCTGGGCCTCCTATCAGCACATGCACGACACCCTGAACAACTCCGAGGTCGGCCAGAAGATCTTCGCCGAGATCGAGGAGAAGACCAACGTCGTGCCGCTGGGCGCCTACTACCTGGGCAGCCGCGTGGTGAACACCCGCGCCAAGGAAATCAACAGCTATGAGGACATGGCCGGCCTGCTGCTGCGCATGCCCGGTTCCGAGGCCTGGCAGAACCTGGGCGCCGCCCTGGGCGCCAACCCCACCCCCCTGTCCTTCTCCGAGCTGTACACCGCGCTGTCCACCGGCGCCGTCGACGGCCAGGACAACCCCCTGCCCTCCGACATCTCCGCCAAGTTCTACGAGGTTGCGCCCTACATCGCCATCACCAACCACGTGGTGGACTCCATCATCCCCTGCATCAACAAGGATAAGTGGAACAGCCTGACCGACGCCCAGAAGGCCGCCGTGAAGGACGCCATCGCCTACGCCGCCGAGGTCAACGACACCCTGCGCATCGCCTCCGAGGAGGCCGCCGTGGCCTACCTGGAGGGCAAGGGCTGCACCGTCACCCATCCCGACCTGACCGCCTTCCGCGAGAACGTGCAGAAGTACTACGCGGATCATCCGGAGCAGACCGCGAGCTGGAACATGGAGCTGTACGAGGAGATCCAGGCGCTGGCCGAATAAGCCGTCGTCCGGAATTCCGACAGCCCGCAAAAGGGAGATGGGCCTCCTGGCCCGTCTCCTTTTCAGCATGTTCCCGTCCGATATGACTTGAAAGGGAGAATGCCCAAGTGACGACCGCTGTAATCATCGTCGCGGCCATCATCCTGCTGGCGACCCTGCTGGCCTTTCCGGAGGCGAAGCTGGGGGAAAAGCTGATGACCGTGCTGAGCGAAGGCGTGCCGATGGTGGCGTTCCTGGTGGTGTTTGTCACGTTCATGATGACCATCATCTGCCGCTACGTGCTGCGCTTCGCCATTCCGTGGAGCTACGAGGTCTCCATCCTGGGGTACATGTACTGCATGTTTTTCGGCAGCGGCATCGCGCTGAAGCGGGACGAGCACGTGGTGTTCAGCCTGCTGTACGATAAGCTGCCGCCCATCGGCAAGCTCATCTGCAAGCTGGTGTACAACGCCGTGCTGGTGGCGCTCATCGCCATCGTGTTCGTGCCGTGCGTGAACAGCCTGATGGGCTCCACCATGAAGACCGGCATACTGAAGATGCCCTACAAGGTGGTGTTCGCGCCGTTCCTGTGGATGCTGTTCGAGTGCGCGTTCCGTTGCCTGTTCTACATGAAAACATCCTGGAAGGAATATAAGCAGACCCGGGCCGGGAAAGCCGGCGCCGAAGTCGCCGAGCGCGAAGGGAAGGAGGTCGCCGAGGCATGAACTGGGCCATATTTGCCGTATTTGCCGCGATGGTGGTGTGCTTCCTGATCCGCATGCCCATCTCCTTCTCCATGCTGACCGCTTCCATCGTGTACTTCCTGATCAAAGCCCCGAACATGCTGGGCCAGGTGGCCACGGTGCTGACCGGCAACATGTTCGCCAACTACACGATGCTGGCCGCGCCGCTGTTCATCTTCATGGCGAACGTGCTGAACGAGGCCGACATTACCGACCGCATGTTCGCGTTCTGCAACGGCCTGCTGGGCCGCCTGAAGGGCGGCACAGCGCAGGTGAACGTGCTGATCTCGCTGATCTTCTCCGGAATGACCGGCTCTGCCGTGGCGGACGCCTCGGGCATCGGCGTGATGGAGATCGAGCAGATGAAGGCCGAGGGCTACGACGTGCCGTTCTCCTGCGCCATCACGGCGGCGACGGCCACCATCGGGCCCATCTTCCCGCCGTCGATCCCCATGGTCATCTACGCCATGCTGTCCGGCGCGTCCGTGGGCAAGCTGTTCATGGGCGGCATGGTGCCGGGCGTGCTGCTGGCCATCATGCTGTCGATCTACTGCCTGGTCATCGCGAAGAAGCGCGACTACCCCGCCGGCGTGCGGATGGGCTTCAAGCAGTTCCTGAAGGCCACGGTGATCGCCTTCCCGGCGCTGTTCACGGTAATTTTGCTGCTGGGCGGCATCTACACCGGCGTGTGCACGCCCACCGAGGCGGGCGCGCTGGCGAGCACGTGGGCGCTGCTGATCGCGTTCCTGGTGTACCGCAGCATGGGCCTGGAGAAGCTGGTGTACGTCATCAAGAAGACCGCCGCCAACACCGCCACGCTCGCGCTGCTGACCGGCACGTCCCTGCTGTTCAGCTACATCATCAGCCGCGAACAGGTGGCCATCGGCATCGCCAACTGGGTGGTGAGCCTGACGGACAACAAGTACCTGTTCCTGCTGGTCATCAACGTGGTGTTCCTGTTCCTGGGCTGCGTGATGGACGTCTCGACGATCCAGTATGTGTTCGTGCCGATGGTGCTGCCGCTGGTGAAGGCGTTCAACATCGACCTGGTGCACTTCGGCGTGGTGATCTGCCTGAACATGATGATCGGCCTGTCCACACCGCCGTTCGGCATGGTGCTGTTCATCGTGACCGGCATCGGCAAGACGCAGATGTCCAAGGTCATCAAGGAGATCATCCCCATGGTCGCCATCATGATCCTGCTGCTGCTGCTGTGCACCTACGTGCCGCAGATCATCATGTTCATCCCCAACACGATGGGCTGATCCCATCATTTCCTTCCCCGAAGGGGGGAAAACGCCGCGGCGGGGCATTGCGTCCCCGCCGCGTTTGGTTTATAATAGGAGTAGCCGACCGATTCCCGAGGAGGTGCGCGCGATGGCATCCAAGCGGCTCACCAAGACCTGTCCCCACTGCCGGAAGGTGTACGAGACGCGCACCGTGAGCGCCTGGGGCCGCCAGCCCACCGCCGAGGACTGCTGGGTGTTCGGCATGCCGCTGAAGTCCTGCCCCAACTGCCACCGGCTGTTCATCGACCGGGATGTGCAGGAGCTGGCCCTCACGCCGCCCCGCAGGCAGGACACGGCCCCCGTCGGCGGTTCGACGCTGCGCGTCGCGGCGCTCGGCGCGGTGCTGGGCGCGGTGCTGTACGCGGGCGGCCAGCCGGTCCCGGCGATGGTCGCCGGCGGCGCTGCGGTGCTGTCGGTGGTCGCGGACCTGGCGCTGTATCCCTACCGCATGAAGAAGCTGGAGGCGGAGCGCGCCGCCTCCCGGAAGCGCCTCTCCGACCCCGCCTACGCCAGGGCGCTGAAGGACGCGGGCTACGCGGTGCCGGAGGAATACCTGAAACCCATCTCATAAACAGGAGGACTCATCATGATCTTTGACCGCATGGAGCGCCTGGGACAGTACAGGGGCATCTGCCCCAACCTGGACGTCCTGATCGACAGCGTGCTGGGGCGCGAGCTGGCCTCGTGGCGGCAGGGCCGGAACGAAATCGACGGCGACCGCTGCTTCCTGAACGGCAACGTGGCGCGGCTGGCGCCCGCCAACGACACCTTCGAGCGCCACCTCAAGTACCTCGACCTGCAGATCCCGCTGGACGAGGGCGAGATCATCACCGTGCGCCCCGTGGAGGACCTGGACTGGCCCGCCTTCGAGGGCGAGACCGGCTTCGCCCACGGGCCCGCGGGCGTGCCGCTGGACCTCGTCCCCGGCACCTTCGCCATCTTCTTCCCCGGTGACGCGCACAACTGCGGCCTCTCCAAGGCCGGGCAGACGCAGGTGCGCAAGCTGGTGGGCAAGGCGCTGTTTCGCTAGTGCGGCGGACGGGGAGATCCCCCGGGCCCCGGACAGATCCATTTGACCCCGAACAGTCGGAAAGGAGCGATATTTGTGAAGATCCTGGACTTTGGCTCGCTGAACATCGACGACATCTACGCCCTGCCCCACTTCGTGCGGCCGGGAGAGACCATCGCCTCCACCGGCTACGCCCAGAACGCCGGCGGCAAGGGCTTCAACCAGGGCGTGGCGCTGCGCAAGGCAGGCTGCGCGGTGAGCTTCGGCGGCGCCATCGGCCGCGACGGCCGGTTCCTGGTGGATTACATGAACGAGCTGGGCGTGGACACCGGCTGCATCGAGGAGCTGGACGTGCCCACCGGCCACGCCATCATCCAGGTGGACGAGGCGGGCGGCAACTGCATCATACTCTTCGGCGGCGCGAACCGCTGCATCTCCGACGCGCTGATCGACCGCGCCCTCGCGCCGATGGACCCCGGCGACTACGTGCTGCTGCAGAACGAGATCAACGCCCCGGAGCGGCTGATCGAGAAGGCGTACGCCAAGGGCCTGAACGTGGTGCTGAATCCCTCGCCCGCCGCGCCGGAGATGAAGGACTGGCCCCTGGACAAGGTGAGCCTGTTCATCCTCAACGAGGTGGAGGGCGGCGACCTGACCGGCGAAACCGACCCCGAGGCCATACTGGACGCGCTGCTGGCGCGCTTCCCCAACGCGCGCATCGTGCTCACGCTGGGCGAGCAGGGCTCCGTCTACGCCGACGCGACGCAGCGGGTACGGCAGGCGGCCTTCCGCGCCGACGCCGTGGACACCACCGCCGCGGGCGATACCTTTACCGGCTACTTCCTCAGCGCCGTGCTGGAGGGCAAGGACGTGCCCTACGCGCTGAAGCTGGCCTCGCTGGCCTCTTCCATCACCGTCAGCCGCCCCGGCGCGGCGAAGTCCATCCCCATGCTGGACGAGGTGCTGGCGCGCATGGAGGGTTGATCCCTCCAATTCACGATATCCCCGGGCGATTCCCGGAACCCTACGAGCGATCGGTCGAACCGACAGGAAGGAGCGTATCCCCATGGAAAACAGGATCAAGCGCATCGGCGTACTCACCAGCGGCGGCGATTCCCCCGGCATGAACGCTGCGGTCCGCGCGGTGGTGCGTACCGCCGTTTCCAACGGCATCCAGTGCATCGGCATCCGCCGCGGCTGGCAGGGCCTCATCACCAGCGACTTCGTGCAGCTCGATGCCGCCAGCGTGGGCCACATCATCTCGCGGGGCGGCACCATGCTCTACACCGCGCGCAGCAAGGAATTCATGACGGAGGAGGGCCGCCAGAAGGCGGTGTCCACCTGCAGGATGCTGGGCCTGGACGGCATCGTGGCCATCGGCGGCGACGGTACCTTCCGCGGCGCGCTGGCGCTGTCGCGGCTGGGCATCCCGGTGATGGGCATTCCCGCCACGATCGACAACGACATCGGCTGCACCAACTACACCATCGGCTTTGACACCGCCTGCAACACCGCCATCGACTGCATCGACAAGCTGCGCGACACCATGCAGAGCCACGAGCGCTGCTCCGTGGTGGAGGTCATGGGCCGCAACGCCGGGTTCCTGGCGCTGTACGTGGGCATCGCCGTGGGCGCCACCGCCGTGCTGGTGCCCGAGCGCGAGCTGGACTTCCAGCGGGACGTGATCGAGCGCATCCGCAGCGCGCGCCTGGCGGGCAGCACCCACTTCATGATCGTGGTGGCCGAGGGCGTGGGCAGCGCGGTGGAGATCGGCAAGCAGATCCGCGAGGCCATCGGCATCGAGCCGCGCGTGACCGTGCTGGGCCACATCCAGCGCGGCGGCACGCCGAACGCCCGCGACCGCGAGACGGCGACCCGCATGGGGTACTTCGCCGTCAAGGCGCTGCTGGAGGGCCGGGGCAACGCGATCATCGCCACCCGCGGCGGCGACATGGTGGAGACGCCCATCGAGGAGGCGCTGGAGATGAAGCGCCATCTGCAGATGGACCGCTACGAGGTGCTGGAGACGGTCAGTGTCACCGCGCCCTACGTCCAGCCGCCCGTGGCCGGGCGCTGATCGACGGCGGCAAACCAAACTGCACCCCATTTGCCGGCGGGTTACGATACTCGCCGAACAAATGGGGTGCAGTTCTTTGCGTCGATCTCCCGGGCGGCTCCGCCCTGCCCGCGCTATGGCTGGCCGCACACCTCGCATCTGCCGCCGCCGCTGTTCTTCACGCGGTACAGCGCGGCGTCCGCCTCGTGGAACAGCCTGTCGAAGTCCGTGAAATGCACGCCGTAGGCCGCGCCGCAACTGATGTGGATGCCCGGGACGCCGCCCTCGGGCTCGCCGAGCACCTCGTTGATCCGCTCCACCTTCTTGCAGATCAGCTCCGCGGAGCTCGGGTTGGTGTGCACCATGATCACCGCGAACTCGTCGCCGCCGATGCGGCACACGAAGTCCTGCGCGCGGAAGGCGTTCTGGATGGTTATGGCCACCCTGGCCAGCACGCGGTCGCCCATCTTGTGGCCGTAGGTGTCGTTCACGGGCTTGAAGCGGTCCACGTCGAACAGCACCAGCGCGGAGGTCTCCCAGTTCGTGTTGCGCTGGATGAAATCGTAGCCGTTGCGGTTGTAGACGCCGGTGAGGTTGTCGTGGGTGGCCTCGTAGGCCAGCTCCTCCTTCTGCTCGCGGTTCGTCTCGTACATCAGGTTGTAGGTGCGGGCCAGGAACTGGAACTCCTTGGAGCCCTTGACGGGGATGGGCTGCTCCGCGCGGATGTACATTACCGCCCGCACCAGCGGGCTGATGATCAGAAGCAGCGTCAGCAGCATCGTAAACAGCGTGATGGAGATGGACAGCACGATCAGCATTCGCTGCCGGTTCAGGATATCGGTCAGGCCGTCCGCGGTCGCCTCCTGCTGGCCGTCGATCTCCAGCGCCAGCGCCTGCAGGCACTGCTGCATGTTGTCGGAGATGAGGTTCTTCTTGCTGTGGTAGATGTCGTCAAACACCATGGAGCGCGCCAGCGCGGCCTTCTCCTTGTTCGGCAGGGCGGCGTCCTCCGGCGACAGCTCCACGGCCTGTATGACCTCCGGGTATTCCGAGAGCTTCTTGCCGAAGGCCTCGATGGTCAGGCGCATGGCGTAGTACTCGCGGTCCATCAGGTCCACGGATTCCGCCATGGCCGCGACCAGCGCGCGATAGGCTTCCGTATCGCTCAGGAAGTTGTGGACGTTCTCCACCGCGCTGTCGCGGCGGCGGTTCACCTCGGCCTCCTCGAAGTAGTTGTCCAGGTAGACGCGCTTGCCCGTCTCCACGAAGCAGCGCACCTGCTCCGTCAGGTAGTCCGAGCCGGTCTGCAGGTCGTAGGCATCCCGCTGCCAGTGGATGTAATTCTCGGTGTAGTCGCGCAGCTTGGAATACCCGGTGTACGCGCTGTACGTGGCGACGAGCAGCAGCGCGGAGATCACCAGCGTGATCGCGGCCATGGACAGGTTCAGGTTCCGGATCGAGATGCCCTTACCGTTCTTCTTCCCTTTGTTTTCCGCCATGTTCTTCTTCTCCTAAATCGGCGCCCGGCCTGCCGCGAAGGCGCGCCCGGAGGGCCGATGACTCCCCCAAGCGTATTTCCCACGCCCCGAAACGGGCGTCAAAAGATCGCGCACCAGCGCTGTCCGTCCGCGCGGATGTCGTCCAGCGCCTGCTCCGCGTCCTCCAGCAGGGTGCCGCGGGGCGCCTTCCGGTCCGCGAAGGTGACGCCCACGCGCAATGCCACCGGCGGCAGCCCCGCCTCGGGCGTCAGCAGCCGGGCGTTGATGTTGTCCACCTTGCTGCGCACCAGGCCGTCCAGGCCGCTGTTGACGCGCGTCATGATGATCACGAAGCAGCCGTCGTGGGTGTGGCAGATGAAGTCCACCGAGCGAAAGCTCTTGCGCAGCGTCTCGGCCACCCGCCGGATCACCCGGTCGCGCAGCTCCCCGGCCGCCTGCGGCCCGCCGTGGATCTCCGCCACCAGCAGCGCGATGTGGTTCTTGTCCGCGTCCTTCAGCAGCATGTCGAAGGCGCTCTGGTTGTACAGGCCGGTGAGCGGGTCGTGCATCGCCTCGTAGGTGAAGCGGTCGTGCAGGATCCTCGGGCTCCTCGGCGAGCGGACCGGCGTCTTTTCCGGCGTCGGCGCGTCCTGCGCCTTGCGCGCCAGCAGGAACGCCTCGAACTCCAGCGCCGGCACGGGCCGGGAGAAATAGAAGCCCTGCACGATGTCGCAGCCCATGGCCTTCAGCGTGAACATCTGCTCGGCGGTCTCCACGCCCTCGGCGACGGAGGGCACCATCAGCGAATCGGCGATCTCCAGCACCACCTCGAGCATGCGGGTGTCCTTGCGGCCGTTGAAGGCGTTGCGCACGAACTGCATGTCCAGCTTCAGCGCGTCGATGGGCAGGGCGGAGATCATGTTCAGCGAGGAATACCCGGCCCCGAAGTCGTCCATTTCGATCTTGAAGCCCGTCTCCCGCAGCTGGCACACCGTTTCCACCATCTGGTCGGAATCCTCGGTGTAGGCCGACTCCGTGATTTCCAGCAGGAGCTCGTCGGGCGTCAGGCCGTACTCGGCCAGCAGCCGCAGCATGTTGGCCACGAACTCCTCGTCGTACATGTCCACGCGGGACACGTTCACCGACACGGGCACGGCGAAGCCCAGCCGGGTCTTCCACTCGCGGATCTGCGCCGCCGTCGCGCGCCAGACGTAGTTGTCCAGCTCCTGGATCAGGCCGTTGCGCTCAAACAGCGGGATGAACACGTTCGGGCTCACCAGGCCCAGCTCCGGGTGGTTCCAGCGCACGAGCGCCTCCGCGCTGCACAGCACGGGCTCCACGGGCCGGATGTCGAACTTCGGCTGGAAGAAGACCACGAACTGCTTCTCCCGCAGCGCGTCGTGGAAGCCGTCCAGCAGGTGCTCCTCGAACAGCTCCGACTCGTGCAGCGCGCTGTCGTAGATGGCGATGCCCCGCGTGAAGTTGCTGCGCACCGTGTTGGAGGCCAGCCTGGCGCGGTCGAACCTGCGCTCGATGTCGATGCTCTTGTCCACCTCGGCGTAGACGCCCATCCTCAGCCGCACGTGGGTCTTTGCGTGGCCCTCGTCCGTGAGCCCGACGCCGGCGCTCTCCAGGATCGTCGGGTAGTCCGTGCGGTGGGGGCAATAGACGAAGAAGGTGTCGGCCTCGTGGCGGCAGACGATGCCGCCGGAATCCTGCACCGCGTTCCGTATACTGGCGCCGATGCGCCGCAGCACCTCGTCGCCGTAGGCCTTGCCGTAGCGCTCGTTGATCATGTGGAAGTGGTTGACGTCGATCGCGATGGCGTCCATGGCCAGCTCCGCGTGGTGCAGGTCGAACTGCTCCGCGTAGCGGTAGAAGAAATCCGGATTGTAAAGGCCCGTCAGGGGATCGCGCTCCGTGGAGTGCAGGATCTCGCGGTCCTCGCGCAGCTCGATGGTGCGCAGCACGCGGGCGAGGATCACCTTCGGCATCGGGCAGGGCTTGGAAATGAAGTCCATGGCGCCGAGCGTCAGGCTCTCCGCCTCGCTCTCGCGGTCCGACGTCACGACGATGACGGGGATCCGGGAGAAGCGGTCGTCCGCCTTGATCCGGCGCAGGATCTCCATGCCCTTCATGTCGGGCAGGTTGAGATCCATCAGCACCAGGCTGAGCATGTCGCAATGCCCGTCGAGGGCGACCATGGCCTCCGCGCCGGTGACGGCGAAGATCAGCTCGTACTCCGCCTCCAGCGTCTGCCGGAGCAGCGCCCGGGTGTCGGCCTCGCCCTCCACGATCAGCAGGAGCCGCTTCCCGTTCGCCGAATGGAATCTGACATGGTTCTCAGGCATCCCCGTTCCACCCTTCCTCGCCCCGCGTCACCCGTCGGACGGAGGTATACGTACCTGTATATTCCCGCACAATTATAGCAGAACCCCGCCGCGATGTCCACATCACCTGACAAAAAAGAAGCGCCCCGCGGCGGATCGGGCGCGATCGGGCGCGGCCCGCCCTGCCCGAAGGCGGGGCGGGTCGGCACGGGTTTCAGGGGAAGGGAGAGGCTACGCCATCGCGGCCAGCAGCAGCACCAGCGGGCTGTTCCAGTAGACGCACACCTCGTTGGTGGAATAGGTCTGGTCGCTGTCGGCGTAGCACTTCGCGGGGGGATTGCCCGCCAGCACGCTGCGGGCGTAGGTATCCTCCAGGGCGTTGTCCGGGCCGCCGACCAGCATGCCGGGCATGGCCGCGCCCGCCGCGGTGGAGGGCCGGTGATGGGGATGCTCCGGACACTTCGTGCCGGTGCCGGTGACGAAGCAGTAGCCCGTGGCGTTGCGGCCCAGCAGGTAGTCCAGCGGCTGCTGCGCGTCGCGGCGCAGCGCCTCGTCGCCCAGCAGGTCCGCCGCCAGCGCCAGCAGCGCGCCGGTGCCGGCCACGCCCATGTTGGAGCCCCACTCGTAGCTCTCCGCGCGATCCGCGCCGTAGGGGTTGGCGTCGATCATCGCCCGCGCGTCCCGGACGGCGGTCTCCAGCGCGGTCCGCGCCGCCGCGCGCAGCGCGTCGTCCCCGGCCAGGGAATCGTCCGCCAGCACCGCCAGCACGCCGTAGGCGCCCACGTTCTGCCAGCCCAGCGCGCGCTCCGTGGCCTCGGTGGCGATCAACGCCAGCGCGGCCTCGCGGTAAGCCGCCCCGCCGGTGGCCCGGTGCAGCTCCGCCGCGGCCCAGAAGCGCTCGTCGCCGTCGTGGCCGTCGCCGTACTCGCCGGTGACCACGTCCGGGGGATTGGCAAAGCCCGGCGCGCCCTCGTGATCCTCCAGGTACGCCCAGGCGCGCTCCGCCGCCGCCAGGTAGCGGGCGGCGTCCTCCGGCCAGTCCGCGGCGTACAGCCGGGAAGCCATGGCCATCACCGCGGCGAAGTCGGCGGTGGCGGTGTTGGAAACCGGGCACACCACCAGCTCGTCCGTCTCCTCCTGCGGCGCGACGAATGCCGGGAAGTTGCGGCAGGTGACCTTGTGGTACACGCCGCCGTCGGACGCCTGCATCTTCAGCATCCAGTCGAGCTCGACCTTCGCCTCCTGCAGCAGGTCGTCCAGGCCGTCGCCGCTCTCGGGGATGCCCACGTCGTCGGTGAGCGTTCCCAGCGCCTCCGCGGCCAGCATCATGTCCGCCGCCGCCTTCGCGCCGGAGACCACGTAGCGGCCGTAATCGCCCGCGTCGTGCCAGCCGCCGCCGACGTCGATCTTTTCATCGGTGCCGTAGACCGTCGCCATGGCGGCGTGGCACGCGGGGTGGGCATAGGCCCCGGCGAAGTCCGCGTCCAGCGCCACGCCGCAGCGCTGCAGGTACAGCATCCGCGCCGCCGCGCGGAACAGCTCCGCGTACACGTCCTCCCCGATGGCGAACGCCGGCGACTGCACGCCCTCCGCGCTCTCCACCCGGTAGACGCCCGGCTGCACCAGCGCGGAGAAGTCCGCCACGCGGTTCGTCTCGCCCGCCCAGGGGTTGTCCCACGCCGCCGCGAGCGCGCCCTCAAAGACCGCCTCGCCGGTGACGGCGTCAACCACGCGGAAGGCGTCCGATTCCGTGGCCACGTCCGCGAACACGGCGCGCTTCACGGCGTCGGGCCGCCAGCCCAACTGGTTGACGCGGATGCCCGTGGCGTCCGCGTCCGCCGCCTCCGCCACGGCCGCGTCGGCGTCGACCACGGTCAGGGAGAAGTTGTCGAAGTACACCTGATGCGCGCCCAGGCTCTCCGCGCCCTCGCCCGCCAGGCCCATGTTCACGCACAGCCGCGGCGTGGGATCGGACGGCTCCTCCATGGTAAACTCGGCCTCGTGGTGCCGCAGCTCCGGCGTTACGTCGATCAGTTCCTCATAGTAGGCGCGGTAATCGCCGCCGTTCAACTGGATGCGCACGTACAGCTGCCGCGGCGCGCTGGAGCGCACGTCGTAGCCGATCCGGTACACCACGCCCTGCGACAGCCTGAAGCCGTCGTAGTAGGGCTGTATGGCGTGCGCCACGCGGCCGACGTCCGAAACGTCCACCCGCAGCTCGCCGTCTGCGACGCTGAGCGCGGCGCTGCCGCCGCTCTCCGTGTAGAGCTGCCAGTTCAGCGGGCCGCTGAAGTCGCCGTTTTTCAGCAGCTCCTCGCCGGGCGCTTCGGCCTCCCCGGCCAGTCCGGGCACGGCGGCGGCCAGGATCGCCAGCGCCAGCAGCGCCGGCAGGAGCTTTTTCAGGATCGCGTTCGTCAGCGGGGTCTTCATGGGGTCGGCATCTCCTCTCCATGCGTCCTGTTCGCGCAAAGCCCCGTCGGGCCGCGCTTTACATCCGATAAAAAAGGCGGAAAACCCGAGTTGCGGTTCTCTGCCAGATTCGCCTGCGCCGTATAAAACCAGCGCTATTTCAGTTTGCCGCTCCAGCTATAGGAAGCGCCGAAGGCCCCCGAGGTGAGGTCGAACCAACTGTTCTCGTCGCCGATGGACAGGTTCACCTTCAATACCACGCAGCCGTTCTTCCTGCACTTCGCCTTGAGCTTGCCCATCCTGCCGGAGCCCAGGTAGTAGAAGTCCTCGTCCTCGTCGCCGCCGTCCGTGAACAGGTCCACGTCCACGGCGAAGTTGCGGACGAAGCTGCTCTTCTCCAGGCTGCGGTTGACGAAGTAGAACTCCGCCACCGCGCGCTCGGGGCTGAAGATCTCCAGCGACTTCATCTGCAGGCCCCAGCCCTTCATCCGTTGGATCTCCGCCATCGTCGGCGCGCCGCCGTACTCGACGCGGTTGCGCGCCACGTAGATGTTGAACGCGCGCTCCAGCCCGTCGGCGGCCCGGGCGGTGATGGTGGTGGTGCCGGGGCCCTGGGTGTAGAAGGTGCCGTCGTCGCCGATGACGCCCACCCCGGGGTTGGACGAGCTCCACGTGACGCGGCGGAAGTCCAGCACCTCCCCCTGCCGGTAGGCCTCGGGAAAGAACGTCAGCTCTTCCCCCGCCAGCACGCTCAGCACGTCGCCCTCCTGTATGACGACGTTGTCGTAGCCGCACACCTCGAAGGTGTCGGGCGGGTCCGGGTCCGCAATCTCCACCGTCATGGACGCCTTCTTGCCGTTGGCGCTTTTGACGGTGATGGTGGCGGTGCCCGCGCGCACCGGGGTCAGCACGCCGCTGCCGTTCACCCGGACCACCTTCGGGTCGGAGGAGGACCAGGTCAGCTTCGAGCGGCCGTTCCACGGGGTGTAGATGGGTTCGATGCGCGGCGTCTCGTTATAGTTGACCACGAGGACGCCCTCGGGCAGGTCGATGTGCTCCAGCTTCGCCTTCTTGACCACCTTCACGGTGATGGACGCGCTGCACTCGTTGAACGCGCGCGCGGTGATGACGGCCTTGCCCTTCTTCTTCGCCGTGACCACGCCGGAATCGTTCACGGTGGCCACGCTGGGGTTGGAGCTGAACCAGTCCACCCGCACGGGGTCGGTGTTCTCCGCCTCGAAGCCCAGCCGCAGCGCGTGCCGGTCGCCCGCCGTCAGCTTCAGCGAGCTGCCCTCGGCAAAGTACAGGCCCCGCGCCTGCTCGGGGTATTCCTCGCCGCCGTCGAACTCGCCCCAGGCCAGGGTGAGCACGCTCTCGGGGTAGACGGCCATCGTCTCGCCGTTGAACGTGTAGTCGTACTCCACGCCCAGGTTCGTGCGCACGGTGTACCACTCGCCGGGCTTCTGGTCTACGGCGGGCAACAGCACGAAGCTCTCCTCGTCGGCTTCGTCGGTCCAGGTGGCGTCCACGTGGTAGTTCCAGCCGTCCGGCATGGTGACGATGTTCCACATGTGGCTCCTGCTGCTGACCACGTAGCAATACACGTTGCCGCGGAAGTCGGTCAGGTCGCACAGGTACTTGAGCGCCTTGGCATAGCCCTCGCACACCACGTTGGTCTCGGGGTCGCCGTCGAACACGTAGATGATCTGCCAGGGGTTCTGGCCGACGTCCGCGCCCTCCAAATACTGCTGGTACAGCTCATCGTTGTAGGTGTTGTGGTCGCAGATGTACTTCACGTAGTTGCGCAGCTTCTGCTCGTCGGTGAAGGCCGCGTTGTCGCTCACCACCTGCCGCGCGTTGGCGACGGCGGCGTGCGCGGCGGTGATCTTCGCCGGGTCCACCTCGTATTCCTTGCGGGCGTAGTCGCTGGCGACGCAGAAGTCGAAGGTGATTCGCTTGATCTTCAGCGTATACTTCGTGGTGGAGCCGGTGAAGCCGTAGTAGAAGAACTGGTCGAACCAGTACAGCTCGTTGGGGTAGTCGACGGCCAGCGTCTCATAGACCAGCATCAGGTCGATGTTCAGCGCGTCAAACACATCGTCCGCATCCGCCCGCCGGGCGTTGGAGAGCCGCAACTGCTTCCGGCTCAGCTTCGTCTTCACGCCCAGCTCCTCCGGCGTAAAGGAAAACTTGGTCTTCGTGCGCTCGCCGACGGCCACCTGCTCGACGACGGCGGCCAGCTTGCGGTACACCCTCAGGTTCACCCCGGTCAGTTCCAGGCCCACGTGGCGGTTGGCCGAAGCGATCCCGCCGGGCAGCCCCAGCACCTCCGCGGCGTAGCCCTCGAACAGCGCGTCGTTGTCCGCGCCGTCGCCGCAATCGGCCCCCTTCGAAGCGGACACCTCCTCGGCTTCCGCCTCAAACGCCTCGTCGCTCTCCTCCTCGTCGTCCTCCGCCGCTTCGGAATCCTCCAGCTGCGCGGCGGCTTCCAGCGCGTTCTCCTCCGACGCGGGGAGCGCCTCCGCCTCGGGCGCCGCGTCGAGCGCGGGATCGGCGGGAATCGCCTCCAGCTCCGGCTCCGGTTCCTCCGGCTGCGCCTCAGGCAAAAGCTCGGCGCCCATGATCTCCTCCGCCGCGGGGACGTCCGCCGCGGGGAGCGCTTCCGCAAGCGCCGTCGCCGGGAGCAGCAGCGCCAGCAGCAGGGCCAGGAATCCGATCATGCGCGCCATAGGATACTTCCCTTTCCCTCGATTCCATAAACAGAGCGCCCGCCTGTTCGCACGGGCGTGCAGGGTGTCGTCTTTGGGCTCCATTATATATGACAAAGCCCTCCGATGCAATACCCCGGCGCGAAATTCTCCGCCGTAAACGCAAAAACAGGGGCTGTCGTCAAGCGACAGCCCCTGTCAAAACCGTTGTTTCCCGGCGTCAGGGCTTGTACACCACGACCAGCACGCTGGCCTTCTTCTTGTTGGCGCTCTTCACGGTGATGCGGGCCGTACCCTCGCCCACGGGGGTCACCAGGCCGGTGGACGACACGGTGGCCACGGCTTTGTTGGAGGAGGACCACTTCAGCTTGGAGCGGCCGTTCCACGGGGTGTAGCCCGGGATGAGCTGCAGCGTCCTGGACGAGGCCAGGTACACCGTGTCGCTGTAGTTCAGAGAGAGGCCCTTCAGCTCGGCCTTCCCGGCCACGTTGACGGTGATGCTGGCGGTCTTTTCGTTCTTGGTGCGCACGGTGAGCGTGGCGGTGCCCTTCTTCTTCGCGGTGACCACGCAACTGCCGTCGGACTGGACGGATATGGACACCACCTTGCGGTTGGAGTTGAGCCAGGTCACCTTCTGCGCCTTGGCGTCCGAGGGGTTGAAGGCCAGCGTCAGCGTGCGCTTGTCGCCCTTCACCATCTGCACGGCGCCGCCGGGCACGATGGACACCGACTTCACCGCCCGGTTGCCGCTGTAGGTCGCGTCGCTGAAGGCGCTGGTGGCGAGCGTCAACTGGCTGACGCTGTACAGGCTGCGCATCAGCGCATAGTAGGTATAGGTCTCCTGCCGTCCGTTGGCGCAGCGGACCGTGTACTTGTACCCGGCGCTCTGGGACGTGGCCGGCAGCAGCACGAACCAGCTCTTGCCGTTGCTGCTGTCCGTCCAGGTGACGTCCACGTGGTAGGTGCGGTTGTCCGGCATGGTGACGAGGTTCCACATGTGCCCCATGCCCGTGACCGCGTAGCAGTACACGTTGCCGCTCCAGTTCGTGTTGTCGCACAGGTACTTAAACGCCCGCGCGTAGCCCTCGCACACCACCTTGGTGGCGGAATTGCCGTCGAACACGTACACCAGCGCCCAGGGGTCCGAGCCGAAGGCGCGGATGTCGCTCTTGAGCGCGGCGTCGTTGTAGTCCGTCAGCGCGCAGATCTCCCGCACGTAGCCGTCGATCTTGCCCTTGTCGCTGTAGGCGGCGTATTTGGAAACGATGGACCGGGCGTTCTGCAGCGCCTTCTTCACCGCGGAGACCTTCGCGGTATTCAGCTTGAACGTGCCGCTTCGGTAGCTCTTGTTGACGTACAGCCGCAGGCAGATCTTGGTGACCTTCCTGGTCTGGGACGTGCTGCGCGCCCAGTAGACGCTCTCCCACTTGCGGTCGTACCAGTAGAGCTCATAGGGGCAGTCGTGGATCAGCGCCTCCGTGACCTTGGAGAAGTCCACCCCCATGGCCTTCATGACCTGGTTGAAGCTGGCGCTGCGGGCGTCCGAAACCCCCAGCTTGGCGCAGCTCAGCGAGGACGGCGCGCCGATCTCGCCGGGCGTGAAGGTGATCTCGGTGCTGGTGCGCTCGCCGTTGGCGATCTTGGTGACCGCGCTGAGCAGCTTGCAGTAGAGGTAGTAGTCCACGCCCTTCAGGTCGTAGCCGATGTGGCGGTTGACCTCCGCCTCGCCGATGCCCAGCAGCCCGGCCGCGTAGGCGTCGAACAGCGCGTCGTTGTCGGCGCCGCCGTCGTTCGTGCCGCTGCCCCCGTCGACGATCTCCTCGGCGCTGGCCTCGAATTCGGCGTCGTCCTCCGCCGCGTCGTCCTCCGCCGCTTCCAGACCGGGGAGCAGCGCGTTGGCCTCGGGGATCTCCGCCGCCTCGGGGTCGGGCTCGACCCAGGCGTCGACCGCGTCGCTCTCCACCGACAGCGCCTCGCCGTCGGCATCCGCCCGGGCCTCCTCCTCCGCGAAGGCAGCGTCCGCCTCGATCTCGACGGCCGGGGCCTCCGCCAGCGCCGGCACGGACGCCGTCAGCGCCAGCGCCAGCAGGAGCGCGAGCAGTTTCTTCAGGTTCGTCATGGTTCCGTCCTCCCTCTGTCGGCGGGAATGCCATAGATTTCCGGTATGATAACAGTATAGCGGAAAACGCCGGTCCAAACCACGTGCGCGGGATTAAGATTTCCTACGCAATTGTGACATCTCGCGGCGCGTCCGCGCGCTTCCTTATTTTGGACGAAGCCGGTGCGGATTTTGTTGCATCCGGCCTCGACGGACGCCGCGACTCGCCCCGCCACAACGTAAATTTTCCGCAGGCCGCTATTGACACCCGTGGGAAAGCATGCTATAATCACTCTGTTCCTTGTGAGGCACAGCCTCCATGATCGGGGTGTGGCGCAGTTTGGTAGCGCACGTGCTTTGGGAGCATGGGGCCGCAGGTTCGAATCCTGTCACCCCGACGTTTCGCGACCTCTTGGTCAAGCGGTTAAGACACCGCCCTTTCACGGCGGTAACACGGGTTCGAGTCCCGTAGAGGTCGCCATTTTTCTTCCACAGAGGTATGGGCCTTTAGCTCAGTGGTTAGAGCAGTCGGCTCATAACCGATCGGTCCGGGGTTCAAGTCCCTGAAGGCCCACTGTGGCGCGGTAGTTCAGTTGGTTAGAATGCCAGCCTGTCACGCTGGAGGTCGAGGGTTCGAGCCCCTTCCGCGTCGCCAAAAGGTCGTCCTACGTTGTGGGGCGGCTTTTTTTGCGGGCGAATTGGGCATCGGGGCCGTGACAGCGCCCCCGCGGGAACGGCGACAAACCGGGGGCGGCCATGTCGGCCGCCCCTGGTTCGGTTTGATTACTATAGAGGATTACAGGTCGATCTTCGGGATGCCGTCGAAGCCCCTCTGCAGGTCCTCGTCGGTGGGGATGTAGTCGGTCATCTTGCCGTCGTGGAACTTCTCGTAGGCCACCATGTCGAAGTAGCCGGTGCCGGTCAGGCCGAAGAGTATGGTCTTTTCCTCGCCGGTCTCCTTGCACTTCATGGCCTCGTCGATGGCCACGCGGATGGCGTGGCTGCTCTCCGGCGCGGGCAGTATGCCCTCCACGCGGGCGAACTGCTCCGCCGCCTCGAACACCTTCGTCTGCTCCACGGCGCGGGCCTCCATGTAGCCGTCGTGGTAGAGCTGGGAGAGGATCGAGCTCATGCCGTGGTAGCGCAGGCCGCCGGCGTGGTTCGGCGCGGGGATGAAGCCGCTGCCCAGCGTGTACATCTTCGCCATGGGGCACACCATGCCGGTGTCGCAGAAGTCGTAGGCGAACCTGCCGCGGGTCAGGGACGGGCAGGACGCGGGTTCCACGGCGATGATCTGATAGTCGGCCTCGCCGCGCAGCTTCTGGCCCATGAAGGGGCTGATCAGGCCGCCCAGGTTGCTGCCGCCGCCGGCGCAGCCGATAATGATGTCCGGCACGATGCCGTACTTGTCCATGGCGATCTTGGTCTCCACGCCGATGACGGACTGGTGCAGCAGCACCTGGTTCAGCACGCTGCCCAGCACGTAGCGGTAGCCGGGGGTGCCGACGGCGACCTCCACGGCCTCGGAGATGGCGCAGCCGAGGCTGCCGGTGGTGCCGGGGAAGCGCTCCAGCATGCTGCGGCCGACGTTGGTGGTGTTCGAGGGCGAGGGCACCACGGACGCGCCGTAGGTGCGCATGACCTCGCGCCGGAAGGGCTTCTGCTCGTAGGACACCTTCACCATGAACACCTTGCAGTCCAGCCCGAAATAGGAGCAGGCCATCGACAGCGCCGTGCCCCACTGGCCCGCGCCGGTCTCGGTGGTCACGCCCTTGAGGCCCTGCTGCTTGGCGTAGTAGGCCTGGGCGATGGCGGAGTTCAGCTTGTGGCTGCCGGAGGTGTTGTTGCCCTCGAACTTATAGTAGATCTTCGCCGGGGTGTCCAGCAGCTTCTCCAGGCAGTAGGCGCGCACCAGCGGGGAGGGGCGGTACATCTTGTAGAAGTCCTGGATCTCCTGGGGGATGGGGTAGTCGCGGGTATCGTCGTCCAGCTCCTGCTTGATCAGCTCCTCGCAGAACACCGGGGCGAGGTCCTCGGCGGTCATGGGCTTCAGCGTGCCGGGGTTCAGCAGCGGCGCGGGCTTGTTCTTCATGTCCGCGCGGACGTTGTACCAATACTTGGGCATCTCGTGCTCTTCGAGGTAGATCTTGTAGGGAATCGTCTTGGCATTGCTCATGGGGATGCTCCTTTCCTGTCTTGTCGGTTGGTGCGGGACAGGCGATGGCATGCAAAAAGCCCTGTCCCAGTATTTTCGCTGGGACAGGGCTGAATTTCCGTTCACCCTGCGGTGCCACCCGGCTTGACGCTCATGCGCCCGCTCAGTACCGTACCATCATACGGCGCCCTTTGATCACGGAGGGGAACTCCGTCGCCCCTACTGAGCGCGCAGCGCCGTTCGGTTTGCCCTCGGAAGCCCATTCCTGCCCGCCGTCCGCATCGCGATCCCACCACCCGCGACTCTCTTTGGCGCACGCTTCGGGAAGTACTTCTCTTCCTCAACGGTTGACGGAATTATAGCATGGTAAAGCGATGCTGTCAAGGGTTTGGTCGTGTGAAGAATTTGTGAAATGTGAATGATCTATAAACATTCCCGCCCCGGCGTTGAGAATTCCGGCGGGCTGTGCTATAATGCTGCTTGAAATTCCGCACCGCGGAAAACAAGCAATGGAGGCATGTCATCATGAACGCAAGAAAGCTTTTGTGCCTGGTCCTGGCGCTGCTGCTGGCGGTGAGCGCCGTCGCGCTGGCGGAGACCGACGCCGCCAACCTGCAGGCTCAGCTGGACGCCGCAAACGCCCGCATCGCCGAGCTGGAGGCACAGGTGGAAAAGTACCGTCCCGTATATGAAGCCCAGGTGGTCGCCACCTTCGGCGACGAAGGCGTGATCTGGAAGGACGACGCCGCGCAGCAGTACAGCTCAGTGGCCGGCATGTACCAGCAGTACGGCATCTCCGTGGATACCTTCGCAGACGAAATTAAGCAGAGCGTGCTGGAGAGCATGGTGCAGGACGCCGTGCTGGACGCCAAGGCCGCGGAGCTCGGGCTCTCCGACCTGAGCGAGGAGACCGTGGAGGAGCTGACGACCCAGGCCCAGGCCAGCTTTGACAACTACGTGCAGCAGTACAAGAGCTACTTCGCCTCCGATTCCGCCGGCCAGGCGCTCTCCGACGAGGACGCCATCGCCCAGACGAAGGCCTACCTGGAGCAGAACGGCCTGACCGTGGACGCCCTGGTGGAGAGCCTGACCAAGAACTATATCAGCGAGCAGCTGCACGCCGCCGTGACCGCCGACGTGGCCGTGACCGACGAGGACGTGCAGGCCGAGTACGACAAGATGGTCGCCAACGACGAGCAGAGCTACGCCGACAACGACTACAGCTACAACAGCGCCCGCGGCCAGGGCACGACCATCACCTGGAACCCCGAGGGCTATCGCGTGGTGAAGCACGTGCTCATCAAGTTCAACGAGGAGCAGGCCAGCCAGTACAACGCCCTCAAGAACGCCATCAACGACCTGAACGACGAGCTGGAGGCGCTGGAGAACCCCTCCGAGGCGGTCGAGGAAGAGCCCGCCGAGGCGGTCGAGGAAGAGCCCGCCGAGGCGGCCGAGGAGTCCGACGCGGAGGAGACGCCCGTCGAGCCCCGCACCGAGGAGCAGATCAAGGCGGACCTGGGTTCCGCCGGCCAGGAGATGGAGGCGCTGTACAGCGCGCTGCTGCCCAAGGCCCAGGAGGTCGTGGACGCCTTCAACGGCGGCGCCGACTTTGATGCCCTGATCGAGCAGTACGGCGAGGATCCCGGCATGCAGCGCGAGCCCAACAAGACCCAGGGCTACGCCGTGAAGGAGGGCTCCACCTTCTGGGAGAGCGCCTTCACCGAGGGCGCCATGTCCATCGCCGAGGCCGGGCAGATCAGCGAGCCGGTGTACGGCACCAACGGCGTCCACATCATCTACTATGTGGGCGACATCACCCCCGGCGCCGTGCCCTTCGAGGACGTGGCCGAGGCGGTGCGCAAGCAGGCGCTGGCGGACAAGGTGTCCGAGACCTACGACGCGCAGGTCGCCGCCTGGATGGAGGAAGCCGCGCCCACCTATTACGTGGACCGCTTCTGAGTACAAACAAACACGCCGGGCCGAAGCAACGCTTCGGCCCGGTTTTTCGTTGCAGGATGGGGCGCGGACATCAGTCCAGCTTCAGCAGCAGGCCCAGGATGTGCTTTGCGGCGCGCTCCATCTGGGCGCGGGTGAGGACGCCCTTCTCCAGCGCGGCCAGCAGGCGGTCGGGATAGCCGCAGCCCATCTTGACGTCGTTGCCGGCGGCGCACTCCTTGTAATGCTCGCCGTGGGTCCACCAGTCGGTGGTGACCATGCCCTCCCAGCCCCACTCGTCGCGGAGGATGCCGTTGAGCAGGTCGGCGTTCTCGCTGGCGCGGCGGCCGTTGATGATGTTGTAGCTGGTCATGATGCTCCACACGCCGTACTCCTGCGCCACGATCCTGAACGCCCGCAGGTAGATCTCGCGGATGGCGCGCTCGGAGCAGCGGGAGTCGCTGTCGAGGCGGTTCGTCTCCTTGTTGTTCAGCGCGAAGTGCTTGGCCGTGGCGGCGACGCCGTTGGACTGCACGCCCCGGATCATCGCGCCCGCGAGCTGCCCGGTAAGCAGCGGGTCCTCGGAGTAGTACTCGAAGTTGCGGCCGCACAGGGGGTTGCGGTGGATGTTGATGGCGGGGGCCAGCCAGACGCCCACGTTGTTCTCCTTCACCTCCGCGCCGGCGGCGGCGCCCACGGCCTCGGTGACCTCCGGGTCCCAGGTGCAGGCCAGCAGGCAGGCGCAGGGGAACGCGGTGGTGACCACCCCGGCCTCGGGCTGGATGCGCAGGCCCGCGGGGCCGTCGGCGGTCATGGCGCTGGGGATGCCGAAGCGGGCGTTGTTGCCGTAGCCGAAGGTGTTGGCCACGCCGGTGTTCGGCTGCCCGCCCAGCAGCCAGGCCAAGTCCTCGTCCGTGAGCTGGGCCAGGAACGCATCCAGGTCCAGCGCGCCCTCGGCCACCTCGGACAGCCTGCGCTCTTCGCCGGGCAGGAAGAAGTTCCGGCCCGCTTCGGCGCGCACGTCGGGGGTCTTCAGCCAGCCGTGTTCCGACAGGTCGTCCCTCGGCAGCGCGGAGGCGTTGGGGTCCTCGGCCTCGCCCTGCGGCAGGGCCTCGTAGCTGCCGTCCGCCAGCAGGCGCTTTTCCAGCCGGTTCGGGACCATGCGGGGGGAGAGCTGCTCCACCACGCGGTTCGCGTCCAGCGTCAGCTCGAACCCCACGCTCCGGGCGGAGCGCACGTCGGTGCCCACGAAGAAGCGGTACGTCCCCGCCTCCAGCACCCAGGCGGACTTTTGCACCTTGCCCAGGTCGTCGTAGGAGGCCATGTCCCGCAGGGGGAAGCGCAGCTCCACCCGCTGAGCCTCGCCGGGCTGGAGCAGCCGGGTCTTGCGGAACGCCGCGAGCTGCCGGGCGGGCTTGCCGAGCCTGCCCTGCGGCGCGGAGAAGTACACCTGCACCACCTCCCGGCCGGGCACCTCGCCGGTGTTCACCACGCTGCCGCGCACGGCGATCTCCTCGCCGTCCTGCCTGGCCTCGAAGTGGTACAGCAGGAAGGTGGTGTAGGAGAGGCCGAAGCCGAAGGGGTAGTTGACCTTCTCCGCCGCGCCGGGCAGCGTCTCGAAGTAGCGGTAGCCCACGTAGATGTCCTCGGTGTACTCCACGTAGTCGTCGGACTCGTAGAAGCCCGGCGAGGAGGGGTAATCCTCCAGCGTGGCGGCGAAGGTGTCCGCCAGCTTGCCGGAGGGGTTCGCCAGGCCCAGCAGCAGCTCGGCCTCGGCCAGGCCGCCCTCCATGCCCGCCTGCCAGCCCAGCAGCACGGCGGAGATCGCGGGGTTGTCCCTGAACCAGCCGGTGTCGAACACGCTGCCGACGTTCAGCACCACCACCACGGTCTCGAAGGCCGCGCAGACCTTCTCCACCATGGCGGCCTCGCCGTCGGTGAGCACGAAATCGCCCTTGGGGAACACCAGGGCGGACTGGGCGCTGTCGTCGCCCCAGATGCCGCGGTGCTTCTCGATCCTGTCGAAGGCGCACTTGCGGTCCCAGCCCTCGCCGGAGAAGCGGGAGATGGACACCACCGCCACGTCCGCGAAGGCCGCGGCGCGGCGAAGCAGGTCGTCGGGCAGCTCGGGCTCGTCCACCATGCCGGGCGCGCGCCCCGCCGCGTACTGGGCCTGCACGCTGGCGCGGTAGAAGTCGTTCAGCGGCTCGAAGGTCGCGACCCGGTCGGCGTGGGCCTTCATGCCGTCGTAGAGGTTATGGGTGTAGGGCACGGTCACGTCGCCGCTGCCGCCGCCGCCCTTCACGTAGTCGAAGGTGCCCTTGCCGAACAGCGCCGCCTTCGCGCCCCGCGCCAGGGGCAGCGCGCCGCCCTCGTTCTTCAGCAGCACCATGCCCTCCAGCGCCGCGCGCCGGGATATGTCGATGTGCGCGGGCCCGGCCGTCAGCCGCCGCCCGTCCGCGCCGAGGGGATTGCACGAGGGATAGTTGAACCGCTGCCATTTCGCCATGATCCAAACCGCCTTTCGCAGGTGTATTCTCGCCTTCCATTATAGCAGCTTCCCGCCCGCCGGGCAACGCCGCCGCGGGAATTAACACAAGCGACGGGGCCGGCGGATTGAACTGCATGCAAAGTTTTGCTATAATGGATCGTGCGATGCGCGCCTTCGGCGCACAATACTTCAAAAGGAGCCGGCATCATGAAAAAGATCGGCTTGGTTTCGCTGGGCTGCGCGAAGAACCGCGTGGACTCGGAAAATATGCTGGGCATGCTGCGCGCCCGCGGGTTTGAGATCGTCTCGGACCCGGCGGAGGCCGACGCGCTGTTCGTGAACACCTGCGGCTTCATCGAGAGCGCCAAGGAGGAATCCATCGACGCCATACTGGAGATGGCCCGCTACAAGCAGGACGGCAAGAAGCTGTTCGTCACCGGCTGCCTGGCGCAGCGATACCCCGAGGCGCTGATGTCGGAGATCCCGGAGATCGACGGCATACTGGGCGTGGCGGAGTACGCGCGGCTGTTTGAGATGCTGGAGGCGGCCGACGCCGGGCAGCGGCCCTGCTACACCGGGAACGGCGTGCGCTTCCTGAAAGCCCCGCGGGTGCTGACCACGCCCGGCTACAGCGCTTACGTCAAGATCAGCGACGGCTGCGACAACCGCTGCACCTACTGCGCCATCCCGCTGATCCGCGGCGGCTACAGCTCCCGGCCCTTCGACGACATCGTGGACGAGTGCCGGCGCCTGGCCGACGGCGGCGTGACGGAGATCACGCTCATCGCGCAGGACACCAGCCGCTACGGCTGCGACATTGGCGAAGGCCACTACCTGCTGCCGGAGCTGCTGGAGGCGGTGAGCGCCATTGAGAAGCTGCACTGGGTGCGCGTGCTGTACTGCTATCCCGACAGCACCGAGGACCGGCTGCTGGACGCCATACAGCGCCTGCCGAAGGTGGCGCCGTACCTGGACCTGCCGCTGCAGCACATCGACGACGACCTGCTGAAGCGCATGAACCGCCGGGGCAGCGCGGCGTGGATCAAAAGCCGCATCGCCGAGTGCCGCAGGCGCGGCATCATACTGCGCACGACGATGATCGTGGGCTTCCCCGGCGAGACGGAGGAACAGTTCCGCACGCTGCTCGACTTCGTGAAGGAGGCCCGCTTCGACCGGCTCGGCGCGTTCACCTACTCTCCGGAGGAGGGCACCGCCGCCGCCGCCATGCCCGGCCAGCTCGACGAGGAAACCAAGGTCCGCCGCCTGGACCAGCTGATGATGCTGCAGCAGTCCGTCAGCATGGAGGTAAACGAGGCCCGCGTCGGCACGGCGTGCGAAGTGCTGGTGGACGGCTTCGACGAAGAGCAGGGCCGCTTCTACGGCCGCAGCCTGCTGGAAGCGCCCGAGAGCGACGGCTGCATCTGGCTGGACGCCGACCGGACGCTGACGCCCGGCGAATACGTACAGGTCAGGATCACCGGCGCGGACGCCTACGACCTGGAGGGAAAAGTGGCGGAATAGCCGACGGCTGTTCCATGAATCAATACAACGGAGGCAACCAATATGAATCTTCCCAACAAGCTCACGCTGCTGCGTATTTGCATGATCCCCTTCTTCGTGGTGTTCGCGAAGATGGGAGACTTTTCGTACCAGGTGATCGCGGTGGTCATTTACATCCTCGCCTGCCTGACGGACATGCTGGACGGCAAAATCGCGCGCAGCCGCAACCTTGTCACCAACTTCGGCAAGTTCATGGACCCCATCGCCGACAAGCTGCTGGTGATGAGCGCCATGATCGTGCTCACCGCCCAGGGCCGCATGCCCGACTGGGTGTGCATACTGATGCTGGCGCGGGAATTCCTGGTGTCGGGCTTCCGCCTGGTGGCCGTGGAGAACGGCAAGGTCATCGCCGCGGGCATGCTGGGCAAGATCAAGACCGTGTTCCAGATGCTGTCCACCATCGCCATCATGCTGCTGGTGTCCGTGAACGGCCCGGAGGCGTCGCTGCTGGGACGGCCCGGCTACGTGCTGGCCTACGTGCTGATGTACGTCGCCATGGTGCTGACGGTGGTCTCCGGCGCGGACTACATCCTCCGCAACCGCGAGTGCATCAAGGACATGTAATACTAACCTCAATCTAAATTGCAACCATCTGCGGGCATCTTTTCCGCTACGCACCGGCGCTATTGCCCAAGGGGCAAGCGCCGGCAGCGCCATGCT
>CADBCY010000024.1:42436-62852 GCA_902793325.1 uncultured Eubacteriales bacterium
TTGCGAACCTTCAGGTTCGCAACCTTCCGCCTCCCTCCGTTCGGCTTTGGCAGAACGAAAAATCTGCTCCGCATCTGGTCACTTTTAGATTGAGCTTAGTATGATCAAAGCGCAAAGAAAGAGGGGGCTGCTTCTTGCGACCTGTAACCGGTCGTAAGATACAGCCCCCTCTTTTCATGGGACCGGCCGGGGCGGATTACCACAGGGGCTTGCGATACTCCGCTTCCAGGGCGGCCCATGCGTCCAGGAAGGCGTCGCCCTCGGGATCCTCCGCGACGATGCGCAGCGCGTCGCGGACGGCGCGCACGAACGCGGGGTCGAGCCCCTTCACGCCGCTTCGGACCAGCGGGCACATGGCCCTGGCGCGGGCGTCCATGCGCACCGTCCAGCGCCCGTCCCTCCCGCGCACCGGGGTCAGCGGAAAGATGCGGCAGCCCAGGGGACGGCGGTCCCGCTCGCAGGCGCCGTCGCACAGCATCACCGGCGCGAAGGCGGAGGGCAGCACCCGGCACCAGTCCCGGTCCTCGAGCAGCGCGCGCTCCCCCGGGAACAGGTGCACGCCGCCCTGGCCGTCCTCGTCGGGGCGGCAGCAGGCCGCGCCGCACAGCGCGCCGCAGTCGCCGGTCATGGGCGTAAGCGCGCCCAGCGCCGCGTAGGCGCGCGACAGCCTGGCGGCGTCCATGGTCACACGAAGGCGTTCCGCTCCGGATCGTAGCGGAACCCGGCCGCGGCCATGCGGTCGACCAGGGCCTGCCTGTCCTCGTCCAGGTCGTCGCAGAGGGCGTCCAGGCTGGGGTAGAAGTCCCGCAGCTTCGCGTTCAGCGCGCTGAACAGGATCACGGGGTCGGAGGGAAGGACGGACATGGGATCAACCTCCTCGTTTGCACATTGTTCCGATCAGCCCCAGAACACCGACAGCGCCGGGATGACCTGCTTCTTCCTCGACAGGATCTTCGGCAGGAAGGCGTAGTGGTTCTTCACCTGTACGTTGAACGCCTGCGCGATCACGTCCGGGTCGCCCAGGAACAGCAGGTGGGAGCCCACCTGCAGCATGTCGGTGATCATGAACAGCATCATGTCGAAGTGCTTTTCCTCCATCCTGCGGGCCATGGCCTCCAGGAAGGCGTCGCGGCGCTTCAGCACGCGGTCGGAGTCCAGCGTCACCACCTGGCCCACGGCCAGCGTATGCCCGGTGATCATGAACTCCTTGTAGTCCTGGAACAGGATGTCGTCGGGGCTCTTGTCGTCGGAGGTGGAGGCGGAGAAGATCATCCGCCCCAGCTCCTCGATGGACACGTGGGCGATGGCCGCCATGCGGTTGGCCATGGCGATGTCCCGCTCCGTGCAGGTGGGGGACTTGAACATCAGCGTGTCCGACAGGATCGCGCAGGTGATGATGCCCGCCATGGCGGGGCTGGGCATCAGGCCGCGCTCCATGTACATGCCCGCCACGATGGTGGTGGTGCTGCCCACGGGCTCGTTGCGCATGTAGATGGGGTTGCCCGTCTGCACGTCCGCCAGGCGGTGGTGGTCGATGATGGCTACGATCTCCGCCTGGTCCAGCCCCGGCACGGACTGGGCCACCTCGTTGTGGTCCACCAGCACCACGCGCTTCTTGCGCGGGCGCAGCAGGTGGATGCGGCCCAGCGTGCCCACGACCCGGTCGTTCTCGTCCAGCACGGGGAAGGCGCGGTGGCGGGTGGTCTCGGCCACCTCGCGGGCGTCGTCCACGTAGTCGGTGAGGTGCGAGGGGCACAGGTCGGCGGTGCGGCACACCCGGCTCACGGGCATGGACTGGAAGATCATGCGCACCGCGCGGTAGGGCTCCTGGGGCGTGGAGATGACGATGGTGTCGGAGCTCATCTGCGAGGCCTCCTCCGGCACGGCGGACTGGCACACGATCACGCAGGCCACGCCGGCGCGCATCGCCGCCAGTATGACGTCCGGCTGGTTGCCGCACACCAGTATGGTGTCCGACGCCATGGGGATGGCCTCCTCGCCGTTGGCGGGCAGCGCCACGCACACCCGGCCGGAGATGCTGTTGGTGGGGGTGCCGCCGTCGGTGATGATGCGGCCCTCCAGCACGCTCACGAGGTTGAACACGGGGATGTCCCGGATGATGGGCTCGGTGAGGGAATCCATGTCGCAGGCGGCGATCTCGTTGGCGGACAGCATGCCCTTCAGCTTGCCCTCGTCGTCCACCACCGGCAGCACGGAGGTGTTCTCGTTGTGGCGCAGCAGCCGCCAGGCGTGGTCCAGCGTCACGGCCTGGTTCAGCACCGGCGGGGTGTCGAAGTCCAGGTCGCTCACCTGGTTGCGCAGGTTGTGGATCAGCACCGGCGGTTCGAAGCCGAAGCGATCCAGCACCAGTTGGGTCTCGTCGCTGATGCGCCCCAGTCGCGCCGCCACGTACCTGCGGTCGCCCAGGGCGTTGCGAAGCTGGGCGTAGGCCATGGCGGACACGATGGAGTCGGTGTCGGGATTCCGGTGCCCGGTGACGTAGATGGGTTCCACAGGCGTTCCCCCTTGACGGTCATATGCTGACGGATAGAGATTGATTGTCGCCGTGCGCGCGTTGCGGCCCGGCGACCCGGCCGACGCCCCTGCGGGGCCGTCGCCTAATCATAAAAAAGATTGATTGTCGCCGTGCGCGCGCTGCGGCCCGGTTGCCTCATCAGTATAGCATAAATCGTCGAAGATTGCACGCGAATTTTGTTCAGCCGCCGGCGGGCGAACGAAAACCGGCCAGTCGAGGGACTGGCCGGTCGTTGGTTGGGGATTATTCGTCGATGTAGGCCGACGCTTCCTTGCCGGCGATGTAGCCGGAGTCGATGCACAGGCCGTAGCAGTAGCCGGGCACGTCGTAGTAGGGGCTGTAGTACAGCGAGCCGTTGTCGGTGCCGACCACGTACAGGCCCTGCATGGGCGTGTTGTCGGGCTTCAGCGCGCGCAGCCGGTCGTCGGTGCGGATGCCGCCGAAGGTGCTCCAGGCGGAGGGCTCGCACTGCACGGCGTAGAAGGGGCCCTTTTCCACCTTGCTCAGGTACCACGGGGCGGTGCCGAACTGCTCGTCCACGCCCTTGTCGCAGTACTCGTTGTACTTGGCGACGGTCTCGGGCAGGTCGGTCAGCCCGAACGCCTCGGCCAGCTCCTCGATGGTGTCGGCCTTCGCCAGCCAGCCCTCGCGGATGCCTTCCTCGATGTCCTCGGGCAGCTTCTCCAGGATGCGATCCTTGAAGTAGTTGCCGATGAACCAGGAGCCCTTCTCGGGCTTGGCGCCCTTGGCGATGGTGTACTCGTACAGGCCCTGGGTGCTCATGGCGTCCACGTAGGCCTGGTCCACGATGCCGTACCAGGGGGCGTTCAGGATGATCTGCTCGGAGCCGTAGCTCATCGGGTAGTCGCACAGCAGGCCCTCGTTGATGAAGCGCTTGCCCTCGGCGTCCACCAGCAGGTTGCCGTACAGGCCGAACTTGAAGGCCAGGTTCTGGTCGTACTTGTCCTGCTTGGCGGGGCGGGAGGCCTTGGAGTTGGTTCCGCCGTACTCGCAGGGGCAGTAGCCGAAGGTCTTGTTCAGCACCGCGCCCGCGTCGTTGGCCATCATGATGCCGTCGCCGGTGCACAGGCTGTTGCCGCCGGCTGCGGCGTTCAGCTTGCGGGTCTTCAGGAACTTCTCCTGCAGGTCGCGGTTGCCCAGGTAGCCGCCGGAGGCGATGATCACGGCCTTGGCATTGACGGTCACGCGGGTGCCGTCGGCCTTCTTCGCGGTGACGCCCACGGCCTTGTCGCCGTCCATGATCAGGCCGGTGGCGGTGGTGTTGTACAGCACCTCGACGCCCGCGTCGGCCAGCGCCTTCTCCCACAGGGTCACGCGCTCGTCCAGCGGGGTCTTGATCAGGTGGAAGCCGCCCTTTTCCTCGAAGAACGGGGTCTCGAAGCGGAAGTTGGCCTCCATCATGTCGTAGCCGATGCCCACGAGCTGCTCCACGGAGTTCTTGCTCTCCTCCAGGCAGCGGTGCATCAGGGCGGGGTTGGGCGTCCAGTGGGTGTAGTTCATCACGTGCTGGAAGACCTCGTCCACCTCCAGCGTGGTGCCGCCCTCGCGCGCGTGCAGCACGGAGGTATCCACGGCGAAGGGGCCGGAAACCTTGATGCCGTTGACGCCCGCGACCGAGCCGGCCTTTTCAAGGGTCAGCACCTTCTTGCCCTGCTGGCCCGCGGTGATGGAGGCCATGAAGCCCGCCGCGCCGCAGCCGATCACGGCCACGTCCACGTCGTAAGTCTCGTCCGCGCCGGCCTCGACGGTGATGGTCTTTGCCAGCCACGCTTCCCTGTCGCCGCCCGCCTGGGCCACGCAGTCCGCGATGGCTTCCTTGACGGCGCGGGAGGAGTTGGTGGCGCCGGTGACGGCGTCCAGGCCGCCCGCCTGATGCTCGATGATGGCGGGGATCAACTGGTCCTGCACCTGGGAAAACAGGATCGGCGTCTCCTGCTGGGAGATGATCTCCACGCCGGTCAGGGCCGTCTCGCTGAACTCGCATTCCACGGTGACGTAGCTCAGGTTGCCGTAGGCGGTCGCCTGGTACTTGCCGGGCTTGAAGGTGAAGCCGGATTCCGCGATCGCGCCGGCGCCGAGCAGGTGGCCGGCCGCCAGGCCGAGGCCCGCTGCCGCGGTGCCCTTCAGGAAGCTGCGGCGGGAGATTTCACGGTTTGCCATGATGAATACCCTCTTTCTGTAATATCTTCTGCGCCCCCGGGACGCTGAAATACGATCCTGTGCGGCCGATTTGTTCACACAGGCGCAACACAACACATTTAACATTATAATACAGGGGGGGGACGTGTCAATCGTTTCTGCAATATTTGATAAAATATCAAACCAAAAATGACGACCCGGTGCATTTGCCGGAGAATGCGATTTACCCATTGCAATTCCGCGCCCGATTCGATATAATACTGTAGACAGGAACGGAGATGACAAAATGTTCAACATCGGCATTGGAGAAATACTGATCGTGTTGTTGGTGGCGTTTGTCATCGTCGGTCCGGACGACCTTCCCCGGGTGGCGCGCTGGCTGGGCCGGCAGTTCCGCAAGCTCCGCACGCTGGTCCGCGATTTCAAGGCCGAGACCGGCTGGGACGAGGTGGAGAAGGAAGTCCGGGGGATCCAAAAGGACGTCCGGGAGACGGTCCGCGAGCTGGACGTGTCCGCCGACCTCCGCGACGCCGCGAAGGACGTCAAGGGGGAGATCGAAGGCGTTTCCCGCGACGTAAAGACCGATCTGCGGGATCTGGACCGGGAGGCGCAGTCGGAGCTCAAGTCGCTGGACGAGGACGTCCGCGCGGCGACCGGCCCGGCAAACGACGCAGAGGACAAACCATGAACGAGGAGGCCATATCATGAAGCTTGGAACCACTGAAATCATCCTGATCATCGTGCTGGCGCTGGTGCTGTTCGGGGGCGGCAAGCTCGCCGGGCTGGGCGGCGCGCTGGGCAAGAGCATCAAGGACTTCAAGTCCGCCGTGAAGGAGGACGACGCGAAGGGCTCCGACAAGGATGAAAAGAAGGAATAAGCGGGACAAGAAGCCGGAAATCGACGCCTCCCCGGTCGCGGCCGTGGAGGAGACGGGCGTGGAGCCCGCCGCGGAAGAGGCCGTCGCCGAGGGCGTGCCCGGGGACGAGCCCCTTTCGCTGCGCGACCACCTGATGGCGCTCAGAAAGGTGATCATCGTATGCCTGGTCGCCGTCGGCGTGGCGTTCCTGGCCTCGTTTTACTTCGTCATCGACCCGCTGATGAAGTGGATCACCGCGCCCATCGAGGCGCGCGGCGTGCAGGTCATCTACACCGCCGTCAGCGAGGCGCTGATGACCAAGCTGAAGGTCGCCGTCGTCACCGCCGTCATCATCGCCTTTCCGGTCATCGTCTGGCAGGTCTGGTGCTTCATCAAGCCGGCGCTGTATCCGAAGGAGCGGCGCTCCTTTCGCATCTTCTTTTTCTTCGCGCTGCTGCTGTTCCTGGTGGGTATCGTGTTCTGCTACGCCTCGGTGTACTTCCTCGCCATCGACTTCTTCATGGTCTCCGGCGAGGATCTGGCCACGCCCATGCTGTCGCTGGACAAGTACGTCAACTTCCTGTTCGGCTTCCTGCTGCCCTTCGGCGTGGCGTTCATGCTGCCGGTGTTCATCTACATCACCACGCGCATCGGCCTGACCACGCCGCAGATGCTGGCCAGCAAGCGCAAGTACGTCGTGCTCGGCATATTCGTGCTGGCGGCCATCCTCACGCCGCCGGACGTGGTGTCCCAGGTCATGCTGGGCGTGCCGATGCTGCTGCTCTACGAGGTGGGCATCATCGTGTCCCGCGTGGTGAGCCAGAGGCCGCGGGCGTAGGGCGTTTTCAAAGAAAGGGGCTGTCCCTCGCGACTGTTGACAGGTCGCGGGCGGCAGCCCCTTTTGTTCCCTTTCGCGGCGGCCTACGCCATGTTGTCGCTCCGGTCGAACGTGTACCCGCACTTGCCGCGCTTCTTCGTCTCGTACAGCGCGCGGTCGGCGCGGTCGAACAACTGCGTCGGGTCGGCGGCGTCCCCGCCGTAGGCGATGCCCACGCTGACCGATATCGCCGGCAGGCCGTCCGCCGTGTCGGACAGCTCCGCGTTGATGCCGTTCACCCGCGCGGCGATGAGCGACCGCTGCGGTTCGCCGGTGTGCGCCATGAACACCACGAATTCGTCGCCGCCGATGCGGCACAGGCAGTCCTCGGCCCGGAAGTTGCGCCGGATCGTGTCCGCGATCTTCCGCAGCACGCGGTCGCCCGCCTCGTGGCCGTAGTTGTCGTTGACCGACTTGAAGGCGTCCGCGTCGATCAGCAGCAGGTACGTGTTCTTCAGGTCCAGGCTGGACAGCAGCAGGTCGTAGCCGGCGCGGTTGTACAGCGCGGTGAGGCTGTCGTGCGTGGCCTTGTAGATCTCCTGCTGGAGCGTCTCCTGCTCCGCCGTGTTGTCGCGGACGCTCAGGAACGAGCCGATGAGCCGCTGCCGGTCGTCGGTGACGTCGTGCTTCTCCAGCGCGTAGCTCCGCGTCATGCCCCCGGCGGAGAGCTCGCGCTGCGCGCCGCTCCACTGTTCGTAGGGCCCGAACATCTCCCGCAGCCGGTCCGCGACGGGCTCGTAGTTGTCGGGAGAAATGCCCGCCAGCGCAATGCCCTGCCGGTTGGACCAGATGCACTGGCCGTTCGCGTCGAAGAAGAACAGCGCCTCCGGCATCTCCGAGGCCATGTTGGCCAGCATGCTGTCCAGCAGCCGCATGGGGCGGTAGATCAGCGCCAGGAAGTACACCAGCAGCCCGAACACGCCGAAGCCGATCATCGCGCGGTCGACGGGCGTCCGGGAGAAGATGTAGGCCGTCTCCCAGCCCGCCGTGATGATCATTGCCGCCAGGATCACCGAGTAGCGCTCGGAGGTGGTCCGCGGCGAGCGGATCATCTTGACCGTGAAGATGACGATGACCGCCGCCAGGATGCCGTAGTCCACCAGGCGGTGGAAGGTCTGCCCCGCGTAGGGGATCAGCCGGTAGTAGGGCGCCCCGCCCGCCATGATCGGCTCCGTGGCGAAGGCGTGCCCGAAGAAGGGGTTGCACAGCAGTTGCACGATGTCCACGCCCAGCAGCACGTAGACCGCGATGCAGGCCTTCCTGCGCCGCTGCGGGATCATGCAGTATTCCAGCGAGAATTCCAGCAGGGCGTACATGACGAAGTCCATGCCCAAATAGTAGATGTAACACCCGACGGTGGACAGCGATTTGCCCGTCGAGGAAATGATGATCAGGTTGCCGATGACCGGCGGGATCAGCGCGCGGATGAGCAGCGCCACCGCCGTGCCGATGGCCTTGTTCGACCGCCGCGCCTTCGACTGGCAGACGACCAGGGCGGCGATCAACAATATGAAAAGGATTGAAAACGCAATCCGCATGAGCTCTCCTCCGGACGGGAAGCGAATCCCGCGCTTGCGGCGTGAATACGACGGTCAAACCCTACCAAATTAATTATATCATAACATACGCGGCGTCACAAGGGATTTTTGGGCCGAGGGTGACAATAATCGATCCCGCCGCCGGAGGATGGCGGAAGGGCGCAGATGGCGGGCGGACTCTACGATGCGTAGGTTGCCGCCGCGGGGCGCGCGTGGTAGACTTGCGCCATGAGGAGGTGAACACCATGAACAGTTACGTGACCGGCGACGTGATCCGCAGGCTCCGCGAGGGCAGGCACATGACGCAGGAACAGCTTGCGGAGATGCTCTACGTCAGCGGCAAGGCGGTCAGCCGGTGGGAGACGGGCAGGGGATACCCCGACATCAGCCTGCTCGAGCCGCTGGCGAAGGCGCTCGGCATCTCCGTGATCGAGCTGCTGTCCGGCAACACCGTGCGCAACGGGAACCGCGCCGCCCACATGGCCCGGGGCAGGTGGTACGTCTGCCCGGTCTGCGGCAATGTGATCTGGGCGACCGGCGAGGCGGTGGTCAGTTGCTGCGGCATCGCGCTGCCGCCGCTGGAGCCGGAGGCGGGGGACGCCGACCACGAGATCCGCGCGGAGGTCGTGGAGGACGAATACTACGTCGCGCTGCGCCACCCTATGACCCGGGAGCACCATATTTCCTTCCTGGCCGCGGTGTCGGACATGGGCGTGCAGCTCGTGAAGCTGTACCCGGAGGGCGAGGCCGGGGCGAGGTTCAAGATCAACCGCGTCGGGAGCCTGTATGCGTACTGCAACCGCCACGGGCTGTTCCGGCTGAAGCCGGACAGGCCGTCCGGCCGCGCGCGGTAAGCCCGGCAGAGGCGTTCATTGGGGCAGCGTCACGATGAACGCCGCGTTTTTTCCCGGCTCGCTCTCGGCGTGGATGCGGCCGCGGTGGGTCTCCACGATGGTGCGGGCGATGGACAGCCCCAGGCCGTTTCCGGCGATCTCGCTGTTGTGGCTGGCGTCGCCGCGGTAGAAGCGGTCGAAGATCTTCTCCAGCTTGTCCGCGGGGATGCCCTCGCCGGTGTTGAACACGGTGAGCACCGCGCCGCGCCCCCTCTGGGCCAGCGAGAGGCGGATGGTCCCGCCGTCGTTGGAGTACTTCAGCGCGTTCGACAGCAGGATCACCGTGAGCTGCTTCAGCATGTCGCCGTCGCCCTTCACGAACACGCCGTCGTCCACGTTCATTTCCAGCGTCTTGCCCGCCTCGAACACGGTGCTCTCGAACGGCAGCGCCACGCTCAGCACGGCCTCGCTCAGGTTGAGCCGCGCCAGGTCGGCCTTCACCGAACCCTTGTCCATGCGGGCCAGCGTCAGCAGGTTCTGCACCAGCCGGTCCGTGCGCCGCACTTCCGAGCGGATGTACCCCAGGTATTCGTTCTCGCCGATCTCCGCCTCCAGAACCTCGCAGTTGGCGGAGATCACCGCCAGCGGGGTCTTGAATTCGTGGCTGGCGTCCCACACGAACTGCTTCTGCCGCTCGAAGGACTCGGCCACGGGCCGGAGCATCCGCGCGATCAGCGCGCAGGCGGCGACGCTCAGCAGCAGGCAGGCCAGCGCGGCCACCAGCACCGTGGCCCGCAGCGAGCGCCGGGCGGACAGGTATTCCAGCCGGGCGTCCAGCACGATGAGCAGCCGGCCTTCGTCCTCCTCCAGCACGCGGAAGAACTGGGTGCCCAGCCGGCCGGAGTCCGCGCCCGCGGCGGCGATGCCGTCGGCCACGGCCTGGATGTCCGCGTCGGCGTACAGCCCGGCGCGGTCGCTGTCCCAGCCGGTCACGGCTCCGTCGGCGTCCAGGTGGATGGTATAGGTGTTGGACAGCATCGCCAGGCCGTTCTCGCCCTGCGGGGTGTCCAGCCCGGGCCGCCCGCCGAGGCCGCGGGGCTTGGCCGGGGGTTCCGCGTCCGACGCTTCCGACGGCGCCTGGGCGCCGCCGTCGTCGGGCGGGCTGGGACGCCGGCCGCCGTTCTGCGCCAGCAGCGTCAGCGCGGAATCGGCCTCGGCGGCGATGTTCCCCAGGTTCATGGCGTTGATGGACAGCACGATGCCCGCCGTCACCAGCAGCAGCACGCCCACCACCAGCAGCATCAGCCGCCGCCGCAGCCGGGCGATCATGCCTCGGCCTCCAGGGCGTAGCCCAGCCCGCGGGTGGCCTTCAGCTTCACGCCCGCGCCGATGAAGCCCAGCTTCTTGCGCAGGAAGGACACGTAGACCTCCAGGTTGTTGTACTCGGCGTCGCTCTCATAGCCCCACACCCGCTCGATGATCATTTCCTTGGGGAGGATCTGGCCGGGGTTGCGCAGGAACAGCTCCATCAACTGGAACTCCTTCGCGCCCAGCTTCACCGACTGGCCGGTGGCGTCGTTGCGGAGGGTGGCGTCCTTCTCGGACAGGCTCACGCCCCCGAAGCTCAGCGCCATCACCGGCGCGCCTTCGCCGCGGCGGGTGATGGCCTTCAGGCAGGCGACCAGCTCCTCCATCTGGAAGGGCTTGGGCAGGTAGTAGTCCGCGCCGCCCTCCAGGCCGCGCACCCGGTCCTGCAGGTCGCCGCGGGCGGTGAGCATCATCACGGGGGTCTTCACGCCCTCGGCGCGCAGCCGGTTCAGGATGGTAAAGCCGTCCATGCCGGGCAGCATCACGTCCAGCACCACGGCGTCGTAGCCGCCGGACAGCGCGCAGTCCAGGCCGTCCGGCCCGGTGTACACCGGGTCCACCACGAACCGCTGCTTCTCCAGCAGGCGGCACACCGCCGCGGAGAGGTTCTTTTCGTCTTCAACGAACAGGATGCGCATGGGATCCTCCTTTGGCTGATTCGGTCGGGGGCGCGCCGGGCGGTCAGTCCTCCAGCATCCGGCGCAGGGGGTCGGCGTATTCCTCGTAGACGCCGTCGGCGTCGGCGATCAGATCGCCCAGCGTGTCGGCGGCGGCTTCGTTCAGCTCGTCCAGCAGCGCGGCGGGCATGCGGTTCTGCCGCCGGGCCAGCGTGCGCAGGGCGTCGGGGCCGTCCAGCAGCGCGGCGAGGGCGTCCCGGTCCGCCCGCGCGAGGAACGCCGCCCAGGGGTCGCCGGGGTCGGGCGGCGCGGCGGACGCGCCGCCTGCCGGTTCGGGTTCGGCCTGCGAGGGCGGAACGGGGTCCTCCCAGGGGATGGGGCCGTCCGGCTCCTCCCCGGGGGCGTCCGCGGCCACGGCGGCCAGCAGCGCCTCGCGCACCGCGTCGGATTCCGCCCGCAGCCGCGCCACGCTGCCCATGTCCAGCGTCAGCCTGGGCGCGGGCGCGGCGGGCTTCTCCCGGCCCGGCGGGGGGAGCTGGGCCAGGAAGGCGTCCACGGCGGCGCGGCTGGTCGCGTCCGGCTCCGCGCCCTTCAGCCGCCCGGAGAAGCGGTACCGCGCCCGCAGCCGGTTTTCGATGTACCGGAGCAGCGGCGACAGCCAGGCAGCCAGCCGCGGCGAGCCGTGGAAGCGCCGCACCCGCAGCGTGTACGTGCGCTCCGACAGCACCGGCGCGCCGCGGAAGGCGGTCACCTCCTGCGCGCGCAACCGGGCCATGCAGCGCCCGTCGAGGATGCCCTTTCCGGTCGCCTGCCGCAGCGCCGCGTCCACGGCGGCCACCGCGCCGGTGTAGAGCGCCCCGAGCGCGTCCGGGTCCTCCGCCTTTTGGAAGAAGCGGCTGGCCTCGAGGTCGTAGCCCGACAGCCGGGACAGCAGCCACACCGGCAATTCCAGCGGCGCCCCGGCGTCCTCCAGCGCCGTCAGCAGCGCGTCGGCCACCAGGTCCGGCAGCCCCGGCAGCGCGGCGAGCAGCTCCCCGGGCGATCTGTCCACGCCGTACACCTGCGCGTAATCCCAGATCCAGCGCGCCGGCGCGCCGGCGAGGGCCGGGCAGCGGCCGCGGTAGCTCCGCCACAGGAACGTCAGCATGTCCAGACCCCGGCGGGGGTTCTCCACCCCGAGCCCGTTCACCAGCTCGTATTCCAGGAGCAGCAGGTAGGGGTAGGGCGTATCGGGCGCCTCTCCCCGCCGGAGCCGGTCGCGCAGGCACAGATACCACCGGAGCTGCTCCGGCGACAGGATATCATAGGTAGGGTAGGCCGCTTCCAGCGGCACGGGCTCGGCGTCCTCCCCCGCGCGGTCCAGCAGCGCCCGGGCGTCGCGGAAAAACGCCTCTCCGGCGGGCCGGCTCGGGGCGGGTTCGGGCGTCGGAGCGCGCTTTGAGCGCGCCTTCGGAGCGGGCTCGGGCGGCAGGCGAAGCTCGTCCGCGACGAGGATGTTCAGCTTCGCCGTGCCCGCGCAGGACTCCGCCAGGGTGTCCATCGCTGCGATGGCCTCCGGGAGCCGGTCCCGCGGGACGGGGGTCGTCAGCAGCCCCGGCCGGGGCACCAGCGGCGCGAGCGGCGCGAGCTCCGGCCAGTGCGCCAGCACGCGCTCGTAGGGCACGAGCCCCTGGTTGTAGCGGAAGCACAGCACGGCGCGCCGGTTCCACAGAACCAGCGCCGCCGTTGCCTCCCGGCGCAGGAGCCGCCCCAGTATGCCCATGACGCACCTCGTTGATGGCCGCCGGGCGGAGAGCCCGCCGCGCGGCCGGAATCGCAGGGGAAGAATACCATTACCCTACCATTATAGCGTAAATCGCGGCCAAAAGCCACCGCCGCGGAAGATTTTCGGGGCGAAGATTCCCCTTGCCCTTCCGCGCCGCGTGCGCTATAATGGCCCTGGAGGTGGCGGTATGCGACAGACGAGCCTGTTTGATCTTCCCGAGGCGGAGCATGAGGACACGGCGTCCCAGCCCCTGGCGGCGCGGCTTCGGCCCCGGACGCTGGAGGAATACGTCGGGCAGCAGCACCTGCTGGGCGAGGGCAAGGTGCTGCGGCGGCTCATCGAGGGCGACCGGATCTCCTCCATGATCTTCTGGGGGCCGCCCGGCGTGGGCAAGACCACCCTGGCGCGGATCATCGCCCAGCGCACCCGCGCGGCGTTCATCGACTTCTCCGCCGTCACCAGCGGTATCAAGGAGATCCGCACCGTGATGGAGCGGGCCGAGGAGAACCGCCGCTTCGGGGAAAAGACCATACTGTTCGTGGACGAGATTCACCGCTTCAACAAGGCCCAGCAGGATGCCTTCCTGCCCTACGTGGAGAAGGGCAGCATACTGCTCATCGGGGCCACCACGGAGAATCCCTCCTTTGAGATCAACGGCGCGCTGCTGAGCCGCTGCAAGGTGTTCGTGCTGCAGGCCCTGGGCGCGGAGGACCTGAAGGCGCTGCTGCGCCGCGCGCTGACGGATCCCCGCGGCTTCGGCAACGACGACGTGCGCATCGACGACGACCTGCTGGAGGCCATCGCCGTGTTCGCCAACGGCGACGCCCGCGCAGCGCTGTCCACGCTGGAGATGGCGGTGCTGAACGGCGACATGGCCGCGGACGGCGCCGTGACCGTCACCCGCGAGACGCTGGAACAGTGCACGTCGAGGAAGTCCCTGCTGTACGACAAGAACGGCGAGGAGCACTACAACCTGATCTCAGCGCTGCACAAGTCCATGCGCAACTCCGACCCCGACGCCGCCGTGTACTGGCTGGCGCGGATGCTGGAGGCGGGGGAGGACCCCATGTACATCGCCCGCCGGGTGACGCGCTTCGCCAGCGAGGACGTGGGCCTGGCCGATCCCCGCGCGCTGCAGATCGCCGTGGCCGCCGCCGACGCCTGCCACCTGATCGGCATGCCCGAGTGCAACGTGCACCTGACGCAGGCGGTGGTGTACATGAGCCTCGCGCCGAAGTCCAACGCCATGGAGGTGGCCTACAACGAGGCGAAGGCGGACGCCCGGGAGATGCTGGCCGAGCCGGTGCCGCTGGTGATCCGAAACGCCCCCACCCGGCTGATGGCCGACCTCGACTACGGCAAGGGCTACCAGTACGCCCACGACGCGGCGGACAAGCTCACCGACATGCAGTGCCTCCCCGACAGCCTCCTGGGCCGCGAATACTACCGGCCCGACGGCCAGGGCGAGGAGGCGGCCCTGAAGCGCCGCCTGGAGGAGATCAAGGCCTGGAAGCGGGAACGCGCCGGAGACGCCTGACCCGCCGAAATACGGAAGCCCCTTGCCAACCTTTTCCATCCCTCCCGCATCCAACAGGGTGATTCACCTGTTCAACGCGGGAGGGATTGTTATGTCCGTTTTCAGGAGATGCCTGCTGCTGGCGCTCGTCGCGCTGGCGACGGCCGGGGCGGCCCGGGGAGAGGCAACGCTGCCGGGGGCGCTCGAAACCATCGGCGCGGAGGCCTTCGCGGGGACCGGGCTGGAGGCGGTCACGCTGCCGGACGCGCTGACCTTTATCGACGACACCGCCTTCGAGGGCTCCGCGCTCGCCGCCGTTACCGCAAGGGAAGGCACTTATGCCTGGAAATGGGCGGAGGCCCGCGGCTTCCTGCGCCGGGAGGACCCAGGCGATGCGCCGAAGCCGTCCCGGGTGCAGGGCGTCGTGCGCATCTATCTCCAGTGCGACGGAAAAGGCGCGGTCTGCCGCGACAAGAACCACACCGGCCACTACGAGCTGGAGCTTGCCGGCAAAGACGTGCTCCGCTTCGACGGCCGCGACTTCCGCAACCCCGTGTTTTCCTATGCTGCCGGCGACGGCGGCGCGGGCCAGGTGACGGTGTACGGCGCGGACGCCGTGCCCTACCGCAACGTCCGGCTGTATACCTTTGCGTTTGACACCACCGGGGAAAAGGCGAAGGAGATGCTCGACCGGCTGCAAAACGGCTTTCTCCGGACGGGTTCGGAGAAGCGCGCGAAGCACGGCTACACCTACGACGTGGGCAAGGGAGCGTACAAAAAGTATGACGTCCACAGGGCCAACTGCTTCACGGCGGTGGCCGCCTGGTGCAAGTGGCTGGGCTACGGCAAGCTGGGCAAGATCGTCGACGCCGCGGGCAGCTACACCGATTACCTCGCCTGGAAGCTGTTCGACCGGTACGGGGCGTCCTGGAAGTACCAGGGCAGGTATTGAAGGAGGGACATCATGAAGCGCATGATCCTGCTGTTATTGTCATTGGCATTGGTGTGCGGCGCGGCCCGGGGCGAGGCGCTCCCCGCGGAAGCCGCCCCCGATGCGGAGGCGGTCGTGGAAACGCTGGATTCCGCGGACGCGGCGACGGAGGGCTTTCCAGATGCGGAGGCGATTGAAGTTGAGCCGGCGTCGCTGCCGGCGGAGGGCGCCGCCGAGGCGAACGCCGCGGTTGCCCCGATCTGGAGCATCGAGCTCGGGCCGGGGCAGGCGCGGAGCCTGGGGCGCATCGCCGGGATGCGGGGCGGGCTGCGCTTTGCGAGCAGCAAAAAGCGCGTGGCGACCGTGTCCGCCAAGGGCGTGGTGAGGGGACGCAGGCCGGGCAGGGCGAAGATCACCGTGCGGGACGGCGCGGGCGGGCGGGTCGTCATCGACGTGCGCGTGATGAGGAAGGCGGCGAAGGGCGTGATCCTCGGGGGCGTGCCCGAAGGCGGCGCGCTGCGCGTGGGCGAGTCCGTTCGGCTGACCGCGGCGGTCCGACCCCGGAAGGCCAGCCAGCGGGTCGGCTGGAGCGTCGGCGACGACGCCGTGGCGACGGTCAGCCCGGAGGGCGTGGTCACCGCCGTGGCTCCGGGCAGGGTGACCGTCGTCGCCACCGCCCTGGACGGCACGGGCCGGCAGGCGCGCGCGACGCTGACCGTGGCGGAAGCCGTTCCCGCGGAAGCGCTGGCCATCCGCGCTCCCGGGGAGGGATGGATCTACGGCGAGGAGCCGCTGACGCTGGCGGCGGAGGTGCTTCCCGCGGGCGCGACGGCGTCGGTGCGCTGGTCCGTGGACGCCCCCGGCGTGCTTCGGATCGACCCGGACACCGGCGAGGTGGAGGCGTTGGCCGACGGCGCGGCGACCGTCACCGCCCGAACGGCGGACGGGGACATCGAAGCGGACATCGTGCTGGTCGTGGACACGGGCTTTGCCTGGACGGCGGGCAGGACGATTACGATCACCGGCTATACCGGCGACAGCGCGACGCCGCGCGTGCCCGCCCGCCTCAACGGCGCGCCGGTCACGGCCATTGGCCCGGACGCCTTCCGCGGCGCGCCCATCGTCTGCGTCGAGCTGCCGGACACCATCGCGGCCATCGGTCCCCGCGCCTTCCGGGACTGCGCCGCCCTGCGGAACATCACATGCTATTGAGGGCAGAACCTGCCAATGTGAAACCGCCCGGAGCCATTCGGCTCCGGGCGGTTTGGGTTCGATGGGTAGACTCAGTTCAGGATCCTCCGCCCCCAACTGAACACGCGATTGTAGTAGCCGCTGTAGAGCTGGCTGCAGACCACCTTCCTGCCGCCGGAGGAGGCGTGGATGAAGTAGTAGTTGCCGAGGTAAATGCCCACGTGGTCGCATAGGTCGCTGTCGGACACGGTGTTGAAGAACACCAGGTCGCCGCGCCGCAGATTGCCCACGCCCTCCACCTTGGCGTATTTGTTGTTGTAACCCTGCTGATAGGCCGTTCGCAGCAGCGACACTTCGATCTGATTGAAGCTGTACTGGGTCAGACCGGAACAGTCGAACCTGTTTGGGCCGGTGGCGCCATACACGTAGGGGCATTTGAGTTTCGTGGAGGCCACGTAGATGGCGTATTCGAGCTTCTTGGCGTTGGACATACCCGAGCTGTAGCTGGTCACGGAGGACGCCGTGCCGCTGGGCATTTCGGTCATGTAGGTGCTGCTGGTCTTGGGCGCGGGGGCGGAAGAGCCCGCGTCCGCGGCGGAGACGCCCGCGGGCAGCGTCGCCGCGCTGACGGTGTACAGCGCCTTCAGCGTTTCCACGTCCGCCGAGCCGGTCTGCGGCAGGGCGCTGGCGCTCTGGAACAGGCTGACCGCGCTGGCGGTCTTGGCGCCGTATTCGCCGTCCACGCTGGAGGTCTTGCTCAGGTAGCCCAGCGCGTACAGGCGGATCTGCAGGCGCTTGACGTTGGCGACCTTCGAGCCGACGTTCAGGGGCGTGGTCAGCATGTCGCTTACCGGCGCATACCCGCTGTAGAGGATGCGCTGCAGCGTCTGGTCCGCCACGCCGTCCTGGGTCAGCCCGCAGGCGGCCTGGAAGCGCTTGATGGCCTCCTGGGCGGCGGCGTTGGTGGTGGGCGTGCCGTCGTAGTAGCCGTAGGTCAGCAGGCCCTTCAGCAGGGTCTGCAGTGCGCTGCCGCTGCCGGTCACGGGGGCGTAGCTGGCGCGGCTCAGGTGCTTCACGGGCACGAAGGCGTTCTTGCCGTCGCGGGTGATGCAGGCCCAATCGGAGGTGTACGCCACCACGTCGACCGACGCGCCCAGCGTCAGCGGGACGCTCTGGGAGGCGGTGTTGGGCTTGGCGTAGGCCTTCGCGCCGGACAGCACCACCGTGGCGGAGAAGCTCTCCTTCTTGTAGCCCTCCGTGGACGAATCGTCGTCGTCCTTCCAGCTCAGCGCGGCCAGCTTGCAGTAGCCGTACTTGCCGTTCAGTTCAATGTAGGCCCACTCGCCCTCCGCGGCCAGCAGGTTGACCACGGTGCCCTGGGGCAGCGTGCCCAGGATGGCCGAGCCTGCCTCGGCGGCCTTGAACACGGCGACGGAGCTGTCCTTCACCGTGGCCTTGATGGCGCTGCTCAGATCCGGTTCGGGGCTGGGCGCGGGCGAGGGGGAGGGATCCGGCGAGGACGAGGGCGTCACCGTCGAGTTGGAGAGCTTCAGCCCCGCCAGGTTGCAGTAGCCGTAGCGGCCGTTCAGCTCGATGTAGGCCCAACTGCCGCTCTCGCGCACCAGGGTCACGACCTCGCCCTTCTTCAGGGTGCCCAGCTTCTTGCTGCCGGTGTTGGCGGACTTGTAGACGCGCAGCTTCTTCACCTGCACCGTGCCGATGGTCTTCGTCTCGGGGGTGGGCGTGGGCGCGACGGCGTTCTGCAGGTACTTCACCTGGCAGTAGCCGCGCTTGCCGTCCAGCTCGACGTAGGCCCACGTGCGGTTCGAGGCCAGCAGCGTCACATAGGTGCCCTTCTTCATGGTGCCCAGCTTCTGGCTGGCGGTGCTGGCGGAGGCGTATACCTTCGTCCGCGCGGTGGTGACGGCGGTCGTCCCCGAGGCCGCGGCGTTCATGGCCGCGACCTGGTAGGTGATGTCGTCGTCCTCGTCGGCGTCCTCGATCACGTCCCAGTGCTCGTCGGCCTCCGCCAGGCGATCCGCCTCGACGTAGCCCACGTTGCCGTTCATCTCCGCCAGCGCCCAGCCGTTCTCGACCGCCAGCACGTAAACCCGCGTGCCCTTGGCGGCGGTCACGCTTTCACTGGCGCGGTTGGGGGAGGCGTAGATCTTCGATGCGGCGGCCAGCACGGCGCGCTTGCCGTACTCGGAGACCGCCTGCATGTCGGCGGAGGCGGCATAGCCCGCCACGCCGTGGAAGGTGATGCTCGCGATGCCGCCGGAGTGGCCGGACACCTGTACCACGCTGTACTTCTTCAGGCTGCCGAGCAGCTCGGTCATCTCCTTGTCGCGGTACACGTCCATGCTGTCCTCGGTGACTACGGCGGAAAACGCTTCCGCCAGCGCCGCCGGCGCGCATGCCGCCAGCAGCGCCAGCGCCAGCAGCGCCGCAAGTATCCGCTTCATTGGTTTCACATTCCTGTTCATGGCTGTCTCCTTGGTTGACCTGCAGTCGGTGGTCCTTCGTAGGCGGGCAGACTTCGCCCGCGTATGTTGTATCAATTCGACCCTTTGCCGCGAATTCCTGCCAAAATGAAATTCAAAATAAACACGACTGAATTATGTCTGCAATATGTTGTAACACTTTTGCAACATATCAGCCCTCGACGAACGGCCGGTCCACGGTGACGTCCGCGTCGATCCCGGGGTCCAGCGCCTCGACGATGCCGCGCACCCGGGTTTGCAACGTCTCGTTGGCCTCGGTCACGTCGTAGGGCACCAGCGCGTCGAAGCTCACCCTCAGCCGCCCGTCCAGCCGCGCGGCGCGGAAGTCGTGCAGCGTCACGCGCCGGTCCAGGGCGGCCCGCAGCACCGCCAGGATGCGCCGGTGCAGCGCGGCGGTCTCGTCGTCCTCGTCGGCCACGGGGTCCATGTGGATCACGGCCTCGCAGCCCAGCTCCGCGTTCAGCCGGCGCTCCGCGGCGTCGATCTCGTCGTGCAGCTCCAGCAGGTTCCCGTCGGCGGGCACCTCCGCGTGCAGCGAAACCATGACCCGCCCGGGGCCGTACTCGTGCACTCGCAGATCGTGCAGGCCGACGACGCGCGGGCACTGGCGCACGATGGCCTCCACCCGCTCGACGAAATCCCGCCTGGGCGGCGCGCCCAGCAGCGGGCCGGCGGACTGGCGCAGCGCGCTCACGCCGCCCCACAGGATGCTCAGCGCCACGCCCAGGCCCAGCCAGCCATCCAGCAGCCAGCCGGTGAAGTGGGCCAGCAGCATGCCTGCGAGCACGGCCAGGTCCGCGCAGGCGTCGCCCAGGCTGTCCGCGGCCGCGGCGAACAGCGCGGGGGAATCGATCTTCCGCCCGACGCTCCGGTTGAAGGCGAACATGTACAGCTTCACCGGCAGCGCGGCGACCATCGCGCCCAGCGCCGCGGGGTGCAGCGCCACCGCCGACGGGCGCAATATGCGGCGCACGGCGTCCAGCCCCAGCTCCAGGCCCATCCACAGTATGACCACCGCCACGATCAGCCCGGCGATGTACTCCGCCCGGCCGTGGCCGAAGGGGTGCTCGCAGTCGCCCCGGCGGCCCGCCAGCCGGAACCCGGCCAGCGTCACCCCGGAGGAGGCGGCGTCGGAGAGGTTGTTGAAGGCGTCCGCCGTCACGGCGATGGAGCCGGACAGCAGCCCGGCCAGCAGCTTCCCCGCGAACAGCAGCAGGTTCAGCAGGATGCCCACCCCGCCGCAGAGGGCGCCGCAGGCGCGCCGGACCGCGGGATCGTCCGCGGCCGCACGGTTGGGGATCAGCAGCCTGGACAAGAGGCCGATCATACGGGTTCCCCCTCTGGCTGGAAGCTTGCTCCGGGCGCTCTGCCGCCCCTTCGCATACGCTATCATCATATTATAGCAGGATTGCGACGACTATGGGGGCATTCCCCGGACAAAAGCCGGGCAATCCTGTAAAATCACCGGGACAAAACCCCCGGGCGCCCCCGCCGCCTTGACAATTCCCCCGCGACCCATTATAATGAAAGGGCCGTGGAGGTGTATCGAAGTGGTCATAACGGCCCTGACTCGAAATCAGGTAGGCGGCAACGTCTCGTGGGTTCGAATCCCACCGCCTCCGCTTAAAAGGGGCTGTCTCAAAACGAGGCAGCCTCTTTATAATGGGACACGAAAAAAGTAATGCCAGGTCTTGCGCAGACCTGGCAGCGTTTGTATGATATT
>CADBCY010000025.1 GCA_902793325.1 uncultured Eubacteriales bacterium
TGCGGGCTCCCGCTTATCTGAAAGGGGATTATCTGACCAAATATGACTAACCGTACAGAGCAAAGAACGACCGATGAAGTGTCCCTGGCTTCCATCATGGACAAACTGGCGGACATTGAAGCGCGCATGCAGCGGCTCGGCCCTGGAGGTAAGATCATAAGCTGCTATAAACAAAAGGCGGGAGAAGGAGAAAGCGCTGTTGACACTGAACCCTTTTTGGAGGTATCATCTGAACAGCCCCTTGAAAACTGCACAGAAGTGGAACAAATGCCATTGTCCGAAGAAGGAGACGAGACAATGGCAACCAGACAGAGATTAAGGGTATGCGTAGGGTATAACGACGACGGCTCGCCGGTCATCAAGCATGTGACCGCGAAGACTGAGTTGGAGTTGGCGGATCGCGTCGCCAAAGCGCTGCTGGATTCTGAGCGCCGCCGTGAATTTATGAAGGCAAACGAAGCGCCACAGGCCAAAGAAGCGCCGCAGAAGCCTGCGCTGCCCATGTTTAAGGAATACGCCGAAGAGTGGTTCCGGGTGTACAAGGAGGGTCGCGTAAAGCCCACCACGGCGGGCAATTACCGTACGATCCTTGAATGGCATCTCTATCCGGCCTGGGGAGAGGTACGGTTGGACGAGATCACCACCAAGGGAATCCAGGAGTTCCTGAACACAAAAAAGGATAAGTCCCACAAGACCATCCAGGAAATCCTGACGATGCTCAAAGCCGTCCTGGAGTCCGCGAAGCAGGACAGGCTGATCGACTTCAACCCTGCCGACGATCATCGGCTGGTGATTCCCTCGAAGCGCAAGAAGGTGCGCGAAGCGCTGCCGATGGAGGCGGTGCAGGATATCATCGCCAACTTGGGCAAGCTGGAAACGATGGATCAGCGCTACATGGCGCTGGCGATCTTCACCGGCATGCGGCGCGGGGAGATCATTGGGCTGAGGTGGGGAGATATTGATCTTGAGAATAATATCCTCCACGTCCAGCGGAACGTGACATTCCCCAAAGGGACCAACGATCCCTACATCGGCACCACCAAGACGGAGAGCGGCGTGAGGGACATTCCCATCATGCCCATGCTGCTGGATTATCTCAAGCCCGGCGGTGAGCCGGATGCCTACGTGGTGGGAGACGAGAAAAAGCCCATCACCTTCAGCATCCACCGTCGCATGATGGAGCGCATCCGCCGCACCATCGACTTGCACGGCGCGTGCAGCCACGTCTTCCGACACAGCTTCGCCACCATGCTGAACGACGCGGGCGCTTCCGTCAAGACCATCCAAAGCATCATCGGGCAGAAAGACTTTAAGACCACCGCGGACCGCTATTGCCATCCCAGGGATAACCGGAAGCAGGAGGCGGTCGAGGGGGTGGACAAGCTGCTCTGCTCGTAAATAATTGAAATAATCCCTTCGCCGATACTGCCAAGAGTGCTCAGAACAGACAGAGTTTTGCTCGAATTTGCATAATCCCTGATGCGATCCTGCGATTAACAGAAATGCCATAATCATAGTAATACTAAACTATAATATTAGTATTACTGGAATTTCAAAGCGATTTGCACCATTTTGGAGCGATTCGCCTGAAATGGCCGGAATGTTAAGAACTGGAAAAGAGGAATCAGAGGAGAATTTGTCTGTTTTGCGCAAAAAGAAATCGTGCAGTTCTAGCAAACTGCACGATTTTAGGTGGTACCGGCGATCGGATTCGAACCAATGACACTCCGGGTATGAATTGCCCAAATTGAACATAATAATCTGTGTTTCTACATTAATATTGCACAAATTAGAACGAACAATAGTTAACGACACATTAACATTCTCTTGCTCCATCAAGTTTTCAAAGGTTCGCTTTTCCCGGACAGGATTGAATTTGGCGAATCTCCGGCTTCAATTTTGCAGGACGAGATTCAAAACCTCGCAAATCGGATTTCAAATTGACGTCGCTATCCTTCCAGCAACCCCCGATTCAGCGTTAAACAGCATAGTCTTCCATCCGAAACGCAAAACGAAATCACCTTGCATTATTTCGCGAAATATGATATGATGATTTCGCGAACAAGCGAATCGAGGTGTCGGCTATGAAGTATCTGAGCATTCAGCAAGCGGCGCAGCAGTGGGGGGTCTCTCTCAGGCGCGCCCAGCAGCTGTGCAAGAGCGGTGCGATCGACGGCGTTGTGAAGGAGGGCCGTTCCTGGCGGATTCCCGTCCAGGCGCAATCTCCCGTGCGAGCAAAGCCGGTTGAAAGTCGGCACACCCTTCCTCTGCCCGTGGGCATCTCCGGCTACGTGGAGGCGGTCACTCGCTACTACTACATCGACAAGACTCTGCTGATCCGCGACTTCATCGACGCGCTGCCGAAGGTCTCGCTGTTCACCCGTCCCCGCCGCTTCGGCAAGACGTTGAACATGGACATGCTGCGTGTGTTCTTTGAACGCAGCGAGCAGGACACCTCCGTCTATTTCCAGGACAAGGCTATCTGGGCCTGCGGCGACTACTACCGATCCTTCCAAGGCAAATACCCCGTGATCTACCTGTCTTTCAAGGACGTGAAGTACGCCTCGTGGGAGAACGCCCTCAAGGACATCGCCGCCATCATCCGCAGCGAGTATGCCCGTCACGGCGAGCTACTGGACGGCCCGGCATGCAATACGGTGGAGAAGCAGGCGTTCCAGGCGATCATCGACGATCAGGCGGACGAGGTGGCGCTCTCCCGTTCACTAGCTCTGCTCTCGGCCATGCTGCGCAAACATTACGGCATCGAGACTGTTATCATCATCGACGAATACGATACGCCAATTCAGCAGGGCTATGCCAGTGGCTATTACGATCAGGTCGTCGCCTTTGTGCGCAATCTGTTCTCCGGCGCGTTCAAGGACAATTCCAGCCTGGCCTATGGCTTCATGACCGGCATCCTGCGCGTGGCGAAAGAGAGCATCTTCAGCGGCATGAACAATTTGAAGGTCAACACCATCATGGACGACCGTTACAGCGCGTATTTCGGCTTCTCAAAAGAGGAAGTCGCGCAGATGCTGGCCCACTACGGCCACGCGGACAAGCTGGTTGAGGCCTGCGAATGGTACGATGGCTATCAGTTCGGCAGCGCGGAAATCTTCAATCCCTGGTCGGTCATCAACTATGTGGATGAAAACTGCTACCCCAAGGCGTTCTGGCAGTCCACCGGCAGCAACGAGATCATTGGCGACATCCTCGCCGCTGCGACGCCGGAGATTATAGAAAACCTGCGCAAATTGATGCAGGGCGAAACCGTAACCACCTACGTGGACACGGGCGTGATCTATCCGGAAGTCAAGAAGAACCCGACCAGCATCTACAGCTTCCTGCTGGTGGCCGGGTATCTTCGCTGTACAGAGATCATCCCCCAGAACGACGGCAATTTCATGTGCAGGGTATCGATCCCCAACAAGGAAATCGCCTTTGTCTATGCGAAGGAGATCATTTCCCGGCTGCTGCCGGAGCGCGGCGAATCCACTGCGGCCGCGATCCAGCAGGCGATCTTCGAGCGAAACACCGAAGCCCTGCAGAAGCACATTTCCGCCTACCTGATGGAGACCATCAGCGTCTATGACACCGGCAGAGAGGCTTTCTATCAGGGCCTGATGATCGGCCTGTGTGCCATCCTCAACAACCGCTACATGGTGCGCTCGAACCGGGAATCTGGCTTCGGGCGATTCGATATCCAGTTGAGCCCCCTGGAGAAAGGCCTGCCTGGCCTGGTTTTCGAGCTGAAAGCATCGAAAAAAGCGTCTGAAAGCCTCGATAAGCTCGCGACTGAAGCCCTCCAGCAAATCGAAGAGAAGCGCTACGAGACGGAATTGCGCGCCGCAGGAATTCAGGAGGTTCTTAAGATCGGCATGGCGTTTCGGGGGAAGGAGATCGTGGTCAAGACGGAATAAGCGTAAGCTGCATAAATTGATGATGTAATTTGCTTCAGATGAAATATCTTATGTTATTATCATGATGAAGCCAAATTGCAGTTAATTAATTTACCTTTGATTTTATTAAACGTATCGCTTTATTAGGATGAAAACCATGTAAGAATAAACCCACAGGTGAAATCCCCCTCTAATGTGTAGAGGAGGATCAGTGTATTAGTCCAAGTTGTTGTTTACTGATTGATCAGGATTGCTAACAGGTGTCTTGATTCCGTTTATTTCACGGACATGATACTTTGGGTACTGGCCTTGTTCGATAGCCCTTACAAAAGATGCGCGCGTCATGTTCTGACCAGTGACATTATCATGAAAGCCTTCGTTGCGTCCGCTGGGCAATTCTGTTGTTACGGAAATGCGTTTGAATGCCATAATAATCTTCTCCTCGTCAATAAGTGTATGAAAGGAGAAGGCCGCCAATCAAAGCCCTCTCTGTGCAATGCTATGCATCGACTAAGAAACGGAATGCCTTAAGCCCATAATGAGAAGCATAATAAGTATGCCCGTTGCGCGTGTAATGCGTAACGTAGATATACTTTTTACCCGGAGGGGGTGCTTCAAAAGTACTTTTCATAATTTTTCCTCCTTTCCAAGAGTAAACCCCTTGAAAAGGAAGCTGACTTCGTGGTATAATACCTTTGTTTGCGGGAAGGCATTGATTGGCACCACTAATCAGTTCCTTTTCCGGGAAAGCTAAGAAGTTGCAGCTTCTTAGCTTTTTTATGTTAAGCGGTCTCCCGCATAACATCATTTGGATAGTTCAGCTTCGTTCAAGTCGAAAACCAAAGCAGGGTAATCAGGATCATCAAGATAAGCACCGTCGATGCGATAGAGCTCCTTGTTCCCAATTGGTTTCCCAAGCATTCGTTGAATCGTCTGCACAAGGTCCTTTGTGTTCCAACGGATGCCCTCAGGCTTTGCTGATTTTGCAAACTCTGTTGCAGCAGGGTCATCTTCATCGCAAATCTGAAGAGCTAAACGGTTATTCTCGTTGTCCAGCAGGATCTTCACGAATTTGCTATTCCGCAATTTCGCAACTGCTGCCTTGCTGACACCTAATCCGTTTTTAGAGAAGGAAATGGAAACGCTGCCAGGAGCTACGATGTAAGGGCGAAATCCTTCAAGCACACTATCCCCTCCTTCCTCGAATCAGATTATACCATATGAAAGAGAATAATGCAAGCAAAAATGTTGCGCGATTTGCAAGATACAGAACGATCCATAACAATATGCGAGGATAAATTGCAAATTTGCAACATCCCAACAATCTTCAGAAGCAAATATATGATCCCCCTCTTTCCAGTGGGAGAGAGGGGGGTTCTGCGTTTTTTTGCTTGCTGATACCGTCTTCTTTTTCATAAACACATCTGTGCGATGATCCCGTCAACATCAGCGATGTTGTAGGAAACCGCGTTGCACCACTGTCCATACTCTCCAAGGCCGTTGATGGTCGCAATCCACTCTTGAAGAGCCTTTCTCTTCTCAACATCCCTGCGAGTTTCCTGCCCCTTTGTTTCCAGAATCAGCGTCTTCCCATTGTCCAGCCGAATCAGATAGTCCGGCAGATATTTGCGGACAACACCGTCGAAGACATACAGGATTTCAAAGCCCAAGTGATCGTTCTTTGCCCACGCCTTCACATGGGGATTCTTTTCGATGACGTAGGCTTCCGTTGCCTCCCAGGTGCTGTCATAAACACAATGGCTGATGTGTGACCGCTGGGTAATGTTGCAGGGCTTGCTTGTGAACCATGTCGGCATGTCGCCTGTTGAACGCACTTTTTTGCTGGGATCAAAGATCGGAACCGTTTTTTCCGTCTGTTCCAACTTGATGAAGCTCCAAAGGTGCTGAACAATCTTGTTCATGTTCATCATGAGGACAATGCGCTGCCGAAGTGGATCAGTGTTGAACAGCGGCGGGTTGATGACGATTGCGCCGCAGGCCAGGTACTCTTCCACCAGCCGAATCACCTGCCCCAACAGAGCAAACTTGGTTCCTTCCTTTTGCCAGGAGGCTTGCATCAACTCATAGACCTCTGCTGCCGCCTTGAAGATGATGGTCTGCATCCTCAATTCGGCGTCCAGCTTTTGCAGGTCAATTTCCGTGCATTTCGTCAAATCGGTCTGCGTATCGAGAACCGGCGCAAGGTCAGCCCTCAAGCGCGTTTCAGATGCTTCGATGTACAGCGTATCAATCTTATCGATGTCCAGGCTCAACCGATGCTTGAAAACGCGGTCAATGCGCACGACATTCGGCCATGAGATTTGATATTCTGCGCGTTCCGGCACAACCTCCACCTGCGTCTTGGGCTTTGTGTTTGTCGGAGTGCCGGTTTCATCCGATTCGTGGGGCAGGAATGAAAATGGTATGCCAAAGATGTTCACGTATTCTGCCGTGAACATGTCACTGCCGGGCTCCAGGTCGTAGGAGGTTCTGCGCAATCCGCGCCCCACAACCTGCTCACATAATAGCTGACTGGAAAAGGCACGCAGGCCGAGAATGTGCGTGACCGTCTTGGCGTCCCAACCTTCGGTCAGCATGCCGACAGAAATCACGTTTCTGATTTGTTCGCCCCGCTTGCCGCGCTGTCCAACCGTGTCAACGGTGTCTCGCAGGATGGCCGCAGCGTCCTTTTTACTGACCTTTGTGCCTTCTTCGGCGTCATCATCATTCTGTTCCGGCGCTGCCGCTTCGCCTGCCGCGTCCAACGTCTTGGAATCGATGTGAATGGTCAGTTCAGGCACGCACAGTTCCGGCACGGGGATTCTGTTGTGATCAAAGGCATACTTGATTCGGGCGGCGGTTTCCGTGCGGTTTGCCACGGTGATCATCACGGGCGGGACAACAGACCCCGCTTCCTTCCATGCCTTGAACTGTTCCAGCCAGTCTTTACCCAACAGATAGTAAGCCTGTGTCAGCAGGTCGGGCAACGGTTCTTCCTGCGGTGCACGCCGGTTGATGTCATCCTTGACGGTTTCATCCGCATAGATGTGATACAGCTTGGATCGGAAGGTCGCAGCGTCCGGCATGCCATCATCGCGCACGACAACGCGGGGCGTCTTCACCAGGCCGGATTCGATGCCGTCATTCAAACCAAAATCGCTGACGATCCAGCCGAACAGTGCTTCTTCGTCGTTTCTCTTGCCGGACGGGGCAAAGGGCGTGGCTGAAAAGTCGTAGCAGGACAGGATGTTGCGCGTCTTGTGGATGCGATCCAGGCCGCTGACCCAAATCGTCGCCTCTTCCTCTGCGTCCTTCTGCTCTTTTGACAGTTTGCCCTTGTTCTCAGGATTCTTGCGCCATGCGTGATGCGCCTCGTCGTTGATGACCAGGATGTTGGAGGCATTCGCCATCTCGCCCAGCACTTCGCGGGTGTAGGCTTCGTCGCTCTTCGGCCCGCGCTTGTCCACGCTTCGCCGTTTGAGCAGCGTTGCTTCATCTTCCCATGCCAGCGCCTGCCAGTTTGTGATCATCACCTTGCCCTGACGTAGCTTGTCCATCAGGCTGACCGGCACGACGTTGAATTGCGCGTAGTAGTTGTCATTGCCGCCCGTCTGCAACACCTGCAAGCGACTCTTGACCGTCAGCCCAGGCGCGACGATGAACACATACTTGGAGAAGCGTCGGTCTTGGGGATAGGTCACTTTGTTGCACACCATCCAGGCGATCAGCATAGCCATCACAGTGGTTTTGCCGCCGCCTGTACATAGCTTTGTGCAAATGCGCCGGAAATCGCCGCCGTCGGTGGGAATGTCCACGCCAACCTTGTCCGACGCTGGCGCTTCGGTCAGCCAAATCAGCGTTTCCATCGCGTCCATCTGACAAAAGAAGAACGGGTATTGCCGCGCTTCGTTGTCGTTCCAGTGTTCCAACAGCTTGCGGGTGACGCCGGTCACGCCGGGATAGCCCGCCTGCCGCCATGCCTTCACGCGGGGGCGAATCAGGTTCACCAGCGGCAATTCGATAAACTGGCCGATGTCATTGTACTGGTTGGAGCCCTGACCGGCGATGAAATAGCCAGCGGGACGGCGGCCAGGTTCCATGATGAACTTCTGGCCGTTCAGGTCGTACTTCCAATGGTGTTCCGGCTCACGAAAGGCCGAATTGATGATTAGCTGTTGAATGCCCGCCATTATTCATCACCCAGCCTTATCACTTTCATGCTCTCAATGCCGCGATTGTCGATGATCTTGACGGCGATTTTGCTGCCGGGTTCCGCTTGGAACCACAGCGATTCACAGCCCGCGTACTGTCCAATCAGTTCCTGATTGATTTCGGCCTTCAGGGTCTTCGCCAGCTTGTTCCAGCCATCCTTGCTGCCACCCATCGGGAAGAACACCTGCTTCGGGGCGATGCACATGCCGTCATAGTCGGTGTCCAGCATCCACATGGCAATGTTGGCCGTGGTGCCGGAGTCCACCTTGCCCGCCTTCACGTCGTAGTAATCGTAGCCTCTGACCTTTACCTTGAACCGCTTTTTGCTTCTGCCATCGCGGATCAGTTCCACATCGGGCTGACCCACCAGCCAGAAGGATTGATCGGAAGAACGCTTCTTCTTCAGATCATCGGTCATCAGGTCTGTGTTCATCTGTGCCTTCAACAGCGTCACGTTGGGGAAGATGGCGTCCTCAATGAAGCTGGCCGCGTCAGGGTCAAACTGGAAGGCGGCGAAGATGACCAACTGCGGCGTGGGATGCAGCCGTTCTACTTCTTCCAATGCCATCGCAACCATGCGGGAGTCAAGAGGTTTCGTTTCACCGGCAAAGCAGATGACCGCGCGGCGCGGCTTGTCTTCCTTGGTTTCCGCTTCTGCTTGCAGGTACTTGGTGCCGGAAAGCGGCTCTACACGGCTGAACTCCAGGCGTACGCCGCCGCGCCCCATGATGCCTGTGGCGCGAAGCTGATCCCGCCAGTCAGTCTGCTTCGCGGACATGTCTTCATCCGCGTCATCCACGTCATCCAGCGCGCGAACCACCGGCGCAGGCAGGGCTTCCACGGTGAAGGGCCCCGTGATGCGGACCTTGCTCTTGTCCACTTCCGGCTGATCGTAGAGCGTTTCCGTGGCCGGAGGCTCATTGTTGGCAATGGATTTCAGTGTGATATGCGGCACGGTCTTGTACACAAAGCCGCTGCCAACGCCCTGCTCCTCGTGTGCCAGCTTGTAGTAATCGAAGGTCGCCGTCATCAGGCGCTGCTTCGCCAGGGTGATGGCGACGCGGGAAGTATCGCAGGTAATCCAGCGACGGCCCCACTGTTCAGCGACATAGGCTGTGGTGCCGCTGCCGCATGTAATGTCCAGAACAAGGTCGCCGGGATCTGTTGTCATGAGCATACAGCGAGTAATAGTCTTTGTTCCTGTTTGTACTACGTATATTTTGTCATCTGTAAAACTACCCGTTCCTGTATCCGACCAAAGATTTGTAATAGGATAAACGGGAAAATCATCAATATAACGAACATAGCACAGACTGTTTTCTGCTGTTGTTACTCTATTCTTTTCTAAAAGGCGTTTCATTCCCTCCTCATTAGTCTTCCAGAATCCACGACCAGGACCATACTTTTTTCCATTGATTTCAACTAAATAGCTGGTAGTGTCTCCTCCACTTTGACTTGTCAAGTCACTCTTTCTAAATATCCTTGCACCATCAGGCAATAATTCCGGATGTGCGATTTCTTCTTTTGTCATAGGCCTTCGTGTCCCGTCAGGCAAATCAACATTTTTATATACTCCAGATTTATCAGTCAGCATGGTTTTATTCAAATACAATTGACGGTATTTCACTTGCTTTTTATCTTTAGCATACCAGAGTAAATAATCAGAGACTGAAGCAAGTGAACCAGAAGTTTGACTTGATGTTTTGAAAAATGTAATAAAACTTACGCAGTTTTCAGGCCCAAATATCTCGTCCAGCAACTCACGTACATGATGGACGTTTTCATCGCTAATTTGTATGAACACGCTTCCACTATCTGCAAGCAATTCTCTTGCTAACAACAGTCTGTCACGTAAATAGGTCAGATAGGAATGAATACCAAGTTCCCAAGTATCACGGAATGCCTTGATCATTTCCGGTTCCTGCGTCAAATCTTCATCTTTTTTGTCTTTCACGCTTCGCTTGTCAACAAAAGGCTGGAAATTGGAACCGTACTTGATGCCGTAGGGCGGGTCGATGTACACCATCTGCACCTGTCCCGCCATGCCCTCCTTTTCCAGCAGGGAGTTCATGACAATCAGACTGTCGCCCGCAATCAGGCGGTTCGTCCAGTCTACGCCGTGCTGATAAAACTGAATGGCGGCCTGACGGCGCTTCATGCGCTCCAACGGCGTTTCCATGCCAAGCATGGAGAACATGGACATCTGCCACTCTCCGTCAGAGTCTTCGCCAACGCCGGTGATAGCCTGCACGTTGCGGATGATCTCATGGGGCTTGATGGATTCATGAATGTGGATGGAGGATGTCGGCACGTTGAAGGTCATGCCTTCAGCCTTCCCCGCCCATTGAAGCGTCGGGTCGATATGCGGATCGTACTGATAGGTCTTGACCTTTTCCTCTGCTTTGTCGTGCTGGGCCATGCCAACAGGAGGATTGTTCACGCGCTTTTTGTCATCGTGCGTGTAGGCTTCTATGTCCCGCAGCTTGCTGATGTCTGCGTCTGACATGATGGTCTTTCTGGGCTTGCGTGCCATTTAGTCTTCCTCCTTCTCAACCAGCGTACCATCCTTGATGTGGCAGCGAATGCCGTGATCCTGACAGAATGCCATGACCTGATGGGCGCAGGCGTTATAAAACTGCTGGTGCTGTTTGTATTCCGAGACAATCTTGTTGTAGTGCAGCCTTCCGAAGATGATGTTGTCTGTGAAAGCCACCGCTTCCAGTATCTCAGCCAAATCCTGTTCGATCATGTTTGGTGTGGGGTAGGGCTCGATGCTCACCCACGTCGGACAGCCTCTCTCATGCAGCACTCTCAGCGCGTCCAGCCTTTCGGCAATCGGCGCGGCATGGGGTTCGTATCTCTGGGTAAAACCTTCATCCAGTGAAACCAACGTGATGCCGTACTCGTTTTGCATTGGCAGGTCGGCAAGCTCTGGCGGCAGAATGCCCTTCGTCAGCACCGAACACAAGACCCCTTGCGCGTTTGCCCTACGCAGTATCTCCAGGCTCATCTCCGCAATCTCAGGGAAACCATACATGAACGGGTCAGTGGTGAAGCAGAGATGGAGTTTTTGAATGCGATCCCTGTAGCGGGGCAATTCCTTGTCCAACAGTTCCAGCGCGTTTTCCACGATTTGCGGCCTGCACCACTCTTCGTAGGTCTTGACTTTGCCAAACCGCTTTGCCATCATGAATGCGTAGCATGGATAAACACATCCATGAGCGCAACCCTGAACATGATTCAGCGTATAATCGCCATACTCAACGCCGGTCTTGTAAATCAGTGATTTTCTTATCATTACAGTAGTCCTATCTCTTGTCTTGCAGAATGTAGTTTGCCACTTTCAGTGCCAAGCCCTGTGCTTTGTAATCAGGATTGGAAACTGCAAAACAGAACATGAAAAGTGGACTGCGTTTTGAGTTATACAGCACGCGGGAATGCTGTGAAACCTTGGGGAAAAGCACACCCAGCCTTTTTTCGATGTAGGCTTTTAGTTTGTCAATGCTGACATTGCGTTTGATGGATGGCGTATCAAACATACTGATTTGCGGGTTCTCTTCGTAAAACTCTTGCTCCCAACTATTATCACCAAAAATGGAGTTGAGTTTTTCTCTCCACTTCGGATCAATGTTGCCATCCTTGGTCATCATACGGTTCGCCGCACTGAAAGGGAACAGATACCAAACGTCGATAGCGCCGGTTTTTGCTACTGCTTGCAGCGTTTCCCACTTCACGTCAGCCGCATAGGGATCAAGAAATAGGACTGCACGGTGATTATGCCAGTCGATTGTCTGCTGACATAGTTCAAGCAAAACAGTATTGCAGTCCTCACCTTTTCTAATGGTCACATCAGATTTTCGATGGGGATAATCTGTTTCAATCAGCTTTTCCAGCTCAGTCGCAAACTTCTTGTTCTTTTCGATAAAGTAATAGTGTGAAAACGGCTCTTTTGCACTTAGCGCAAGCGTGGCTGAACCGGGGATGATCTCCTCTACGGGTTCCTTCACTTCCATGTCAATGCCAATCTGTCCAGGGACACAACCCTTGGTATCGCTACCAAGATTGATGTGTCCTGTGCCAGCGAAAGCATCAATGTAAATCAGGTCAAAAGGCTGGTTTTTCAAAGCCGTAACATAAAAATTCAGATAGCCAGACAAGATGTCCAGCTTTTCAACGGTCCAAGCGCCGCCGAAACTCTGCTTTGTACCCATGCTTTCGTCTCCGATCTATTTGAATAGCTTAACAGTATTATACCATGAGCGGGCAAGGCGTTGCAACAGAAAAGGAATCCCTCTGCCGTCATATATAAGAACATAAATACATGAAAGCTATGCTCTTATTGTATCCATGGTTCATATGCTAAGCACTGCATTATACTATTTCCTTTTTTATAAGGGTAGTGTACAATTCTCCGCCTATCCGCCTAAGCGCCTATGCCGGCCAAGGATGGCATCGCAAATATCGCCGACAAGGCAGCGGCGGACGTGCAGTTTTCCCAAGGCATCATATTCGGATTCGTCGTGCTGCCAAAGCTCGACAGCCAGGAACCACAGCCACTCTGTAAGGTCTGGCGTTTTTTTCTCTTTCCCGGGTATTATATAGCCTGCCGGCACATTATCAATGCGTAGGTGGAGATGGGCTTTGGCGGTTGGAAAGTCGATGCGGACGCATAATTCCTGCCTTGCTCCGGCAGAAATAGCCCATTTAGGCACATAGGCGGAACAATTTCGTTGTTCGCCACTAAAGCTTGCTTTGCAAACGACAATCAGATCCGCAGTGCCGGGGATGACCTCCGGGTGATCTGCGGAACATGCGAAGAACGGTATATTGCCCACATGAAACCTTTTGTGGGATGAGATATACGCGCACAGCTTTTCCGCGGCCTGTCGGGCTTCCGAACTCAATTCAGGAGCCTGCACGCTCTCGTGTCTATTGTTCTCCTCTATACGTCTTTTCAGAAAGCAAAGCGCATCTGCCTCGATGTGCTTTGCCCGGCTGAGGCTGATATGCGCTTGCGCGGCGGCTTCTGTGAGTGGGAGTGTTCCCTTGCGGGACGCCGTGTTCCCATTCCTGTTGCCAAGCTGATAGCGCAGCATGATAAACTCCCGGTCGTGGGGATTGAGTGCCTTCAGGGCTTCCCATAGCGGCCGGGCGTTTTCTTTGCGCTCGTACCATGCCTCCGGCGTCAGCTCCCGTTCGTCCGGGATACACTCGGAAAGCGACGAATCCGTGTCCTCATCGTAGCTGCCATCCAGGCGAAGGACAGCCCGTACCTTGTCTGATTTCAGAAGGCGCAGCGGCGATTCCGCGTATTCGCGTTTGGCTTCTGTGCGCATGGCATTCAGCACGGTTTTCTTTGCAAACGCCAGAAAGGCCGGGGCTTTGTTGGGCTCATAGCGTTCTGCGGCGCGAAGCAGGGCCATATTCCCTGCCTGGATCAGATCGTCAATCGCGGCGCTGGTGGCGAAAACGTCCATGCTAAGCATTTTGTGGAAGGATTCTGCCAATTTGCCGACCCATCGACGGTTCCGATCAATCAATACCGCTTTGGCATAATCATCCCCGGCCTGGATGGCGGCACATAGCATTTCGTTGGTGTAATCAGCATGCTTCTTCATTTGTCTTTTCATATTGCCGCTGGAACAGATGGGTCAACGCTGCCTGCAATTCCTCCAGTTCGCCGGGATCGAACCCAAGTGCATTGGCGATATAGGCGGTTATAAGCCCGCCCATCTGTTGGGATGCAGCTTCCAGCCCATAAGCGTCATAGATCGGTTTGGCCTGTGCGACCATGCTGCCGAGCATTTCCGCGGCAGGCGGGGCGTTCTCATAGGTCTGCTGGATGTTCCCATCCCGCATATCGCGCACAATCTTCATCAGCCCGTTCTGAAAGGCGGTGACATCTGCTGTGTCCGGATTCGCCCTGATCATCGCGGAGACGGCGCTGCCGGCGCCGGGGACATCCTTCAACATTGCCTTTGCCGATTGCAGCATATCCCTCTGCGCCTTGAAACCCGCCGCCATGGTGGCATCCGCATAGACGGCGATCAGCCGCGTGATCGTCGGGAAATCCTTGTGCGCCAACAGCTGGCTCAGCACACTTCGGTCGATCTGATTGCCGACCAGCGCCTGCATGGCCTGGTCGGAGAGGCCCAGCTGCTCGATGCTGTAATTCTTCCTACCGGGCAGGTTGGTCAGGCCCAGCAGGAAGTCGGCGGAGACGTTCAGAGCCCTGGCGATGCCGACCAAATCCTGACTCTTGATGGACTTCGTGCGCTCCTGCAATATGCGGCTCAGCGTGCCTTCCGTGAGGCCGGCCGCCTTGGCCAGCTCCGACTGGCTCATATTCAATGCGCCCAGCCTGTCGCGGATGCGCTGGGCGGGCGTGCCGGGGAGATAGACATTGTTTTCCATGATATACCTTCATCGCTCGGAATCGTTCTATATTATCATTCATAATCGAACATTTGTTTGTTTATATCATAGCATATATGCCCGTGAAATGCAATCGAACGCTGGATTAAATTGCAAAAGTGTAAGAGACAGCCTTTTCCAATACCGTCATTTGCGGAACTGCTGAAAATCGCGGTTTGCGCTCGTTTTCTCCGTATTATGAGGTGAAAGGGGGTGCAGAAAGGTGCGCATACGGGCAAGTCCGAGAGTGTTCTGAACACATGGATTCAACTACAGGGAAAAAACAATTACAGAATTACAAGAAAGAGGTGTATTCACTACATGAAAGAAATCATCATTGGCATCGACCACGGCTATTCCAACATCAAAACCGCCAATACCTGCTTCAAGACCGGCGTGATCACACACGAGGGCAAGCCGGCGTTCACCAACGACCTGCTCATCTATGATGGGCGCTATTATACCATCGGCGAGGGTCACAAGGAATACAGCCCGATCAAGACCAACGACCAGGACTACTATATCCTGACCCTCGCCGCCGTCGCCAGGGAGCTGAACCTGCGCGGCCTGCGGGAGGCAAAGGTCATCATCGCCGCGGGGCTTCCCCTCACCTGGGTGAAGGAGCAGGGCGCGGGCTTCCGTTCGTATCTGCTGCAGAAGCCGGAGGTGGAGTTCAACTTCCGCGGCGCGACCTATCGCGTGGGGTTCTCCGACGCGCTCGTCTTTCCACAGGGCTTCGCGGCGGTCACCGACCGCATGAAGGCGTTTGTTGGGATCAACATGCTGGCCGATATCGGCAACGGCACCATGAACATCATGAAGCTCGTCGACAGTCGGGTGGTGCAAAGCGCCTGCTTTACCGAGTTTTACGGCACGCACCAGTGCACGCTGGGCATCCGCGAGCAGATGCTCAGCCGCTTTGGCAAGAGTGTCGAGGACAACCTGATCGACGCGTTCATTCGCAACGGCAAGGCCGACATTGATCAGCGCTATCAGGACGCCATGCGCCAATCCGCGATGGAATATGTGTCGGGCATCTTTCGGCGGCTGCGCGAGCATGGCTACGATCCGGAGCTGATGAGGCTCTACGTCGTCGGGGGCGGAGGCTGCCTGATCAAGCACTTCGCCGAGGTCGACCCGGCGCGGGTGGTGGTCATCGGCGACATCCACGCAAGTGCCAAAGGTTTCGAGTACATGGCCAAGCTGGACCTCCGCAAAAAGGGACTGATGCAATGACCAGCCGTCCAAATTCCATCCGCGTGATGCTGCGGCTGAATCTGAACGAGCCGCGAATGGCGAAGGCCAGGGATATCCTGGAAGCAGGCGTGCGGCAGGCGCGATACAAGTCCAAATCGCACATGATCGTGGACGCGCTGCTCCGAACCTTCGACGGGGAGGCCGCCGCGGCTTCTCCGACGATGGATGCCATCCGCGCGGCGCTGCGGGAGGAGATGCGGACGGCGCGGCTCACGGCGCTGCCGCCGAACGACACCCCGGGCGCTGCATTTGAGGCGGTCGCCCGGAACGACGCTGAGGACGACGCGGCCGTCCTGGATTTTATCAACAGCCTCACATGACGGGTGCGCGTGTGCACCCGTTTTCTTCTTCTTTGCGGGGAAGGGTGCATGGGGGTGCGCCCTTCCCTTGTCCCTATCCATCCTCAAATTGCCAGCCGCCAGGCGTTTTCTTCGAGCTCTTTCTGAGCGAGAGAAGGGCAAGATTCGCCTGCGACGTCATAATGCTTCGCATTCTGACGCGAGGCAATCTTGCCGGGGTTCCCCCGGCCCCGTCAATCTGGATGCTATGAGCATCCTGATTGATCCGCGCTCCGCGCGGCTGGCTCATTTCATTCGCAGCATGGCAAGGGCCATGACAGACCATTCAGAGAAAAGGAGATGTTTATGAACAAACCCAGAAACAACCCATTGATTCACAAGCTGACCGTCCGCTTGGACGAGCCCATGTATGCCAGGCTGAACGACATCGCAGGCAGATCCAACCAGACCCTTGTGGAGTGCGTGCGCGATCTGATCGTCAAGGGAAAGGTCAGCGTGCGCGAAGTCCGGTCCGTGGAATTGCCCGGTCTGCGCGAGCTGACCACGGAGTTCAGCCGGATTGGAAACAACCTGAACCAGATCGCGTGGAAGCTGAACAGCGGCATGCCCATGGATGCCCGGATGCACGCCGGGCTTCAGGAGTGCGTGAGGATGCTGTATGAGATGAAGTACAAGGTGGACGCCCTGGGAGGTGAGCGCAACGGCCATCCTCAAGCATATCGCCGTGAAGAGCAGTAACTACGCCAAGATGCAGCAGTATCTGCTGTTCAAGCACGACCCGCGCCACCGCCAGCCCATCCTGGACGACGAAGGCAGGATGATCTTCCGGGAGGCGTTCATCATGGGCGGCATCAACTGCGACCCGTTCAACTTCGATACGGACTGCATCCAGCTGAACCGGCAGTATGGCAAGAACTGCGAATACGGCGAGATCAAGGCCCACCACTACATCATCAGCTTCGACCCCAGGGACAAGACGGAGAATGGCCTGACACCGGACAAGGTGCAGGCCATCGGCATGGATTTCGCGCAAAAGTTCTTTGCCGGGCATCAGGTGCTGGTGGTGACGCACACGGACGGCCACAACCACAGCGGCAACCTCCATGTGCACATCGTGCTGAACAGCCTGCGCATGCTGGACGAGCCCCGACAGGATTTCATGGAGCGGGACATCGACGCAAAGGCCGGCTACAAGCACCACGTCACCCGGCAATTGCTGGGCGAGATGCAGCAGGAACTCAACGCCATTTGCGTCAGGGAGCACCTGAACACCGTGGACTTCCTGCTGCCGACCAGCAGCAAGACCACGGAGGCGGAGTACTGGGCGAAGCAGCGCGGACAGGCGAAGCTGGACGCGAAGAATGAGGCGTTGATCGAGGCCGGTTCCCCGCCGCGCAAAACCGTCTTCCGAACGGATGTGGAAATGCTGCGCGAGGCCATTGATCGCGTCCTTCCAAAGGTCAAGAGCTGGGAGGATTACACGAAGGCCCTGGATGAAACGTACCATATCCAGGTCAGGAAAAGCCGCGGGACCTTCAGCTATCTTCTGCCCGGCAGAAAAAAGCCCATCCGTGGCCGGCGGCTGGGGCGGGATTATGAGGACAGGAACGTGGAGCTGCTCATGGGCGATCCCGGCGGGCTGCCCTATGTGCTCACCATGCCGTCCGACCTGCGGCTGGTGGTGGATCTGCAAACCTGCGTCAAAGCTCAGCGGAGCCTCGCCTATGCCCGGAAAGTCACCATTTCCAACATCCAGAACATGGCACGCACGGTATCCTGGCTCCAGCGAAACCACTTCGGCTCCTTGCAGGAATTGGAGGAGAAGAAGGCTGAGTTCGACCAGGACTACCGCGACGCCAGTGTCGCGCTGTGGGAGACGGAGAGCAGGCTCAAAGAGACCAATGCGGCGATTCACCATCTGGGCAGCTACCTGAGCCGGAAGAAGCTATATGCGCAATTCCTGAACGCCCCGGACAGGGCGGCCTTTCGCACCGCCCACGCCACGGATATCGACCGCTATGAAGAATCCGCGCGCTGGCTGAAGGAGCACTATGGGGAAGATGGGTTCCCGAGGATGGACGCGCTCAAGGCGGCCAAAGCGGAATTGCAGACGGAGCGCGACCGGCAGAAGGAAGATCTGAAACCCCTGCTCAAGGTGCGAAGGACATTCCAGACGATGGACACCAACGTCCGCGCCATTCTGGGCATGCCCCTGCCGGAACGGGAGAAGCCGCAGCCTGCCCGAACCCGCGAACCGCAGACGTCCCGGCGAAAAAGGAGCGAGCCGTCCTTGTAACGACCACGCCCTCCGGCAATCCCGGAGGGCGCAATTCAATCAATGGAGGAAATATGAACCAGAACCAACAAAAGCAGCCGCTCGACCCGATTTGGTACAACGGCAAGGAGATCAACGCCATCGGCTTTGCCAGGGCTTTTTTGAAGGCGCATCCCCTGAAATGCGTCCACGACCGGGTCTATGATGTGAACGGCCACATCCCCGATGAAGAGGTGCAGCAGATGATATTTGCAGAGGTTGAGCCCTACCTCATGAAGGGCGATGTCAAGAAGACTGTGCTGAACCTGACAAACGCGCTGAAATACTGCGCCCATTCGGAAGCCCTGCCAATTCAGACCGATCGGGTGCACTTCGCCAACGGCACCTATTATCTGGACGGCGCGTTCAGCTCTGAAATGCAGTTCTGCCTGAACCGAATGGCCGTGAATTACAATCCGAACGTGCCTGAGCCGAAGCGCTGGCTGGCCTTTCTGAAGGAGCTGTTCTATGAGGAGGATATCCCGGCCTTCCAGGAATTCATAGGCTATCTGTTGATCCCATCCAACAAGGCCCAGCAGATGCTGCTGCTCATCGGCAACGGCGGCGAGGGCAAGTCAAGGGTGGGTCGCGTGCTGCGGGCGATCCTGGGCGACAACATGAATACCAGCAGCATCGTAAAATTGGCGACGAACCGCTTTGCCCGTGCCGACCTGGAGGGTAAGCTGCTGATGCTGGACGACGACATGAACATGAGCGCCCTGCCGGACACGAACATCCTGAAGGCCATCATCACGATGGAGGACAAGATCGATTTGGAGAGGAAAGGCAAGCAGAGCCACCAGGGATACCTATATGCCCGGCTGATTGGCTTTGGCAACGGCTCCCTGGCGGCGCTGTATGACAAGTCGGACGGATTCTATCGGCGACAGCTGATCCTGAAGGTGCGGGAAAAGCCGCCCGATCGGAAGGACGATCCCTACCTGGGCGACCGCCTGATCCGGGAGGCGGAGGGAATCGCGCTGTGGTGCCTGGAGGGGCTGCATCGGCTGATGCGCAACCAGTTTCGATTCACGATCAGCGAGCGCACCCAGCGGAACATGGCGGAGATCCGGCACATCGACAACAATGTGCTGGACTTCCTGGGCTCCACGGGCTACATCCGCTTCGATCCCGTCACCCATGCCACCACAAAGGAGCTGTTCCTGGCCTACAGGCGCTGGTGCGAGGACAATGTGGAAAAGCCGTTCTCGGAGCGCACGTTCAGCACCATCCTGCGGAACAATGAGGGCAAGTTGAACATCACTTACGACAAGAATCTGGACGCCGGATACGGGAAGAAGGCCAGAGGCTATCACGGCGTTCATGTGCTCATCAATGTACACGATCGATTATGCTGACGGGGCTGTCGATAAGGCGGCCCCAAATTCTATTTAGGAGGTATACGGAAACAAAGTGAAGAATTGGGAAGACCTGACTCAACTGGACAGAATTGAAAACGCGCTCGGAGAACTGCTGAACTCTTGCAACGGTGGGATGAATATGGTAAAATCGGCTGTGAAGCCGGAGGCTTTGCCGAACCTTGAAAACGCAAGAGAATGTAATGTGCCGTTGTCTGTGAAAGGAGACGAGACAATGGCAAATCGAGCCAGACTCAGGGTATGCGTCGGCTATAACGACGACATGAGCCCTGTCATCAAGAGCATCACCGCAAACAGCGAACTGGAGCTCGCCGACCGTATCGTGCGGGCTGTGCTATCCTCAGAACGTCGAAAGGAATTCGTAAAGGAAAGCGACCCCCAAGAGCAGAAGGAGCCAGAGAAGCCGCCGTTGCCCACATTTCGGGAGTACGCGGAGGAATGGCTGAAACTGTACAAGGAGGGGAAGCTCAAGCCTACGACGATGGGAGACTATCGCATGGTGCTGAACGCCCATCTCTATCCCGCGTGGGGCGACAAGAGATTGGACGAGATCACCACTCGCGGGATTCAGGAATTCTTGAACAGCAAGAAAGACAAAGCTCGCAAGACCATCCAGGACATGATTATGCTTCTGCGTGTGATACTGGAGTCGGCGCTGAGAGATCAGCTGATCGACGTCAATCCCGCCAGTGACCGGCGATTGGTAAACCCCTCCAATCGCAAGACGGTGCGTGAGGCGCTGCCCGTGGAGGATGTGCAGGACATCATCGCCAACCTGGGCAAGCTGGAGACGATGGATCAGCGCTACATGGCGCTGGCGATCTTCACCGGCATGCGGCGCGGTGAGATCATCGGGTTGCGGTGGGAAGATATAGATCTGAGCGCCAATGTGCTCCATGTTCGGCGCAATGTGACGTTTCCCAAGGGCGACAACCAGCCGTACATCGGAACGCCAAAGACCGAAAGCGGCAATCGGGACGTGCCAATCATGTCTGCGCTGTTGGAATACCTGAAACCCGTTGGCAAACCGAACGCCTATGTGGTGGGGGATGATGTCAAGCCCATCACATTCAGCATCCACCGTCGAATGATGGAGCGCATACGCCGCACCATCGACTTGCACGGCGCGTCCACGCACGTGTTCCGCCACAGCTTTGCGACGATGCTGAACGACGCTGGAGCGTCGGTCAAGACGATCCAAAGCATCATCGGACAGACGGACTTCAAAACTACTGCGGATCGCTACTGCCATGCGCGCGACATCCGAAAGCATGAGGCGGTGCAGGGGGTGGACAAGCTGCTCTGTTCCTGATAAAGGATTTGAATCCGATATGAGGCCAACAAGCAGAGTTTTCAATGGAACCCGCTCAATTCCTGCATAATCAGCTCTTCGATCCTGCATTCTTCAGAATTGCAGAAATTCAGTATTATTAAACTTATAGTTTAGCGTTACTGGATTCAAACGCGATTTTGCTCCAAATTATGACATTCTTGTTAATCGGGAGAAGAATGTTATTGGAGAGTTAAGGCGAAAATGGCGGGAATTGAGCTGTTTTTACAAAAAATAATTCGTGCAACCTGTACAGATTGCACGAATTTCATGTGGTACCGGCGATCGGATTCGAACCAATGACACTCCGGGTATGAACCGGATTCTCTAGCCAACTGAGATACGCCGGCATAAAAGCCAATCATTTTCATGATTGGCATTGGTTGCGGGGGAGGGATTTGAACCCTCGACCTCCGGGTTATGAGCCCGACGAGCTACCGGACTGCTCTACCCCGCGACACAGCGTCTCTTTCGACGCAAGAAACAGTATAGCATATCCTCGGCGGCTTGTCAACCCCTCGGGCGCAAAAAAGCGCGTTAAAGGAAAGCGACGGCGCGCTTCGGCGGGCGCAGGGGCGCGGCGCGGAGGCGTTTTTGAAGAAATCCACACTTTGTTACAAAAACCCCCTACACAAGCGTAAAAACTGTGTTATAATAGAATGGTATAATGCCATTGATCTGCGCGGGAGGCGGTAACGTGGAAGCGGCTGCGAGACAGGACCTGAGCTATACCCAGAACCGGGAGCTGAGCTGGCTGAAATTCAACGAGCGCGTGCTGTTGGAGGCCACCGACCCCAAGACGCCGCTGATGGAGCGGCTGCGGTTCGTGTCCATCTTCTCGAGCAACCTCGATGAATTCTTCATGGTGCGCGTGGGCAGCCTGGAGGACATGCACGTGGTGGCCCCGAACGACCGGGAGAACAAGTCCGGCATGACGCCGAAGGAGCAGATCGCCGCCATCTGCGCCGCCGTGCCGCCGCTGCTGCGGACAAAGGACCGCATCTACCGCGAGCTGAGCAAGGAGCTCGACGAGGCGGGCGTCACCGAGGTGGGCTACGACGCGCTCACCGGCACCCAGCGGGACTACGTGCAGGAATACTACAAGCAGAACATCCGCCCGCTGCTGAGCCCGCAGGTGATCGACCGCAGCCACCCGTTTCCGTTCCTGAGGAACAAGGCCCTGTACGCCGCCGCGCTGCTGACGCCCAACGGCAAGCCCGCCGAGAAGGGCAAGGACGGCAAGGAAAAGCAGGCCGGGAAGGATAAGGACAAGGACAAGGACAAGCCCGCGGGCGGCAAGGCCAGCCCCCTGGGCATCGTGGACGTGCCCGACGGCCTGCCCCGGGTCATCTCCCTGCCCGGCCCGGGCGCGCGGTACATCCGCACCGAGATCGTGATCGCGGCGCAGCTCAAGAAGATCTTCAAGATCTACGATGTGTCCGAGGAGGCGGTGATCTCCGTCACCCGCAACGCCGACATCAGCCTCCAGGAGGAGAACTTCGACGAGGAGGACGTGGATTTCCTCAACTATATGCGCAGCCTCCTCAAGAAGCGCGACCGGCTGTCGCCCGTGCGGCTGGAGCTGGAGGGCAAGGCCCCGCGGCTCGCCAAGCGGCTGGCGGATTTCCTCAAGCTGGACGCGAAGCAGGTGTTCAGTTGCGAGAGCCCGCTGAAGCTCAACTACATCGACGATATCGAGCGGTGCCCGCCCCAGTTGTTCTTCCAGAAGCACACGCCGGTGTACCCCGAATACCTGGACGCCGACGAGCCCATCTGGGAACAGGTCCAGCAGCGGGACGTGCTGCTGTTCTATCCCTACCAGAGCATGCAGCCCTTCCTGGATCTGCTTCGCCAGTGCGCCGGGGACCCGAACGTGCTGTCCATCAAGATTACCATATACCGCCTGGCGCGCATCTCGGCCATCGCCAAGGCACTGTGCGCCGCCGCCGAGAACGGCAAGCAGGTGACGGTGCTGATGGAGCTGCGCGCGCGCTTCGACGAGCAGAACAACATCGACTGGTCCGTGGAGCTGGAGGAGGCGGGCTGCCGCATCATCTACGGCCCGGACAACTTGAAATGCCACGCCAAGCTGTGCCTGATTACCCGCCGGGAGCGCGGCGGCATGGGCTACATCGCCCAGATCGGCACCGGCAACTACAATGAAAAGACCAGCACGCTCTACACCGACTTCTGCATGATGACCGCCGATCCCGCCATCACCCGGGACGCCGTGGCCTTCTTCGACAACATGCAGATCGGCGCCATCAGCGCGGAGTACGAAAAGCTGATGGTCGCCCCGCTGGCCATGAAGAGCCGCATCATGGACCTGATCGACGGCGAGATCGCCAAGGGCGCGGACGGGCGCATCCGCATCAAGTCCAACTCCGTCACCGACCGGGAGCTGATCGACAAGCTCAGCGAGGCCTCCTGCGCCGGGGTGCGCGTGGACCTGGTGATCCGCGGCATCTGCTGCCTGGTGCCGGGCATCCCCGGAAAGACGGAGAACATCACCGTTACCAGCGTGATCGGCCGCTTCCTGGAGCATTCGCGCATCTACGCCTTCGGCGAGCGCGAGGAGATGAAGCTGTACATCTCCTCCGCCGACCTCATGACCCGCAACCAGAACCGCCGCGTGGAGGTGGGCGCGCCGGTGTCCAGCCCGGAGCTGAAGAAGTTCCTCTCCGAGTACATGGACCTGCTGCTGAGCGACAACACCAAGGCCTGGCGGCAGCACAGCGACGGCGTGTACACCCGCCTCGCCCCGGGCGACGCCGAGCCGGTCACCGCCCAGGGCTGGTACCTGGAGCACCCCATCCGCTTCGCGCCCTCCCGGCAGCCGAGGAATACCCTCAAGCGCCGCCTGCGCTGGCTGTGGAAGCGCAACACCTAGGAAAAATATATGAAGAAATCGCATCCCGAACGGGGCGCGGCGCCGGTGCCGCGCCCCGTTTTTGCCGTTCATCCGGGAAGATATGGCGGAAATGTTGTAAATTTATAAAAAAATAATGTCAATTTTACTATAGTTTGGAAATTTATGATATGATATGAGTGTGAAGCTATCGTCGAACGACGTTTGAAACTTCCGGAATGGAGGGACGCGAATGCGCTATTCAATAAAACAACTGCTGGCCCTGCTGGTCGCGCTGATGCTGCTGATCCCCGCAGGCCTGCCCGAGGTCGCGCAGGAGAACGACGCCGCGGAGTCGGCGCTGGAGTACATGGAGACCGAGTACGAGGTCGTGGAGGCGGACGACTGGACCTCCGCCGGGGAGATCGAGGGCTACTTGTCGGTGCCGGACGCCGGGGAGAACAGCTCGGCGGACGCCGAAGCGCCCGTCGTGGAGACGCCGGTGCAGGCGGAGGACGCCGCCGCGCCTGCGACCGACGCGGCGGAGAATGAATCCGACCCGCAGGACCCGGCCCCGGAGGAGACCTCCGCACTGAGCGCGCGCGCCCTGACGCTAGGCGCCGGCGAGACGGCCCAGCTCCTGGTCAACGGCGAAAAGGTCGCCAGGGGCAGCGGCTACGCCTTCTCGAGCACGGACGCCGCCATCGCCGCCGTGAACGCCGACACCGGCAAGATCACCGCGAAGAATGCGGGCACGGCGACCGTCACCGTGACCGGCAACGGCGTGACGGACAGCTGCGAAGTGACGGTGAAGAAGGCGCCCACGAGGGTCAGGCTGAACGTCGGCAAGCGCACGCTGGGGGTGGGGGAGACCTACGCCCTCGTGGCGACGCTGCCGGCCAATTCCGCCTCGGTGCTGCGGTATTCCAGCAGCAGGAAATCCGTGGCGACGGTGAGCGCCGACGGCGTGATCACCGCGAAGAAGACGGGCACGGCCACCGTCACGGTCAAGACCTTCAACGGCATGACCGCCACCTGCGCGGTGACGGTGAAGCCCGCGCCCACGTCCATCAGCTTCGGCCGCACGGAGATCACGCTGGGCGAGGGCGAGGAAGTGCCCATGACCGCGAAGCTCAACGCGGGCAGCGCCTGGCGCATCGCCTACGACATGGCCGACGGGGCGATCGCCCAGATCAACGGCGGCAACCTGCAGGGCCTGCGGGCCGGCAGCGAAACCGACCTCGTGGCCACCGCCAACGGCCTCACGGCCACGCTGCACATCAACGTGGTGGAGGCCCCCGAAGAGGTGACCCTGCCGGAGAGCCTGATCTACATGGGCCTCGGCGAGAAGCGCACGCTCAAGCCCAGTGTGAACGACGGCAGCGCCAGCGCGTTCCGGTTCAAATCCAGCAAGAAGACGGTCGCCAAGGTGAACAGTTCTACGGGCAAGATCACCGCGAAGAAGAAGGGCAAGGCGGTCATCACCGTGACCACCTACAACGATAAGACGGCCAAGTGCACCGTCAAGGTGGTCAATGCGCCTACCAAGGTGACCCTGTCCGCCAAGAAGCTGACCCTGGGCGCGGGCGAGGAGGCCGTGCTGAAGGCGAGCCTGCCCAAGGGCACCGCTTCGGCCATTCGGTTTACCTCCAGCAACGCCGCCGTGGTCGGCGTGGACGCGAACGGCGTGGTTTCCGCCCTCGCGCCCGGCACGGCGACCGTCACGGCCAAGGCGTTCAACGGCGTGAAGGCCACCTGCAAGGTGACGGTAAAGGCCGAACCGACCTGGGTGGAGGTGGTGTGTCCCACCGAGATCAAGAACCGCGAGAGCGTGACGCTCTCCGCCCGGATGAACGACGGCGCGGTCGGCGCGGTGACCTTCGAGGCCTATCCCGAGGACGTGGTTCAGCTCGACGGCAACCGGCTGGTGGCGAAGTCGAAGGGCACGGCGACGATCGTCGCCACCGCCTACAACGGCGTGACCTCCGAGCCCTTCCAGGTGACGGTCGTGCCCAATCCGCGCTACCGCGCGCTGCTCATCGGCGAGCGGAACATCACCGGCTACAGCGAAACGCCCCGCAACGAGGCCGACGTGCAGTTGATGAAGACCATGCTGCAATCCGTCTCCGGCCCCGCCGGCGGGAAGTATTCCGGCAACATCACCACCCGGATCAACCTGTCCAGCAGCGGCGTGAGCAGCGCCATCAACACCGCCTTCGCCGGCGCGGACGAGGACGATGTCTCGCTGTTCTTCATCGCCACCCACGGCGATTCCACCAGCAGCGGCGCCAACGCGGGCCGGCTGGTGATGACCGGCGGCAACACCGACATGCTCAAGATGCCCACGCTGGCGGGCTGGCTGGCGGACGTGCCGGGCAAGGTCGTGGTGATCGTCGAGGCCTGCGGTTCCGGCGCGGCGGTAAAGGACTACAAGACCGCCTACAGCAACGACGCGGAGACGCCGTCCGAGGAGGAGATCCAGGCGGAAGCCGCCCGCTTCACCGAGGCCGTGGTGGAGGCGTTCGCCGACGCGGACCCGGGCATCGTGGTCAGCGCGGAGCTGGCGGACGGTTCGAAGCTGGCCCGGGCCAACGGCCCCGCGTTCGTGGTGGAGAACAAGTTCTACGTGCTCACCGCCTCCGACTACCACGAGGACAGCTACGGCCTGACCGCCTACAACTACTTCACCAAGTGGCTGACCGACGGCGTGGGCACCTCCGGGAGCATGAAGGCCGACTACTACTACGGCGACGGCGACGGCACCGTGGCGCTGGGCGAGCTGTACAGCTACATCTCCGAGGTGGGCGACAACTACCCCATCCGGTACAGGAAGGGCTCGGGCGAAATCGCCATCGGCTACCAGCACGTGCAGGTCTATCCCGCGAACAGCGGCTACGGTCTGTTCAAGCGCTGAAATAATAAGTAGAAACCCGGGACGGCCGCGCGACCGCCCCGCAAGGGCCCGACGGACGCCCGCCGGGCGACGACGGGCAAACGCGGAGATTCCCCGATCAGACTGCCGAGGCAGGGGGAACCTCCGCGTTTTTTGCGTGGCGGGCGGGATTTCATCAAAAAATAACATACATTACGCAATCTTGATTTGCAACCGCGCACGGGATGGGTTATAATAGTAAAGTCGTGTGCAGGGCTATCCATGTGCCTTTTGCCGGAAGGGAAATGGATGGAACGGCCCGCACGCCAGGCAAACGGGATGATCCGGAAGGTTGCGGCAGGGCGCTGGCCCGAGGCAAGGCGCGGCGCGGACGCCGGGAATTTCCGGGGACTATGTCCGACAATCGGACGACGGAGCTCATGCCCGTCGCGAAAAATAACTATAGGACACGCCCGGCAGCGTGTGCATGAGTTCAACAGGAGGAAAGACCATGGCAAACCAGAAGATCCGCATCAAGCTCAAGGCCTATGAGCACTCCATCATCGACCAGAGCGCGGCCCGCATCGTGGACGTCGCCAAGCGCACCGGCTCCCGTATCTCCGGCCCGATCCCGCTGCCCACTGAGAAGGAGATCGTGACCATCCTGCGCTCCCCCCACAAGCACAAGGATTCCCGCGAGCAGTTCGAGATGCGCACCCACAAGCGCCTCATCGACATCCTGCAGCCCACGCCCCAGACGGTGGACGCTCTGACCAAGCTGGACCTGCCGGCCGGCGTTGAAATCGAGATCAAGCTGTAAGCGATCGGGGCGGACGGACGCGCTGAACGCGAGGCATCCTGCGTAGCGGAACGTTCATCGTCCGGTTGAAGCCCGAAAACCTGCGGCTTATCAATAGGGGGACAACCCCCGAGGCAAACTGCAAAGCGGTTTGTTGAATAACCGAAAGAGGTGTAACAATGAAAAAGGCAATTCTCGGCAAGAAGATCGGCATGACGCAGATTTTCGTTTCTGACGGACGTCTGGTGCCGGTCACCGTCGTCGAAGCGGGCCCCTGCACCGTCACCCAGGTGAAGACCGCGAAGACCGACGGCTACGAAGCGGTGCAGGTCGGTTTCGACGAGCTCAGCGAACAGCGGGCCAAGAAACTGCTCAACAAGCCCGAGCAAGGTCACTTCGCCAAGGCCGGCGTCAAGCCCGCCCGCTACCTGCGGGAGTTCAGGTTCGAGGACATCTCCGGCTACTCCGTGGGCGACAGCATCAAGTGCGACGTGTTCGCCGAGGGCGACAAGATCGACGTCATCGGCACCAGCAAGGGCCACGGCTACACCGGCGTCATCCAGCGCTGGAACCAGCACACCGGCCCCATGGCCCACGGCTCCAAGTACCATCGCGGCGTGGGTTCTCTGAGCGCCAACTCTGACCCGTCCCGCGTGTTCAAGAACAAGAAGATGGCCGGCCAGTACGGCGGCGATCGCGTCACCGTGCAGAACCTTGAGATCGTCAAGGTCGACGCCGAGCGCAACCTGCTCATGATCAAGGGCGCGATCCCGGGCGCCAACGGCAGCCTGGTCATGGTGCGCGACGCGGTCAAGGGTTAATAGGAGGACGCAATCATGGCAAACGTAAAGGTATTCAACATGCAGGGCGGCGAGGTCGGCGCGATCGAGCTCAACGATTCCGTCTTCGCCATCGAGCCCCACACCAGTGCGATGCACGCCGTCGTTCGCGCCTACATGAACGCGCAGCGTCAGGGCACCCAGTCCGCCAGGACCCGCACCGAGGTGCGCGGCGGCGGCCGTAAGATCTATCGCCAGAAGGGCACCGGCAATGCGCGCCATCATGGCCGCCGGGCCCCGCAGTTCACCCACGGCGGCGTGGTGTTCGCGCCCAAGCCCCGCGACTATCGCATCAGCGTGCCGCGCAAGGTTCGCCGCCTGGCCATGAAGAGCGCGCTGTCCTGCAAGGTCGCCGAGCAGCAGATCGTGGTGCTGGACAAGATCGAGCTGGCCGAGGCCGACGCCAAGACCAGGAACATCGTCAAGATGCTCAAGGCCCTGGGCGCCGAGAAGAAGGTCCTGATCGTGACCAAGGACGCCGAGCCCATGGTGGTTCGCGCCGCGAACAACATTCAGGATTGCAAGACCACCTTCGTGGGCAGCCTGAACGTCGTGGACATTCTCACCTGCGACAAGTTCATCATTTCTCAGGACGCCGTGAAGCTGGTTGAGGAGGTTTACGCGGAATGAAGAGCGCATATGACATCATCATCAAGCCGGTGCTGACCGAAAAGTCCTACGCCGACATGGCCGAGCGGAAATACACCTTCCAGGTGGCCATCGGCGCGAACAAGACCGAGATCAAGCAGGCCGTCGAGACCGTGTTCCCCGGCGTGAAGGTCGCGTCCGTCAACACCATGCGCACGATCGGCAAGATCAAGCGCCAGGGCCGCTACTCCGGCCGCACGCCGGAGATCAAGAAGGCCATCGTCACCCTGAAGAGCGATTCCAAGGGGATCGAGTTCTTCGAGGGCATGGCCGTCGAGGAATAAGCCCGGCCACCCTTTGAAGCCCGGACGCCGCGAGGCGGGAGAATTCACCGGGTTTCCACAATGGCAGGTTCGCCGAAAATGAACCAAATCAAGTAAAGGGGAGTAAAACACCATGGCAATTCGAGTCTACAAGCCGACCTCGCCCGCACGGCGCTTCATGTCGGTGCTGACTTACGAAGAGGTCACCAAGAAGACGCCCGAGCGCTCTCTGGTCACCGATCTCAGGCACAAGGCCGGCCGCAACAACGCCGGCAAGATCACCGTCCGCCACCAGGGCGGCGGCGCGCGGCGCAAGTACCGCATCATCGACTTCAAGCGGCAGAAGGATGGCATCCCCGCCACCGTGAAGGCCATTGAGTACGATCCCAACCGCACCTGCTTCATCGCCCTCCTGTACTACGCCGACGGCGAGAAGCGGTACATCCTGGCCCCGCTGGGCCTGAAGGTGGGCGACACCGTGATGTCCGGCCCCGACGCCGACATCCAGCCCGGCAACTGCCTGCCCATCGCCAACATCCCCCTGGGCACCCTGATCCACAACATCGAGATCAAGGTCGGCCGCGGCGGCCAGATGGTCCGCTCCGCCGGCACCGCCGCTCAGGTCATGGCGAAGGAGGGCGAGTACGCCCAGATCCGCCTGCCTTCCGGCGAGGTGCGCAAGGTCTCCATGAAGGCCCGCGCCACCGTGGGCACCGTGGGCAACAGCGACCACAGCAACGTGCGCATCGGCAAGGCCGGCCGCAAGCGCCACATGGGCGTCCGCCCCACCGTCCGCGGCGTCGTCATGAACCCCTGCGATCACCCGCACGGCGGCGGCGAAGGCCGTTCCCCGGTGGGCATGCCCGCTCCGATGTCCCCGTGGGGCAAGAAGACCCAGGGCGTCAAGACCCGCAAGCATCGCAAGTATTCCGACAAGCTGATCATCAGCCGCGCCAAGAAGAACAAGTAAGCCTGAAAGGAGGCAAACCAAATGAGCAGATCTGTTAAAAAGGGTCCCTTCATTCAGCCCGCGCTGCTGAAGCGCGTGCAGGAGATGAACGCTTCCGGTGAGAAGAAGGTTCTGAAGACCTGGTCTCGTTCCTCTACCATCTTCCCGGACTTCATCGGTCACACGGTTGCCGTCCATGACGGCCGCAAGCACGTTCCGGTCTATGTGACCGAGGATATGGTCGGACACAAGTTCGGCGAGTTCGCCCCCACCCGTACCTTCAGGGGCCACGCCGGTGAAAAAGCGTCGTCCCGCAAGTAACGGAAGGAGAGAAAAATCATGGCAACTCGTGTAAAAGAGAAGACCGCGGCCCGCAAGGCGAATGCCGATAAGCGCCCGCGCGCGACTGCCAAGTACGTCCGCATCGCGCCCCGCAAGGCGAAGATCGTGGTGGATCTGATCCGCGGCAAGCAGGTGGACGACGCCCTGGCAATCCTCATGTATACGCCCAAGAGCGCGGCGCCCGTGGTGGAGAAGCTGCTCAGCAGCGCCATCGCCAACGCCGAGTTCAAGGAGATGGACCGCTCCAGCCTGTACGTGGCTGAGGTCTACGCGAATCAGGGCCCGACCCTGAAGCGCTACTGGGCGCGTTCCCACGGTCGTGCAGACATGATCAAGAAGCACACCAGCCACATCACGATCGTGCTCGACCAGAAGTGAGGGAGGATATAAAATGGGACAGAAAGTTAATCCCCATGGCGCGCGCGTTGGTGTCATCCTGGACTGGAGCACCAAGTGGTACGCAGGGAAGAAGGATTTTTCCAACAATCTGATCGAGGACTACAATCTTCGCAAGATGCTGAAGGAAAAGCTGTACACCGCGGGCGTCTCCCGCATTGACATCCAGCGCACCGGTGCCAAGCTCCACGTGAGCGTGTACACCGCCAAGCCCGGCATCGTGATCGGCAAGGGCGGCGCGGGCGTCGAGGCCCTGAAGAAGGAAGTCGAGCAGTTTACCGGCCGCCAGGTCGCGCTGGATATCATGGAGATCAAGAATCCCGATACCGACGCGCAGTTGGTCGCCGAGAACATCGCCCAGCAGCTGGAGAAGCGCATCTCCTTCCGCCGCGCGATGAAGCAGTGCCTGGGCCGCGCCATCAAGGCGGGCGCCAAGGGCATCAAGACCAGCGTCAGCGGCCGCCTGGGCGGCGCCGACATCGCCCGTTCCGAGGGCTACCACGAGGGCTCCATCCCGCTGCAGACCCTGCGCGCCAACATCGACTATGGCTTCGCTGAGGCCAGGACGACCTACGGCCGCATCGGCGTCAAGGTGTGGATCTACAAGGGCCAGGTGCTGCCGCAGAACGGCAAGAAGGTGCTGGTCGGCTATACCGATATGAAGAGCCCCTTCGGTGGCAGGGATGACCGCCGCCGTCGTGGCGACCGCGGCGACCGCCGTCCCCGCGGCGACCGTCCCGAGCGCCGTGAGCGCCAGGACCGTCAGGAAGGAGGCAAATAAACCATGCTGATGCCCAAGAGAGTCAAGCACCGCAAAGTCAGCCGCGGTCGCATGAAGGGTAAGGCCCAGCGCGGCAATTTCCTCGCCTATGGCGATTATGGCATCGTCGCGACCAAGCCCGGTTGGATCACCTCCAACCAGATCGAGGCCGCCCGTCAGGCCATGACCCGTCACACCAAGCGTGGCGGCCAGGTCTGGATCAAGATTTTCCCCGATAAGCCCATTACCGCAAAGCCGGCCGAGACCCGAATGGGTTCCGGTAAGGGCGCGCCCGAGTACTGGGTCGCCGTGGTCAAGCCCGGCCGCGTGCTGTTTGAGATGAAGGGCGTGAGCGAAGAAGTGGCCCGCGAGGCCCTGCGCCTGGCTGCACACAAGCTGCCCATCACGACCAAGTTCATCAAGCGTGAAGAAGTGAAGACTGAGAATGGCGGTGAGCAGCAGTGAAGACCAAGGACGAACTGAAGGCCCTGCAGGCGAAGACCATCGCCGAGCTCGACACCGATCTGAAGAACAAGAAGAGCGAGCTGTTCAACCTGCGCTTCCAGCTGGCGACCGGTCAGCTGCAGAATACCGCGGCCATCCGCGAGTGCAAGAAGAGCATCGCCCGCGTGAAGACCGTGCTCCGTCAGCGCGAGCTGGCCGAGAAGAAGGCGTAATGCGAGAGGAGGCAACTGAAAATGGCTGAAGTGAGAGGCATGCGCAAAACTCGTATCGGCGTGGTTGTTTCCGACAAGATGGACAAGACCATCGTTGTTGAAATTCGCAACCGCGTCAAGCATCCCCTGTATGGCAAGATCATGAACCGCACCATCAAGCTGAAGGCTCATGACGAAGAGAACCAGGCCGGCATCGGCGATACCGTGAAGGTCATGGAGACCCGCCCGCTGTCCAAGGACAAGCGCTGGCGCCTGGTTGAGATCATCGAGAAGGCGAAGTAAGACGCCGATCAACCCGCAAGGAGGAAGAAAACAATGATTCAGCCTCAAACTCGTTTGAAGGTGGCCGATAATTCCGGCGCAAAGGAAATCATGTGCTTCCGCGTGCTGGGCGGCTCTTTCCGCCGCACCGGCAGCGTAGGCGACGTCATCGTGGCTTCCGTCAAGACCGCGACCCCCGGCGGCGCGGTGAAGAAGGGCGAAGTCGTGAAGGCCGTCATCGTGCGCACGAAGAAGCAGTATCGTCGTCCCGACGGCACCTACATCCGTTTCGACGACAACGCAGCCGTTATCATCAACGAACAGAAGCAGCCCAGGGGCACCCGCATCTTTGGGCCTGTGGCTCGTGAGCTCCGCGAAAAGGACTACATGAAGATCGTTTCGCTGGCGCCCGAAGTGCTTTAATGGAGGTGCAACATGGCAGCGAAGCTGAAAGTGAAGGTTGGCGATACCGTCATGGTCATCGCCGGCGAAGACAAAAACAAGAAGGAAAACACCGGCAAGGTACAGAAGGTCTTCCCTGAGACCGGCCGCATTATCGTCGAGGGCGTCAACATGGTGAAGAAGCACCAGAAGCCCCGTGGTCAGGGTATGCCCGGCGGCATCATCGAGAAGGAAGCGCCCATCGACGCCTCCAACGTGATGGTCATTTGCCCCAAGTGCGGCAAGCCCACCCGTATCGGCCACGTGTTCATCGACGGCGAAGGCAAGCCCTCTCGCCGCAAGCGCCGCCAGTGCAAGAAGTGCAACGCGGTCTTTGACAACTGATGTTGAGGGAGGATTAGCACAGTGGCAAGATTAAAGGATAAGTACCGCGCGGAAGTGGCGCCGGCCCTGCAGCAGCGCTTCCAGTACAAGAATGTAATGGAAATCCCGCGCCTGGAGAAGGTCGTCATCAACATGGGCCTGGGCGACTGCAAGGACAACGCCAAGGCGCTGGAGACCGCCGTCAGCGAGCTGACCACCATCGCGGGCCAGAAGCCCCTGGTGACCAAGGCCAAGAAGTCCATCGCGAACTTCAAGCTGCGCGCGGGCATGAACGTCGGCGCGAAGGTCACCCTGCGCGGCGACAGAATGTATGAGTTCACCGACAAGCTCGTCAGCATCGTGCTCCCCCGCGTGCGCGACTTCCGCGGCGTTTCCGCCAAGGCCTTCGACGGCCGCGGCAACTACAGCCTGGGCGTTCGCGAGCAGCTGATTTTCCCCGAAATCGAGTACGATAAGGTCGAAAAGATCCGCGGCATGGAGATGATCTTCGTCACCACCGCCAAGACCGACGAGGAAGCCAAGGAGCTGCTGCGCCTGCTGGGCATGCCGTTCCAGGCTTGATTGAAGGAGGAAATCGATCGTGGCTAAGACAAGCATGAAGATTAAGCAGGCCCGGCCCGCTAAGTATTCCACCCGCGCCTACACCCGCTGCCGCATCTGCGGCCGCCCCCATTCCGTGCTGCGCAAGTACGGCGTATGCCGCATTTGCTTCCGCGAGCTGGCCTATGCGGGCCAGATCCCGGGCGTGCGCAAGGCCAGCTGGTAATCTGGCAGTTGAAGGAGGATAAAAAATGGCTGTTATTAACGATCCCATCGCGGATATGCTCACCCGCATCCGCAACGGCCTGATTGCCAGACACGACAGTGTGACGATGCCCGCTTCCAACGAGAAGAAGGCCATCGCCAAGATCCTGCTGGACGAAGGCTATATCAAGTCTGTTGATTTCATCGACGACGGTCTGCAGGGGCAGATCAAGATCGCGCTGAAGTACGTTCAGGGCCGCGAATCCGTGATCAAGGGCCTGAAGCGCATTTCCAAGCCCGGCCTGCGCGTCTATGCCAAGAGCAACGAGCTGCCCAAGGTGCTGGGCGGCCTGGGCATCGCCATCGTCTCCACGTCCAAGGGCGTGATGACCGACAAGGCCGCGCGCGTCGCGGGCGTCGGCGGCGAAGTGCTCGCCTATATCTGGTAATAAGTTTGGAGGTACACTAGAATGAGTCGAATCGGTAGACTTCCGATTGCGGTTCCCGCCGGCGTGACCGTGACCATCGCGGATGACAACACCGTGACCGTCAAGGGCCCTAAGGGTGAACTGAGTCAGAAGGTCAATAAGGATATCAAGGTTGAGGTCGTTGGCAGCGAGGTCATCGTTTCCCGCCCCTCCGACAGCAAGCCCCACCGCTCGATGCATGGTTTGTATCGCTCCCTGATCAATAACATGGTTACCGGCGTGACCAAGGGCTTTGAGAAGGGCCTGGAGATCCAGGGCGTGGGCTGGCGCGTTTCCGAGTGGAACAAGAAGCAGCTCACCATCGCCATCGGCTACTCTCACCCCGTGATCGTCGACGCCCCCGAGCACATCGAGTTCGACGTGCCGGACAAGGGCCAGACCAAGATCGTCGTCAAGGGTATTGACAAGCAGCAGGTCGGCGCAATCGCCGCCGACATCCGTGCCATCCGCAAGCCCGAACCCTATCACGGCAAGGGCATCCGCTACGATGGCGAGAACGTGCGCCGCAAGGAAGGCAAGGCCGGCAAGAAGTAAGAGGGAGGTTTCCGCAACATGTTTAATAAGCGTGATCGCAACGAGGTTCGTAAGATCCGTCACGAGCGCGTACGCAAAAAGATCAGCGGGACGCCTGACCGTCCCCGGCTGTGCGTATACCGCAGCAATGCACACATCTATGCTCAGGTGATCGACGATGTCGCCGGCAACACCCTGGCCGCGGCTTCCACCGTGGAGAAGGACATCGCCGCCCAGGTCGCGGAGTGCGACAAGAAGGGCGCCGCCAAGATCGTCGGCAAAATCGTCGCCGAGCGCGCCATCAAGGCCGGCATCAAGGAAGTCGTCTTTGATCGCGGTGGCTATATCTACACCGGTCGCGTAGCCGAGCTTGCCGCTGGCGCTCGCGAGGGCGGTCTGGACTTCTGAGCACGCCCCGCCCCCCGCTTGCTGGCGGGTCGCGGGTTTCGCCCGGCAATCCAGAGGATTGCCCTGGCTCAGTCCGGCTCCGCCGGACGCTAATAAGGAGGATATGAACGCATGCAGCGCAATGTGCAAGAGAGCGAATATTTGGAGAAATTGGTTGCCGTAAACCGCGTTTCCAAGACCGTCAAGGGCGGCCGCAACATGCGGTTCTCCGCGCTGATGGTGGTCGGCGACCAGTCCGGCAAGGTCGGGTGCGGCATGGGCAAGGCGGTTGAAATCCCCGAGGCCATCCGCAAGGGCGTCGAGGACGCCAAGAAGACCATGATCACCGTGCCCATGAACGGCACCACCATTCCCCACGAGGTCGTCGGCGTATTCGGCACCGGCAAGGTGAAGATGCTGCCCGCCCCCGAGGGCACCGGCGTGATCGCCGGCGGTCCGGTGCGCGCCGTCCTGGAGGCCGCCGGCATCAAGGACATCGTCACCAAGTCCATCGGCACCAACAACAAGATCAACATGGTTCGCGCCACCCTGGCAGGACTCAGCCAGCTCCGCAGTGCCGAACAGGTCGCCCAGATGCGCGGCAAGTCGGTTGAAGAGCTGCTCGGTTAAGGGGGTAACTGCTATGAAGCTTAAGATTACGCAGACCAAGTCCACCATCGCTTGCCTGAAGGACCAGATCGCCACCGTCAAGGCGCTGGGCCTGCACCACATCGGCGACACCGTTGTGAAGGAAGACAATCCCGCCATCCGCGGCATGATCTTCAAGGTCAAGCATATGGTCAAGGTTGAAGAGATTGCAGAGTAAGGAGGCCTGGACAACATGAAACTTCATGATCTGAAACCCGCTGTGGGTGCGACCACGGCTCCGAAGCGTCTGGGCCGCGGCATCGGTTCCGGCCTGGGCAAGACCTCCGGCAAGGGCCACAAGGGCGCCAAGGCGCGCTCCGGCGGCGGCAAGCGGCCCGGGTTCGAGGGCGGCCAGATGCCCCTGACCATGCGCCTGCCCAAGCGCGGTTTCACCAACAAGTTCCGCACCGAGTTCGCCACCGTCAACGTCGATCGCCTCAACATCTTTGAGGACGGCGCGGTGGTCACTCCCGTCGAGCTGATCGAGGCCGGCATCCTGAAGAACGTTCAGGACGGCGTGAAGATCCTCGGCAACGGCGAAATTACCAAGAAGCTGACGGTTAAGGCGACGAAGTTCACCGAGTCCGCGAAGCAGAAGATCGAGGCGGCAGGCGGGAAAGCTGAGGTGTTCTGATATGCGCGAGACACTGAAGAACGCATGGAAGATCGCGGAGCTTCGCAAGAAGATCCTGTACACCCTGGGCATGCTCCTGGTGTATCGCTTGCTGTGCTACGTGCCGACGCCCGGCGTTGACACCAGCCTGATCGCCTCCGCCATCGAGCGCTATTCCCTGCTGGGCTTCATCAACTCCATGACCGGTTCCGACCTCTCCAACTACTCCATCATGGCCATGGGCATCACCCCGTACATCAATGCGAGCATTATCATGCAGCTGCTGTGCGTGGCGATCCCGAAGCTGGAGGAGCTGCAGAAGGAGGGCGAAGAGGGCCGCAAGAAGATCGCTCAGATCACCCGTTACGTCACCGTCGGCCTGGCCTTCATTCAGGCCCTGGCCCTGACCATCGGCCTGCGCGCCAACGCCACCCACGGCTTCCTGGGCCTGCTCACCATCGGCCTGTGCCTGTCCGCCGGCACCGCGCTGGCGATGTGGATCGGCGAGCGCATCACCGAGAACGGCATCGGCAACGGCATCTCCCTGCTGATCTTCGCCGGCATCATCGCCAACCTGGCCAAGTCCGTCGGCACCAACGTCTACAACCTGTTCGCCGCCCCCGAGGCCGTGAACGTCGCCGCCGTGATCGCGTCCCTGATCGTGTTCATCATACTGGTCGTGGGCATCGTGATCGTGGACCTGGCCGAGCGCCGCATCCGCATCCAGTATGCCAAGCGCATGGTCGGCCGCAAGCTCTACGGCGGTCAGTCCACCTTTATCCCCCTGAAGCTGAATGCCTCCGGCGTGCTGCCGCTGATCTTTGCCAGCGCCATCATGCAGTTCCCGGCCACCATCCTCGCGTTCTTCCCCAATTCCGCGGCGAACGCCTGGTGGACCGCGCACGTCAGCTCCACCCACTTCCTGTACCAGATTATCTTCGCGCTGCTGATCTTCGGTTTCACCTTCTTCTATTCCGAGATCACCTTCAACCCCGTTGAAATCGCGAAGAACATCCAGTCCAACGGCGGCATGATCCCCGGCCTCCGCCAGGGCAAGCCCACCAGCGACTACATCAAGAAGGTTACCCGTCGCATCACCACCTTCGGCGCCATTTACCTGGCGATCCTGGCGGTGATCCCCATGATCATCTACTCGATTGCCCGCGTCAGCCTGCCCTTCGCGGCGTCCTCCCTGCTGATCGCCGTCTCCGTCGCCATGGAGACCATGCGTGAGCTGGAGAGCCAGATGCTGATGCGCCACTACAAGGGATTCCTGAAGTAATCCCCGGAGGGAAGCATATGAAACTCATCTTTCTGGGCCCCCCCGGTGCTGGCAAGGGCACCCAAGCCTCCGGAGTGAGCGCGCACCTCGGCGTGCCGCACATCTCCACGGGCGACATGTTCCGCTCCGCCATCAAAAACCAGACTCCCACGGGCCTGGAGGCGAAGCGCTACATGGACGCCGGCGAGTTGGTACCCGACAGCGTCGTGATCGACATGGTGCGCGAGCGCCTCGCGATGGACGACTGCAAGTCCGGTTACCTGTTAGATGGATTCCCCCGCACGGTGGAACAGGCGGAGGCGCTGGATCAGATCAGCGCGCCTGACGCCGTAATCGAAATCGACGTTCCCGATGAGCGGCTCCTGAGCCGCCTCACGGGGCGCCGGGTGTGCGGAAAGTGCCAGGGCACCTTCCACATCTCCCAGCTCGCTGACGAGCACGCCTGCCCGATTTGCGGCGGGGAGCTGTATCAGCGAAACGACGACCAGCCCGAGACGATCGCCACGCGCCTGAAGGCCTATCACGACCAGACGGAGCCGCTGATCGACTACTACTCGGGCGAGGGCAAGCTGCACGTGGTCGAGGTCAGCCGACTGAAGACCGTCAACGGCGACAGCAAACCGGAGGAAGTCTTCAAGACGATCCTCGCAACGCTGGAGTAACACGCATGATCACTATTAAGAATGAATCACAGATCGACAAAATGCGCAAGGCGGGCGCGTTGCTCCACAGCGTGCTGGAAGCCCTTCGCAGTGAGATCGAGCCCGGCGTCACCACCAAACACCTGGATCACATGGCCGAGAGGCTGATCCGGGAGGGCGGCGGTATCCCCTCCTTCAAGGGGTACGAGGGTTTCCCGTTCTCCATCTGTGCTTCGGTGGATGATCAGGTGGTACACGGCTTCGCTTCCAACGACAGGCTCAAGAAGGGTCAGCTCCTCAGCGTAGACTGCGGCTGCATCCTGGACGGCTGGCAATCCGACAGCGCGTTTTCCGTGCTGGTGGGCGGCGGCACGCCCGAGGCGCAGCAGCTCGTGGACGTCACCGAGAAGTGCTTCTGGCTGGGCGCAGACGCGGCCCGCGCCGGGAACCACCTCGGGGACATCGGCCACGCGGTGCAGACCTACGCGGAGTCCTTCGGCTACGGCGTCATCCGCGACCTCTGCGGCCACGGCATCGGCACCGAGATGCACGAGGACCCCAACGTCCCCAACTATGGCAACCCCCATCGGGGCGTCAAGCTCCAGGCGGGCATGACCATCGCCGTGGAGCCCATGATCTCCATGGGCACCTGGAAGGTTTACTGCCAGGACAACGACTGGACCATCTGCACCCGGGACGGCAGCATTGCCTCTCACTACGAGCACACCCTCCTGATCACCGACGGGGAACCGGAGATCCTCTCCTGGCCCGGCGTGAAAGTTTCGGAGGTGTTGAAATGAACAAGCTCCCCATCGTGACCGGCAGCATCGTTCGATCGAAGGCGGGCAGGGACGAGGGCAGGCTGTTCATCGTCGTACAGGAAGTGGACGCCGATTTCGTGATGATCGCCAACGGCGATCTCAGAAAGCTGGACCGCTTGAAGAAAAAGCGCCGCAAACACCTCAAGCCCACGGGCACCGTGGTGGAGGAGCTGCGCGCCCGGCTCGAACGAGGAGAGCCGGTGGAGGATCATGAAGTGCGCTCATGGCTGAGCAAGGAGGAGGAAAAGCTTGTCCAAGTCTGATGTTATCGAAGTAGAAGGCGTTGTCACTGAGTCCTTTCCCAACGCCATGTTCGAAGTACAGCTGCCCAACGGGCATAAGATACTGGCGCATGTGTCCGGAAAAATGCGGATGAACTACATTCGCATCTACCCCGGCGACAAGGTAACGATTGAGCTCTCGCCCTATGATCTGACCCGCGGTCGCATCACCTGGCGCTCGAAGAGCTGACAAGGAGGAAGAAACATGAAAGTGAGACCTTCCGTGAAGCCCATGTGCGAAAAGTGCAAGATCATCAAGCGCAAGGGCCGCGTCATGGTCATCTGCGAGAACCCCAAGCATAAGCAGAAGCAGGGCTAAGCAGTACCCGACGCAGAAGCGTCGCCGGAGCGATCCGGCGGCGCTTTGAACGTGTCCTGAACGAGGCGGAATCCGCAGGATCGCCTGCATCCGGAAGACATCGGTGCAGGATGGGCATGCACGCCGTTCCGGCGCCCTTCGCGCGCGCGGGGGATTCTCCACCGTGTACAGCGCGGGGCGGCGCGGTTTTCGCGCTTTGACGGGATGCGTTCCAAAAGTTAACAAAAGAAGCTCCGAGAATTAACGCAATCTCTTCCAAAATCCATCGAAGTACAGACTACGGTATGCTATAATTGTTTGGAATGACGGAATTTCGGAGCGGCTGACGAAGAAGCGCTCGGGCCCTCGCTACGGCCGGAGCGGCTTTCATTCGTTTTCCGGGGTTCCCTCACATCACCCTGTTTGGCGCTACGCCAGGCGCCGAACCGTGGCAGGGACCGAAGGGTCTCAAGCCTCGCCCCCGCGGGCGGGACTGATGTTGCCCCAACTATGTACGGGCGACATCGCCGTTTTTCAACGCACAGCATAGAAGTTTTTTGGAGGTGCAATCAACACATGGCACGAATTGCTGGTGTCGATCTTCCCAGGGAGAAGCGCATTGAGATCGCTCTGACGTATATCTACGGCATTGGCCGCAACATCGCAGACGACATCATTGAAGCGACCGGCGTCAACCCGGATACCCGCGTCAAGGATCTGACCGAAGAGGATATCGGTAAGCTGCGCGACTACATCGACCATCACCTGAAGGTGGAGGGCGACCTGCGCCGCGAAGTCTCTATGAACATCAAGCGCCTGATGGAGATCGGCTGCTATCGCGGCCTGCGCCATCGCCGCGGCCTGCCCGTGCGCGGCCAGAATACCAAGCAGAATGCCCGTACCCGCAAGGGCCCGAAGAAGCAGGCTGCCGGTAAGAAGAAGAAGTAAGCTTGTTGAGCGTCCAGCGCAGCTGGACTGAGGCCGCGCGAACCGTAGGGTTCGCCGGACGAAACCCGTCACCCGCCCGTGGCGAGGGGACGGGGCGAACAGTAGGGAGGAAATAACGCTATGGCAAAGCCGAAGCTGAAGAGAGTCACCCGTAAACGCCGCGAGAAGAAGCTCGTGGAGCGCGGCGCGGCCCATATCAAGTCTTCTTTCAACAACACGATCGTGACGATCACGGACACCAACGGCAATGCGCTGAGCTGGGCCTCCGCCGGCGGACTGGGTTTCCGCGGCAGCAAGAAGTCCACGCCCTTCGCCGCGCAGAGCGCCGCTGAGACCGCCGCCAAGGCCGCGATGGAGTACGGTCTGAAGACCGTCGAGGTTTACGTGAAGGGCCCCGGTTCGGGCCGCGAAGCCGCCATCCGTTCCCTGCAGGCCGCCGGTCTGGAAGTGAACATGATCAAGGACGTGACGCCCATCCCCCACAACGGATGCCGCCCGCCCAAGCGCAGAGGAGATACCGGACATGGCTAAGAATACACAGCCCGTTCTGAAAAGATGCAAGGCGCTGGGTCTGTCTCCCGCGGTGCTTGGTTACTCCAAGGAGACCACTCGCAATCCCAAGCCCCAGATGCGCCGGAAGCAGTCTGAATACGGCAAGCAGCTGATGGAAAAGCAGAAGGTCAAGTTCATCTATGGCGTTCTGGAAAAGCAGTTCTATCATTACTATGAGATGGCCGAGCGCAAGCGCGGCATCACCGGCGAGATCATGCTCGGCCACTTCACCGTGAACGGCAAGCGCTGCAACATCCCCTCCGCGCTCGTCAAGCCCGGCGATATCGTCGCCGTGTGCCAGAAGAGCCAGGCCTCCGAAAAGTTCAAGGGCCTGCTGGAGGAGTACGGCAAGAAGGCCGTTCCCCAGTGGATGGAAAAGACCAACGATTCCTTCGAGGGCAAGATCGTCGCGATGCCCGCCCGCGAGGATATCGATTACGAGGTTTCTGAGAACCTGATCGTCGAGCTGTACTCCCGCTAATTGTGATTCCCCTGGAGTTGCGGTTTGCGTCCTGTGGCTGTCGGGTGCGCTACGAAACCACCTGGCTGGCCGCGGGGCGGGCAGCGCGACCGGGGCGGCCGTCCCGGCGCGATAGGAGAGGAGGAAACGCTGAGTGATCGATCAAATCGAAAAACCCAAAATCGAACGTGTGGAAATCGGCGAAAACAGCCGCTATGGTAAGTTTGTCGTCAACCCGCTGGAGCGGGGCTTCGGTCAGACCCTGGGCAATTCGCTTCGCCGCGTGCTGCTCAATTCTCTGCCCGGCGTGGCGGCGACCAGCGTCCGGATCGAGGGCGTTCAGCATGAGTTTTCGACCGTTCCCGGCATGAAGGAAGATGTCGCGGAGCTGATCCTGAACATCAAGCTTCTCTCTGCAAAGCTCTTTACGGAGCAGCCCAAGGTGGTCTCCATCGATGCGTACGGCCCCTGCGAAGTGAAGGCGGCGGACATCAAGGCGGACGACGAGGTTGAAATCATCAACCCCGACCTGCACATCGCCACGCTTTCCGAGGGCGCCCATCTGCAGGTTCAGATCACCCTGGAAAAGGGAAGAGGCTATGTCTCTGCAGAGAGAAACAAGCAGCTTGCGCAGGAGAGGAACAAGGTCGCCGGCATGCCCATTGGCGTCATCCCGGTGGACTCCATCTTTACCCCCATTCGCAAGGTGAGCTACTCCGTTGAGGACACCCGCGTGGGCCAGGTTACCGACTACGATAAGCTGACCATCGAGGTGTGGACCAACGGCTCGATCCTGCCCAAGGAAGCCCTGGCCTCCGCGGCGCAGATCATCACCAACAACATGCGCCTGTTCATCGATCTGACGGTGAACGTGGTTCGGGTGGATTACAACGAGCCCGAAATCGACGACAAGAGCAAGGTTCTGGAGATGACCATCGAGGAACTGGATCTGTCCGTCCGCGCGTTCAACTGCCTGAAGCGCGCCGGCATCAACACCGTCGCGGAGCTGGTGCAGCGCAACCAGGAAGACATGATGAAGGTGCGCAACCTCGGCAAGAAGTCGCTTGAAGAAGTGGAGCAGAAGCTCATCGCGTTGGGCCTCTCCCTCAAGACGAGCGAAGAATAACAGACTGATATTTGAGCATCAAGGGAGGAACCGGAAATGGCCAATCGCAAGCTGGGTCGGCCCACCGACCAGAGAATGGCGATGCTCCGCAATCAGGTCACCAACCTGATTTGGTACGGCAGGATCGAGACCACTCTCGCGCGCGGCAAGGAAGTTCAGTCTCTGGCTGAGCACCTGGTGACCATCGCCATGCGCCAGTGTGACAATACCGTTGAAGTGACCAAGAAGCACATGAACGACAAGAAGCAGGTCGAGGAGCTGACCGTGACCAACGACAGCCCCGCCCGTCTGGCTGCCCGCCGTCAGGTGATGCGCTATCTGTACGATATCCCCGCCGTCCAGAACAAGGACGAGGATAAGGCGGATTTCAAGAAGCGCCAGAAGGACGTCAAGCACCAGGTCGTGGAAAAGCTGTTCCGCGAGATCGCGCCCAAGTACAAGAAGCGCGCCGCGGAAAAGGGCCAGGGCGGCGGTTATACCCGCATCGTCAAGAAGGGCCCCCGTCGCGGCGACGCCGCCGAGATGGTGGTCCTGGAGTTCATCTGATCGAACCGTGGCCGACGCCTCCGATCCCGCGCAGGGAATCGGGGGCGTTTTTCGTCGCCCCGCCGGGCGCGCCCCGCAGCCGTGCGCGGCAAAACGCGCCGCGGGGTGTCTTATTTTCGCCCCATATCATTTGCGCATTGTACCTTGCCACGGGGTATAAAATGCCGTATAATAGCATATATGGATACTATCGGTTCTTGCGTCCTCGCGGCGCCGGGACCCGAATGGGATGATATTTTGGGCAAGATCATTGCGGTAACGAATCAGAAGGGCGGCGTGGGCAAGACCACCACCGCCGTGAACCTCGCCGCCTGCGTGGCGGAGCTGGGCAAGCGCGTGCTGCTGGTGGACATCGACCCCCAGGGCAACGCCACCAGCGGCCTGGGCAAGGCCGAGGAGGGGGAGAACAGCGTCTACGACGTGCTCATCAACGGCGCGCCCGCGGCGGACACCGTGCTGGAAACCGGCTTCGGGGCGCTGAGCCTCATCCCCAGCGGCATCGAGCTGGCCGGCGCGGAGATCGAGCTGGTGGGCGTGGAGAACCGCGAGGGCCTTTTGAAGGCGGCGCTGGCGCCGCTGAAGGACGCCTACGACTTCGTGTTCATCGACTGCCCGCCCTCGCTGAGCCTGCTGACGCTGAACGCGCTCACCGCGGCCGACAGCGTGCTCATCCCCATACAGTGCGAGTACTACGCGCTGGAGGGCGTGGGGCAGCTCGTGAACACCATCAAGCTGATGCGCCGGAAGCTGAACCCGGAGCTGAAGGTGGAGGGCATCCTGCTGACGATGTACGACGCCCGCACGAACCTGTGCGCGCAGGTGGTGCAGGAGGTGCGCAACCACTTCCGCGACGAGGCGTTTTCCACCATGATTCCCCGCAACGTGCGCCTGAGCGAGGCCCCCAGCTACGGCCTGCCCATCCACCTGTACGACAGCCGCTGCAGCGGCGCGAAGGCGTACCAGGAGCTGGCGAAGGAGCTAATGGAGAGAAACGAGGTGTAAGCCATGGCGAAGAAGGTACAGCGCGGCCTGGGCAAGGGCCTGGGCGCCCTGCTGGGCGAGGACGTGGTGGCCGAACAGCCCCGGCCGAAGCCCGAACAGCCGGTGGACGCGGTGCGCATGCTGCCCATCCGACTGATCGACCCCAACCGCGATCAGCCGCGCCGCAGCTTCGACGAGGCGGCGCTGGCGGAGTTGGCGGCGTCCATCAAGGCGGTGGGCGTGCTGCAGCCCATCATCGTTTCGCCCAACGGCGACCGGTACGTCATCATCGCCGGCGAGCGGCGCTACCGGGCGTCGCGCATCGCGGAGCTGACGGAGATCCCCGCCATCGTGCGCGACTGGGACGACCAGAAGAAGCTGGAGGCGGCGCTGATCGAAAACCTGCAGCGCGACGATTTGAACCCGGTGGAGGAGGCCATGGGCGTGCGCCGGCTGATGGACGAGGCCGGGCTGACCCAGGTCATGGTGTCCGAGCGGCTGGGCAAGAGCCGCCCGGCAGTGGCGAACCTGCTGCGGCTCTTGAACCTGCCGGAGAGCGTCAAGCAGATGCTGGTCGAGGGCAAGCTGTCCGCGGGCCACGCGCGCGCGCTGGTCACGGTCGATCCCCGGCGGCAGGTGCAGTTGGCGAACCTCACCGTGCAGCAGGGCTGGTCCGTGCGCCAGTTGGAGCGCATCTGCGCGCAGCCGGTGAAGGAGGACGTGAAAAAGCCCCGCGTGCCCCGGGACGCCCAGATCGGCGAGCTGGAGGGCATGGCGCGGGAGCTGTTCGGCACGCGCGTGCGGCTGGACGGCGACGCCAACAGCGGGCGCATCACGCTGTTCTACTACAATCAGGACGACCTCCAGCGCATCTGGGACGTGCTGGAGATGGCCAGGAACCAGTAGGAGCGGTGCCGCATGTATACGGAACAGGATTTCATCGACATCCGGCGAAAGCTGCGCAGGCACCGCGTCGCGCTGGCGATCATGCTGGCCGCGCTGCTGGCGGCCTACGTGTTCGCGCTGGCGTGCGGCGTCAAGGGGCTGGCCTACGCGGCGGCGGTGCTGTTCGGCGCATCAGCGACCTTCGGCGTCCTCTGGAGCCTGCTGCCCTGCAAGCGCTACCTGCGCTTCCTCAACGACATGCGCCAGGGCAGCAGCCACGAGTTCGTGGGCACGCTGTCCGACGTATCGTCGCAGGCGGAGCCGCAGGACGGCGCGCGGGTGCTGCCGGTGCACCTGGTGCTGGACGAGCCGAAGGACGAACGCACCTTCTACCTGAACGTCTCCAAGGCCGAGGGCTTCCCGGCGCCGGGGACGCACGTCCGCCTGCGCTGCTTCGGGCGGCACATCATGGAGGCAGAGGTCCTGTAAACACGTACTCCCGCGATGCGTCGCGGGAGTTTGACTGTCGAGCGGAGGCGTATGGGAAGAAAGATGATTGCGGCGCTGTGGATACTGGTCGGCCTGGGCGCGCTGGCGTTTGCGTCGGTGCTGACGGCGGTGTGCCTGAGCGCCCGGGGCCCCTGGACGGCGGGCCAGGCCGACTGCATCGTGGTGCTGGGCTGCCACGTGTGGATGGACGGCCGCATGTCGAACGCGCTGCTGCACCGCTGCGAGGCGGCGCTGGCGGCGTGGGAGAGCGGCCTGGCCCCGACGATCGCCGTCTGCGGCGGGCAGGGACGCAACGAACCCGCGCCCGAGGCCGACGTGATGCGCGACTGGCTGCTGGCCCGCGGCGTGCCGGAGGCGGCCATACTGGCGGACCGGGACAGCGTCAACACCCGCGCCAACATGGCGCACGCCCGCGCGCTGATGGAGGCCCGCGGCCTGCGTACCGCCGCCGTCTGCACCAGCGACTACCACATGCGCCGCGCGCTGTGGATCGCCCGGGACGCGGGGCTTCCCGTCACCGGCGGCGTGCCGTCGCCCTCGCCCGAGGACGCGATGAGCTGGGTGGCCAGTCGCATCCGCGAGACCTGTAGCTGGACGCTGTACGCGCTGCGCAGGTTGCTGCGCATGAATTAACACGCCGCGCTTGACAGCGCAGGCGCAGTCGCATACAATGGATCTGACCGCTGGGGGCGCCGAAAGGCTGAGATGGACGGATGTCCGGTCCCTTGGAACCTGAAGTGGATAATCCCACCGTAGGGAAGCGGAAGGCCGCACGTCCTGCGGCATCCGTTTCCCGCGTGCGAGATTTCGCATGCGGGTTTCTTTTGGGATTGTACGCAATCGGGCAGCCGGCCGCAGGCGGTTGGCCGGTCCGGCGGAGGTCGCCGGAAATTGTTTGCGGAAAGGGGCGCGTCGCCCCGGATATGCAAAGGAGGAAACGTCGATGAAGAAATGGATGGCCCTGTTGATCGCGCTGCTGCTGGCGGCGCTGTTGGTCGCGCCGGCGCTGGCGGAGGACGCCGCGCCCGCGGAGACGCAGGCGGAGGATGTCGCCGCGGAGGCGCCGGAAGGCGTCGAAACGGCCGCGGAAGGCGCGGCAGAAGGCGTCGAGGAGGCGTCGGAGGACGCCGTGGAGGAGGCCGAAAAGCCCGCCGTGTCGCCCGTCATCGAAAAGCTGACGGAGCTGCCCTGGTACACCTGGGTGCTGCTGGCGCTGCTGGTGGTCACGGGCGTGCTGCTGGCGCTGGGCACGGTGCGCACCAAGTGGAACAGCCACCGCATCGCCATGGGCGCCATGTGCATCGCCATCGCCTTTGTGCTGAGCTGCATCCGCCTGTACCGCATGCCCCAGGGCGGTTCCATCACCCCGGCGAGCATGCTGCCGCTGATCCTGTTCATGGTGGCCTGCGGGCCGCTGCAGGGCTTCGCGGTGGGCTGCGCGTTCGGCCTGTTGAAGCTGATCGCCGACCCCTATATCATCCATCCCGTGCAGATGCTGCTGGATTATCCCCTGTCCTATGCCGCACTGATCCTGGGCTGCCTGGCCGTGGCGCTGCCCGTTCAGCGGCGCTGGCAGTTGCCCCTGGCCGTGCTGCTGGGCGGCTTGGGCCGCTACATCATGGCGGTGCTGTCCGGTTCCATCTTCTTTGCCGAGTACGCCGGCGAGCAGAACGCCTGGATCTACTCCATGGTCTACAACATCAGCTACATCGGCGTGGACATGGTGGTCTGCATGGCGATCGCCTGCATTCCCGGCATGACCCGCCTCGTGGATACGATCCGCGGGAAGAAGGCGTAGACCCGCGCACTGTAGCATGTCGACTTCGTCGCTCTGCGGGGACGGCCAATGGCCGTCCCCGTTTTTTGTCGGCCGGCGGCGGAGCAACCCTTCTTTTTGTGTTAAGAATATAAATTAATCTTAAAATACGCTGCGATCTCTATTGCATTCTGTTATGAGATATGATACGATAGAAGCAGGGATAAAGAGAGATTATGCATTCCTATATGCATATCATATATTCTTATAGGAGGAGGGCGCTATGATCGACGTTAAGCTGTTGACCCTTCTGAAGGTGAAGGAAACGGGCAACTATACGCGCGCGGCAGAGCAGCTGGCGTTGACCCAGCCCGCCGTGAGCCAGCACATCAAGCAGTTGGAGAAAGACCTCGGCATCACGCTGTTCGTGCGCAACGGCGGCAAGATCAAGCCCACGCCCGAGGGCAAGCTGGTGATCCAGTACGCCGAGCGGGTGGTTTCGCTGTACGAGCACCTCCAGCAGCAGCTCAAGGACCAGAAGCGGAGCATCAGCCGCCTGCGGGTGGGCATCACCCACACCTCGGAGAGCAACATCGTCACCGAGGTGCTGGCGAAGTACGCCGAGCAGAACGACAACGCGCGCATCACCATCCGGACCGACACCATCGGCAGCCTGCACGCGCTGCTGAAATCCTACAAGATCGACATCGCCATCGTGGAGGGCAGCGTGCAGGATTCCAGCATCAGCTCCATCATGCTGGACACGGATTTCCTGGTCTGCGCCGTCAGCAACGAGAACGCGCTGGCGAAGAAGAGCATCGTCACGCTGGACGAGCTGAAGCGGGAGCGGCTCATACTGCGCCTGCCCAGCTCCAACACCCGCAACCTGTTCGTGGCGCACCTGGAGAGCCGCGGCATCTCCCTGGACGAATTCAACGTGACCCTGGAGGTGGACAACATCGCCACCATCAAGGACCTGATCCGCCGCAACTACGGCGTGTCGATCCTGCCCCGCAGCGCCTGCATGGACGAATTGAAGAAGGGCAAGATGACGGTGCTGCCCATCGAGAACCTGAGCATGATCCGCGAGATGAATATACTGTACCACCGAAGCTTCAACCACCCGGAGATCCTGCAGGACATCGTGAAGATCTACAGCGACTCCGTGCGCATTTACAAGAAAGACGCCTGAGCGCGGAGAGGAGACGACCCCTTGCATATCCTGCTGACGAACGACGACGGTATCTTTTCCCCCGGCATTCGCGTGCTGGCGGAGGTGCTGGCCGAGGGCGGGCACCGGGTGTCGGTGTGCGCGCCCGACCGCGAGCGCTCCGCCGCCAGCCACAGCGTGACCCTGGGATCCACCCTGCGCGCCCGCCCCGAGGCCGTGCCCGGCGCGGTCCGGGCCTGGGCCGTGGACGGCACGCCCGCGGACTGCGCGAGCCTGGGCCTGTTCCTCGCGGGCCGCGAGGAGCCCGTGGACATGGCCGTCGCGGGCATCAATCGCGGCATGAACCTGGGCGGGGCGTGCATCTACTCCGGCACGGTCGGCGCGGCGATGGAGGCGTCCATGTGCGGCACGCAGGCGCTGGCGGTGTCGCTGTGCGTCGATCCGAAGCGCGGCGACGCGGAGGATTACCGCCCGGCGGCGCGGCTGGCGCTGCGCGTAGCCGAATGGATGCCGGGGCACCCGCTGCCGCTGGGCGCGCTGTACAGCCTGAACGTGCCGCCGCGCCCCTACGAGCAGTTGCGCGGCCTCGTGGCGGCGACGCTGGCGCCGGTGTTCCTGGACGAGCCGTACTACGAGCCCGCGGACGGCGGAGGCTGGCGCTATCGCGGCCGGCCCCGGCCCTTCGGGGACCCCCATTACGACCTGACGCGAATCGACCAGGGCTTCGCCACGCTGACGAAGCTGACCTGGGACTTCCGCCTGAACGCGGACGACGCGGAGATGAATGAGATCGGCCTGTGACGCCGACCCTGCGGAGGAACGCGACCATGAGCACAGGAAAGCACTATGAAATCGAGCGCAAGTACCTGATCCGCTATCCGGACCTGAAGGTGCTGGAGGCCCAGCCGGGGCTGGAGAAGTGGGAGATCGTGCAGCTCTACCTGACCCACGGGGAGGGGGAGACGCGGCGCATCCGCCAGGTGGTGTCGGACGGCGTCATCCGCTACTTCCGCACCTTCAAGAAGCGCGTGACCTCGCTGAGCGCGGAGGAGGACGAGCGGGAGATCGACCCGGTGTCCTACTTCGAATACGCCAAGCAGCAGCAGCCCGGCACGCGCCCGGTGGTCAAGACGCGCTACCGCATCCCCTACGGCGGGCATATGCTGGAGTTCGACATCTACCCCTTCTGGGACGACCGCGCGATCCTGGAGATCGAGCTGCAGAGCGAGGCGGAGGGCGCGCAGATTCCCGACTACGCCCAGATCATCCGCGATGTCAGCAGCGACTTTGCCTACAAGAACAGCCAGTTGGCCGTGGAGGTGCCGATGGAGCGGATCTGAAACGGCGGTGCCGCCACGCGGGGCGATGCCCGCATCGCCCAAAACAGGGGCTGCCTGCACGACGCGACGAACGTCGTGCAGGCAGCCCCTGTTCTGCGCTCCGATCAGGCCGCCTTGCGCTTGCGGAGGTACTGCACCAGCACGCCCAGGGCGATCAGCGCCAGGCCGATGAAGTCGGTCAGCGTGCCCGGGACGATCAGCGCCAGGCCGCCGGCGATCATCAGCGCGCGCTCGAGCAGGTTCATGTTCAGCATGAAGTAGCCGGACAGGCCCGCGGCGACGCCGATCATGCCCAGCGTGGCGGTGAGGGTGATCAGGATGACCTCGTACCACACGGTGTCGATGAACAGCAGCGCCGGGCTGGCGGCGAACACGAACGGTATGATGAACGCGCCGATGGCCAGCCGCGTGGCCGTGACGCCCGTGGCCATGGGCTTGCCCTTGGCGATGGCCGCGCCGGCGTAGGCCGCCAGCGCCACGGGGGGCGTGATGTCCGCCACGATGCCGTAGTAGAACACGAAGAAGTGCGCCGCGATGGCCGGCACACCCATCTGGATCAGGATTGGCGCGCAGGTGGAGGCCATGATGCAGTAGGTGGCCGTGGTGGGCACGCCCATGCCCAGCACGATGCAGCACAGCATCGTCAGGAACAGGCCCAGCAGCATGCTGTTGCCGGACACGCCCACGATGGCGCTGATGAGGCGGTTGGCCAGGCCCGTCACGGTGATGCAGCCGCAGATGACGCCCGCGATGCCGCAGGCCACGGCCACGGTCACGCAGGAGCGCCCGCCGGCCTCCAGGGCGTCGAAGATGGTCCTGGCGGTGAAGCGGTGCACGATCTCGCCCGCGGCGCCGCTGTTGGCGGCGGCGCGCTTGTAGTAGCCGGTGAAGTTGTTCAGGAAACCCACGGCGATGGCCACCACGATGGCCACGGCGGCGGAGAACTGCATCGTGCGGGTGTTGGAGCAGACCAGCCAGATCAGCACGATCAGCGGCAGCAGCAGGTAGGTATCCTTCAGCAGCGACTTGAAGCGCGGCAGCATGGCGGGGTCGATGCCCTTCAGGCCCAGCTTCTTGGCCTCCAGGTGCACGGCGATGAAGATGCCCAGGAAGTAGAGTATGGCGGGCACGATGGCGCGCACGATGATGTTGGAGTACGGCACGCCCAGGTAGTCGGCCATCAGGAAGGCCGCCGCGCCCATGATGGGGGGCATGATCTGCCCGCCGGTGGACGCCGCCGCCTCCACCGCGCCCGCGAACTCGGAGCGGTAGCCGGTCTTTTTCATCATGGGGATGGTGACCGAGCCGGTGGTTACGGTGTTGCCCACGGAGGAGCCGGACACCATGCCGCACAGCGCGGACGATATGACCGCCACCTTCGCGGGGCCGCCGGCGAAGCGGCCGGTCAGGCTGTTGGCCAGGTTGATGAAGAAGCTGGACACGCCCGTCTTTTCCAGGAACGCGCCGAAAATGATGAACACCACGATGTACTTCGAGCACACGCTCACCGGCGTGCCCAGGATGCCGTTGTCGCCGTAGAACATCTCATAGGCGGTGCGGGAGAGCGTCTTGCCGTTGAAGAAGGTGTAGGCGATGAAGAAGATCGCCACGCACAGGATCGGCAGGCCCACGCTGCGGCGGCACAGCTCCGCCAGCACCAGTATGCCCACCACGGCCACCGTGGTGTAGAGCGGGTTGGTCAGAAGCTCCTTCAGACGCATGTTCAGGATCGCCTTTGCGTTGAAGGTGTAGAAGAAGAAGGCCGCCGAGCCGAGCAGCATGATGACGATGTCGTACCAGGGCAGGCTGTTCACCTTCACGTGGCCCTTCTTGGCGGGGTAGGTGAGGAAGCCCATCAGGATCACCAGCCCCATGAAGCTGGTCATGCGCACCTGCTCCAGGAAGTTGGCGAACAGCGTGACGTAGATGCAGAACAGCGAGAAGGCCGCCAGGATGCAGCTGACCACCAGCTTGGGCTTGCCCTCCCACACGCGCGTGTTCGACTCGCGGTCGAACTTGCGCATGACGGCCTCGACGTCCGCGGCGCTGCCGGTGGAGGCGTCAAAGACCTCGGCTTCCAGCTTCGGGTCGTTGGGTTTGTTCTGTGACATGGGGGATGCTCCTCTCAATGATGCTTGTCTTAAGAAAGCGCAGAATCGCGCTCATCGCTTTCTTAAAACAGGGGCTGCGGTTCAGACTGCCGCAGCCCCCGAATCAGCGTTGGTTCAGAAGGTGAGGGTTTCGCTTATTCCGCGGTCTCCACGGTGATGCCCTTCTCGGCGAAGTACTTGGCCGCACCGGCGTGGTAGGGCAGGCCGCAGGTGGAGGCGTACTCGAGATCGAGCTCGGCGCCCTTGGCGTGGGCCTCGGTGATGGCGTCCTTGTTCTCGAAGATGGTGGAGACGATGGCGTAGGCCTCGTCCTCGGTCACGTCCTCGTTGGCGATGATGGTGGCCTTGATGCCCACGGTCACGCAATCCTCGTCGATGCCGTCATAGGTGCCGGCGGGGATGATGCTCTTGGCGTAGGCGGAGGAGATCTCCTGGAGCTTGGCCACGTGCTCGTCGTCCAGGCTCACCAGGTAGGCGCCCTTGGTGGTGCACAGGTCGGTGACGGCGGGGGTGGGCGCGCCGGCCACGACGAACGCGGCGTCGATCTTGCCGTCCTTCAGGGCCTCGGCGGAGTCGCCAAAGCTCAGGTACTGGGGGTTGATGTCCGCCTCGGTCATGTCATAGGCGGCGAAGAAGTCCATGGCGTTGAAGTACACGCCGGAGCCCTGGGAGCCGATGGACACGTTCTTGCCCTTCAGGTCCTCCACGGACTTGATGTCGGGGTTGCAGGTGACGAGCTGCACGGTCTCGGTGTACAGCGCGCACAGCGCGGTGAAGGACTCGATGGGGTTGCCCTCGTACTGCTCGAAGCGGATGCCGTTGTAGGCATAGGAAGCGACGTCGTTCTGCACGAAGCCCAGCTGCGCGTCGCCGATGTCCAGCAGGTCGATGTTGGCGGCGGAGCCGTTGCCCGCCACGGCGGTCACGGTCACGTCGGAGTTGTTGGTGATGTACTGGGCCAGCACGTTGCCGTAGGCGTAGTAGGTGCCGGAGGTGCCGCCGGTGGTAAAGGTGAGCTCGGCCAGGGCGCTGCAGGAGAACACCAGCAGCATGGCGACGATCAGGGCTACGATTTTCTTCATGGGTCTTTCCTCCAAATCTCTCCGGCGGACAAGCCGCCGGGCCTATGTCCACATTATACAATAATCGGCCCCCGATTGCAATAGAACCCTGCCTGTCGAAATGTTAATAATTGCATTTTATCCGCTCAGCGGGGTTGAATCCCGCGTTTTTGCATAATTCCGCCAAATGAAATGCTGAATCCGCGCGCGGATTTACGCATAAATATGCAGAATATACACGAAACATGCGCGCGTTATGCAGCTTCGGCCGCGGCGCATAGCGCGGGCGCGTTCGGGGCAAAATGACATCGGGAGGTGAGAACGATGAGCCCGAAGGAGTTGCAGTACGTGGAGGACGCGCTGGGACACGAGCAGTTTCTGCTGAACCAGTGCCGTCAGTCGGCGTCGGCGCTGACCGACCCGGAGCTGAAGAACGTCGTCAACCAGCTGGTGCAGAAGCACCAGGAGTTGTTCGACCGTTTCTTCCGGCTGGTGTGAGCATGATTTCCAATTATTCCATTCGCGGGGAGGGAAGAGCGATGAACGATCAGCAGATCATGGAGGACATCCTGATGACCACCAAGGGCGTGTGCGACCTGTATATGCACGGTACCATCGAGTCCGCGACGCCGCGGACCCGCCAGACCTTTGACAGCGCCCTGAGCGACAGCCTGTGCATGCAGGACGACATCTACCAGAAGATGAGCCAGAAGGGCTGGTACCAGACCCAGCAGGCCCAGCAGCAGCAGATCGACCAGGTGCGCGGCAAGTTCGCGGGCAAGGCCTGAGCGAGCGGGAAAGACAGGCAGGGGAAACCGATCTGAGCATCGGTTCCCCTTTTTTGTGCGCCGGCGCGCTTTTTAACGCCCGTTTTGGCGTCAAATTGCGCGGATTGGGGCGCTTTGCCCAAAACCTTAACAAAGAAGCCTTTTCAAGCCAAAGAATATATCGTATAATAGTAGAGATGAAATACAATCCCGCGCCCGGCGGGCCGGGAGATAAGTGGAGGGAAAACCATGGCAATTATCGATAAGATCAAGGCGAAGGCGAAGAGCGACGTGAAGCACATCGTGCTGCCCGAGGGCGAGGAGATCCGCAACGTACAGGCGGCGGTCATGATCCGCGACCAGGGCCTGGCGAAGCTGACCCTGCTGGGCAACCCCGACAAGGTGAAGGAGGTCGCCGCGGGCGCGGACCTGACCGGCATCGACATCATCGACCCCGCCGCCAGCCCCAAGGCCGCCCTGTACGCCGCCACGCTGTATGACCTGCGCAAGGCCAAGGGCATGACCGAGGAAGAGGCCGCCCGCAAGGTCGCCGATCCCATGTACTTCGGCATCATGATGGTCAAGCTGGGCGACGCCGACGGCCTGGTGTCCGGCGCGATCCATTCCACCGGCGACATGCTGCGCCCCGCGCTGCAGGTCATCAAGTCCAAGCCCGGCATCAAGACCGTGTCCTCCTGCTTCCTGATGGAGTGCCCGGACAAGTCCTACGGCGACAACGGCGTGCTGATCTTCGCGGACTGCGCCGTGAACATCGAGCCCGACGCCGAGCAGCTGGCGAACATCGCCCTGGGCGCGGCCGATTCCGCCCGCTCCCTGGCCGGCATGGAGCCCCGCGTGGCCATGCTGAGCTTCTCCGTGACCAAGGTGCAGGAAGCCACCCGCATCGCCAAGGAGATGGCCCCCGACCTGGCGCTGGACGGCGAGCTGCAGCTCGACGCCGCGCTGGTGGAGAAGGTCGGCCAGCTGAAGGCGCCCGGCAGCACCGTGGCGGGCCACGCCAACACCCTGGTGTTCCCCGACCTGGGCGCGGGCAACATCGGCTACAAGCTGGTGCAGCGCCTCGCGGGCGCCGAGGCCTACGGCCCCATCCTGCAGGGCATCGCCAAGCCGTGCAACGACCTGTCCCGCGGCTGCTCCGCCGAGGACATCGTGGCCACCGTCGCGATCACCGCCTGCCAGGCGCAGTAATGGATTTGGCGGGGGAACTGCTTCCCCCGCCAAGACCACCCCTTTGGCAGATTTTGCTTGAGTTTTTCTGCGAAAAACATCTGGCCGCAAAATCTGTAAGGTTGGCATTTTTCATCCGGCAAATGGGATTTGCCTTCTGAAAAATGACCGCCCATTCCGGCGTACACGCCGCCGGAATGGATTGAAGTCGGGGCGCTGACGCCCCCGACACCCCCGTTGAATTTGCTTACAGGAGTGTTGCGATATGAAAATTTTGGTTATCAACGCCGGTTCCTCCTCCCTGAAGTTCCAGCTCATCGACATGGACAACCAGGAAGTCATCGCCAAGGGCCTGGTGGAGCGCATCGGCACCGTCGATCCCACCACCGACCTGACCTACAGCTGGGGCGACAGGAAGCTCAAGGAGATCCAGCTGAAGAAGGCCGCCGACCACGCTGAGGCCATGGCCTTCGTGCTGGACGTGCTGCAGGGCAAGGACCGTACCGACCTGGAGGTCGCGCCCGACGACGCCAGGGGCCACCTGAAGGGCACCGGCGTCATCCGCGACCTGAAGGACATCGGCGCGGTCGGCCATCGCGTGCTGCACGGCGGCGAGAAGTTCACCGCTTCCTGCCTCATCGACGACGCCTGCATCAAGGCCATCGAGGAGAACATCCCCCTGGGCCCGCTGCACAACCCCGCCAACCTGATGGGCATTCGCGCCTGCCAGAAGGTGCTGCCGGACGTGCCGCAGGTGGCCGTGTTCGACACCGCCTTCCACCAGACCATGCCCCCCAAGGCGTACCGCTACGCCATCCCCACGGAGTACTACACCGACCTGCACATCCGCAAGTACGGCTTCCACGGCACCTCCCACCGCTACATCGCGGGCCGCGCCACCGAGCTGCTGAAGCTCCCCCGGAACAGCCGCATCATCATCTGCCACCTGGGCAACGGCTCCTCGCTGTCGGCCTGCGTGGACGGCAAGTGCGTGGATACCACCATGGGCATCACCCCGCTGGACGGCCTGGTGATGGGCACCCGCTGCGGCACCCTGGACCCCGCCGTGGTCGAGTTCATCTGCAACCGCAGGAACATGACCCCCACCGAGGTTTTGACCATGATGAACAAGAAGAGCGGCCTGCTGGGCCTGACCGGCTCTTCCGACATGCGCGACGTGACCGCCCGCTATGACGCCGGCGAGCCCGAGGCCACCCTGGCCATCGAGATGTGGAGCTACGTGCTGAAGAAGTACATCGGTTCCTTCGCGGCGGCGATGGGCGGCGTGGACGCCATCATCTTCACCGCCGGCATCGGCGAGAACCACGTGCGCGCCCGCGAGTGGGCCGTCGAGGGCCTGGAGTTCATGGGCATCAAGGTCGACCACGAGAAGAACGCCGCCGCCCGCGGCGAGGCGAAGATCTCCGCCGACGACAGCAAGGTGCAGGTCTGGGTCATCCCCACCAACGAGGAGCTCGCCATCGCGCTGGATACCCTGGAGCTCTCCACAAAAAAATAACTTTACAAATAAGGGGCAAGCGGTTATAATAGGTCAGGTTGGGGAGGCTGTGCTTCCCCGGGCCGCTTGCGCCCGCCGGTGATCCCGGCAAACCATCAGGAGGTCAGTGGATTGGCAGAAGCGCTGAACGTATCCCAGGCACTCAGGAATCCCGGCCAGCTGTTCCCCTTCGAGGCGCGCGTGACGCTCCCCGGCATGGAGATTTTCAGCGACACCGTGTTCCTGGAGGACGTGCGGGCGGAGGGCGAGTTCCTCGCCACCGACGACGGCCGGATCAGCGTGAAGGCCACGGCCCGCGCCGACGCGCGCGCGCACTGCTCCAGGTGTCTGGAGGAGGTCGTGACGCCCGTGGAGGCGCAGGTGGACGCGCTGTACAGCCGCGTGCCCGACCCCGACGACCCCGATTTGTACGGCTTTGAGGGCTATGCCCTGGACCTGACCGACGCGGTCAGGGACGCGCTGGTGCTGGAGTTGCCGATGCGCTTCCTCTGCAAGCCGGACTGCAAGGGACTTTGTCCCACCTGCGGCGCCAACCTCAACAGGGTTGCCTGCACATGCCAGGAGGGTGGCAATACCACAAACCCCTTTTCGGCATTAAAGAATATTGTGTTGAATCACGAGGAGGTGTAAATATGGCCACTCCCAAGGGAAAAGTCTCCAAGGCTCGTCGCAATTCGCGTCGCAGCGCGCATTGGAAGCTGTCCGCGCCGGGCATCGTCAAGTGCCCCCGCTGCAACAAGATGAAGCTCAGCCACCGCGTGTGCAAGTTCTGCGGCTACTACGATGGTCAGGAGATCATCAAGGTTGAAGCCGCGAAGTAAGCTTCGATCAAATGAAGGCCCGTTCGCTATGCGAACGGGCTTTCAAAGCGTCGATAAAGGCCGCAACCGCGGAGATTCCTTGATATACCGCTGACGCGGTAGGAATCTCCGCTTGCTGCGTCAGGCCGCCCTGCGGATTTGGTCACTTACGTCATGGTAAGCTCCCGCATCCGCAGGACGGCCTTCCTTGCCTTGCAACCTCTCTCGCCCCTTTGCAGCATGTCGACTTCGTCGACATGCTGAAGCCCGTTCGCTATGCGAACGGGCTTCTTTTCATACCGAAAGAGGCATTAATCCTCCTGGCGGCGGATGAAGGCGATGCAGGCGTCGATCCAGCCGCGCACATCCGGGGAATCCTCCGCCAGGCCGAGGCCGTGGGGACCGTCGGGGTAGATGTGCAGCTCGAAGGGCACGCCGGCGCGGGACAGCGCCGAGGCCAGCAGCAGGCTGTTCTCCACCGGTACCAGCTCGTCGTTGGCGGTGTGCCAGATGAAGGCGGGCGGGGTGGCGGGGGTCACGTTCAGCTCCGTGGAGAAGAAGCGCTCCAGGTCGTGCCGGTCGGGCGCGCCCACCAGCGCCAGGCAACTGTCGTAGTGGGGGTACTGCGTAAAGCTGACCACGGGGTAGCAGGGCACGAAGAAGTCCGGGCGCGAGGAAAGCCGCTCCAGCGGGTCCGCCGCGCCGGGATCGCCCGCGTCCCAGTGGGTGGCGGCGGTGCAGGCCAGGTGCCCGCCCGCGGAAAAGCCCAGTATGCCCACCCGCGCGTAGCCCAGCGCGCGCACGATGCGGAGGGCGCGCAGGGCGTCGCCCAGCGGCGCGAGCGCATGACAGGGGTGCACCCGGTAGTCCAGCACATAGGCCGCGATGCCGCCGCGGTTCAGCGCCTCGGCCACGGGGCCGCCCTCGTGCTCGGCCTTCATGCGGTAGCCGCCGCCGGGGCAGACCACCATGGCGGTCGTCGCGCCGTCGACGGGGTAGGCCTCCAGCGAAGGCTGCGGCTGGCCGGGCGACTGCTCGGCAAAGGGCGCCTCGCCGGGCCACAGGGGCCGCTTCTCGCGCGCGTTCACGGCGATCACCCCTGCAGGCCACGGGACTGGCGGTCCATGTCCTCTACGACGATGTCGTAGATTTCGCCCAGGCCGCGGCAGTATTCCAGCAGCTTCCAGGGCTCGTTGGTGTGGTAGTGGATCTTGATGAGCGTGTCGTCGCCCACGGCCAGCAGGCTGTCGCCCACGAAGTTCTGCGAGATGTACTCGAAGATGGCGTCCTCGTCCAGCCCTTCGCCGTCGATCAGCAGTTGGGTGTCGTAGCGGAATTCAAGGCTCTGTTCAACCATGACGGTGTTTCTCCTTTGGGTATGGGATGGGTCACAGCAGGGGGATCATGTCGGACAGCCGGTCGAACTTCAGGTCCGGCACGGTGTCCGACGCCGCGAGCATGGCCTCGGTGGTCTCGCCGCTCATCACCAGGATGGACAGCATGCCGCTGCGCAGGCCCGTCTCGATGTCGGTGTACAGCCGGTCGCCCACCATGGCCAGCTCCTCCGCCCGCAGCCCCGTGCGGCGCAGCGCCGCGTCCACGATGCCGGTGTTGGGCTTGCCGACGACCAGGTCGGGCCGCCGCCCCGTGGAGGCCTCGATGAAGGCCATGATGGCCCCGATGTCCGGCATGAAGCCGGTCTCGGTGGGGCAGTTGAAGTCCGGGTGGGTGGCCACGTAGGGCAGGCCCGCGCGCACCAGGTCGCACGCCGCCCACAGCTTGTCGTAGGTGAGCGTGGTGTCGAAGCCGACCACCACCATGTCCGGGTGCTCCCGGTCCACGGCGACGCCCGCCTCCCGCAGCTCCTCGGCCAGGAATTCGTTGCCCAGCAGAAAGACGCGCTTCCCCGGATAGCGCTCGTTCAGGATCGCGGCGGCGGCCTCCCCGGAGGTCAGCACGCGGCTGCGGTCGACGGCGAGGCCCATCCGCCCCAGCTTCTCCACGTAGAACTGGGCGTTGTGGCTGGAATTGTTGGTGAGGAACAGGAAGTCCCGGCCCGTGGCGCGCACCCGGTCGATGAACGCCAGGCTGCCGGGAATGAGTTCGCCGCCCAGGTAGAAGGTGCCGTCCATGTCCAGCAGGAAGCAGCGCACGCGGTCGAGGGCATGCTCATTCAAACTCAATCACACCCTCCGACATGCGTTTCACCGGGGCCAGCGCCTCCACGCGGTACCCCGCGGCCAGCAGCTTGTCGCGCCCGGCCTGGAACACCTTGGCGATCACCGCGCCCAGGCCCACCGGTATGCCGCCCGCTTCTTCAATCAGCTTGAAGCCGCCGAAGGCCGCCTCGCCGTTGGCCAGGAAGTCGTCGATCAGCAGCACCCGGTCGCCGGGCAGTATGAAGTCCTTTTTCAGCGTGAGCTGGTAGGCGAGGTTCTTGGTGAAGGAAAACACCTCGGTCTGCAGGATGCCGTCCCGCAGGATGCTGGAGACGGACTTCTTCATGATGACCATGGGCAGGTCCATGGCGAGGGCCGTCATGGCCGCCGGGGCGATGCCCGAGGATTCGATGGTGGCGATGCGGGTCACGCCGTCGTCGGCAAAGCGCCGGGCGAACTCCGCGCCCACCGCCTGCATCAGCTTCACGTCCACCTGGTGATTCAGGAAGGAATCCACCAGCAGCACGTGTTCGTCCAGTGCCCGACCGTCGGAGAGAATGCGCTGTTTCAGAAGCTCCATGGAGATCACTCACTTTCCTGGGTATTCTCGGTTGGCTTTTCTTCCGTTTCCTTTTCTACGATGGCCCACTCCACGCGGCGTTCCGCCAGCTCCTCCACGCGGATCTTCAGCCCGAAGCAGCGGACCTCCGGGTGCTGGCCGTCGGCGGGGATCTCGGTGAGCTGGCTGAACACCAGCCCGCCCAGCGTGTCGTATTCCTCGTCCTCCGGCAGCTCCACGCCCAGCGCCTCGGCCAACTGTTCCAGCTCCGCCGCGCCGGAGACGCGCCAGCGGTTCTCGCCCAGCGGCACGATGTCCGGCTCCTCCTTGGGGTCGAACTCGTCGTAGATGTTGCCGACGATCTCCTCCAGCAGGTCCTCCAGCGTCACCAGGCCGCTCGTGCCGCCGTACTCGTCCACCACGATGGCCATGTGGTGCTTGTGCTTCTGCATCTCCTGGAACAGCACGTCGGCGCGCACGGTCTCCGGCACGAAGTGGGCCGGGCGGACGAGCCCCCGAAGCGGCGCGGCGGCCCCGGCGCAGCGGCTGAACAGGTAGTCCCGCGTGGTGAGGATGCCCACGACGTTGTCGATGTTGTCCTCGTACACGGGGAAGCGGGAGAGGCCGCTGGTGCGAATGGTATCGAAGACCTCGTCGTCCTCGGCGTCGATGGGCAGGGCGGTGATGTCCTTGCGGTGCACCATGCAGTCCTCGGCGGTGCGGTTGTTGAACTCGAAGATGTTCTCGATCATCTCCCGCTCGTCGGCCTCGATGGCGCCCTTCTCCTCGCCGATGTCCACCATGGCGCGGATGTCCTCTTCCGTCACGTGGTCCCCGGCGTCCGCGGGCTTGATGTGAAAGGGCCTGAGCAGCGCCCGCCCCAGCCCCAGCGCCATCCGCGCGACGGGGGAGAGCAGCAGCGCCGTGCGCTCGGCGACGGCGCCCACCCGGTTCAGCAGCGCCTCCCGCCAGTGGGCCGCCAGGTGGCCGGGCAGCACGCCGGTCAGCAGGAAGGCCAGGAAGGCGTAGGGGATCAGCAGGCACGCGCCGGCGAGGGCGCGCGCCGCGCGGGCGGGCAGGTGGGCGAAGGCCGGGAGCAGCGCGCCGGAATAGCCGGCCCACGCCGCCATGGCCCCGGCCATCAGCAGCAGCACGTAGGCCATGTGCACTACGCCGAAGGGGCTTTCCTCCCACAGGGCGATCAGCCGCAGCGCCCGGCGCGCGTGGGCGTCGCCTTCCTCCGCCTGGCGGCGCGTCTCCGCCTCGTCGAGATAGGGCAATGCCGCCGCCGCGGCGCGCAGGCACGCGGCCAGCAGGAACAGAATCAGGATCAGCATACCGTGCCCGAAGGGGTCGTCCATGGGGGAAAGTGCCTCCTTGGTGGATTTTCATTGATTATAGCGATTATAGCATATCTCGGGGATTTTTCATACCCCGTAATTGTGAATTGGAGGCGGAAAATGGGGAAATGGAAATTAAGATTTGCAATGCGCGACCGACGTGTGCTATAATGCTCGGGATCCCGGGCGGGGAAGGCAGGTGATTGCATGAACACGCACGAACAGGACCGCGCGCTGGCGATGGAGATTGCCCGCCGGGTGAGGGACGCCGGCGGCCGGGCCATGCTGGTGGGCGGCGCGGTGCGCGACGGGCTGCTGGGCCTGGAGAACAAGGACATCGACCTGGAGATCTACGGCATCGCCCCCGACCGGCTGCGGGCCATCCTGGTCGAGGTGGGCCGGGTGGTGGAGAAGGGCGCGAGCTTCGGCGTGTTCGGGCTGGAGCATTCGAACCTGGACGTGGCCATGCCCCGCCGGGAGCGCTGCGTGGGCGGCAGGCACACCGACTTCGACGTGAGCGTCGATCCCACCCTGTCCTTCGAGCAGGCCAGCATGCGCCGCGACTTCACCTTCAACGCCATGATGCGCGATCCCCTCACCGGCGAGCTGGTGGACTGCTGGGGCGGGGAGGCCGACCTCCGCGCGCGCGTGCTGCGCCACGTGAACGACGCCACCTTCGCCGAGGACGCGCTGCGCGTGTTTCGCGCGGCCCAGTTCGCGGCGCGGCTGGAGGCGCAAATCGCCCCGGAGACGATGGCGCTGTGCCGGCGCATGGACGTGACCGGCCTCTCCGTGGAGCGGGTGTTCGAGGAGCTGTGCAAGGCGCTGCTGAAGGCCGCGCGGCCCTCGGTGTTCTTCCGCGCGCTGCGGGAGATGGACCACATGAAGGAGTACTTCCCGGAGCTGGAGGCGTGCGCGGGCGTGCCGCAAAACCCGAAATACCACCCCGAGGGCGACGTGCTCACCCACACGCTGCTGGTGGTGGACAGCGCGGCGGCGCTGCGGGACCGGGCCCAATGGCCGCTGGGCTTCATGCTGGCGGCGCTCTTCCACGACCTCGGCAAGGCCGTGGCCACGGAGGTCCAACCGGACGGCCGCATCACCGCCTACGGCCACGAGGTGCTGGGCCTGCCCCTGTGCGAGGCGCAGTTGCGCAGGATCACCAACCAGCAGAAGCTGATCGACTACGTGAAGAACATGGCGTGGCTGCACATGCGGCCCAACATGCTGGCGGCGGCGCGGTCGAAAAAGAAGAAGACGCGCATGATGTTCGATCTGAGCGTCTGCCCGGAGGATTTGATCCTGCTGTCCCGCGCGGACGCCAGCGGCAAGCTGGACGCCCCCTACGACGAGGGCGTGGAGGCGTTCCTGCGCGAACGGCTGGAGGACTACCGGCGGGTCATGCAGCGCCCCATGGTGACCGGGCAGGACCTGATCGACGCGGGGCTTCGGCCCGGGCCGGACTTTAAAAGCCGGCTGGCCCGCGCGCGGGCGCTGCATTTCGCGGGCCTCGAGAAGCCCGCGGCGCTCAGGCAGGTGCTCGCGGAGGCGCGGAAGGACCGGTAATGCAAGATCGCATGCAAAAGCATTTTCATTTTGCATGCGATCTTTCTTTGTATCCTCGGCGCGGCGGATGCCCGGTTTTGCCGCGCCGGCGGGGAAACAGGTTAAGTTTTGATTTTTTGCCCTCCCGCGCGCCGGTTTGCCGCATAAAACCGCGGAAATTGGTCTTGACAACAGCGGAAATCTATGCTATTATTCTATATTGCCTTAGTATGGACGAAGAGCCGAAGAACGGCGAAAACATCGGCAAACGCGGAATTTTGCGTTAACTCGGAATGCTGAAATGCGACAAAAATTCACATTCAGAATAAGAATTAACAATAAATTAGCATTTGCGAATGCGCGCCGAGCGACGCGGGCTCTGCCCGCGGTACGACAATATGATTAGGGGTGATTGAAGGCATGGCACATCCGGTGCAACAGGGCAAGCGAACCCGACAGTTCTTCTCCCGGATTGAAGAAGCGCTGGCCGTACCGAATCTGATCGAGGTTCAGAAGAATTCGTATGAGTACTTCCTGAAGGAGGGCCTTCGGGAGGTGCTGGCTGACGTATCGCCGATTACGGATTACAGCGAGAGCCTGATCCTGGAGTTCACCGACTACAACCTGGATGAGAAGCCGAAGTACACCGTCGAAAAGTGCAAGGAACGCGACGCCACCTACGCCGCGCCCCTGAAGGTGACGGTGCGCCTGACCAACCGCGACACCCACGAGATTAAGGAGTCCGAGGTGTTCATGGGCGATTTCCCGCTCATGACCGAGCACGGCACCTTTGTGATCAACGGCGCGGAGCGCGTCATCGTATCGCAGCTGGTGCGCTCCCCCGGCGTGTACTATTCCAAGGCCATCGACAAGACCGGCGCGGCGCTGTATTCCGCGCAGATGATCCCCAACCGCGGCGCGTGGATCGAGTACGAGACCGATTCCAACGGCGTGGTGTTCGCCCGCATCGACCGCGCCAGGAAGCTCCCGGCGACGGTGCTGCTGCGCGCCATGGGCGTGGAGAGCGACGAGGAGATCATCCGCCTGTTCGGCGACGACGAGCACGTCACCGCCACCATCACCCGCGACGCGCCCAACGTGAACGACAAGGGCGAGCTGCGCTACAAGACCCGCAAGGATCAGGCGCTCATCGACATCTACAACAAGCTGCGCCCGGGCGAGCCGCCGTCGGTGGAATCCGCCACCAACCTCATCAACGCCCTCTTCTTCGACCCCAAGCGCTACGACCTGGCGCACGTGGGCCGCTACAAGTACAACAAAAAGCTGGCCCTGGCGCTGCGCGTGTTCAACCAGGTGGCCGCCGAGGACGTGACCCATCCCTTCACCGGCGAGGTGCTGGTGCAGGCGGGCGAGGCCATCTCCCGCGAGGCTGCGGAGGCCATCCAGAACGCCGGCATCAACATGGTGCTGGTCCACGTGGACGACACCGACCTGAACATCATCGGCAACAACTTCGCCTTCCTGAAGCCCTTCCTGGCCGGCTACGATCCCGCGCTGCTGGAGCAGTACGACCCCAGCGTCGTCAGCTTCTCCGAGCGCGTGCACGTGCCCACGCTGGTCAAGGTACTGGAAAAGGTGAAGGAGGACGGCTCCGACCTGAACCAGGCCCTGAAGGAGGCCGCCAAGGATTTGCAGCCCAAGCACGTGCTGGTGGACGACATCATCGCCTCCGTGTCCTACCAGTTCGGCCTGTTCCACGGCATCGGCGAGGTGGACGACATCGACCACCTGGGCAACCGCCGCCTGCGCAGCGTGGGCGAGCTCCTGCAGAACCAGATCCGCGTGGGCATGTCCCGCCTGGAGCGCGTGGTCAAGGAGCGCATGGCCATCCAGGACGTCGAGAAGGTCCGCCCCCAGGATCTCATCAACATCCGGCCCGTGTCCGCCGCCATCAAGGAGTTCTTCGGCTCCTCCCAGCTCAGCCAGTTCATGGATCAGCCGAACCCGCTGGCCGAGCTGACCCACAAGCGCCGCCTGTCGGCCCTGGGCCCCGGCGGCCTGAACCGCGAGCGCGCGAGCTTCGCCGTCCGCGACGTGCACATCGAGACGCCTGAAGGCCCGAACATCGGCCTGATCGGCTCGCTGGCCACCTATGCGCGCATCAACGAATACGGCTTCATCGAGGCCCCCTACCGCAAGATCGACAAGGCCACGGGCAAGGTGACCGACCTGATCGAGTACATGACCGCCGACGAGGAGGACAAGTACATCATCGCCCAGGCCAACGAGCCGCTGGACGAGGAGGGCAGGCTGCTCAACGAGCGCGTCACCGCCCGCCGCCGCGACGAGATCGTCTCCGTGGAGGCGGGCCGGGTGGATTACCTGGACGTGTCTCCCCGCCAGATGATTTCCGTCGCCACGGGCATGATCCCCTTCCTGGATCACGACGACGCCAACCGCGCGCTGATGGGCTCCAACATGCAGCGCCAGGCCGTGCCGCTGCTCAAGCCCGAGGCGCCGCTGGTGGCCACCGGCATCGAGTACAAGGCCGCCTGCGACTCCGGCGTGGTCACCCTGGCCCGCGAGGCCGGCGTGGTCACCCGCGTGACCGCGGACGAGATCGTCATTCGCCAGGAGGACGGCACCGACGCCACCTACCGGCTGCAGAAGTTCGTGCGCAGCAACCAGGGCACCTGCATCAACCAGCATCCCATCGTGGCCGAGGGCGAAGTGGTCGCGCAGAAGCAGCCCATCGCCGACGGCCCCTCCACCGACCAGGGCGAGATTTCGCTGGGCCGCAACGCGCTCATCGGCTTCATGACCTGGGAAGGCTACAACTACGAGGACGCCGTGCTGCTGTCCGAGCGCCTGGTGAAGGAGGACATGTACACCTCCATCCACATCGAGGAGTACGAATCCGAGGCCCGCGACACCAAGCTGGGGCCGGAGGAGATCACCCGAGACATCCCCGGCGTGGGCGAGGACGCCCTGCGGGACCTGGACGAGCGGGGCATCATCCGCATCGGCGCGGAGGTGCGCGCCAACGACATCCTGGTGGGCAAGGTCACCCCGAAGGGCGAGACCGAGCTCACGGCTGAGGAGCGCCTGCTGCGGGCCATCTTCGGCGACAAGGCCCGCGAGGTGCGCGACACCTCCCTGCGGGTGCCCCATGGCGAGTTCGGCATCATCGTGGACGTGAAGATCTTCACCCGGGAAAACCGGGACGAGCTCTCTCCCGGCGTCAACCAGATGGTGCGCGTGTACATCGCCCAGAAGAGAAAGATTTCCGTGGGCGACAAAATGGCCGGCCGCCACGGCAACAAGGGCGTCGTGTCCCGCATCCTGCCCGAGGAGGACATGCCCTTCCTGGCCGACGGCACGCCGCTGGACATCGTGCTGAACCCCCTGGGCGTGCCTTCCCGAATGAACATCGGCCAGGTGCTGGAGGTGCATCTGGGTCTGGCCGCCAAGGCGCTGGGCTGGCATGTCGCCACCCCCGTGTTCGACGGCGCGCAGGACGAGGACATCGCCCGCATGCTGGACATGGCCGCCAACAAGGAGGACGGGCCCCTGTTCGACGAGGTCGGACGGCCCACCATCCAGTTCAGCAAAATCGGCATCAACCCCACCGGCAAGCTGACCGTGTACGACGGCCGTACCGGCGACAAGTTCGATAACCCCGTCACTGTGGGCTATATGTACTACCTGAAGCTGCACCACCTGGTGGACGACAAGATCCACGCCCGCTCCACCGGCCCCTACAGCCTGGTGACGCAGCAGCCCCTGGGCGGCAAGGCCCAGTTCGGCGGCCAGCGCTTCGGCGAGATGGAGGTGTGGGCCCTGGAGGCCTACGGCGCCAGCCACGTGCTGCAGGAGATCCTGACGGTGAAGTCGGACGATACCATCGGCCGCGTCAAGACCTACGAGGCCATCGTGAAGGGCGAGAACATCCCCGATCCGGGCGTGCCGGAGTCCTTCAAGGTGCTCATCAAGGAGCTG
>CADBCY010000026.1 GCA_902793325.1 uncultured Eubacteriales bacterium
TTCCTTGTCCATGCCGATGCCGGTGTCCCGGATGCAGAAGCGCAGCGTGGACTGGTCCTCAAAGACCGCCGTGCGCTCCACCGTCAGCGTCACGCTGCCGGGCGCGTCGGTGAACTTGATGGCGTTCGACAGGATGTTGATGAGCACTTCCTTCAGCTTCATGTCGTCGCCGATGTAGGAAGCGTCGACCTGGTTCAGCACGCGGCAGTCGTAATCGAGCCCCTTGTCGCTGCACTGGGCGGTGACCATGGTGTTGATCTGCTCCAGCATGGCGCTGAAGGAGAACACCTCCCGGCGAAGCACCAGGCGGCCGGACTCGATGCGGCTCATGTCGAGGATGTCGTTGATGAGCCCCAGCAGGTGGCGCGCGCTGCCGCCGATCTTCTGGAGGTAATCCCGGGTCTGGGGGCTGAGCGTTTCATCCCGCAGCGCCAGCGTGCCGAGCCCGATGATGGCGTTCATGGGCGTGCGGATCTCGTGGCTCATGCTGGAGAGGAACGAGGTCTTGGCCTTGTTGGCCTCCTCCGCCGAGGTCAGCGCCTCCGCCAGCGCCTCGCTCTTGGCCATGGCCTCGCGCATCTCGGCGTCGACGTTCGTGATGCCCACGATGATGAAGTGCTCGTCGTCCTCCATGCGCGATACCTTCATGCTGACGTAGGTCGGGCCGTTGTCGCCCGTCTGGCGGTAGGTCATCATGAAGGTGTTCTTGCGGCTCAGCGCCTCCATCAGCGTGCGGCGCTCCATCGCCTTCAGGAAGGCGTCCCGGTCGTCGGGCCAGACGCCCTGGTTGAGCTCCGCCTTGCAGTCGCTGAAGAAATGCCAGCCGCGCCGCATCTCGGAGAGCGCGCTGCCCTCGTCGCCCCGGCGGTACTCGATGAACTCCTCCGTGTCGACATTGACGTAGAACATGTCCGTGTAGTCGCGGGCCAGCGTCTGGGCGATGTGGGTATACATGATGCCGGAGCTGATGGCGTTCTCGTAGGCCTCCCGGGTCATGGCGTTCTCGTGCTGGATGCGCACCATGTCCGTGACGTCCTGGCACATGCCCAGCAGGCAGAGCCGCCCGGTGGAATCGATGAACTTCAGCTTGGTCGTCTGGAACTGGCGCTGGTTGCCGGCGGCGTCCGGCACGTCCTCAAAGAAGATGTAGGGCTTCTCCATGGAGAGGGCGACCCTGTCGTCCTCCACGAAGTGCGCGGCCGTCTCGGTGTCGAAGATCTGCGCGTCGGTCAGCCCCGCCACGTCCTCCGGCCTTTGCCTGTGCGCGTAATTGGCGAAGGCCTGGTTGCAGGCCAGGTACACGCCGGTTTTGGCGTCCTTGGTAAAGGTCAGGCCGGGCATGTTGTCCAGCAGCGAGCTGATGGATTCCTTCAGCTCCGCGATCTTCTTCGCGGCGATGGCCTCGTTTTCCGCTTCGGTCAGGCGCTCGCCGAGGCGCTGCGCCTCCCGGTAGTTGTTCAGCATCATCGAGATGACGAGCAGGAACACCCCCAGGGAAACGACGGTGTACAGGGTGTTCGTGCTGCTGATGGCCTTGGCCTGCTCCTGCAGATAGGCGACGCGCTCCTCCCGGACGGCCCCGTCGGAGTCGTCCGCCGGGTGGCTCTCGTGGTATTCGAAGATGCGCTCCACCGCCTCGTTGGCCGCGTTCTCCGTCGCGCGGGAGACCCACATCATCGACGCGAACAAGACCAGCACCAGCAGTATGATCCACACGATGATGCGCTGCCCGTATTCCCGCTTCTGGTCGCGGCGGATCAGCAGGCGGAAGTAGGCCAGCCCCAGCACCGCCCACACCAGGAACAGCACGTAGGATTCCGTCTCCATCGCGTGGAAGGGCAGCAGGCCCGGGATCAGCAGCAAGAGCATGAAGCACGCCATGAGCGCGAGGCCCAAGACGCCGGTGACCTTCTCCAGGCGGCGGTTCGCCTGCCGGGCGGAGCAGTAGACGGCGTGGGAGATCAGGCCGTAGATCAGCGTCGCGCCGAGCGTGGTGGCGTCGACGATCCAGCCGATGGCCGTCCGGCCCAGGAAGGGGATGAACACCGACACCGCCACGACGGTGACCACCGCGGCGCTCGGAATGCCGCGCCGGTTCAGCTTCGAAAGCGCATGGGGCGCCTCGCCATCGCGGCCCGCCGCGTACAGCAGGCGGCTCAGCGCCAGCATGTTGCCGATGAGGCTGGTCAGGATCACGCCGAACAGCGCCAGCATCAGCACCGTCACGCCCGCCTGCCCGAGGTAGTGGTGGGCCGCGTAGAACGCCGGCACCGCCTTGATGCCCTCCAGGTTCCCCATGTCGCGGATGTAGGCCAGCCAGCTCCCGTACTCCGGCGGGTAGGCGGAAACGGAGAGCAGCGTGACGAACAGGTAGAGCGCCGTGGTGGCCACCACGGACCAGATCAGTATGCCGCGCACCTTCTTTACCGGGAAGCGGTATTCCTCGGAGAAGTGCGAGACGTTTTCAAAGCCGATGAAGGCCCAGGGCGATATGGCGGCGATGCGGACGATCTGCGCGAAGGCGCTCGATCCCTCCGTGTACAGCGGGGCGTAGCTGAACGCGCTCTCGTGCCGCAGCACGGCGATCACGGCGCACAGCATGAAGCCGACCGCGAACGTCAGCGCGGCGACGACCATGATGCGGTTGGGCAGGCGCGCGCTCCTGGCGCACAGCAGGCCGATCAGCACCACGGCGCACATGGAGAGCAGCGCCTCGCCGAGCCAGACCTCGTAGCCGAATATGCGGTAGCGGAAGCCGAACCGGAACGCATTGCCGAGGAAGAACCGGGCGAACAGCGGGAGCGAGGTCATGTTGGCCCACAGTATGGCCAGGTAGGTCAGCAGCACGAACCAGAGGGCGAGGAAGCCGAAGTCCTTCCCGCCGACCTTCTTTTCAAACGTATAGACGCCGCCCGCGTCGGGGGCCTTCTGGATCATGTATTGCAGGTTCCAGGTGATCACGAAGATGACCGCCATGCCCAGCAGCAGGCCGAATACGGTCCCCAGCAGGCCGGACTTCTGCAAATAGGTATTGCAGGTGACGATGAAGGATCCCCAGCCGATGCTCGTGCCGATGGAAAACGCCCATATGCTCAGCGGCGTGAAGCCGGATCGCAGTCTGCCGGATCGGGGATCGCTTCGCATCCCTTCGGAGATACCGGGTTTGCTGTGCACCATGCGCATCGCCTTTCTTTCACGATCGTGGTTGGTCGGGCTTCGCGGGAACGCCACGGGGGACGGTTTTTCAGTCCGCGCGCTCCGCCTTCAGCCTGCTCTTGTTTTCGTACATATTCTGGTCGGCGCGTTCGAATACCGGGGCCACGCTGGCGTCGTTTTCGCGCTTCGCCATGCCGCAGGCGATGACGATGCCGCCGGTTTGCCGCGCAAGGGCGTTCTGGTCGCGCATCCGCCCAATCAGCTCCTCGATGCGCCCGTAGTCGCTCCCCTGCGCGATGATCGCGAACTCGTCGCCGCCGACGCGGAACACGGGGCTGTGCTTGAATACATCGCAGATGATGGTGCAGGCGTCCCGGAGGTACTGGTCGCCCGCCTTGTGCCCGGCGGTGTCGTTGACCTTCTTCAGGTCGTTGACATCCAGGATCACGATGGCGAACTCCGGCGCGCGGTGCGCCGCGATCTGCCGGTTCAGCCGCTCCTCGGCCTCCAGATAGGCGTGCCGGTTCTTCACGCCCGTCAGCGCGTCGACGTTGGCCTCGATCCGCGCCTTGGCCAGGTGCCGGACGTATTCCTCCTCCTGGCGGACCTGCGCGTCGATGTCGTTGATGCCGACGATCAGCCGGCGCCCCTCCTTTTCCTCCACCATGGCCGCCTTGAGCTGCACGTAGAGGGGGCTGCCGTTCAGCATGAGGCGGTAGCTCAGCGTGAAGATGCCGTGGCGCTCGATCTCCGACAGGATGTTCTCGGGCGTGAATATCGAGAGGAAGCGGTTCAGGTCCTCCGGATGGCTGTAGGTGCGGGCTGCCTCCCGGGCGACGGCGAAGAAGTCCGGGCCCTCCTTGGCCTGCGTGAACGTCTCGAAGCTCGCAGACGCGCTGAATTCGCGGTAGCGGCCGGTCTGCGGATCCACGACGTAGACGCAGAGCAGGTCGCCGGTGAGCGCGCTGATCCGGGCGGAGGCGATCTGCTCCTCCTTCACCCGCTCGACCGCGCGGCGCTGCCGCATCTCCTCGTCGATGTCCGTCACGCCCAGCACGATGTAGCGTTCGTCGTCCTCCATGCGGGAGATCCGCATGCTGACGAAGATCGGCCCGCTCTCCGAGATCAGGCGGTAGGTCATGACGAACGTCCTGTTCCGGTCCAGCGCCGCCACGAGCGTCTTTCGGTCCATGGCCCGGATCACCGCCGCGCGGTCGTCGGGGTACACGATCTTCTCCGTTTCCAGCCGGCACAGCTCGAAGAAGTGCCAGCCGCGCTGCACTTCGGTGAGCGTGCCGTTGTCGTCCGAGCGGTACTTGATGAATTCCTCGCTGTCGAGGTTGACGTAGAACAGCTCCGTGTATCCGCGGGCCAGCGCCTGCGCGATGTGGGTGTAGATGACGCCGGTGCCGCGCGCCTTTTCATAGGCGCCCTTGGTCGTGGCGTTCTCGCGCAGGATGCGCACCATGTCCGTCACGTCCTGGCTCATGCACAGCACGCAGAGCTGCCCGGCGAAGTTGTTGTACTTCAGCTTGGTCGTCTGGAACTGCCGCTGGTTGCCGTCGGCGTCGCGCACGTCCTCGAAGAAGATGTAGGGCTCGTCCATCGAGAGGGTCATCCGGTCGTCCTCGGCGAAGCGCTCCGCCATCTCGGCGCCGAAGATCTCCGCGGCGGTGAGCCCGGCCACCTCGGCGGGGCCCTTCTTGTGGGCGAACGCCGCGAAGGCCTGGTTGCAGGCGAGGTACACGCCGGTCTGGGCGTCCTTGGTGAAGGTCATGGCGGGCATGTTGTCCAGCAGTGAAACGATGGTGTCCTTCAGCGCCGCGATCCGGGCGGCTTCCTCCAGCCCGCGCCTGTACTCCTCCTTCTCGTCGTTGACGACGAAGGTGTGCAGCAGGCACGTGCCCAGCATGTAGGCGATCGAATAGAGCGGCAGGTAGGGGAACCAGAGCTGCACGAACAGGAATACGGCCATGATGAGGCCGAAGGACCCCAGCGCGCGGTACTTGTACTCCTTTCCCTTCTCGCAGCGCCGCTGCAGGACGGAGGAGAACGAGAGGACGGAGATGAGCGTCAGCAGCAAAATCTGGCCGGCCAGCAGGACGTAGCGGACCGGGAGCGGGCGGAACACGCTGTCCGCGTCGACGGTGAACAGCATCGGCACGAAGAGATTGGCGGCGGCGATGAACGCGATCAGCCCCGCGATGAATCGCCCGGCGTATTCGAGCGCGCGCCCGAACGCTTTCTTTTCATCCAGGAACACGACGGCGTATTGCGTCCAGAACAGCATGCCCGCCGCCATCGCGACGAAGTAGACGGTCGTGTCCGCGAAGAGCAGCGTCGCCAGCTTCCGGGATTCGAGAAAGCCCCACAGCACGTCCGTGACGTAATAGACCAGCACGGCGAACAGGAACTTCCTGTACGCCTTCCAGGCAGGCTTTTCAAGGACGCCCTCGCCGGTGCGGAGGATGTCCTGGTTTTCGATCAGCAGTATCAGAATCGCGAGCAGCCCAATCGCGGAATAATACATCCTGTTGTCCTCGTTTCGCCGTTTGAGCATCCGGGCATGGACCGGGAAGCTTGCGCATGCGCCCAATCTACCCATTATAACTATCATATCATAAATCGGCCCCCATGGCTACCCCATACGGGCAAAACGCGCAAAAAAGATGCGGGCCCGGGCGATGGCCGCGCGGACCCGGATCGCCCGGGCCGCACGAAGCGCGTCGTTATGCGATGATTCACTTGACTAACCGCCGGCGGCTGTGATACAATTCACGCACGTGAAACATGAACAGGCGCGGGAAGCATTCCCGTAGCCGGGCCTGAGGGCAGGGGACATTGATCCGCGGGACAGTAGTAGCGAAGCAAACTACTGCCCCGCGGTTTTCATAATCTCATCGGAATAAAGGGGGATCTGCGCCCATGCAGGAATCGTCTTTTGACGCGGTCGCCACCAGGGTGTCCGTCGTGAGCATCATCATCAACCTGCTGCTGGCCGCGTTCAAGTTCGTCGCCGGCGTCGCGGGGCATTCCGGCGCGATGATCAGCGATGCCGTCCACTCCTCCTCCGACGTGGTGGGGAGCCTCATCGTCATCGTGGGCGTGAAGATGTCGGAGCGCGCGTCGGACAAGGACCATCCCTACGGCCACGAGCGGATGGAGAGCGTCGCCTCCCTCATCCTGGCGGTGGTCCTGGCGGTGGCGGGCCTGGCGATGGGCAGGGAGGCGCTGCAGTCGATCGCCTCGCGCAGCTACAGCACGGCCGCCGCGCCGGGCGTGATCGCCATGGTTGCCGCGATCGTCTCCATCGTCGTCAAGGAGGGCATGTTCTGGTATACCTGGATGCACGCCCGGCAGATCCGCTCCGACGCGCTGAAGGCGGAGGCGTGGCACCACCGCTCCGACGCGCTGTCGTCGGTCGGCGCGCTGATCGGCATTGGCGGGGCGCTCCTCGGCGCGCGCGTGCTGGAGCCCGTCGCCAGCATCGTCATCTGCCTGTTCATCTTCAAGGTCGCGGTGGACATCTTCCGCGAAGCGATCGACAAGATGGTCGACCACGCCTGCGACGAGGCGACCGAAAAGGCGATCTGCGGCTGCGTCGAGCGGCAGGCGGGCGTCGTGAAGGTGGATATGCTGCGCACGCGGGAGTTTGGGCGGAAAATCTACATCGACCTGGAGATCTCCGCCGACGGCGGCCTGACGCTGAGGGAAGCGCACGGCATCGCGCAGCAGGTCCACGACCGGGTCGAGGCGGAATTCCCGGACGTGAAGCACATCATGGTCCACGTCAACCCGGCGGAATGAGCGCGGCGCGCGGGCCATATCCCGCGACCGTGCTTGCCTGCCTGAATTGCCGCATATCGCAAGAACCCGCCCGGCGCGCCCGGGCGGGTCCTTGCGTTTTGGGGCGAGGCGGCCTTTTCTTCGGAGCACCCGTTATTTACAACCCGGACGCCGCATGCTATAATTGATTTGTTAAGATTATTCGCGACCGATGCCGGGAACCTGTGGCGGGTTCCGCGGCGCGCGAAACACGGGGCATGATGCCTGGCGAGGAGGGCTGTCCATGCGCTTTCTACATATCGCGGACCTTCATCTGGGCAAGCAGATGAACGACCTGTCGCTGCTGCCGGATCAGGAGTACATATTGGATCAGATCGTTTCCGTCGCGGAAAGCGAACGGGTGGACGCCGTGCTGATCGCCGGGGACGTGTACCAGCGCTCTTCCCCGCAGGCGGAGGCCATGGCGCTGTTCGATGCGTTCGTGTCGCGGCTCGTGGGCCTGGGCATGCGGGTCTTTATCATCAGCGGCAACCACGATTCCGCGCAGCGCATCTCCTATTTCGCCTCGCTCATCCGATCGTCCGGCGTGTACGTGACGGAGGCGTTCGACGGCGCGCTGCAAAGCGTCCCGCTGCGGGACGGGGACGGAGAGATCGTCGTATGGATGCTGCCGTTCCTGCGGCCCGCGCAGGTCAGGCGCAAGCTGCCCGAGGCGAAGATCGCCACCTATCAGGACGCCGTGGAGGCGGTGCTCGCGCGGGCGCCCATTGATCCGAAGAAGCGGAACGTCCTCCTGTGCCACCAGTTCATCACGGGCTGCGAGACGTCCGATTCCGAGGAGCGCACGGTGGGCGGGCTGGACGACATCGCCGCCACCGTGTTCGACGCCTTCGACTATGTGGCCCTGGGGCACATCCACAAGCCGCAGAGGGTGCTTCGGGAAACGCTGCGCTACGCCGGCTCGCCGCTCAAGTATTCTTTTTCCGAGGCCAACCACAAAAAGAGCGTGACGATCGTCGATTTGAATGAAAAGGGCGATGTCGCCGTGCGCACCGCGCCGCTGTATCCGCTGCACGACGTGCGGCTGATCGAGGGGATGCTGGACGATTTGATGCGCCTGCCCTATTCCGAGGACTACCTGTGGGTGACAGTGCACGACGAGCTGCCGCCGCCGGACGCGCGGGTGACGCTGAGCGTGAACTTCCCCAACATGATGAAGTTCTCCGTCGTCAATTCCCGCACACAATACGACGTCGACGTGCTGGCCACCCAGAGCATGGAGAACAAGACCATCCCCGAGCTGTTCAGCGATTTCTACCGCATGCAGAACAACGACCGGGCCCCCGGCGAGGCCCATATGAAGGTGCTCGAGAAGGTATTGAAAGAACTGGAGGAAAGAGCATGAAGCCGCTGTATCTGATTCTCTCCGCCTTCGGCCCGTATGCCGGCGAGACCGCGGTGGACTTCTCCGCGTTCGGCGAGGACGGCATCTTCCTGATCGCCGGGGACACCGGCGCGGGCAAGACCACGATCTTCGACGCCGTCAGCTTCGCGCTCTACGGCGAGGCCTCCGGCGGCAGGGAGCGTCGAAGGAGCAAGTCCTTCCGCTCGGATTACGCCTCGCCCAGGACGGAGACCTATGTGGAACTGACCTTCCGCCACAGGGGCGAGACCTGGCGCGTCCGGCGCAATCCCGAATACGAGCGCCCGAAGAAGTCCGGCGAGGGCACCACCACCCAGGCCGCCGGCGCGAGGCTGACCAACCTGGATTCCGGCGAGGTGTTCGAGGGCCTGTCGGACGTGAACGGCAGGGTGTATGCGCTCCTTGGCCTGACGCAGGACCAGTTCACCCAGACGGTGATGATCGCGCAGGGGGATTTCCTGAAGATCCTGAACGCCTCCTCCGACGACCGGAGGGCGCTGTTCCAGAAGCTGTTCAATACGTCGGTCTATGCCGACCTGCAGCGCAGATTGCAGGAGATGAACGGCGCCTGCAACAGGGAGAGGGAGGACCTGGACCGCCGCATCGCCATCGCGGCGGGCAAGATCGATCCGGAGCCCGACTTTGCGGAGCGGGAGAACATCGCGCTGTACGCAACGGACGGCAGGTACGCCGACCTGCTGGCGGAATGCCTGGCGCGTCTGATCGAGGACGAACGCGAAGCACGCGGCCGCGCAGAGCGGGAGAAGAAGGCGGCGGAGGCGCAGACGGACGCCTTCATCGCGGCCATCGAGCAGGGCAAGCGCGTCAACGCGGACTTTGACGCGCTGCGGCGGGCGGACAGCGCCCTGGCGACGCTCCTGGACGGGCAGAGCGCCATGGACGACCTGTCGGACAGGCTGGACAGGGCGCGCAGGGCGCAGGGCCTGGTTGCGGATGAAACGCTGGTGCGCAGCAATGCCGCGGACCTCCAAAGGCAGCGGGCGGCGCTGGACGCGGCGGGCGAATCCCTGGAATCGGCAAGCCGGGCCCTGCCGGAGGCGAAGGCCCGGCAGGAGGCGGCGGAAGCCCGCGCGCCGGAGGCGGACGCGCTGCTGGCCGACGCGCGGCAGCTCTCCGACTGTATCCCGGTATTAAAGGATCTTGAAAAACAGCGGAAGGCGCTGGAGCAGCAGCAGAAGCGGCAGCAGGAGCTGCTCGAGGCCAGCGACCGGGCGGATTCCGCCTATTTCGCGGCCAAGGAGGGCTACTACCGCAGCCAGGCGGGGCTGCTGGCGGCGCAGCTCGAGGACGGCAAGCCCTGCCCGGTGTGCGGCGCGCTGTCGCACCCGCAGCCCGCGCGCCTGACCGACGAGGCCGTCACGAAGGAGGAAATGGAAGAAGCAGACCGACGCCATCGCGCGGCCGCCGACGCGCTGCACGCGGCGGGCAACGCCCTGGCCGCCGTCCGCGCCGCGGTGGACGCGGGCACGGCGCGCCTGCGCGGGATGAATGTCGCGGAGGGCGAAACGGAGCGGCATCTGGAGGCGCGGGTCCGCGAGCTGGAGGCCCGGGCGAAGCGGTACCGGGACGACATCGAAAAGACCAAGAAGGATTGCGACGACCTGAGGATACAACTGGAGAAGAGCCGGACCGTCGTAGAGCAGGGCCGGGAGCGCCTCGCGTCCCTGACGGAAACAGGGGCCCGCCTGGAGGAACAGTTCCGCGAACACCTGGCCGCCGCGGGATTTGAGGACGAGCGCGCATACCGGCTGGCCAGGCTGCCGGAAAACGACATGGCCGAGATCGAAAAGCGGCTGAAGCAATACGGCGAGGAGCGGAAATCGCTGACCGATCAGGTGTCCGGCCTCCGCGAAAAACTGGCCGGGCAGGAGAGGATCGATCTTCCCGCGCTGGAGCAGCGGCAGCGGGAATGGAAGGCGAGGAAGGAAGCCGCGGAGGCGACCGAGGCCGCGCTGACGAAGAAGCTGGCGCTGCACGAGGACGCGCTGGGGGAGATCCGGGACGCCCGCGGGCAGAAAAAGCGCAGGGAAGAGCGCTGGGCGGTGGTCCGGGACCTGTACAAATGCTGCGCGGGCATCGCCGGGGGGAACCGGCGGGCGAAGCTGACGTTCGAGGCCTACGTGCAGCAGTACTACTTCAAGCAGGTGGTGGCCGCGGCCAACAAGCGGCTGACGGTGCTGACCGACGGGCTGTTCACGCTGCGCTGCAAGGAAGAGGCCCGAGACCGGGTGCGCCAGAGCGGCCTGGACCTGGACGTGCTGGACCGGGGCACCGGCCAGTGGCGGGACGTGAGCACGCTGTCCGGCGGCGAATCCTTCCTGGCCAGCCTGGCGCTGGCGCTGGGGCTGTCCGACGTCGTGCAGGCCCAGAGCGGCGCGATCCGCATGGACGCCATGTTCATCGACGAGGGCTTCGGCACCCTGGACGACAACGCCCTGCGCAACTCGCTGCGGGTGCTCGCGGACCTCGCCGGCGGCAAGCGCCTCATCGGCATCATCTCGCACGTGCACGACCTCGAGGAGCGCATCGAGAAGCAGATCGTCGTGTCCAAGACGCTGAAGGGATCGGTCATCGATATCCTCGCGTGACGGCGCTTCGTCGCGCGCATCGGGCCTTCGCAGCCGTCGGCCCGCGCCACTCACGGGTGGGGACAAGCCGACAGGCGGAGAAGTTGGTCTAAACGGGATTGAAATGGGGCGGGAGGTATGGTAGAATAAACATGGGTCCTCCGACGCGGATCCCGACCGCTTTCGACGAAATGGCCGGCGCTGCGTCGTCCGCATGTTCAGGGCGCTGAGTCGACGCGCCAAGAAGGAGATCGGTATGCAAAAGTTCTTCCGCTTCATCGCGCGCATCCTGGGCTTTGAAAAGCTGAGCAAGTATGAGCGCGATTACCTGCACGCGGCAAACATCCGCAGCTGCAGCTATATGGGCTTTATCGTCGTCTTGCTGGAGCTGTGGATGCTGGTGCGGCAGACGCAGACGAAGATCCTCCCGAAATACGAGGCGGGCGAAGCGCTTTTTGGCCTGCTCGTAAAATACACGTCGAAATACTGGCTGTTCCTGTTGATCGGCGTGGGGCTGATGCTGTTCTGCCTGTTCTATCAAAGGGACAAAAGGCTCTCGAAGGGACGCTTCATCGCGCTGGTTACAGCGGGCGCGGCCTGCATGCTGTATACTTCGGTATTGAGCCTGGAGACGTTTACCGGGACGAGCGAAGCGATCACCCCGGTGATGGCGACCATCATGAACGTCATGCTGGTGTCGATTTACGTATTCCTGTTCGTGATCGGCGCGGCGATCGTGACCTACGCCCTGTTCAAATACCTGAAAAACAAGAGCATCGTCGTATTGGAATACGTGGCGATCATTGCCTTCACGCTGGTCTGTCTCGCCTTCGGCATCTTCGTGTCGTACAGCGACTTCTGGGGCGGGAAAGAGATCATATGCTTCCTGACGATGGTGCTGTACGTCGGCTGCCTGCTCATCTATCGCCCCTACGTGTCCGCGCTGATCCTCGGCGCCAGCTTCCTGGGGTTCCACTATATCCTGCTGACCTATCAGGGCGGGTTGACTTTCCAGCAGCAGGAAGTCGTCATCCGGGGCGTTACGCGCAGGATCATATCCGGCGACTCCGTGAACTACGTCACGTTCTTTATCTCCCTTACCACGATCTGCTTCGCGATTTTCCACGGCCGCCTGACCGAAGCGAGAAAATCCAAGGCGCTGGAGAAGAGCGCGAAGGAGGACCAGCTCACCGGCCTGTACACCTACAGCTATTTTTCCGAGCTGGCCGGGGAAAGCATTCGCGATTGCACCGGCGATCTCGGCGAGAACGTCTTCCTGTTCTTCGACGTGCACAACTTCAAGGCCTTCAACGATCAAAGGGGTTTTGAAGAGGGCGACAGGTTCCTGGTCGCGATCGGGAAGTACATCTCCGACGTGTTCTCCGATTCGCTGTGCGGTCGACAGGCGGACGACCATTTTGTCGTATTGACGAAGACGGACGGCCTGCAGGAGAAGCTGCGCCTGTTGAACGACCGGGTGCATGATTATGATGATGAGATCCTGCTGGGCATCAACTGCGGCGCGTGTCACCTGCGCACCAACAGCGAGGATCCGCGAATTCTGATCGACAGGGCGCGCTATGCCGCCCAGCTCATCAGGAATCGCTTCCAGACGATCTACAGCGAATACGACAAGACGATGAGCGAAGCGTATCACAAGCGCCTGTACATCATCAACAACATCGACAACGCCGTGAAGTACGGCTGGATCGTTCCCTTCTACCAGCCGGTCGTGTGGTCGGATACGGAAGAGGTTTGCGGCTGCGAGGTGCTGGCCCGCTGGATGGATCCGGTATACGGCCAGTTGTTCCCGAACGAGTTCATACCGGTGCTGGAGGAATACCGCCTGATCCACAAGCTCGACAAGGCGATCTACGAATTCGCGTTCAAGGACCTGAGGAAGGCCATCGATTCCGGCAAGCCCGCCATCCCGGTATCGCTGAATTTCTCGAGGCTGGACTTTGAATTGATGGACGCGGCCACGGAGCTGGACGACCTGGCCGCAAAATACCGCATCCCCAAAGAACTGATCCACGTTGAAGTGACCGAGAGCGCGCTCATGGACAACTTCACGAAGCTGAACGAGGCGACCGGCCGGATTAAGGAGCTGGGCTACTCGCTGTGGCTGGACGACTTCGGAAGCGGCTATTCCTCCCTGAACGTCCTGAAGGATTATCAATTCGACGTCGTAAAGATCGATATGCGCTTCCTGTCCAACTTCGAGAGCAGCGAGAAATCCAAGACGCTCATCGATTGCATCATCAAGATGGCCGACAGGATCAATATGCTGACCCTGACCGAAGGCGTCGAAACGAGAACGCAGGCGGAATTCCTGAGGGCGATCGGCTGCAATCGCCTCCAGGGCTATCTGTTCGGCAGGCCAATGCCGATCGACGCGCTGTACGAGCGCATCGACAACGGCGAACTGACCGTGTCCGACAAACTCGTGTGAGGCGGGGCCGAATCCCCGTCGCGCCCCGGAAACGACGGCTGTGGCCTTCCGATTCCAAAAACAGAACCGCCTACCGACGGCTGTGTTTGACCGATATAAAACAGAACCGCCCACTAAAGGCGGTTCTGTTTTGCGATGTCCCCGGGCGGTCCGTCCGGCCCGCTTCCTGCCGCTTGACCGGTGGCGCGGTCGCATGGCGTCGCTTGCCTACCGGTTCTGGAAATCGCGGACCCGCCGGGAGACTTCCTCCAGCTCTTCCCTGGAGAGCTCCGGCAGATGCTCCAGCTTGTCCACGAACGCGCTCAGCGTCTCCTTATTCCGAACGGCGGTGATCTGCGTGTAGTAATTGACCACCACGCCGGTGACCAGGGCGATCACCAGCGCGGCGTCCACGGACAGCAGGACCGACAGCACCCGGGACAGGAAGTGCTGGACGGTGACGTCCCCGAAGCCGATGGTGGTCACGACGGCATAGCAATACCACAGCGCCTTGCCATAGGTATTGATGTCCGGCTCCCGGACCCATATGACCGCGGCGGTAATCAGGATCTGCACGATAAAACCGACCCAGATCCTGTCGGCGCCGGTATGCCGGAGGACCTGTCGCAGGATTCGATAGCGCTTGGCTCGCATGTGGGCCGCCTACCTTTCAAGGGAAATCAACAGTCGTTCCAGCAGATGCCACGTCTTTGGAATCGAAGCGAGGGACAGCGTTTCCTCGGGCGAATGGGCGGCGATGACGTCCGGGCCGATGCTGACCATGTCGAGGTCGTCGGCCAGCTCGAAGAAGACGCCGCATTCAAGCCCCGCGTGGATGGCTTCCACCTTGATCTCCTCGCCGTTCTGTTCCCGGTAGATCTGCTGGATGAGCGGCACGATCTCGCTGTCGGCCTTCGCCGGCCACGGCCTCGAGACCTCCGTAATGTCGATCGCGAGGTCGTTTTCCGCCGCCAGCGCGCGATCCCGTTCTTCGAGCTCCGCCAGCCGCTCGGGGGAGGAGCTTCGGGGCATCTGCCGGATTTCGATTCCCTCGGCGTCCGCGCGAATCTGCCCCAGGTTGGACGAGCTCTCCACCAGACCGTCGACGACCTCGGACATCGTGAACACGCCGTCGACGGATCCGGTCACATAGGCGAGGATGCGCTGCGCCTGTTCCGCCGCAAAGACCTTCGGCGCGGTCTCGGCGTCGGCTGCCGTCAGCGCCAGGTTGTCCTCGATGCCGGCGTAGGTCTCCCGCAGCGCGGCCTCCCTCTCCTCGACAAACCGCTCCAGCGCCGCCCGGTCGGACGCATCGACCCGTATGATCGCCTGCGCCTGCGTGGGGATGGCGTTGTCGGCGACGCCGCCGGTCAGCGAAACCAGCTCGAAGGGGATCTCCATGCCGAGCGCAACCAGCGCGTCGGCCAGGGCGACGATGGCGTTGCAGCGCCCCTCGCCGATCATCACGCCGGAATGGCCGCCCGCGAGGCCCGACAGGACGATGGAAACCGCCGAATCCTTCGTGGCGTCCGCCAGCAGCGGCGCGTCACTGACGATCACCGTGGCATCCGCGGCGGAGCTGACGGTGACGGTATCGCTCTGCTCGCTGTCGATGTTGACCAGGTACTTCACGCCCGCCACATCCGCCGACGTGACGGCCATCGCCCCGGACATGTCGATCTCCTCGTCCGTGGTGAATATGATGCGCAGCGGACCGTGCGCCATATGGCCCTTCACGACGGACAGGATCATGGCCACGCCGGCGCCGTCATCCGCGCCCAGGGTGGTACCGTCGGCGGTCAGGGTCCCGGCCTCCCGGTCCACGACGATGTCGATCGCGTCGGTCAGCGGGTCGAAGACGCGGCCCTCTTCGGCGACGCAGACCATGTCCAGGTGCGCCTGCAGGGCGACCAGCGGCAGCTCCTCGTACCCCTCCGTCGCGGGGATGTCGAAAAAAGATCGTGGGCCTCGTTCTGCCGGACCTCGTAGCCCTGCGCCTCCGCCCAGCCCTTCAGGAAATCGCTCACGGCCTGCTCGTGCTTCGACTGCCTTGGGCTGGCCGCCAGGAGCCTGAAATTCTCCAGGAAGTCGTCCACGATGGCCGAGTCTTCCGGCGACATGCCGCCGACGGCGGCTTCGCCCAGCGCAGAGAACACCATCACCGCGGCCAGCAGGCACACCAACACCGTCAACCTCAGCTTTGCGCTCATGTCCGTTCACCTTACACAGAATTTGTCTTTATGGTACCGCCTGGCTCTCGCCGTGCATTCCGCGGCCCGGCGACCCGGTCGACCGCGCCGCGCGCTGGCCTTGCGATCATTATACCAGCATCGCCCGACCCGCACAAGCCCGAAATCCCGGCTCAGGCCCCGCCGTTTTGAACAGCACCCCATTTGTTAGACAGTATGGTATACTACTAACGAAAAGGGTGTTGTTTTATGCCAAGAGGGATACCAACGGATGTTGGGGACAAAGGGCATTCGACAGAGCATGAGCCGAAGGGGCAACTGCCTGGATAACGCTGTGATGGAGAACTTCTTCGGTTTTCTCAAAAGTAAGCTTCTTATATGCAAGACTTCGACTCCCTTGAACGCTTCAAGGCGGAACTCATCGACTACCTTGATTGCTACAACAACCGCAGGATCAAACTAAACCAAAGGGCCTGATGCCTGCTCTGCACAGATACCAGTCCCTTCAGGTCGCTTGATTCGATAATTGTCTGACTTCTGGGTTCACTTCACTGCGGTCATCCGGTTTGTCGCGCTTCCTGTGCTACGGGGAATCAGCTCAATCGGTTGTAGATCCAGTTGCCGATGGATTGGATCAACTGCACGAATACGATCAGCACCGCGCTGGTGGCGATCAGGTATTCGATCTTGTACGCCTGGTAGCCCTTTCGAATGGCCACGTCGCCCAGGCCGCCCGCGCCGATGGCGCCGCCCATGGCGCTGTAGCCCACGAGGGAGATCATGGTGAGGATGATGCCCGCCAGGATGCCCGGCAGCGCCTCCTTGAAGTACACGCGGGTGAAGATCTGGAGGTCGCTGGCGCCGAAGCTGCGCGCCGCCTCGATGAGGCCGGGGTCCGTCTCGCGCAGCGCGGACTCGATGACCCTGGCCACGAAGGGTATGGCCGAGATGGTCAGCGGCACGATGGCCGCCCGCGTGCCGATGGCCTTGCCGGCGATGGCGCGGGTCAGCGGGATGACGATGACCATGAGGATGATGAAGGGGAAGGAGCGGAACACGTTCACCACGAAGCTCAGCACCGAGTACACCGGCTTGTTGGGCCTGAGGCCGTCCGGCGCGGTGAGGGTGAGCAGCACCGCCGGGATGATGCCCAGGATCACCGAGAACAGGGTGCTCCACAGCACCATGGTCACCGTCTCGCCAAAGGCCTTGGTAATCATTTGCCACATCTGCGGATCCAGCATGTCAGTTCCCCTCCTCTACGATACAGCCCGCCTTCTTCAGGTAGGCCAACACCCGCGGGGCGTCCTCTTCCTTCACGTTCAGCACCAGGCTGCCCAGGATCTGCCCGCGGAAGTCGTTCAGGTCCGCGCGGCAAATGGAGAAGTCCACGTTCAGGTCGCGCGCCATCATGCTGATGACCGGGGCCTCCTCGGCGTTCTCGGTGAAGAAGATGCGCACGTTGCGCCCGGTGGTGGGCAGCGTCTCGTCGGTCTTGCCCAGGAAGGCGTTGATGTCCGCGTTGGGCATCACGAACAGGTCCTCGGGCCTGCCCTCCTGGATGAGCCGGCTGTCCTTCAGGAAGGACACGCGCTCGCAGATCTGCTTCACCACCTCCATCTGGTGGGTGACCACCACCACGGTGATGTTCATTTCGTCGCGGATGCGGGTGAGCAGGCTCAGGATCCCCTGGGTGATGCGAGGGTCCAGCGCGCTGGTGGCCTCGTCGCACAGCAGGATGTGGGGGTTCAGCACCAGGGCGCGGGCGATGGCCACGCGCTGCTTCTGGCCGCCGGACAGCTCCCGCGGCCGGGCCTTCAGCTTGTCCGAGAGGCCCACCAGTTCGATCAGCTCCAGGATGCGCTCCCGGTGCTCGGGCTTCCTGGGGTTGAGTCCCGCGAAGCGCATGGGCAGCGCCACGTTGTCGAACACGTTGAGCCGGGACAGCAGGTTGAAGTTCTGGAAGATCATGCCCATCTGCTTTTGCAGCTTGTGCAGCTCCGCCGTGGACAGCGCGCCGACCTCCCGCCCGTCCACCTTCACGCTGCCGGACTGGTACTTCTCCAGCCCGTTGATGCAGCGCAGCAGCGTGGACTTGCCCGCGCCACTCTGGCCGATGATGCCGTAGATCTCGCCGTAATTGATGGTGAGGCTGATGTCGTCCAGCACCGTCAGCTCGCCGAAGCGCTTGCAGAGATGGCTAATTTCAATCATGGATTCTTCTCTCCCCGTTTACAGTCAGCAAGGGCAGGAGGGAAAACCCCTCCTGCCCTGCCGCGATTCGCGCAGGTTGGCGATCAGTCCAGCAGATCGGTCGCCGGGATGACGGAGCCGGGATAGTTGGCGTTGATGAAGTCCACGACCGCCTGGGTGGAGAAGGCGGCGACCAGCGCCCGGGTCTTCAGGGTGTCCTCGTTGCCCTGCTTGACCACGATGGGGTTGACGAAGGGGTTGCCCTCCGCGTTGGCGGACTCGAGGATCAGCGCGTCCTCGGCGGGATTCAGCTCGGCCAGCAGCGCGTAGTTGCCGTTGATGACGGCGGCGTCCACGTCCGGCAGGCTGTTGGCCACGTTGGCGGCTTCCAGCTCCACGAACTCAAAGTTGTGGGGGTTCTCGGCGATGCTCTGCAGGTCGTAGAGGCCGTCGGTCTCCGCCAGGGTGATCAGGCCGTTGTCCGCCAGCAGCTTGATGGCGCGGGACTCGTTGGAGGCGTCGTTCGGCATGGAGATGGAAGCGCCGTCCGCCAGCTCGTCGATGCTCTGGATCTTGTTGGAGTACAGGCCCAGGGGCTCCAGGTGGATGCCCTTCACCGCCGCCAGGTGCAGGCCGGCGTTGGCGTTCTGGTCGTCCATGTACAGGTAGTGCTGGAAGTAGTTGGCATCCAGCTCGCCGGCCTCCAGCGCGGTGTTGGGCTGTACGTAATCGGTGAATACCACGGTCTCCACCTTCCAGCCGGCGGCCTCCAGGGCGGGCTGCACCGCGCCCTCGATGATCTGGGCGTGCGGGATCTCGGTCGCGCCGATGACGATGGTGTTGTCGTCGCCCTCGGGCGCGGGAATCTCCGCCGCAAAGGCGGCGACGGAGGAGAGGATCAGGGCCAGGGCCAGCAGGCCGACGAGAATCTTGTTCAGCTTCATGGGGTTTACCTCCTGTGGTTGAGTGCTCGTGCTGCGGAGGTTCTCTCCGCGACTGGGGATAGAATACCACAGCCGCCGCGGCTTGTCCAATATGGGATGCCGATAAATACCTATAGATTATTCCTATAACTCTGCCTTGTCCTTTAACCCAAGGTTCATACTGCCCGTGCGGTAGCCGGCGAGGTCGAGGGCGGCGTAGTCGAAGCCCAGCCCGAGCAGGAAGGCGCCGATCTCCGCCCTCAGCGCGGGGTCCAACAGGCGCGGCATGTCCTCCGGCGGCAGCTCGACGCGCGCGAGGTTGCCGTGCACGCGCACCCGAAGCTGGCGGAAGCCCAGCTCCGCGAGGCGGCGCTCCGCGCGCTCCACCCGCGCCAGCTTCTCCGCGGTGATGGCCTCGCCGTAGGCGATGCGGGAGGCCAGGCAGGCGCAGGAGGGCTTGTCCCAGGTGGGCAGGCCCAGCGCCCGGGACAGCGTGCGAATCTCCGCCTTTTCAAGCCCCGCCGCCCGCAGCGGGCTCAGCGCGCCCAGCTCCGCCACCGCCCGCATGCCGGGGCGGTAGTCGCCCTCGTCGTCGGCGTTGCTGCCCTCGACCACGGTCTCGAAGCCCGCCGCGCGCGCGACCTCGATCAGCTTCCCCAGCAGCGCCCGCTTGCACAGGTAGCAGCGGTTCGCGGGGTTCGCGGCGAAGCCCTCCACGGCCAGGTTGTCGAAGGGCACCACCGCCTGCCGCACGCCCAGCGCCCGGCACAGCGCGGCGGCATCCTCCCCCTCGCGGCGGGGGAATACGCGCCCGGCGGCCGTGACCGCCAGCACCCGCTCCGCGCCGAGGGCGTCCAGCGCCGCGCGCAGCAGGAAGGAGGAATCCACGCCGCCGGAGAACGCCACCGCCGCGCCGCCCAGCGCGCGCAGGTCCGCCTTCAACCGTTCATATTTCTCTTGCAGCCGATCCATATTCGCCTCCGCGTCCCGCCGGGGATGATCCAGGCCATTATAGCCCACGCCCGCCGCCGCGTCAACAGGCGGCCCGTCGCTTAATATTGGGTGACAAAAAAAATCCATCTCCCTTGAAATTATATTGAATCAGTGCTATCATAGAGATATTAAAGAAATCTGAACGAGGTGCCGGTTATGAAGATTTCCACGAAGGGGCGCTACGCCCTGCGGATGATGACGGACATCGCGGAAAACCAGGCGAAGGGCTATGTGGCGCTGAAGGATGTCGCCGCGCGTCAGGGCATTTCCAAGAAATACCTGGAGCAGATCGCGCTGCGGCTGAGCCAGGCGGGCATGCTGCAGGCGGTGCGCGGCTTCCAGGGCGGCTACATGCTGGCCCGCGAGCCGGAAACGTACACGGTGGAGCAGATCCTGGAGGTGGTCGAGGGCTCCCTGGCCCCGGTCTCCTGCCTGGAATCCTGCGCCGCGCCCTGCGCCCAGCGGGAAAACTGCAAGACGCTGCCCGTATGGATGGGTCTGGAGCGGCTGATCCACGACTACCTGGGCGGCATCACCCTGGCGGACGTGGTGGCCGGTCGCACGGGCGACGCGGAGAATTAAACGCACTCTTCACAATCCGCGTTCCCCGCGGGTCTTGCGCCCCGGGCCGAGGTATGCTACAGTAGGTAAAGAAGGTGGAATCCCGGACACCCGGGGTTCCTTTTTCGACCCGCGATTTGCGGAAGACGGCGGAGATCCCGGCCGGCGCACGCGCCGGGACTTCCCGATCCCCCGAAAGGAGCGACGCCCATGATGCAGGGACCCACGCCGCGGCTGCGCGCTTACGCGGGGCGCCTCGGACGGGTGCTGGCCTACCAGCTGCTGTCCAAGGGGCTGCTGCTGCTGTGCCTGTGGGTGATGCGCCAGCTTGCGGGCTCGCTGCTGTGGGTCATCGGGCGGGGACACTTCAACAGCGGCGACATGCCCTACCTGATGCGCACCTGGCAGGGCTGGGCGCTGCTGGGCGCGGGCTTCGCGGGCCTGCTGGCCTACAGCGTGGTGGACCTGTGCGCAACGGTGCTGCTGAGCCGCAGCGTGCTCTGCGGGCGGCGGGAATCGCTGTGGAGGATCCTGCGCCAGGCCGTCGCGCTGCTGCCGCGCTTCCTGGGGCCGCACGGTGCGCTGGCGGTGCTGCTGGTGTCCCTGATTCTGCCGCTGACGGGCACCGCGCTGGGCATCTCGCTGACCACCGGGTTCAGCATCCCCAACTACCTGCGCACCTACCTGGTGGGCAACCTGCCGCTGCGGCTGCTGTTCGACGCCGGGGTGCTGCTGCTGTGGGCGCTGGGCGTGATGCACGTCTTCACGTTCCACGGCGTGGCGCTGGGCGGCAAGAGCGTGGCCGAGTCGATGCGCCTGTCGCGCCGGGTGATGGCCCGCAACGCCTGGCCGGTGCTGCGCCGGATCCTGCTCTGCCTCGCCGGGTGGGCGCTGGCGCTGGCGGCGCTGATCCTGGCCTTCGTGAAGCTGCCCTACTTCCTGCTGGACGTCAGCGGCGCGCTGGGCGCGCCCGCGCGCTTCGGGAACCTGATGATCATGGCGGTGATCCTGCTGAGCTTCGGGCTGTGGGGCCTGCTGTTCCTGCCGGTGCAGATCATGAACCTGACGCTGATCCAGGACGACTTCACCGACATCGTCGTCCCCGACTTCCGCCCGCCCGCCCCCCGCGGCCGCCGGTTCTGGGCGCTGGCCGCCCTCGCCGCGCTGACGGGCTGCGCCGTGCTCAGCGGCGCGCTGACCGCGCCGTTCTACTTCATCTTCCCCTGGTCGGACGACCCGGAGCTGATCGCCCACCGCGGCGCGGGCGTGCTGAGCACGGAGAACACGCTCACGGCGCTGGAGACCGCCATCGCCCGGGGCTGCTACGCCTCGGAGATCGACGTCCAGCGCACGCTGGACGGGGCGTACATCGTGCTGCACGACGCCACCTTCGCGCGGGTGGCCGGCGTGCGGCGCAAGCCCTCGGAGATGACGCTGGAGGAAATCAGGCAGCTCCGGGTGGGCGGCGTCGACCAGGTGGCCACGCTGGCGGAGATGCTGGACGCCGCGAAGGGCCGGATCCACCTGTACATCGAGCTGAAGGGGGAATCCATCGACCTGCGCATGGCGGAGGACCTGTACCGCATGGCGGCGGAGCGCGACATGCTGAAGCAGTGCGCGTTCATCAGCCTGCACTACTGGATCATCGACGCCATGGAGAGCCTGCACCCCGACGCGGAGACGATCTACCTGAGCTACTACTCCTTCGGGCGACTGGAGAACCTGAACTGCGACGGGCTGGGCATCGAGGCCGCCAGCGCCACGGCGCGCAACATCCGGCGCATCCACCTGGCGGGCAAGCGGGTGGACGTGTGGACCTGCAACACCATCGGCGCCATCAGCCAGGTGGTGCTCAGCGAGGCCGACGGCATCATCACCGACGAAATCGAACGCACTGAGGGCATGATCGACGCCTTCAAGCGCCGGGAGTTCCTGGGCCGCATCATGAACCGTATCCTGCCGGAGTTCTGACGCAAAACGGCGTGTCGGTACAACCGAACAGCACCCCAACGCTGTCACGGAGAACTTCCTCGGCTAACTCAAATTTGAGCTTTTCTGCCTGCAGAACGATGATTTCATAGACCACTTCAAGGCGGAACTCATCGACTACCCTGACTACTACAACAACCGCAGGATCAAGCTAAACCAAAGGGCCTGATGCCTGCTCTGCACAGATACCAGTCCCTTCAGGTCGTTTGATTCGATATTTGTCTGACTTTTGGGCTCACTTTACGCCGGTTTGAGCGCCCGGGTTTTTTTGTTTTTGGGGTGGAAAACAATGACAATCTGTGATATAATAGTTAAAATTCGGGGAACTATATGCGCTCGGAGCGCGCCCCCAAACCGGCGCAGACGCGGCGACGGATGCAGGATGGACTCAGACTAAACCCGGAAGGCAAGGCAAGCAACATGAAGCAATACGAGTTTACCAAAGATCAGCGGATGCTCATCGAGGCGATGCGACAACCCTTTGTCGTATGCCAGATCATGGATAAAAGAGTCGTGCCCCTTGCCGTATCGGACGGGTTTTGCAGGCTGTTTGGCTATCAGGACCGCGCGCAGGCATATGCTGACATGAATCAGAATATGTACAAGGACGTCCACCCCGACGACGCCGCGCGGTTCACCAGCGCGCTGCTCCAGTTTGTCACCGAGGGCGGCCGGCTGGAGATCATCTATCGCACCCGGAAAAAGAACGGCCCCGGGTACATGGTGATCCACCTGGCCGGCGAGCACGTGTACACGGAGGACGGCGCGCACCTCGCCCACATCTGGTATACGGAGGAGGGCGACTACAATGACGGGATCGGTTCAGGGCTGAGCAGCATGCTGAACAAGGCGCTCCATGAGGGCAGCATCGTCAAGGCCAACCGGTACGATACCCTGACCGGGCTTCCGAACATGTCGTACTTCTTTGAGCTGGCGGAAAACGCCAGGCTGGCGATGCTGGACAAGGGCGGGCTCCCGGCGCTCCTGTACATCGACCTCAGCGGCATGAAGCACTATAACCACAAATACGGCTTTGCCGACGGCGATAAGCTGCTGCAGTCGTTCTCGACGCTGCTGAGCAATGTCTTTCATGCGGAGAACTGCTGTCACGTCGGGGCCGACCACTATGCCGCGATTGCCGACGAGAACGGGCTGGAGGCGCTGCTCGACCGCCTGTTTAGGGAATGGCGGCAGATGAGCGCGAAGCACCATCTTCCGATCTGCATCGGCATCTATCCGAACCGGCTTGAAGAAGTGCCGGTAGGCATGGCCTATGACAGGGCGAAAATCGCGTGCGACGCGCTCAAGGGGACGTATTCCTCGTCCTATAAGGTCTACAGCAGCGAGCTGAACGATGGGATCGCCAAGCAGCAGTATGTGCTCGAGAACTTCGAGCGCGCGCTCTCCGAGAACTGGATCCAGGTCTACTATCAGCCGATCATGCGTGCCATCAACCAGAAGGTCTGCGACGAGGAGGCCCTGGCGCGTTGGATCGACCCGGTCGAGGGGTTCCTGTCCCCGGCGGAATTCATCCCCTATCTCGAGGATGCGGGCCTGATCTACAGGCTGGACCTGTACGTGCTGGAGCAGGTTTTGGAGGACATCAAAAACAAGGCGGCCGAAGGCTTCTACATCGTGCCGCACTCGATCAACCTCTCCCGCGCCGACTTTGACGCCTGCGATATGGTCGAAGAGATACGGCGCCGCGTGGACGCCGCCGGCGTCAGCCGCGACAGGATCAGCATCGAGATCACGGAGAGCGTGATCGGGAGCGACTTCGACTTCATGAAAGCGCAGGTCAAGCGCTTCCAGGCCCTCGGCTTTCCCGTGTGGATGGACGACTTCGGCAGCGGCTATTCCTCGCTGGACGTGCTGCAGAGCATCAAGTTCAACCTGCTGAAGTTCGACAAGGGCTTCATGCGCAGGCTGGACGAAAACGACGGCAGGATCATACTGACCGAGCTGATGAAGATGGCCTCGGCCCTGGGCGTGGATACGATCTGCGAGGGCGTGGAGACGGAGGAACAGGTTCATTTTCTCCAGGAAATCGGCTGCTCCAAGCTGCAGGGGTTCTTCTTCAGCAAACCCAATCCCATCGGGTACGCCCTCGAATACCACAGGACGCACAGGCAGACCGGCTACGAAAACCCCGAGGAATCCGCCTATTACGAATCGATCTGCGGCCTGAACCTGTACGATATCAGCGTCATCGCGCGCGGGGAGAAGACATCGCTGCAGAATGCCTACACCACGCTGCCGATGGGCATTATCGAAGTCAAGGACGACTGCACGCGCTTCATGCGCACCAACCAGTCCTACCGCGATTTCTTCAAGCGCTTCTTCGGGCTCGAGCTGTCCAGCCTCGGGTCGGATTTCGTGAAGTACGACGCGGCCTTCATGCACAATGTCGTAAAGACCTGCTGCGATCAGGGCATCCGCACCTTCTATGATGAGAAGATGCCGGACGGTTCGATCGTGCATTCCTTCGCGCGCCGGATCTGCGTCAATCCGGTCACAGGGACCACCGCCATCGCCGTCGCGGTGCTGTCCATCCGGGAGCCGAACGAGAAGCTGCTGGTCGAGCAGGTGCTCTCCGTGATCGAGCAGTTTGGCGAGCATATGCCCGGCGGCTTCTTCATCTACAGGGCGGACGAAAGCGAGCAGCTGCTGTACGCCAACAAGGCCGTCTGCGACATATTCGGCTGCGACAGCCTGGAGGAGTTCAAGGCCCTGACCGGCTTTACCTTCCGGGGCATGGTGCATCCGGACGATTACAAGCGGATCTCCGCCTCGATCACGGACCAGGTCGGGGAAAGCCAGGCGGACCTTGACTTCGTGGAATACCGGATCATCCGCAAGGACGGCGAGACCCGATGGATCGACGATTACGGCCACTACGTCGAATACGACGACCAGAACAACCTGTTCTATGTGTTCATATCGGACATCACGGGCAAGCATGAGCAGGCGGAATCCGACAAGGCCCTGCGCGCCGCCGTCATCGAGGCGCTGACCAAGCCCTACGATTCGGTCTGGCTCATCACCGACATCGAGAGCGAGAAGTTTGAGCTGTTCCGGATCGACCGGGAGATGGAGCACCTCATGCCGGCCAACGTCGCCGTGAAGATCCAGAGGTTCTCCCAGGCCTTCGCGTTCTATTCCAGGCTGGTGCTGGAGGAGGACCGGCAGCGGTTCCTGGACGCCGTCGCGCCGGAGAGCATCGTCGACAACGTGGAGAAACGGCTGATCTACTCCGTGCCGTTCCGCCGGGTGTTTGACAGCGGGATCCGGTACTACAGGGTGGAGTTTGCCAAGCTCGACCTGCCCGGCGGGAAGACCGGCATCGTGTGCGGCTTCAAGAACGTAGACGAAGAGACGCGCAGGGACCAGCAGATCCAGCGCTCCCTCGACCAGCGCGCCGCCGTCATCGAAGCCCTCACCCGGCCCTATGACTCGGTCTGGCTCATCAACGACCTCGAGAACCAGCGCTTTGAGCTGTACCGCATCGACGACGAGACGGCGCACCTCATGCCCGCGCAGGCGGCGACAAAAGCCGCGCGGTTTACCGACGCCTTCGCCGTCTACTCCAGGCTGGTGCTGGAGGAGGACCGACAGCGGTTCCTGGAGGCGATCACGCCGGAGAACATCCTCAGGAACACGGAATCCAGGCCGATCTACTCCGTGCCCTTCCGCCGGGTCTTTGAGGACGGGATACGGTACTATCGGGTGGAGTTTGCCAAGCTGGACCTGGGCAACGGCGAAATCAACATCGTGACCGGCTTCAAGGATGTGGACGAAGAGATGCGCAGGGAGCAGCGGCGATAGGCCGCGCCCGGCGCGAATGCCGCGACGGAAACAGGGACGACCGGAGTTGTGCGACAGGAAGGGCGGAGGTCGACCAATATGAAGCAGATCAACGTTGAATACAACCGGCGACAGCCCATCCCGGAGCAGATGGCGGAGGTATTGCGCGAGTTCCGGACCGGGAAGTACGGGAGCGTTTTGATCCACGTCTTCAGCGGCCTGCCGGAGGAGGAGGCGCTGGTTCGGCTGTGCGGCGAGCTGAGGGACTGCTGCGGAACGGATCTGATCGCCGGGAGCATGTCTGCCGGCGAGATCATGGACGGCCACGTGATCCGGCAGGGAATCCTGATCAGCGCCATACTGTTCGAGCAATCGGAAATCGGGATACTGCGCTTTGACGACGTGAAGGGCCGGGAAGTGCAGACGGGCATCCGCGTCCGCGAGGCGCTGGACGCCATCCCCGACCTGAAGGGCGCCGAGATGCTGTTCCCGGGCACGGAGATGGATACCGAGCACATGTTCGCGGAGATCAGCCGTTGCAGGAAGGACATCCAGATATTCGGCGGGTATCCCGGCGGGCACAAGCTGAACATGCCGGAGCACTTCATCTTTAATGCCGACGGGGCGCTGTACAACTCCATGATCGTTGTCACCTACGCCGGGAAGGACCTGCATTTCGACATGGACAAATCCATCGGGTGGGTGTCGCTGGGCATGGCCTTCAAGATCACGAGGGCCGAGGGCAAACACCTGATCGAGCTGGACGGTCGGCCCGCGGCCGAGGTGTACGAGCGGTTCCTGCAGATCGACAGGAAAGAGCACCACAATGCGGAGGAAGCCTTTGAGTTCCCGCTGATGGCGCGCCAAAACGGCGAGGAAAGGCTGCGCAGCGTCGTACATATCGAGGAGGACGGCTCCTTCTGGCTGCATGGCTTTGTGAAGGACGGCATGGACATCCATCTCACCTATGGCGATCCGTCAAACATCGTGGAAAAGGTCAACGAGAGGCTGGAGGCGATGCGCCGCTTCAAGCCGCAGGTCGTGCTGCTCTACTCCTGCGTCGTGCGCAAGTCGTTCTGGGAGGACTTCGTCGATATGGAGATGGAGCCGTTCGCGCGCCTGTGCAGCACCTCCGGCTTCCACACCTGGGGCGAGATCCTGAGGAACAGCCAGACGGGCGAGCTCGGTGAAAACAACATCACCATGCTTTCGATCGGCATGCGCGAGGGCGACGCGCCGGAAGCGGAGCTGCCGGAAACCCGCGTGGACGATACGGGCCTGCAGGGCCAGGCCTCCGTGCTCAGGCGGCTGACCAGGCTCGTCTATACGACGATGGAGGAGCTGCAGCGGGCGCATAACCAACTGAAATACATCGCGGAACGGGACGCCCTGACGGGCCTGTATAACCGGGGAAAGATCGAACAGCTCATCAACGACGCGCTCGAGCGGGGAGAGGTCATATCCCTGTCCATGCTCGACCTGGACTTCTTCAAGAGAATCAACGACACCCACGGCCATGACGTGGGGGACAGCACGCTGCGCGAGGTCGCGGAGATCATGCGGGATTCGATCCGCGGGTACGACGGCGCTCAGGCGGGCCGATGGGGCGGGGAGGAGTTCTTCATACTGCTGCCCGGCATCGACGGGGACAAGGCCATGGCCTTTGCCGAGCGCCTGCGCCGCGCCGTGGACTGCCGGATTTTCCCCCACATCGGGCACCTGACCGTCAGCCAGGGCGTGGTCACGACCACGGGCAACGAAGCGTGGAAGCAGGTGTACAAGGCCGTCGACGACGCGCTGTACAGGGCGAAGGAGGCCGGGCGGAACCGCGTCGAGAGAGCGATCCTGTAAGGCCAAAGCCGCCCGCGCCGGACGGCTTCGAGGGGATCCCGTATCCCCCGGAAGGGCCGGAGCGCCGGCTTCGGCGGGGTGGTTTGCAGCAGAGTGGTCTGCGGCGAGGGGCGTTTCGCGGTCCCTACGAAATCCGGCGGCCCCGTCACGTTTTCCATCTCGAATTACAACAGGCATCCGGAGGCAGCACATTGCCTCCGGATGCCTTTGCATTCTTTCGATTTCGCCCGCTCCCGCCGCGCCGTCAGGCCTTTGGCCGGGCTTCCTCCGCCTCGTAGACCAGCTTGCCCGGCGTCCGGATCAGGGGCTCCGTTTCCACGGGCTTCGTGAGGTGGGCGTTCATACCCGACTGCAGGGATTGCTGAACGTCCGCTTCCGGCATGCGCACGTCCATCAGGATCGCCGCGTAGTCGCCGACGTTGCTCCTTTCAAACATCTCGACGGCGATTTTTCCGTTGCTGGCGTGGTCGGCCTTGATGTTCTCCATCTCGAGCGTAGTGGTCCGTCAGCGTGCGCACTTCCTGGTAGTCGGAGGCTGGCCTGGCAGGTCGCGTTGATCAGCAGGAGCGAGAGCATGAGCGCCATGGCCGCCATGGCGAGGTTGGCGTTTCTGACGGATATGCCGTGCCTGCCCCGCGCCGTGCCGCCCGATGACCGCTTATCGATGAGCATATGGTCTTGGTCTGCCTCTCTGCGCACATTATAATTCGGCATATCTGGCAGTCTCTTTGGCAGGGGCTGTCAAGAAAGCGGATATGCCGCGGCTCGGCCTGCCGTTGTCCGCGCCGGAAAAGCGCATATCACACTTGATATTATCAATTATCCACCTATTGGATAAAATTGGCAATACGCAGATGGGCGCGCCGATGCCGAAAATGCGGAAAAACGCGGCGCGATCCCCGGCGGATGCGGATTTCGAGGATCGAACCGATTGCGCCCATAGGGGAACGGGACGAACGCGCTTCACACAAAATTGACTTGCATTCTTCCCAGCGCGGAATATAATATAGATAAACAAAACTAACTCATCGAGCGGGCGAAGCAAGCGCGCCCGATCAAACGGCGGAGGCCTTTTTTCATGGGCTTGAGTTAGGCGGAGCTAATTTTGACGGAGATGATGAAGGTGCGAACACAGACATCCAGGCAGAGGATCCTGCTGGGCTGCGCGGCGATGGCGCTGGCCATCATCGGCGACTACCTGCTGGGCTACGGGACGATTGAGATGACCTCCGACCCGTGCGCGTACATGGGCATCGCGTGGAACGTCGCGCCGGACTGGCGGTACGCGGCGTCGTCCGTGCTCGGCTTTCTCAGCGCGGCGCTGTTTGCCGTGGCGGCGGTGGAGCTGATGCGCGTGATGGAGGACAGGTACGTGCTCGGGGGATCGAAGCTCTACAGGCTGTTCAGGATCGCCAACTGGGGCGGGATACTGTACTTCGCGTTCATCCACATCGGCATCTGCATGCTGCCGGTGGTGTTCAACGCGGGCATGGAGGCCACCGGGGACGTTCCCACCGCGGTCGACATGGCGCTGCGGGTGTTGAAGAGCATCGCCGTGCCGCTGGCGATCGGGTTCATCGTATGCGACGGCTTTGTGACGATGGCGTGGATCGGCATGGTGGTCACGGGAAAGCTGCCGCTGAAAAAGATCGCGCTGGTCCTCAATCCCATAATGATCGCGCTGGTCGGGCAACTGATGAACGCCATTGCCAACGGCCTGGATTCCGGCTTCGAGTCCCTGGGCTGGGGATTGATGTACCTGGTGTGCGCCATGAGATTGGTCGGAAAGGGTGAGCGCGTATGACGAGACGGGAACAGATCAAAAGCGCGTACAGGCTGACCGGCGGGAACGCCGGCTTCTACGACGGCATGATGACCTATTCGACCTTCCTGGGCAAGGCCGTCTGCCGCATGGTGTGGGACATGAACCGCGAGAAGAACCTCGATTATCTGGAGCGGGCGCTGTCGGGCGTGCCGGAGGACTTCGCCGGGAAACTGCTGGAGGTGCCGGTGGGCACGGGCGTGCTGACCATGCCGGTCTACCGGGAGCTGCCGCGGGCGGACGTCACCTGCCTGGACTATTCCGAGGCCATGATGGCGTCGGCGCAGGAGAAGGCCAGGACGGCGGGGCTTCAAAACGTGCGCTTCCTGCAGGGCGACGTGGGCGCGCTGCCGTTCGAGGACGAACGGTTCGACATCGTGCTCTCCCTCAACGGCTTCCACGCCTTCCCGGACAAGGAGGCGGCCTACCGCGAGACGTTCCGCGTGCTCAGGCCGGGCGGCACGTTCTGCGGGTGCTTTTACATCAAGGGCGGCTGCGCGCGGACGGACTGGTTCATCCGGCACCTCTACCAGCCGAAGGGCTTCTTCACCCCGCCCTACGAGACGGAGCAGAGCCTGCGGGCGCGGCTCAGGAGCATGTACGGCGAGGTGGAAGTGAGCCGCGTGGAGGGCATCGGCTGCTTCAGGTGCGTGAAATGAGGGCGGGGGCATGAAGAAGCGGATCTGGGACCTGTACGCGCCGATCTACGAGAAGGCGATGCGGGCGGACGCGCACATCTACGAATTCATGTACGGGCGCATCCCGCAGGTCATCCAAGGCAGGGAAGTGCTGGAGATCGCCACCGGCCCCGGCCTGCTGGCGAAGCACGTCGCCCCGGCGGCCAGGCGCATGGTCGCCACCGACTACTCGGACGGCATGATCCGGGAAGCCCTAAAGGGCGAGCGCCCGGCCAACCTGACCTTCGAGGTCGCCGACGCCACGGCGCTGCCCTACGCGGACGCTTCCTTCGACGCCGTGCTGATCGCCAATGCGCTGCACGTGATGCCGGAGCCGGAGAAGGCGCTTTCCGAGATCGACCGCGTGCTGCGCCCGGGCGGCGTGCTGATCGCGCCGAACTTCGTGGAACACAGGGGCGGCTTCGTCAGCCGGGTGTGGTCGGGGATTCTCAAGATCGCCGGGATCCGGTTCGAGCACCAGTGGTCAGGGCAGGAATACCTCGACTGGCTGGAGGCCCACGGCTGGCGCGTGACGTTCTCCAGGCAGATGGCGGCGCGAATTTCGATCATGTACGCGGAGTGCGCGAGAAAGGCGGAGTAACCATGTCCAGAAAAGATACCGAGGACCAGCGAAAATCCATGAGCCGGCTGTTCCGGGGCACGCAGATCTTCAAGCCCCTGAACACCGGGCGCATCGACGAACACGTCGCCTGCGTGCGGGAGTGGATCGCCAACATCTTCTTCTACACGAAGAACGGCGTGACGATCATGATCGACGCGGGCTACAACTACCCGCGCCTGAAGGAGAAGATGGGCTGGCTGGACATCGACCCGGCGTCCATCCGGCACATTTTCATCACCCACCAGGACACCGACCACGTCGGCGCGCTGGAGAAGGACAGCGACCTGCTGTTCAAAGACGCCACGGTCTACCTGAGCGAGATCGAGAACCGCTACCTGACCGGCGAGGCGCGGCGGCGGGTGATCTACCACCTGTACAAGCTGCCGATGGTCAGGACCGACAACAGGCGCGTGACGCTCACGGACGGTCAGGTGCTCGACATCGAGGGCATCAAGGTGGAGTGCATCCTCGTGCCGGGGCACACCTGGGGGCACATGGTGTATCTCATCGACGACGAATACCTGTTCACCGGCGACACCATCTGGTTCGGCGCGGACGGCGGCTACAGCTTCATCAGCACGCTGGCGGAGAGCAACAAGGTGGCCGTCCAGAGCCTCGAAAAGCTGGAGAAGAACCTGCGGGCGCGGAAGGGCCGCATCGCCGTGATCACCGGGCACACGGGCTGGTCGGACGACCTGGACTTCGTTTTTGCCCATCGGGACAGGCTGTGCTCGCTGTTCAGAAAGCGCGTGCCCGACCCCGAAGCGCCCTACGACGGGTACATCGAGGACGACGACACCGAGGAACAGGCGCGGACGGTGCCGCTGAAAAGGAAGCGCTGAGCGTCCCGGAACGAAACGACCGGCGATTGAGGGATGACGTATGAACACACAGATCGCGCTGGGCGTGCTGATCCCGTTTCTCGGCACGAGCCTGGGATCGGCGCTGGTCTTTTTATTGAAGAAGCAGCTCTCCGACCGCGTCCGGAAGGTCCTCACCGGCTTTGCCGCGGGGGTGATGGTGGCGGCCTCCTTCTGGAGCCTGCTGCAGCCCGCGCTGGACGCGAGCGCCGGGATGGGCGCGCTGTCCTTCCTGCCCGCGGCCGTCGGCTTCCTGGTCGGCATGGGGTTTCTGCTGCTGCTCGACATGATCACCCCGCACATGCACATGGACCGGCAGAACGAGGGCCCGCAGAGCGGCTTTAAGCGCACCACCAAGCTGATCCTGGCCGTGACGCTGCACAACATCCCCGAGGGCATGGCGGTGGGCGTGGTCTACGCGGGCTTCCGGGGCGGCAGCACGGGCATCAGCGCCGCGGGCGCGCTGGCGCTGGCGTTGGGCATCGCCATACAGAACTTCCCCGAGGGCGCCATCGTCTCCATGCCGCTGCTGGCGGAGGGCATGCCGAGGCGCAGGACCTTCTGGATGGGCGTGCTGTCCGGCGCGGTGGAGCCCGTCGCCGCCGTCGTGACGCTGCTGGCCGCGGGGCTGGTGACGCCGATCCTGCCGTATTTCCTGGCCTTTGCCGCGGGGGCGATGATGTACGTCGTGGTGGAGGAGCTGGTGCCCGAGATGTCGGAGGGCAGGCATTCAAACGTCGGCACCGTCGCGTTTTCGCTGGGCTTCGTGCTGATGATGATCCTGGATACGACGCTGAGCGGGGTGTAAATGCGGCATTGCATGGCCCGGGAGCGACGGGCCCGGCCGCACGGGCCGGAAATCAATAGTGATCTGCTGGGGTGAGGATTGTGAAGTACCTGGGAATGCCCGCGGGCATGTGGCTGCTGTTTGCCGTATCCTTTGAAAAACAGCTTTCGGAAACGCTTCCTTTCAGCACTGCGCGCGCAAAGGAGATCGCCGGGAAAGCCAAGCGCAGGTACAGGGAGATCATCCGCGACCTGCCGGAGTTTGAGAAGGGCGACCGCTTTAAAATGAACATCGTGAGCTGCGCGATGCTCGCCGCGTTTTTGCTGGAGCTGCCGGTGAGGCCGACGGTCAATCAGGTGGCGGACTACTACCGCGAAGCCATGTCGATCGGCGCGATGAAGGCGTTCTGCCGCATGGCCGGGAGGCGCATGTTCACGCGCAGGGATGTCGAGGGCATGAAAAAGACCGCGGCGCTGAACGCGGCGGACCGCAATCCCTATTCGTGGAACATGACCTTTCACCCGTATCCCGACGGCGGCGGCTACGAGGCGCGGTTCACGAAGTGCGGCATCTGCGCGCTGATGAAGGAGCTTGGGCTGGGCGTCTACGTCCCCGCCATGTGCCGCCTGGACTACACCATGAGCGAGCTGGGCGGAACGAGCGAATTCGTGCGGGAATACACGCTGGCCTCCGGCGGGCCGTACTGCGACTGCGGATACAGGAGGAAGGCGCACAAGCCATGATCGCGCCCCGTGCCGCCCCGGGCGGTTCGCACCGATGGAGCAGCGGCGCGGGCGAGGGGGAGGAGCCCGCGGCTTCGCGCCCGACGCAGAGAAAGAGGAGCCTGCATAAAGAGGAGCCTGCCGGTTCGGCGGGCTCCTCTTTTATGCCTGTTCCTTTTGCGAATCGCGTGCCTGCGGGAGGGGAAACCGCTTCCTGATGGCGTACAACGAGGGGTTGCTCAGGGAGCCCGCGAGCGCGCCGGCTTCCTTCTTGGCGACGTCTTCGTCCACCCCGGCTTCGGTGAGCATGCGGTTGAAGAAGTCGTAGCGCTCGTGGAACGCGCTTGCGCGGCGCTCGCCGTCCGCCGTCAGGAGCAACGCGCCGTGGTTGCCGATGCTGACCAGCCCCTCCCGGAGCATCTGCTTGACGGCGACGCTGACGCTGGCCTTGGAGTACTCCAGCCAGGCGGCGACATCGACGGCGCGGACGACGAGAAAGCGCGTGCCCAGCAGCAGTATGGCGTGCAGGTAGCGATCCATGGTGCGATCATTCAGCATACGGCATCCCTTCCATCGGTTTTATCGGCGGTCCGAACCGCAGCGGCATTCGGTGGGCGTCATCCCCGTCGTCCGCTTGAACACGTGGGAGAAGTGGGCGGACGAGACGAACCCGACCGCCTCGCCGACCTCGGAGATGCTCAACTCCGTATCGCGCAACAGGGCCTGGGCCTTTGTACAGCGCACGCGGTTGTGGTAGCCCAGCAGCGTCTGCCCGGTGCGGGATTTGAACAGCCGCAACAGGTAGCTGCCGTTGATGAACAGCGCTTCGGAGAGCGCCTGCAGGGAGAACTTCTCCGCGCTGTGGCTTTCGATATAGTCTATGGCCGCCTTTACGAGCGCATCCCCGGAATCCCGGTTTTCTGTGTTTTTCATATCCATCGCCCCCGAACGCCGGTACGGTCTGGAGTAAGTTATTACTAACAAATATATGTTAGCATAATATAACTCAAATTGCAAGCGATTTTCAAACAAGTCAATATCAGGAAAGAAAACGGGCGCAACAAGTCAATATCAGGATAGAAAAGGCAGTTAGTTTATGCTAAAATAGGCGATGGATTAGAGGTGGCTAACAAATGTTAAATCCATTTAACGGTTCTGAGCGTGCGTCAGTCGGCGCTTGCCGATTGGGCAGGGAAGGAAGTATGCACATGAAAAGGACGAGCATTGCCCGGCTGGCGCTGGTCGGCCTGCTGGCGCTGATCCTGTTGGCGCAGGGCATGGCCGCGATGGCGGAGGCGGATACCCGCTGGGGGGACGCCGCCGACGGGATCGACAAATTCCTGGACGCGGCCTTCGAGGACTACCTGGCGGGGAACGCCGACAGCGCCTATCAAAACGTTTCCAACGCCTATTTCAGGGTATACGAAACCACCGGCTTCGAGCGGCAGACGATGAGCTATATCTCCGGCAACCGCAAGAACGCCGTGGAGATGCAGTTTTCCAACTGCAAGGCGGCGGTCAAGAAGGACAACGCCGAGCAGGACACCATCGTCTCCGTGCGCAGCGCGCTGGTCAAGCTGAAGGGCATGATCCGCGAGGACGCCAACAAGCTGGCGGGCCAGCAGGGCGGCGCGCAGAGCGAGATGAAGTGGTACAGGGGCGGCGAGATGGTTGCCTCTGACCCGTACCCGGAGTATTCCGCCGACCCCAACGCCGCCGCGAAGTACGAGAGCTGGTACGAGGCCGCGACGCTGGTCAAGGAGCTGCTCGACACGGCCTATATGGGCTACCTGGACAAGGACTTCACCGCCGCGGCGGACAACCTGGAGACCGCCTACTACAGCGTGTACGAGGAATCCGGCCTGAGCCACAGGATCTATACCGACCTTTCGCTATCGGACCGGCTCGGGATGGAAAAGCAGTTTACGACCCTGAAGGGCCTCGTGGACACCGCGGAGGAGAAGTACCAGAAGAACAAGTTCCGCACCACCACCGACAAGGCCAAGAACAGCATCCTGAAGCTGGCAAAGCGCATCGACGAGCAGGAGGCCGCGGCGAAGGCGGCGGAAGCCCCGGAGGTCGCCGAAACCGAGGTCGTCGAGGAAAAGCCGTCCGACCCGAGGCTGCTTACCTTCCTGGCCGCGTTTGGCATCATCGTGCGCGAGGGGCTGGAGGCCATACTGGTCATCGCCGCCATCATCGCCTACCTGACCAAGTCCGGCAACGGCCGGAGCCTCAAGAACGTGTACATCGGCGCGGTCGCCGGCATCGCGGCGAGTTTCGCCGCGGCGGCGGTGCTGGCCTGGGCGAAGCGGGCGTTCGTCGGCGCGGGCCTGGCGCAGGAGGTCATCGAGGGCATCACCGCGCTGATCGCCGTGTGCGTGCTGTTCTACGTGTCCAACTGGATGATCTCCAAGGCCGAGGCCGCGAGTTGGAGCCGCTACATCGACGGCAAGGTGCAGTCCTCGGTGGAGCAGGGCAGCGCGTTCGCGCTGGCGTTCACGGCGTTCCTGTCCGTGTTCCGCGAGGGCGCCGAGGTGGTGCTGTTCTACCAGCCGATGCTCTCCGAGGGCAATCCCGGCATGGTGTGGGCGGGCTTCGGCGCGGGCTGCGTGCTGCTGGTGTTCGTGTACCTGGCCATCACCAGGTTGTCCATCCGGCTGCCCATCAAGGTGTTCTTCACCGCCACGTCGATCCTGATGGCCGTCATGTGCGTGTCGTTCCTCGGCAGCGGCATCAAGGAGCTGGCCGAGGGCAATGTGTTCGACCTGGCGCTCAGGGTGCCGGGCATCCCGGAGAACGACGCGATCCAGGTATTCGGCATCTATCCGTACCTCGAGACGCTGGTGCCGCAGCTCATCCTGTCCATCGTGCTGCTGGTGACGTTCATGATCGCCCACTACCGCGGTAAGATGGATGCGCTGCGGGCGAAGCTCGACCGGAACTAGGCGTTTCCGTAACGGGTCTCCGCGCCCCCTGCCCCGCGCGGGCGGCGTTGAAGATACAAACAAAAACACATCATTAGGAGGATTTGACCATGAAGAAGTTTCTTGCCCTGCTGCTGGCCGTGATGATGCTCAGCGTTTGTGCGTATGCCCTGGCCGAGGAGGCCGGTTTCGACGAGTATGAGCTGGGCGTCGAGGGCGAGCAGGAGATCGGCTTCATGACCATGGCGATGGTCTACTTCCAGCCCGTGGACATGGCGCCCGCCGACCTGGCCGCGCCCAAGGAGGGCTCCGACCTGCACATCGAGGTGGACCTGACCGCCAACGAGAACCCCTACGGCTTCCCGGTGGACGGCTGGGTGCCCTACCTGAGCATCGACTACGTCATCAAGGACACCGAGGGCAAGGAGGTCGTGACCGGCTCCATGATGCCCATGGCGGCGTCCGACGGCCCGCACTACGGCAACAACATCGCGCTGCCCGAGGGCGAGTACAGCATCACCCTGTCCATCAAGAACCCCGCGGAGAACGGCTACCTGCTGCACGTCGACGACGAGACCGGCGTCGAGGCGGACGAGTTCTGGACCGAGCCGCTGGAGGCGACCTGGACCGGCTGGAAGTTCGTCAAGGAGTGGTAATTCCTTCTCACCGTTGAGACAACGGTTCCAAAAGCATGCTGATACGCTGTCCGCGGGGGATGACGTATCAGCATTATGTGCGTAATACGACGATTGTCGGCGCGCGCCCTCGCCCGCCGACCTTGAAACCTTCGGCTTTCCCAATCACGCATTCTCAGGGAGGCATGAACCTTGCTGAAATATCTATGGACAGTCACCCAGGATCTCTTGATCGCGGTGACGCTGGTGACCTGGATGCACGCCGTACTGGCGCGGCGCCATGACAGATTCGGGCGCGTCTTTCACGGCGTCGGCATCCTCCTGGGCGTTGTCGCGTCGGCGGCGCTGGCTGCCGTGAAGGGCAATTCCAACAAGATCATATCCAGCCACTGGAACCACTATATCTACGCCTTCATCATGGGCTTTACGCTGGCGTTTCTCCTCTTCAGCCTGCTCGCCGGAAAGAAGTGGAGCAAGGTCCCGCTGTGCCTGTCCGGCGCGGGGCTCTCCGCGGCGCTGATCTTCTACCAGTTGCCCGGCGTGATGCTGTACCCCTTCAACTTCAACACGATGGGCGAGGGCTACCTTTCGTCCTACTACATGGTGCGCATGGCGGGCTGGCTGCTGGCGCTCCTGCTGCTCGTTGCCTATTCGCGCATGCTGTACAACTGCGCTTTGCATATCCGACCCCTCCGCATTGTGAACGCGCTCCTGACCGCGGGGACGCTGGTCAACGCGGCGTACTGCTTCGGCCGCTTCTTCGCGCCCTGGGTCAACCACGCCAAGTGGCTGAAGTGGTCGGTGAAGTATACCGAGGAGGCCTACGGCTGGATCGGCGACTGGATGATGTTCACCGCCTACCATTCCATGCTGTTCATCTGGCTCGTCGTCGCGCTGGCGGCGGCGTGCCTCATCATCTGCTTTGCGCAGAACGTCCGCGTGACGGAGCCGTGGGACAACCCCGCCCAGCGGCGCAAGCTGCGCGCGCGCAACCGCCACTTCCGCCGCACGGCCTGCGTCGCGCTGGCGGCGCTGATCCTGTTCACGGGCTTTTTGACGCTGGTCAAGGCCTACGACACCCGCGTGATCGAGCTGTCCGCGCCGGAGACGTTTACCGAGGAGGAGGACAGGATCCTCGTGCCCATGGAGGCCGTCAACGACTTCCACCTGCACCGCTTCGAGTGGGAGACGCCGAACGGCGTGAACGTCCGCTGGATCGTGGTGCGCAAGCCCAATTCCGCCTCCTACGGCGTGGGGCTGGACGCCTGCGAGGTCTGCGGCAACGCGGGCTACTACGAGCGAAACGGCCTGGTGGTCTGCCGCCGCTGCGACGTGGTGATGAACACCAACACCATCGGCTTCAAGGGCGGCTGCAATCCCATTCCCCTCAGGTACGAGGTGGAGGGCGGCAACCTGGTCTTTGCGATGGACGACCTGATCGCGGGAGAAAAAGAGTTTAAGTAATAAGGGGGAACGGGCAGATGCTATTTCGAATGATTCGCGGCGTGCTGTTCCACCAGAAGGGCAAGATGCTGCTGATCGCCATTACCATCGCGCTGGGCGCGTCGCTGGCCACGGGCATGCTGAACGTGGTGATGGACGTGGAGGACAAGGTCAACAAGGAACTGAAAAACTACGGCGCGAACATCACCGTCAAGCCGAAGGACGCCTCGCTGCTGTCGGACATCTACGACGTGGGCGACGGCGGGGCGCTGAACGCGGCGTACCTGCGCGAGGACGAGCTCGGCAAGCTCAAGACCATCTTCTGGGCGTTCAACATCGTGGACTTCACGCCCTTCCTCGACGCGCAGGCCGTCCTGCCGGACGGCGACGGCGCGAAGGTCGTGGGCACCTGGTTCAACCACCACCTGGCGCTGCCCACCGGCGAGGAGCTGGACGCGGGCGTGCAGGGCATGCGCTCCTGGTGGGAGATCACCGACGGGCGCTGGCTGAACGAGGCGGACGAGAACGCCGACGGCGAGATCATGGTCGGCGCGCTGCTGGCGGAGCGGAAGCGCTGGACCGTGGGCGAGAGCGTAACGCTCACGGGCAGCCACGGCGAAAAGGAGATGAAGATCGTGGGCATCTACGACGCCGGCGGCGACGAGGACGAGCAGATCTTCGCCACGCTGGACGCCGTGCAGGCGCTGACGGACCGCGAGGGCAAGGTGGCGTCCATCGAGGTCTCCGCGCTGACCACGCCCGACAACGACCTGGCCCGCCGCGCGGCGAAGAATCCCGCGGCGCTCACCAGCCGCGACTACGAAACCTGGTACTGCACGGCCTACGTCAGCGCCATCTGCTACCAGATCCAGGAGGTCATCACAGGCTCGGTGGCGAGCGCCGTCAGGCAGGTGGCCGAGAGCGAAGGCACGGTGCTGGACAAGACGAAGCTCTTGATGATCCTGATTACGGCCCTGAGCCTGATCGGATCGGCGCTGGGCATCTCGAACCTGGTGACCGCCTCCGTCATGGAGCGCGCGCAGGAGATCGGCCTGCTGAAGGCCATCGGCGCGAAGGACCGGTCGATCACCGGCGTGGTGATGACGGAGATCCTGATTACCGCGCTCATCGGCTTCGCGGCGGGCTACGGCATGGGCTTCGGCTTTGCGCAGCTCATCGGGCGCAGCGTGTTCGGCTCGGCCATCGAGATGAACACCCGGGTCATCCCCATCGTGGCGGGTCTGATCGCGCTGGTGACCATCGCGGGCTCCCTGCCCGCCATCCGCATGGTGCTGCGGCTCAAGCCCGCGGAAGTGCTGCACGGAGGACACTGACATGACGAAGAGACGGATGTTTTTGAGAATGGTCACCGCGTCGCTGCTTCGCCGGCGCTCGAGGATGCTGATCGCGCTGTTGTCCATCGGCATCGGCGCGACGATCCTGGCGGGCATGGTGACGATCTACTACGACGTGCCGCGGCAGATGCGCGCGCAGATGCGCTCCTACGGCGCGAACATGCTGCTGATGCCCGCGGAGGGCGAGTGGGGGCGTCGCCCTATCGCTACGTGCGGCTGGACATGACCTCCCGCCAGCAGTCGTTCACCACCGCCGGCACCGACTTCGAGCAGGTTCAGAAGACCAGCCCCTATTTCAGCGTGGAGGGCAGCTATCCCGAAGCGCCGCGCGAGATCCTGGTCGGCCGGGAGATCGCCGAGACCATCGGCGCCCGGGTGGGCTCCGACATGGAGCTGACCTGGCAGCCGACGGTCAGGGAGGCGGACGGAGAGGCGTCCGACGACTGGACGCCCGGCGCGGTTCTTTCGGGCAGCGCCAAGGGCTTCGGCGACGCCATGGTGGTCGTGACCGCGACGCTGGACGATGAAGCGAAGATCGCCGAAATCAAGATCGACGCCTCCACCCAGACGCCGGAATACGGCGGGCGGACCGCCGAGGACGCGCTGTTTTTGAAGCAGTTCATCGGCAAATCCCTGCCGCTGACCATGGGCGGGGACGTGGACGCGCTTTCCGGCGCGACGGTCACCTCGACCGCCGTCGTGGAGGCGCTGAACGCGGCCCGCGCCGCCGATGCGGCGGCGCAACCAAAGACCACCCGCTACAGGGTCACGGGCATCCTCGTGACCGGCGGCGAGGAGGAGGGCTACGTGTTCATGTCCACGGACGATCTGCAGGCCCTGACCGGCGAGGACGTGCTGGACGTGGCCGAGCTCTCCGTCTCTGCGGACGAGGAGCAGCTCAACGCCTACGCCGAGGCGCTGACGGGCAACGGCGTGACGGCGCGGCTGGTGAAGCGCGTCACCAAGTCGGAAACGGCGGTGCTGGGCAAGCTGCAGGCGCTGGTGTTCCTGGTGACCGTCGTCGTGCTGATCCTGACGATGATCTGCGTGTCCACCACGATGATGGCGGTGGTCTCCGAGCGGCGGCGGGAGATCGGCCTCAGGAAGGCGCTGGGCGCGTCGGACAATTCCATTCGCGGCGAGTTCCTGGGCGAGGGCATGTTCCTCGGGCTGCTGGGCGGCGCGCTGGGGGCGGTGCTGGGCTTCGTGTTCGCCCAGGTGGTGTCGGTGAACGTGTTCCACGCCTCGATCATGTTCCGGCCGCTGCTGTTGCCGGTGACGGTACTGGTGTCCATGATCATCGCCGCGGCCAGTTGCCTGATGCCAATTAAGCGGGCGGTGGCCATCGATCCGGCCCTCGTACTGAAAGGAGAATAGAAATGGCGCTTCTTGAACTCAGGAATATATCCAAGATATACGGCGAACTGAAGGCGCTGGACAACGTGAGCCTCCACGTGGACAAGGGCGAGTGGGTGGCCATCATGGGGCCGTCCGGCTCCGGCAAGTCCACGATGATGAACATCATCGGCTGCATGGACAAGCCCACCCGGGGTGAGGTGCTGCTGGACGGCGAGGACATCTCAAAGCTCCCGGGCAAGCGGCTGACGGACATCCGGCGCGACAAGATTGGCCTGATCTTCCAGCAGTTCCACATGGTCACCTACCTGACCGCCGTGGAGAACGTGATGGTCTCGCAGTACTACCACTCCATGCCCGACGAGCAGGAGGCCCTGGAGGCGCTGGGGCGCGTGGGCCTGCGGGAGCGCGCGAGGCACCTGCCCAGCCAGCTCTCCGGCGGCGAGCAGCAGCGCGTGTGCGTGGCGCGGGCGCTCATCAACCACCCCGAGCTGATCCTCGCCGACGAGCCCACCGGCAACCTGGACGAGGCCAACGAGAACATCGTGCTCGACCTGTTCCGCCAGCTCCACCGCGAGGGCACCACGCTGATCGTCGTCACCCACGACCCCGAGGTCGCCGAAGCCGCCCAGCGCACCATCGTGCTGGAGCACGGCAGGGTGGCGCGGGAGATCGTCAACGAAAACTTTAAGGAGTGAACCATGAAAAGACAGAGTATTCCGGCGCTGGCAATCCTTCTGCTCGCCGTCATCGTTTCCGTCGGCAGCCAGACCTTCCTGGGCGCCTGCGTCCACGGCGACGGCAGCTTCGGCGCGTGCCACTGGGCGTGCCGGGCGATGCTGGGCGAGGGCGTACTGCTGGCGGCGCTGTCGCTGCTGGCGCTGGCGATGAAGCGGGAGCGCGCGGGCCTGTACCTGGCGATGCTCCCGGCGTCGCTGCTGGGGCTGTTGACGCCCGGCACGCTGATCGCGCTGTGCAAGGCGCCGACGATGCGCTGCCGCATGCTGACGCAGCCCGCGATGGAGATACTGTTCGGCGCGATGCTGCTCGTGTCGCTCGTCGGCTGGCTGCTGGCGCGCAAGGGGGAGAAGTAACGCATGGGAACTTCGCATCTCCCGATGAAGAACCTGCTCCGGCGGCCCGGGCGCACGGCGGCGCTGGTGCTGCTGACGGCGCTGCTGGCGGCGTCGGTGTTCGGCGGCTCGGTGGTGGTCGGCTCGCTGCGCAGCGGCCTCGAGAGCCTGCAGGCGCGGCTCGGCGCGGACATCATCGTGATGCCCGCCGAGGCCGAGAGCAAGGTCAGCTTCAAGAACATGCTGCTCCAGGGCACGACGGGCGCGTTCTACATGGACGCCTCGGTGCTGGACGAGGTGCGCGCGGCGCAGGGCGTGGAGATCGCCGCGCCGCAGACCTTCCTGGCCTCGCTGAAGGCCGACTGCTGCGCCATCAAGGTGCAGATCATCGGCATCGACCCCGACGCGGACTTCACCGTGAAGCCGTGGATCGACGAAAGCTATTCGCAGGACCTCGGCGACATGGAGGTGGCCGTGGGCTGCAACGTGACGGCGGGCGTGGGGGAGACGCTCAAGATCTACGAACAGTATACGCACGTCGTGGCGAAGCTGGCCGAGACCGGCACCGGGTTGGACACGGCGGTGTACTGCAACATGGACACCATGAAGAAGCTGCTGGCCGCGGCGGAGGCGAAGGGCGTCAGCCATAAAATCACCAGCGGTTCCGACGTGATCTCCGCGGTGTACGTGAAGGTAAAGGACGGGGCCGACGTGGGCCGGGTGAACAACTGGCTGAACGGCCACATCCGCAAGGTCACCGCCGTGCGCGCCCGCAGCATGTTCACCGACGTTTCCGACAGCCTCGCCGGCATCTCCCGCGCGGCCTGGGCGCTGATCGGCGCGGTGTGGGCGCTGGCGCTGGTGATCCTGCTGGTGACCTTCGCCATGATGATCCACGAGCGGCGGCGGGAGTTCGCGGTGCTGCGGTTGCTGGGCGTGTCCCGGCGCGGCCTGCGCGGGGAGATCCTCATGGAGACGGCGCTGTGCGGCCTCGCGGGGGCGCTCGTGGGCGTGGGCGTCGCGGCGCTGGGCGTGTTCCCGTTCACGACGCTGATCGAGACGAAGCTGGGCCTGCCGTACCTGACGCCCGCCGTCGGCGCGCTGTTGAAGCTGGCGGGCGGCACGATCCTGGCGACGCTGCTGGTCGAGCTGCTGGCGGGAACGTGGGCGGCGGCGCGGCTGAGCCGCACCGACCCCGGCACGACGCTGAGAGAGGGGGCGTGAGGCATGCTTCATGCCGAAAACCTGTCCATGCGCTACTTCCGAAAGACCGGGCAGGCCAATCATTTCCACGCGGTGAAGGACGTGAGCCTGGCGCTCCGCCCCGGCGAGGTCGCGCTGCTCACGGGCCGCTCCGGCTCCGGCAAGACGACGCTCCTTCACATGCTGGCGGGGCTGCTGACGCCCACCGAGGGCCGGGTCCGGCTGGATGACACGGACCTGTACGCCCTGCCGGACGCCGCTCTGTCGCGCCTGCGCAACGCAAAGCTCGGCGTGATCCCGCAGGGCAGGAGTGCCGTCGATACCCTGACCGTACTGGAAAACGTGCTGCTGCCGCAGCAGCTTCGCGGCGAAAAGGGCGACGCGAAGGGCGCGCTCCGCTGGCTGGAGGCGCTCGGCATCGCAAACCTGCGGGACGCCCGCCCCGCCGAGCTCTCCGGCGGCGAGCTCAGGCGCATGGCCATCGCCCGCGCCCTGGCCGGGAACCCGGAGGTCGTCCTGGCGGACGAGCCCACCGGCGACCTGGACGATGAAAACACCGCGGCGGTCTTGTCGCTTTTGCGCAAGGCCGCCGTGGAAGAGGGGAAAACGGTGCTGCTGGTCACGCACGACAGCGAAGCGCTGCCCTACGGGGATCGCATTTATCGCATGGAGAGCGGAGCGTTATCTGCGCAGAGCGAAGAATGAGAAATGAGGGAAGCTCTTCAGGGGCTTCCCTCATATAATCTCGTTTATTCTGATATTCTGCACTTCAGAGTATTCCGAAGCCTGTCGCCGATCAGGCCGCCCTGGGCCAAACCGCGATCCCCTGCCGAACGCCGCCGTGGGATCATTCCCTCAGCCCAGCGACGCGCTCACGAACCCGACGAACAGGGGATGGGGCTTGTTGGGCCTGCTCTTGAATTCCGGGTGGAACTGCACGCCGATGAAGAAGCGTTCGCCGGGGATCTCCACCGTTTCCACCAGTCTGCCGTCCGGGGAGAGGCCGGAGAGGCACAGCCCGGCGCGTTGCAGGGCGTCTCGATAGGCGTTGTTGAACTCGTAGCGGTGGCGATGGCGCTCGCTGATCTCCGATGCGCCGTAGCAGCGGGCGATGGCGGTATCGGGCTGCAACGCGCAGGGATACTTCCCCAGCCGCAGCGTGCCGCCCTTGTCGATGTCGTCCGACTGGTCGGGCATGTAGTGGATCACCTGATGGGGGCTGTGCTCGTCGAACTCGTGGGAGTTGGCCCCCGCAAGCCCCGCGACGCTGCGGGCGTACTCGATCACCGCGATCTGCATGCCCAGGCAGATTCCGAAGTAGGGCATGTGATGCTCGCGGGCGTACTTCGCCGAGAGGATCATGCCCTCGATGCCGCGGTTGCCGAAGCCGCCGGGCACGATGATCCCCTGCACCTTCGACAGTATGCCGGCATGGTTTTCCTCCGTCAGCGCCTCCGAGTCGATCCATTCAATCTCGACCTTCGCGTCCAGCGCGTAGCCCGCGTGCCTGAGCGCCTCGGCGACGGAGAGGTAGGCGTCGTGGAGCTGCACGTACTTGCCCACCAGGCCGATCTTCACGGCCCCGGAGCGATGGTGGATGCGCTCGACCAGCGCCCGCCATTCCGTCAGGTCCGGCTCCGGCGCGTCGATGCCCAGCTCCCGGCAGGCGATGCCGGACAGGTTCCTCTCCTCCAGCATCAGCGGGGCCTCGTAGAGGTTCGGCAGCGTGCGGTTCTCGATCACGCAGTCGGGCTTGACGTTGCAGAAGTGGGCGATCTTGGTAAAGATGCCCTCGTCCGCGATCGGTTCGTCCACGCGCAGCACGATGATGTTCGGCGTGATGCCCATGCCCTGCAATTCCTTCACGGAGTGCTGGGTGGGCTTCGACTTGTGTTCGCCGGACGCTTTCAGGTACGGCACCAGCGTGACGTGCACGTACAGCGCGTTCTCCCGCCCGACCTCCAGCCCCACCTGCCGGATGGCCTCGATGAAGGGCTGGCTCTCGATGTCGCCGATGGTGCCGCCGATCTCGGTGATGACGACATCCGCGTCCGTCCGCTTGCCCACGGCATAGATGAACCGCTTGATTTCGTCGGTGATGTGGGGGATGGTCTGCACCGTGGAGCCGAGGTAGCCGCCCTGGCGCTCCCGCTGGATGACGTTGGAATAGACCTTGCCGGTGGTCAGGTTGGAGTAGCGGTTCAGGTCCTCGTCGATGAAGCGCTCGTAGTGCCCGAGGTCGAGGTCGGTCTCCGCGCCGTCCTCGGTCACGTACACCTCGCCGTGCTGGTAGGGGCTCATCGTGCCGGGGTCCACGTTGATGTAGGGGTCCAGCTTCTGCGCGGCCACCTTCAGCCCCCGCGCCTTCAGCAGCCGCCCCAGCGACGCCGCCGTGATGCCCTTGCCCAATCCCGACACCACGCCGCCGGTGACAAAGATGTATTTCGTCATATCGACCCTCCCTTGAGCCATTCATGAACCTCCGTCGCCGCCGCGCGGCCGTCCGCCAGCGCCCGCACCACCAGCGACTGGCCCGTGCGCATGTCGCCCGCGGAAAACAGGTTGTCCCGGAGGTGGTGCGAGCCGTCCGCGGGCATCATGACGCCGCGCGGACTGAGCGTCACGCCGAAGCGCTCCGCCGTCGCCGTCTCGCAGCCCACAAAGCCCGCCGCGATCAGCATGAGCTCGCAGGGCAGGGTCTGCTCCGTGCCGGGGATGGGGGAGAAGCCCTTCAGCTTCACCGTTTCGACGGCGCCCGGCAGGATGCGCTTCACCGTCGTCTCGTAGACGCGCGGGTCGGCGCCCTGGCGGTGGATGGCCTCCAGTTGCCCGTAGTCGGTGCGCAGCGTGCGCGGCCATTCCGGCCAGGGGTTGCCGGGCAGGCGATCGACCGGCGGGGCGGGCATCATCTCCAGCTGGACCACGGATTTGCACCCCTGCCGGAGCGCCGTGCCCACGCAGTCGTTGCCGGTGTCGCCGCCGCCCACCACGATCACGGCCTTGCCCTTCGCGCTGATCGAGGGCGCGTTGCCGGACAGCACCGCCCGGGTGGCCGCGGTCAGGTAGTCCACGGCGAAGCGCACGTCGTTCGCGCCGTCGTTTTCCACGTTCAGCGCCCGGGGCTTCTTCGCCCCGCCGCAGAGCAGCACGGCGTCGTAATCCCCGCGTATGCCGGGATCGGCCTCGGCGTTCGTCAGGAAGCGCACGCCCTCGGCCTCCATCAGCCGGATGCGGCGCTCCACGACGCACTTCGGCAGCTTCATGTTGGGAATGCCGTACATCAGCAGCCCGCCGGGCCGGTCCGCGCGTTCGATGACCGTCACTTCATTCCCCAGCCGGTTCAGCAGGTCCGCCGCCGCGAGGCCGGAGGGTCCGCTGCCCACGACCGCGACGCGCCTGCCCGTCCTGACCGCGGGGATTCTCGGGTGGATCCAGCCCTTCTCAAAGCCGGTTTCGATCAGATACAGCTCGTTGTCCCGGTTGGTCAGCGCGTCGCTTTCCAGATTGCACGCCTTTTCGCACAGCGCCGGGCACACGCGGCCCGTGAATTCCGGGAACGGCGCGGTTTGCAGCAGCCGCTCCAGCGCTTCGCGCTCCCTTCCCCTGTAGAGGAGGTCGTTCCACTCCGGGATCAGGTTGTTGAGCGGGCAGCCGAAGTCCGACTGGCAGAAGGGCACGCCGCAGTTCATGCAGCGGGACGCCTGCGCCCGGCGCGCCTCGACGGGCTGGGCGATGTGCAGATCCTCGAAGTCATGGAGGCGCGCTTCCTCGCCGCGATACGGATTCTCGATGCGGGCAATTTCCATAAATCCTGTAGGCTTTCCCATCGCTCACACGACCCTTCGTTTCAGATAATCCAGATACTCGTCGGAGATGACGGCCTTGAATTTCGGCAGCCACGCCTCGAAGTCCGCGAGGATGTCCATGGCCTTGCGGGAATCGGTGTGCCGGGCGTGCATTTCAAGCAGCTGGCGCAGCTCGACCGCCTGCTCGCGGGTGAGGGCGTGCGCCTTGACCAGGCCGCCGTTGATGTGCTGCTCAAGCATGCCGTCCTCGTCCAGCACCCAGGCGATGCCGCCCGACATGCCCGCGCCGAAGTTGTCGCCCACCGGCCCCAGCACCGCCACGCGCCCGCCGGTCATGTACTCGCAGCCGTGGTCGCCCACGCCCTCGACGACGGCTCGCCCGCCATGCCCGCGATGAAGGCATAGCCGCCCGTCGCGCCGTAGAGCGCCACGTTGCCGATCAGCGTATCCTGCGCGCTCCAGATCGAATCCACCGGCGGGCAGATCGCCAGCGTGCCGCCGGACAGGCCCTTGCCGAGGTAGTCGTTCGCCACGCCGTACAGCGCGATGCTCTGCCCTTTGGGGAGGAACGCGCCGAAGGACTGGCCGCCGCAGCCCTGCGCCTGGATGTGCCGCTCGCCCTTCAGGAGCGTGCCGAATGCGCGGTCGGTGGTCGTGAGATGTACGTGATCCTGCGCCAATCGGGCGTCGGTGCGCTCGTTCAGTGCGAAGTCATGCCTGGATTCCGGCTGCATGTGGATGTTCCGCGCGAAGCCGATGAGGTCGGACAGGTCCATCCGCGAATCGTCCTTCATCTTCAGCAGGTCGCTGCGGCCCACCAGCTCGTCCACCGTCCGGGCGCCCAGCTTCGCCATGATCTCCCGAAGCTGCTCCGCGATGAACACCATGAACCGCTCGACGTACTCCGGCTTGCCGATGAAGCGCTTGCGCAGCTCGGGGTTCTGCGTGGCCACGCCGAAGGGGCAGGTGCCCAGGTGGCACACCCGCATCATGCGGCAGCCCATGGTGATCAGCGGCGCGGTGGCGAAGCCGAATTGCTCCGCGCCCAGCAGCAGCGCCACGGCTACGTCGTGCCCGGACATCAGCTTGCCGTCGGTTTCGAGCGTCACGGTCTGCCTGAGGCGGTTGCGACAGAGCACCTGGTGCGTCTCGGCCAGGCCGATCTCCCACGGCAGGCCCGCGTGGTGGATGCTCGACAGGGGGGCCGCGCCGCTGCCGCCCTCGCCGCCGGAGATCAGTATGCCGCCCGCCCCGGCCTTCGCCACGCCGCTGGCGATAGTGCCCACGCCGGTGGACGAGACCAGCTTGACGGTGACCTTCGCGTCCTCGTTGGCGCATTGGAGATCATAGATCAATTCCGCGAGGTCTTCGATGGAGTAGATGTCGTGGTGCGGCGGCGGGGAGATCAGCGAGATCCCGGGCGTGGAGCAGCGGGTCCTGGCCACGCTCTCCGTCACCTTCGCGCCTGGCAGGTGGCCGCCCTCGCCGGGCTTCGCGCCCTGCGCCATCTTGATCTGGATCTCCTTCGCGCTCAGCAGATACTCCCGCGTCACGCCGAAGCGCCCGGACGCCACCTGCTTGATGGCGGAGTTCAGTTCCGTGCCGAAGCGCTCCTTGAGCTCGCCGCCCTCGCCGCTGTTCGATCGGCCGCCCAGCCGGTTCATGGCCTCCGCCATGCACTCGTGGGCCTCCTGCGAGATGGAGCCGTAGGACATCGCGCCGGTCCGGAAGCGCCGGACGATCTGCTCCACGGGCTCCACCTCGTCCAGCGGGACGGGATTGCAGAGATCGTAGCGGAAGTCCAGCGACGCGCGGATGGTGCGCGGCCCGTCGTTCTCCACCAGCGCGGCGTATTCGTCGAACTTCGCCTTGTCGTTCGTCCATACCGCCTGCTGCAACAGGTGGATGACCTTCGGGCTGTACAGGTGCTCCTCCGCCTGCTTCCCGGTGCGCAGCCTGTGCCTGCCGACGGACGGCAGCCCCGCCCGGACGGGGTTCAGGAACGCCTCGTCGTGCCAGTAACGGCTGTCGGCCTCCACGTCGTGCAGGCCCTTCCCGCCGAGCGAGCAGGGCGTGTTGGTGAAATACTGCCCGACGAACTGCCCGTCCAGCCCGACCGTTTCGAAGAGCTGCGCGCTCTGGTAGGCCTGCAGCGTGGAGACGCCCATCTTGGAGGCGATCTTCAATACCCCCGCCGTCAGCGCCCTGTTGTAGTTCGAAATGCCCGCGTCGCCGCACTCCCGGCGGATGATGTCGTGCGCCAGGTAGGGGTTCACCGCCCGCGCGCCGTAGGCGATCAGCATGGCGAGCTGGTGGGTGTCGCGGGGCTCGCCGCTCTCCAGGATCACGGAGACCGCCGTGCGCTTCTTGATGTGAATCAAATGCTGCTCCAGCGCGGAGACCGCCAGCAGCGAGGGAATGGCGAGGTGGCCGGCGTCCACGCCGCGGTCGGACAGGATCAGTATGTTGACGCCGTCGGCGCAGGCAGCGTCGCAGGCGGCGAAGAATTCCCGCATGGCCTGGCGCAGGCGGGTTTTGACGGGATACAACAGCGAGACCGTCCGCACGTGAAACGCGGGATGGTCGAGGTTCAGGATGCGCTGCAATTCCTCTCCGGTCAGCACCGGCGAGGGCAGCTCCAGCACGGCGCAGTTGTCCGGGTCGCGGGACAACAGGTTTCCGTCGTCGCCGATGTAGATGGAGCAGTCGGTCTTGCATTCCTCACGCAGGGCGTCGATGGGCGGGTTGGTGACCTGCGCGAAGCGCTGCTTGAAGTAGTCGAACAGCGGTGGGTGCGCCTTGGAAAGCGCCGCCAGCGGCTCGTCCGCGCCCATCGAGACGATGGGCTCCGAGCCGCTTTCCGCCATCGGCAGGATCACGTCCCGCACGTCCTCGAAGGCGTAGCCGAAGGCCTTGCAGAGGGTTTGCACGTCCTCGGGTTCCCCGTCCGCCGACGCCCCGGGCAGCTCCTCCAGCCTGACAATCCGCCCGACCCATTCCCCATAGGGATGCTGCGCGGCGAAGTGCGATTTCAGCGCGTCGGATTCCAGCAGATCCCCGGTTTGCAGATCGGCCATCAGCACGTCCCCGCCCTTGAGCTTCCAGCGGCGGCGGATGTGGGCGTTTTCCTCGAACAGCACGCCCGCCTCGGAGGACAGGATCAGCCGCCGGTCGTCCGTCAGCGCGCAGCGAAGCGGGCGCAGGCCGTTTCGGTCCAGCGAGGCGCACACGCTGTCGCCGTCGGAATAGAGGATCGCGGCGGGGCCGTCCCAGGGTTCCATCATCGTGGCGTAGTAGCGGTACAGGTCATGCCAGGGCTTCTTTTCTTTTTCGCCCTGCCACGGCTCCGGCAGCAGCACCATGCCCGCCAGCGGCAGGGGGAAGCCGTTCATCGCCAGGAATTCCAGCGTGTTGTCCAGCATCTGCGAATCGCTGCCGTCGGGATCGACCACGGGCAGCGCCCGCTTCATGCCGTTGCCCATGACAGGGGAGCGCATCGTCTCCTCGCGGGCCTTCATGCGGTCGTGGTTGCCGCGGATGGTGTTGATCTCGCCGTTGTGCAGCAGCATCCGCTGCGGGTGCGCCTTCGACCAGCTCGGGAAGGTGTTGGTGGAAAAGCGGGAGTGGACCATGGCCATCTGCGAGACATAGCGCACGTCCTGCAGGTCGTCGTAGAACGAGCGGAGCTGGCTGACCAGCATCATGCCCTTGTACACGATGGTGCGCGAGGACAGCGAGCAGATATAGGTATCCGTGTCCTGCTTTTCGAACACGCGGCGGAGCACGTACAATTTGCGGTCAAACCCGGCGCCCGGCTCCGCGTCGGCGGGGCGCTTCAGAAAGCACTGGCGGATGCGGGGCATGGTGCGTCGCGCGCCCGCGCCGAGCTGCGCCGGGTGGCAGGGCACGTCGCGCCAGCCCAGCACCGGGATGCCCTCCGAGGACGCGAGCTGATCGAATATGCGGCAGATGTTCTGTACGCCGACCTCGTCCTCCGGCAAAAAGAACATCCCGACGCCATAGTCGCCGGGCTTGCCGAGGGCGATGCCTTCCTCCCGCGCCCATGCGGCGAAGAATTCGTGGGGAAGCCGGGTCATGATGCCCACGCCGTCGCCGGTGGTGCCGAGGGCGTCGCTGCCCGCGCGGTGGGCCAGGCGTTCCACGATGGTCAGCGCCTGATCCACGGTGCGGTGCGTGGCCCTGCCGCTCAGATCGACGATCGCGCCGACGCCGCAGGATTCGTGCTCCAGTTCGGGGTGGTAGAGCGGGTACTGTCCGTCACGCATCGTCATGACCCCCTTGTATGATTTCCAATGCGTATTCCGTCATTTTCATGTGGTGGCGCATGGCGTAGAGCTGCATGCGCCGGTGGGCCTCCGGCTCGTCGATGCCGTATGTTTGCATCAGCAGGCGCTTTGCGCGCTCCACCAGCTTTCGGTCCTCGCCGCTTCGGTGGGGCAGGCGCATGGTGTGGAGCTGGGAGAGCATCTCGACCGCGCCGATCACCGCGCTGCCGGGACAGGGATAGGCCAGCTTGAACACCCGGTCGGACTCGCAGGCCTCCAGCGCCTCCGGCCGACCGATCAACAGGAATTGAAAGAGATCGCCGAAGTCGGAGGCGAGCTCGTCCGGCTGGCTATCCGCCAGTCCGCCCGCCATGATGACGATGCCGTCCTCGCATTCGGTGAGCGTTCGCCGCAATCCGCCGCTGGACGCGCAATGCCTGTAAACCGCGAAACCGGAGGAAGCAAGCAGCCGGGAGAGCTGTGCGCGACTGGCTTCGGACGCGCTGACGATTACGATTCTGGCCACCGGCTGCGCCTCCCTTCGTGTGACGAGTCAGGAATCGGGTATCAGGAGCTGGGAATCGGGAATTGGGAACGAGATCATTCCGCGTTCCCGATTCCCCGGTCCCGGATCAGTACATCACCAGATACCGGTCGATCTCCCAGGAGCTGACGTGCGTCCTGTAGGCGTCCCATTCCTTTTCCTTGCCCTGGACGTACTGCGAAAGCACGTGCTCGCCCAGCGCGGCGCAGATCACGGGATCCGCCTTCAGGCACTTCACGGCTTCGTGCAGCGTGCCCGGCAGGCTCGCGATGCCCTTGGCTTCGCGGGTGGCGGCGTCCATGGCGAAGATGTTCTCGGTGATCTCGTCCGGCGGGGTCAGGCCCTTCTCGATGCCGTCCAGGCCCGCCGCCAGGCACACCGCCATGTTGAGGTAGGGGTTGCAGCTCGGGTCGGGGCAGCGCAGCTCCACGCGGGTGGCCTGTCCGCGGGCCGCGGGAATGCGGATCAGCGCGGAACGGTTGCTGGCGCTCCACGCCAGGTAGCAGGGCGCTTCATAGCCCGGCACCAGGCGCTTGTAGCTGTTCACCAGCGGGTTCGTGATGGCCGCCATGCCCCGCACGTGGGCCAGTATGCCCGCGATGAAGGAATAGGCTTCCTTGCTCAAACCCCTGGAATCGGAGGGATCGGCGAACACGTTCTTGCCGTCCTTGAACAGGCTCATGTTGGTGTGCATGCCGCTGCCGTTGATGCCGAACACCGGCTTGGGCATGAAGGTCGCGTGCAGGCCGTTCTTCTGCGCCAGCGTCTTGACCGCCAGCTTGAAGGTCATGATGTTGTCGGCGGCGGTCAGCGCGTCGGCGTACTTGAAGTCGATCTCGTGCTGGCCCTGCGCGACCTCGTGGTGGCTGGCCTCGATCTCAAAGCCCATCTGCTCCAGCGCCATGCAGATCTCGCGCCGCGTGCTCTCGCCGTGGTCCAGCGGGCCGAGGTCGAAGTAGCCGGCTTCGTCGCTGGTCGCGGTGGTCGGGCGCCCCTGCTCGTCGGTCTGGAACAGGAAGAACTCCATCTCCGGGCCCACGTTGAAGGAATAGCCCATGTCCGCCGCCTTCTGGAGCACGCGCTTCAGCGTGCCGCGGGGGTCGCCCATGAAGGGGGTGCCGTCGGGGTTGTACACGTCGCAGATCAGCCGGGCCACCTTGCCGTGCTGGGGCCGCCAGGGAAGGACGGCGAAGCTGTCCAGATCGGGGTGCAGGTACTGGTCGGACTCGTTGATGCGCACGAAACCCTCGATGGAGCTGCCGTCGATCATGATTTCGTTGTTCACGGCCTTCTCGATCTGGCTGGCGGTGATCGCCACGTTTTTCAACTGGCCGAAGATGTCGGTGAACTGCATGCGGATGAACTCCACGTCGCCTTCCTTGACCAGGCGGATGATATCCTCTTTCGTGTACTTGCTCATAACAGCACCTCCAAAAACATTGAAGGGCAAGCGTGTCATTCAACATGACGCCCTTGCCCTGTCTTGCAAGAAGCATAGCACATCGGCGGGCACCCTGTCAAGATATTTTGAATGTTAAATAATGCGATGCTGCGAAATCTACGCATTATGCGGCGGTATATAAGGAAGATTTGCAAGTTTACGTGATTTTAATTGCAAATAGGGATTGACAGCGAATTCTCCGGGTGATAAAATAACGCCAATTTCATAGCAAAGCGTTGCGGAAGAAAAGTACCCCGGCGCGGGATATCCCCTTGCGATGTCCCCACGGCGACACCCCAGAGAGCGGGCGATGGTGAGAATCCCGCGTGAGCCGCCGGGCGAAGAACCCTTCCAAGTCCAAGCTGAACGCTCCCGACGGAGCCAGTAGGGGCGGCGTGCAGGCGACACGTTACAATCGCCAGGGCTTGACAGAGCCCGGAAAGAGAAGCAAATCAGGTGGCACCACGGAGCGGCGGCCTTCGTCCTGAAACGAGGTCACTTTGCCGGAGGCAAAGTGATCCCCGGCAAAACCGGGGATGGCACGGCTCAAATCGAGGATTTGAGGCGCGCCATCATCAGAACGATTGCCGACCACGAACGGAGGTGCTTTTTATGTGTTCCATCTTTGGCATTGAAGGCAAGACGATCCCCGAGGAAACGCTGCGCAAAGGCTTCGACCGAACCGTTTCCCGCGGCCCGGACATGAGCCGGTTCGTGGAAATCCCCTGCGGATACCTGGGCTTTCACCGCCTGGCCATCATGGGCCTGGACGCCACGGGCATGCAGCCGTTTCAACTGGACGACGACTATGTGGTCTGCAACGGCGAGCTGTACGGCTTCCGCCCGCTGCGCTCCCGCCTGATGGAGCGCTACGACCTGATCTCCCGGTCGGACTGCGAGATCCTGCTCCCGCTGTACCGCGAGTACGGCGTGGAGATGTTCAAGACGCTGGACGCGGAATTCGCGCTGATCCTCTACGACGGCAAGCAGGACAAGCTCATCGCCGCCCGCGACCCCATCGGCATCCGCCCGCTGTACTATGGCGAACTGCCGGACGGCGGCATGGCCTTCGCCAGCGAGCCGAAGAACCTGATGGGCCTGTGCGAAACGATCCTGCCCTTCCCGCCCGGCTGCTACTGGATGGACGGCGAATTCGTCCGCTACGCCGACCCCGCGCACGTCGACCAGTTCACCATGAAGGACGAGGACTACGTCTGTGCCAAGCTCCGCAGGCTGCTGATCGACGGCGTGGAGAAGCGGCTGGACGCCGACGCGCCCATCGGCTTTCTGCTCTCCGGCGGCCTCGATTCCTCGCTGGTGTGCGCCATCGCACAGGGGCTTTTGAAGCACCCGATCAAGACCTTCGCCATCGGCATGGACATCGACGCCATCGATTTGAAGTACGCCCGCATGGTCGCCGACTACATCGGCTCGGACCACACCGAGGTCATCATCTCCGAGAAGGACGTGCTGGAGGCGCTGCCCGCCGTGGTGGAGCTGCTGGGGACGTGGGACATCACGACCATCCGCGCGTCCATCGGCATGTACCTGGTGTGCAAATACATCCACGAGCATACCGACATCCGCGTGATCCTGACCGGCGAGATCTCCGACGAGCTGTTCGGCTACAAATACACCGACTTTGCGCCGAACGCCGCGGCGTTCCAGGAGGAGGCCGAGAAGCGCATCCGGGAGCTGCACATGTACGACGTGCTGCGCGCGGACCGCTGCATCTCCGTGAACAGCCTGGAGGCCCGCGTGCCCTTCGGCGATTTGAAGTTCGTGCGCTACGCCATGTCGATCGACCCGGAGCTGAAGATGAACCGGCACGACATGGGCAAGTACCTGATCCGAAAAGCCTTTGCCGGCGATCACATCCTGCCCGAAGAGATCCTCTGGCGGCAGAAGGCGGCCTTCTCCGACGCGGTGGGCCACTCGATGGTGTCCGACCTCAAGGCGCTGGCGGAGCGCACCTACACCGACGCGGAGTTTGCCGAAAAGGCCGCGAAATACGACTACTGCCGCCCGTTTACGAAGGAGAGCCTCATGTACCGCGAAATCTTCGAGCGGTATTATCCCGGCCAGGCCCGCATGATCGCGGACTTCTGGATGCCCAACAAAACCTGGCCCGGCTGCGACGTGGACGACCCCTCGGCCCGCGTGCTCTCCAACTACGGGGACAGCGGAAAGTGAGGCGGCGCTGCCTGCTGGGGGGCAGGTGATTCCGGCACGCGGTTTAACATGCTGTTTTCTTGACAACGACATCCTTCGGGTATAGAATACTTGCAATTCCAACAAAGCGCAAGGGCGCGCAGCGAGAGAGATCTCGCCGCCGCCCTTGCGCTTTGTCTTGGGAGAACTACGGGAAAGGACAGTGATTGATATGACATTTTCCGCTGTGAACACCATCTGGGTGCTGCTGGGCGCGGCATTGGTTTTCTTCATGCAGGCGGGCTTCGCGATGTGCGAGGCGGGCTTCACCCGGGCCAAGAACACGGGCAACATCCTGATGAAGAACCTGATGGACTTCTGCATCGGCACGCCGCTGTACTGGCTGGTGGGCTTCGGCATCATGTTCGGCGCGGGCACGGCGGCCTTCGGCTGGCTGGACCCGTTCATCATGAAGGACTACGCGCACATCCTGCCCGCGGGCGTGCCGGTCTGGGCGTTCGCCATCTTCCAGACGGTATTCTGCGCCACCAGCGCGACGATCGTCTCCGGCGCGATGGCCGAGCGCACGAAGTTCTCCGCCTACTGCGTGTACTCCGCCGCGATCTCGCTGTTCATCTACCCGGTCTCCGGCCACTGGATCTGGGGCGGCGGCTGGCTGGCGAACCTCGGCTTCCACGACTTCGCCGGTTCCACCTGCGTTCACATGGTCGGCGGCGTGTGCGCGCTGATCGGCGCGAAGATGCTGGGGCCGCGCATCGGCAAGTACGGCGCGGACGGCAAGCCCCGCGCCATCCTCGGCCACAACCTGTCCATCGCGGCGCTGGGCGTGTTCATCCTGTGGTTCTGCTGGTTCGGCTTCAACGGCGCGTCCACCGTAGGCATGGACAGCGACGAACTGATCGCCAGCGCGTCCCTGGTGTTCTTCAACACCAACCTGGCCGCCGCCGTCGCCACGTTGACCACCATGATCTTCACCTGGCTGCGCTACGGCAAGCCGGACGTGTCCATGACCTTCAACGCCTCGCTGGCGGGCCTGGTGGGCATCACGGCGGGCTGCGACGCGGTCAACCCCTTCGGCGCGGCGATCATCGGCCTGTGCTGCGGCTTCGCGGTGGTGCTGTCGGTGGAGTTCTTCGATAAGATCGCCAAGATCGACGACCCCGTCGGCGCGATCTCCGTGCATGGCGTCTGCGGCGCGCTGGGCACGCTGCTGACCGGCCTGTTCGCCACCGGCGTCTCTACCATGAAGGGCGTGTTCTACGGCGGCGGCTTCAAGTTCTTCGGCGTGCAGCTCATGGGCGTCGGCGCGACCATCGCCTGGACGGCGGTCGTCATCGCGATCGTGTTCTCGATCATCAAGGCCACCATCGGGCTGAGGGCGGATGCCGTGGACGAGGAGATGGGCCTCGACCGCTCCGAGCACGGATTGCACACCGCCTACGCCGGCTTCACGATCATGCAGGACAGCGTCGCGGAGGACGTCGGCGCGATGGAACCCGTCGTCATCGAGTCGGCGGACGCGCCTGCGAGGCCCGCGAAGGAGAAGGCGCCCGACGCGCCGGTCTACACCAATGTGCGCATCATCTGCCGTCCGGCCAGCCTGGAGCCGCTCAAGCGCAACCTGAACAAGATCGGCGTCACCGGCATGACCGTCACCAATGTCATGGGCTACGGCGCGCAGAAGGGCAAGCCGGAATACTACCGCGGCACGCCCGTCGAGATCACGCTGCTGCCCAAGGTGCAGGTGGACATCGTCGTCAGCAAGGTGCCCGTGCGCATGGTGATCGAAACCGCCAAGCGCGTGCTGCACACGGGCCACATCGGCGACGGCAAGATATTCGTGACCGACGTCGAGAACGTCGTGCGGGTTCGCACGGGCGAGGAAGGATACGACGCATTGCAATCTGACGAATAATCGGAACGGCTTTCCCACAGGGGCAAAGGTCTTTCCCCGATTTCGTTCCGCACACGGCTGCGCCCCGGCTTTGATCGCATCAAGGCCGGGGCGCAGCGTCGCTGTATCCGATGGAATGTGCCAAGGCGGCGCCTCCGTCAATCCCGTCAATGGCGCCGGGCGTTTCTGCGCGTCAGTTATCCGATCCTGCGTCCTCCCGGATGAAACGTGCCTGTGGAAATCTCCTGTCGAACGCGGTGAAGCCGGCGCTATGCCCCCGCTTCCGCCTCATGGATCAACTCGCCGAGCGTCTTGTACAGGTGCTCCGGCTCCACGGGCTTGTTCAGGTGCGCGTTCATTCCGGCCTGCAGCGAGTGCTGCACATCCTCGTCAAACGCATTCGCCGTCAATGCAATGATGGGAATTCGCTTGGCGTCCGGCCTGTCCAGGGCGCGGATGGCCGCCGTCGCCTCGAGGCCGTCCATGACCGGCATGCGCACATCCATGAGGATTGCGGAGTACGTGCCCGGCGCGCTGTCACGGAACATATCGACGGCGATCCGGCCGTTCTCGGCGTGGTCTGCCTCCATATCCTCCATTTCGAGGACGTCCAACATGATCTCGGCGTTGATCTCCATGTCCTCCGCGAGCAGGATGCGGCGTCCGGCAAGCTCCGCCCGCTTCTTCTCCTTGAACAGGCTCATGTTGTTCCGGTGCGCGATCCGCTCGAACTCCGCGATGACATTGGAGGCAAACAGCGGTTTGGCGAGGAAGCTGTCCACGCCCGCCTGCGTGGCCTCCCCGATGATATCGTCCCAATTGTAGGCGGTCAGTATAATGACCGTCGTTTCGTTGCTGTAGCGCTCCCGGATCTCCTTTGCGGTGTCTATGCCGTCTTTTTCGGGCATTTTCCAGTCGAGGAGCACCAGATTGTACGGCTCCTGCTTCAGGTGCTGCACCTCCAGCATGCGCAGGGCGTCGTCGCCGTTCATGCAGACGTCCGCCCGGATGCCGACTTCCCCGAGCACCGCCCGCGCATGCTCGGCGGCGATGTCGTCATCGTCAACGATGAGTATGCGAAGCATATTCGGATCGACTGCGCTCTCCCGGTCCGCCCCCTGGTGTTCGGCGTTTCTCAGCGTTACGACGACGGTGAACTCCGTGCCCACGCCCTTCTCGGACTCCACGCTGATCGTGCCGTTCATCATCTCCACGATGCTCTTTGTGATCGCCATGCCAAGGCCCGTGCTGCCGAATTTGTTGCTCCGCCCGCTTTGTTCCTGGGAGAAGGCCTCGAAGATCTTCGGAATGAACTCCTTGTCCATGCCGATGCCGGTGTCCCGGATGCAGAACTTCATCGTGGACTGATTGCCGAATACGGCGGTTCGCTCCAGCGTCAGCGTGACGCTGCCGGGCGCGTCGGTAAACTTGATGGCGTTGGAGAGGATGTTGATGAGCACTTCCTTCAGCTTCATATCGTCGCCGATGTAGTAGTCGTCGACGCGGCTTAAGATGCGGCACTCGTAGTGCAGGCCCTTGTCGCTGCACTGGGACATGACCATGGTGTTGATCTGCTCCAGCATGCCGCTGAAGGAGAATTCCTCCTTTCGGAGCACCAGCCGGCCGGACTCGATGCGGCTCAT
>CADBCY010000027.1 GCA_902793325.1 uncultured Eubacteriales bacterium
TTCACGCTGCCCGCGGGATTGAAGTACTCCAGCTTCGCCAGCACGCGGGCGTTGAGGTTTTCTTCCTTTTCGATATGGGTCAGCTCCAGCAGGGGGGTCTTTCCGATCAGTTGATCCGCGCCGGTATAGATGTTCGACATGGTGCTTTGCTCCTTTCAATGCTCCGAAACGTCGTTTACTTTATGGCTTCAAAGGCGGTGTCCAGCGCCGCGATCAGGTCGTCCGCGCTCTCGATGCCGATGGACAGGCGAATGGTGTTGGGCTTGATGCCCTGCTGCAGCAGCTCCACCTCGGTGAGCTGGCTGTGGGTGGTGCTGGCCGGGTGGATCACCAGGCTCTTCACGTCCGCCACGTTCGCCAGCAGCGAGAAGATGGGCAGGTGGTCGATGAATTTCTGCGCCGTGGCCGCGTCGCCCTTCACCTCGAAGGTGAAGATACTGCCGCCGCCGTTGGGCAGGTACTTTTTGTACAGCCCGTGGCTGGGCTCCGAGGCAATGGACGGGTGGTGCACCGCCTCTACCTGCGGATGCTTCGACAGGTAGCCCACGATCTTCAGCGCGTTCTGCACGTGGCGCTCCACGCGCAGCGAGAGCGTCTCCAGCCCCTGCAGGAACAGGAAGGCGTGGAAGGGCGAGAGCGTCGCGCCGGTATCGCGCAGCAGGATCGCCCGGATGTAGGTCACGAACGCCGCCGGGCCGACCGCGTCGGCGAAGGACACGCCGTGGTAGCTGGGGTTCGGATCGGCGATCCAGGGGTACTTGCCGCCCTGCTTCCAGTCGAACCGGCCGCCCTCCACGATCACGCCGCCGATGGCCGTGCCGTGGCCGCCGATGAACTTGGTGGCGCTGTGCACCACGATGTCCGCGCCCCACTCCAGCGGGCGCACGAGGTACGGCGTGGCGAAGGTGGAGTCCACCACCAGCGGGATGCCGTGCCGGTGGGCGATGGCGGCAATGCCCTCAATGTCCGCCAGGTTCGAGTTGGGGTTGCCCAGCGTCTCCACGAAGATGGCCTTGGTCCTGTCGGTGATGGCGTCCTCGAAGCTGCCGGGGAGGTCCGGGTCGACGAAGGTCGTGGTGATGCCGGCGGTCAGCGGCAGCGTGTGCGCCAGCAGGTTGTAGGTGCCGCCGTAGATGGTCTTGCTGGCCACGATGTGCTCCCCGGCCTTCGCCAGCGCCTGGAAGGCGTAGCTGATGGCCGCCGCGCCGGAGGCCACCGCCAGCGCCGCCGAGCCGTTCTCCAGCGCCGCGATGCGCTTTTCAAAGACGTCGTTGGTGGGGTTGGTGAGCCGGCCGTAGATGTTTCCGGCGTCCCGCAGGCCGAAGCGGTCGGCGGCGTGCTTGCTGTCGTGGAACACGAAGCTGGTCGAAGCGTAGATCGGCACCGCGCGGGCGTCGGTGGCGGGGTCGGCGGCCTCCTGGCCGACGTGCAGCTGCTTGGTTTCAAACGCCCAGTTGGCGGAAGAGCGGATGTCAGACATGTTTATACCTCCTGTATTGTGTCAATATGTGCTGGGTTCCGGGAACGTCCCGCGACACATTCGATTGACATTCAGGCATACCGCCAGGAGAAGCCGGTTCCGTCGCCTGCTCATCAATGTCATCTCCTTTGTCCTGTCGATGGGAACAGCATACACGATTTGGCGGCGCTTGTCCAATACACTATAGATATAGTATGTTATAGGAGAAAACTATAGCGTGGCTTGTTCGACGGCATGTCGCCGCGGCGAAGGGGCGGACCCGACCTGCCCGTCGGGGGTCGGCGGCGCCCGCGGAGGGGCGTGGCGCGCGGGCGATGGCGGACTGAAATGGCTGTATAAATGAAGGGGAACCCCTTGACATGCGATTAAAGAATCTGTTATAATATTTACAGAATATAGGGGAACGTTACCACAGGCGGTTGCGCGCGTGTTTCCCCGCGGAGGTGGTCGCTTGGCGGAGAGAGTGACCATTCGCGAGGTCGCCCGGGCGGCGGGCGTATCCCGCACGACCGTGTCCCGCTATTTCAACAACAACGGCTACCTGAGCGACGACGCGCGGGCCCGCATCGAGGCGGCGATCCAGCGCGTCGGCTATGAGCCCAACATGGTCGCGCGGGGGCTGAAGTCCGGGACGAGCCGCATGATCGTGCTGTCAGTGCCGGACATCGGCAACCCGTACTACGCGCGGATGGCCAAGACCGCGCAGATGCTCTGCAACCGGCACGGCTACGCGCTGGTGCTGATGGACACCGGGGACCGCGAGGGCTGCGAGGCCGAGATGATCGCGCTGGCGCAGCGGGTCTGCGCCGCCGGGATACTGAACGCCTCCGTCGGCACCTGCGGCCACATCCCGCCCTGCGGCATACCGATGGCGGGCATGTGCGCCTACGAGGAGCCGACGATCCACGACGTGGTCACCGTGTCCCGCGCGGGCGGCGTGTGCCTGGCGGTGCGGTACCTGGCGTCGCTGGGGCACGGGCGCATCGCCTTCATCGGCGGCCGGCGGGAAGCGGCCATCGAGCGGGGGCGGCTGGACAGCTACCTCAGCCAGATGGCGCTGGAGGGCCTGCCGGTGCGCGCGGAGCTCATCCGGGAGCGTGGATTCGGCGAGGAAGACGGCTACGCCGCGGCGAAGGCGCTCATGCAGTTGTCCGCGCGGCCCACGGCGATGTGCTGCGCCAACGACCTGATCGCCTTCGGCGTGATGCGCGCGCTGAACGAGCTGGACGTGGACATCCCGGGGGAGGTTTCCGTCACCGGCATGGACGATCTGCCCTATGCGCCGATCACGCGCGCGAAGCTGACCACGGTCAGCAACGACAGCGTCGCGTTCGTCACGGAGGCGTTCGGCATGCTGATCGAGCGCATCGAGGGCCGGTACGACGGCCCGGGCCGCCGGGTGGAGATCCCGAACCGGCTGATCGTGCGCGAGTCTGCCTGTCCGCCCCGAACCCTGTGAATGATTGTGGAGGCAGGGCCTTCACCGATCATATATTTAAGGAGGTAATACCCAATGAAGAAGCTCGTTTCTCTGCTGATCGTGCTGGTGCTGGCCCTCGGCCTCGTGTCCGCCGCGTGCGCGGAAGAACCGGTGAAGGTTTGCATCGTGTTCTCCGGCCTGCTGGGCGACAAGTCCTACAACGACTCCTGCATGGAGGGCGCCAACCGCGCCGTCGAGGACTTCGGCATTGAGCTGAAGACCCTGGAGGGCACCGAGGCCACCGAGTGGGAGCAGAACTTCCTGTTCGCCTGCGAAGAGGGCTACGACCTGGTCATCTGCTCCTCCTCCAACTTCGAGGAGTACATGAAGGAGCACTGCGCCAACTATCCCGACGTGAAGTTCGCCATCATCGACACCACCGTGCCCGGCGACAACATCTGCTCCATCTCCTTCGCCCAGAACCAGGGCTCCTTCCTGGCCGGCGCCTGCGCCGCGCTGCTGACGCAGCACACCGAGATCCCGGGCATCAACGAGGACAAGATCATCGGCTGGGTCGGCGGCATGGACATCCCGGTGCTGCACGACTTCTTCGTCGGCTACGAGCAGGGCGCGAAGTACATCGATCCCGACATCCAGGTGCTGCAGTCCTTTGCCGGCACGTGGGTCGATCCGCTGAAGGGCAAGGAGCTGACCCTGAGCCAGTATGACCTGGGCGCCGACGTCGTCATGAACGTCGCCTCCGGCACCGGCAACGGCGTCCTCGAGGGCGCCAAGGAAGCCGGCCACTTCGCCATCGGCGTCGACCTGAACCAGGATGCCGACCAGCCCGGCGCCGTGTTCACCTCCATGGTGAAGCGCGTGGATACCGCCTGCTACCTGCTGATCGAATCCGTGGTGAAGGACACCTTCGCCGGCGGCACCACCGAGTACCTCGACCTGGCCAAGGGCGGCGTCAGCCTGACCGACATGGCCGTGATCCGCGAGGCCCTGGGCGACCAGTTCCCGGAGGACATCCCCGAGAAGATCGCCGAGCTGAACGACAAGATCGTCTCCGGCGAGATCGTCGTCGAGAACTACGAGGGCTTTGGTCCCGCCAAGTAATCCATCGAAATCGCACGCGCTGCCGGGGCCCGAAAAGCCCCGGCGCGTTTCAATATTCTGTTGGGAGGATGTGGTCGTTTGAACAGCCCTATCATTGAAATGCGCTCCATCGTGAAGAACTTCGGCGATGTGAAGGCGGTTCGCGGGGCGAGCTTTGATCTGCGTCAGGGTGAGATTCATTCGCTGATCGGCGAAAACGGCGCGGGCAAGTCCACCATGATGAAGCTGCTGTACGGCATGTACGACCGCGACGGCGGCGACATCAGCGTGGGCGGCGCGCAGATGGGCAGGATCACGCCGAAGCTCGCCATCGAGAAGGGCGTCGGCATGGTGCACCAGGAGTTCATGCTGGTGCCGGAGCTGACGGTGCTGGAGAACATCATCCTCGGCTTCGAGCCCAGGAAGGGCATGGTGCTCGACCTGCCCAAGGCCCGCGCGATGGTCCAGCGCTACATCGATCAGTACGACATGGACGTGCAGATGAACAAGCGCGTGAACCAGATCTCCGTGGGCGAGGCGCAGCGCGTGGAGATCATCAAGATCCTGTCCCGCGGCGCCAATGTGCTGATCCTGGACGAGCCCACGGCGGTGCTCACGCCCCAGGAGGCGAGCCACCTGTTCGAGATCCTGGAGAACCTGCGCCGGGACGGCAAGTCCATCGTGTTCATCTCCCACCGGCTGAACGAGGTCATGGAGATCTCCGACCGCGTGACGGTCATGCGGCGCGGCGAGACCATCGGCACGCTGTCCCGCGGCGAGTGGGACTACGGCAAGCTTGCGCGCATGATGATCGGCCGCGAGGTCTTCCTGAACGTGGACAAGAAGGCGTCCGAGCCGGGCAAGCCGGTGCTGCAGGTGGAGCACCTGTGGACCTCCGGCGAGAAGGAGATCAGCAAGATCCGGGATCTGTCCATGGAGGTGCGCGCGGGCGAGATCGTGGGCATCGCGGGCATCGACGGCAACGGTCAGTCCGAGCTGATCGAGGCGATCACCGGCCTGCGCCGGGTGGAGAAGGGGCGGATACTGCTCGACGGCACGGACGTGACCAACGGTTCGCCCGAGGCCGTGCGCAGGGCGGGGCTGGCCCACATCCCGGAGGACCGCAACCTGCGCGGCCTGAACCGCAGCATGTCCATCGAGGACAACATGGTCGCCACCAAGCTGCGCGAGTTCACGAAGGGCGGCATGATGGACCGCTCGGCCATCCGCCGCTACGCGGAGGAGCTGGTGCAGCGCTACGACGTGCGCCCGGGCAACCCGCAGATGCCCACGTCGTCGCTGTCCGGCGGCAACGCGCAGAAGGTGGTCGTGGCGCGCGAGGTGGAGATGGGCGCGAAGCTGCTGGTGGCGTCCCAGCCCACGCGCGGCGTGGACATCGGCGCCATCGAATCCATCGAGGCCATCCTGGAGGAGGTCAAGGCCCAGGGCGTGGCCGTGCTGCTGGTGTCGGCGGACCTGCGGGAGATCCTGTCGCTGTCCGACCGGATCCTCGTCATGTACGAGGGCCGGATCACCGGCTCGATGCCCGTGGACGAGGCCAATGAGAACACGCTGGGCATCCTGATGATGGGCGGCAGCCTGGAAGGAAAGGAGGAAGCGCGATGAAACGCTTTTCGGGCTCCCTGAAGGGTGTGCTCCGCATCCTTCTGATCCTGCTCATGGCGATGGGCGTCGGGGCGCTGATCATCCTGCTGATCGGCGAGAACCCGCTGGAGGCCTACGGCGCGCTGCTGCGCGGCGCCTTCAACGGCAAGCGCAACTTCGGCACGACGCTGGCGAACTTTACGCCGCTGCTGCTCACGTCCTTCGCCTTCGCCATCGCGTCGAAGGCGGGCGCGTTCAACGTCGGCGTGGAGGGCGAGGTCTTCCTGGGCGGCATCGTGGCGGCGTGGATCGGCATCAACGTCCACGCGCCCGCGGCGGTGCTGATCCCGCTGTGCTTCCTCGGCGCGGCGCTGGTCGGCGCGCTGTGGGCGTTCCTGCCCGGCGCGCTGAAGGCCTACTGGAACGTCAACGAGGTCTGCGTGACCATCCTGATGAACTACGTGGCGCAGTTCATTACTTCTTACCTCGTGTCCGGCCCGATGAGCGCGGGCAAGGCCAACGCGCAGTCGGACTACGTGCAGGTGACGCTGACGCAGTTCATGAAGCCCTCCAGCGTCAACACCGGCCTGTTCGTCGCCATCGTCATCGCGGCGGTGATGATCTGGATGCTCTCGCGCACCAGCTTCGGCTACAAGGTGCGCATGGTGGGCACCAACGCCGCCTTCGCGGAGTACACGGGCATCTCGCCCCGGCGGGTGCTGATCCAGGCGATGATGGTCTCCGGGGCCATCGGCGGCGTGGCGGGCTGCATCGAGGTGCTGGGCGTGCACGGCTACTTCCTGAACAACTTCGCCACCGGCCTGGGCTCCAACGGCATGCTGGCGGCCCTGATCGTGAAGTGCGACCTGCGCACGGTGCCGATCATCGCGCTGTTCCTGGGCGTGCTGAAGTCCGGCGCCATGGGCATGCAGCAGTCCACGGGCGTGCCGAAGTCCATCGTCGATACCATCACGGCGCTGTTCATCATCTTCGCCACGATGGAGACGCTGTTCAGCTTTAACCGGGCCAATCGGCGCCAGAAGCGCGGCAACCCCGATTCCAAGGAGGTGAAGAAGTGATGTTGGGCCGAATCTTTACGCCTTCCCTGATCTACGCGACGATTCGCTCCGCGACGCCGATCCTGTACGCGGCGCTCTGCGCCTCCATCACGCAGCAGGCGAACATTCTGAACATCGGCACCGAGGGCATCATGCTGATGGGCGCCTTCTTCGGCGTGGCCGTCAGCTACCTGACCGGCTCCTGGCTGCTGGCGGTGCTGGTGGCGATGGCGTCCGGCGCGGCGATGGCCATGATCATCGCGGTGGGCCACATCAAGTACCAGGCGGACAACTGCGCCATCGGCATGGGCGTCAACCTGTTCGCCGTGGCCATGACCAAGTTCCTGCTGAATTCCGTGCTGGGCAAGAACGGCACGTTCACCGACCCCAACCTGGCCGGCATTCCCAAGCTGCACTTCGGCTTTTTGAGCGGCGACGGATTCCTGAACACCGTGCTCAACGACTGGTCGATCACCGAGTGGTTCGTCATCGCGCTGGTGCTGCTGATCAGCTTCCTGTTCTACAAGACCGCCTGGGGCCTTCGCCTGCGCGCCGTGGGCCGCATGCAGCAGGCCGCGCAGACGGCCGGCATCAACGTCAACTCCATGAAGTACCAGGCCATACTGATCGCGGGCCTGATCGGCGGCCTCGCCGGCGCGCACCTGTCGCTGGGGTATTCCAAGATGTTCACGGAGAGCATGACCAACGGCCGCGGCTTCATGGGCGTCGCCGCCATGTACTTCGGCGCGGCGAACCCGCTGCTGACGGCGGTCGGCTGCCTGGTGTTCGGCCTGGCGGACTCCGTGGGCGCGCGGCTGCAGCCCTTCGGCGTCCCCTCGCAGGTCATCCTGCTGATGCCCTACGTGGTCACCGTCACGGTGCTGGCCATCTCCCTGATCATCGACAAGAAGCGCCGCGACGCGCGCAAGAGCTCCCTGGTGAGCGCGGGCGTGAAGTAACCGCCCCGCGCGGGGAGCGGAGCGCCGCCGGCCACATCATTGGAGAGGGGATTCCACGCTATGATTGATCGACTGAAACAGGTCCTGGACGCGCACCGGGCGGCGTACCTGCAGCCGCTGCTGGACTTGGCGCGGCTGGATACCCACTGCATCGGCCACGGCATCGACGGCGGGCTGGAGAAGGCCGGCCAGGATTACGTGGCGCGGCTCATGCGGGACATGGGCGCCGAGGTGCGCGTGGCGCCGATGAAGGAGGAGGACATCGCCGCCGCCATCGAGCGCTACCACGACGGCAACCCCGGCCACAACTACGAGGACCGCGCCAACGTCTACGGCCGCTTCGCCGGGAACGGCGGCAGGAGCATCATGTTCAACGGGCACATGGACACCATGCCCGCCGCGGCGGAGCTGTGGAGCACCGACCCCTGGACGCCCACCGAGAAGGACGGCAAGCTGTACGGCTTGGGCATCTGCGACATGAAGAGCGGCATCGCCGCGGCCATCATGGCGGTGCAGCTGCTCCGCGACGCCGGCATTGAGCTGCCCGGCGACGTCGTCATCACGTCCGTCGCGGACGAGGAGGGCGGCGGCAACGGCTCCATCGCCGCGGCCATGCAGGGGGAGCGCGCCGACGCCGTGGTGGTGTGCGAGGGCACGAACTACGAGCTGATCGCCGCCCACATGGGCTTCGTGTTCTTCCGCGTGGAGGTCGAGGGACTGGCGGTGCACTCCGGCATCAAGTGGCAGGGCGTGAGCGCCATCGAGAAGGCCGTAAAGCTGATCGCCGCGCTGGACGCGCTGGAGCACGGCTGGCTGCTGCGCTACAAGCACCCGCTGCTGCCCGCGCCGAACCTGAACGTGGGCACCATCCACGGCGGCACCGCGGGCTCCACCACGGCGGGGCGCTGCACGTTTGAGCTGTGCGTGCACTACCTGCCGGGGCAGATGAGCTACGAGCAGGTGGTGGGGGAGGTCGGCGAGGCCATCGACCGCGCCTGCCGCGGCGACGCCTGGCTGGACGGACACCGCCCGAAGGTGAGCGTCTACCAGTCGGGCAACGCCTTCGAGATGGAACTCGACCATCCCTTTACCGAGGCGTTCCGCAAGTCCTGGGCGGCGGCGCACGGCCGGCCGGTGCCGGTGGTGGGCAGCCCCGCGGGCTGCGACAGCCGCACCTGGCGGAACATCGCCGGCTGTCCCACGCTGCAATACGGGCCGGGCGAGCTCTCCCAGTGCCACTCCGTGGACGAGCACATCGACCTGGACATGTACTACGACGCCATACTGACTTATGCCGCGCTGATCCTGGAGTGGTGCGGCGACGAAGGAGGACATCATCTTGAGTAAGAAGATACTGCTTGCGGGCGAGAGCTGGACCAGCTACACCACCCACGTGAAGGGCTTCGATCCGTTCTACACCTCCGTGTACGAGGAGGGCGCCGAGACGCTGATCGCCGCGCTGGAGAAGTCCGGCTACGAGGTGACCTACCTGCAGAACCATCGGGCCATCACCGAGTTCCCGTTTACCGTGGAGGAGATGAACCGCTACGACCTGGTCATCCTGTCCGACATCGGCTCCAACACGCTGCTCCTGCACCCGGACACCTTCAACCGCAGCCTGCGCAAGCCCAACCGCTGCCAGACCATCCGCGACTACGTGCGCGCGGGCGGGGCGTTCATGATGGTGGGCGGCTACATGGTGTTCTCCGGCGTGGACGCCAAGGCGAAGTACGGGCGCACGGCGGTGCAGGAGGTACTGCCGGTGAAGTGCCTGGATTACGACGACCTGATGGAGCACCCCGAGGGCGTGACGCCGGTGGTGCTGCACGATCATCCCGCGCTGAAGGACGTGCCGAAGGACTGGCCCTTCTTCCTGGGCTACAACCGCGTGGAGCCCATCGAGGGCATGGATGTGGTCATGACCATCGAGGGCGATCCCTTCCTGGCGTTCGGCGACTTCGGCGAGGGCCGCGCCTGCGCGTTCATGTCCGACTGCGCACCGCACTGGGGCCCGCCGGAGTTCGTCAACTGGGAGGGCTATGTGCCGCTGTGGAAGGGCATCGCCGACTACCTGACGGAGAAGCGCTGATGGAAAAGCTGCTGTACGACATACTGAATATCGACACCCAGAATCCGCCCGGCAACGAGCGGATTCTGGCTGAATACGTGCGCGACGCACTGGCGGGCACGCCGTGCGAGGTCGCGCTACAGGACCTGGGGGACGGCCGCGCGAATGTCATCGCGCGCCTGCGCGGGCGGGCGTCCGGCCACGCGCTGATGCTGAACGGCCACCTGGACACCGTGCCCAACGGCAGCGGCTGGGACACCGACCCGCAGCGCGCCGAAGTGCGGGACGGCCGCGTCTACGCCCGCGGCGCCAGCGACATGAAGAGCGGCCTGGCCGCCATGCTGTGCGCGTTCCGGGAGCTGGCGGCGTCGGGCCGCCGGCCGGCGCACGACGTGCTGTTCGCGGGCACGTGCGACGAGGAGTCCGGCGGGCGCGGCGCGCAGGCGGTGGCCGAGGCCGGGCTGCTGGAGGGCGTGGACGCCATACTGATCGGCGAGCCCACGGACCTGGGGCTGGGCCTGGCGGCGAAGGGCTGCCTGTGGCTGCGCATCACGGCGGAGGGCAGGACCAGCCACGGCGCGTACCCGGAGCGGGGCGTGAACGCCGTGGAGGGCCTGTACGAGTGCACGCGCCGCCTGAAGCGGGCGTTCGAGGGCGGGTCGCACCCGCTGCTGGGCGCCGCGACCGCCACGCTGACGCGCATCGAGGGCGGCGTCAAGGCCAACATGGTGCCGGATCGCGCCGAGGCCGTGATGGACGTGCGCACGCTGCCGGGCACGGACCACGGCGCGCTGCTGAGCCGCGCGGAGGCGCTCGCCGCGGAGCTCTGCGCGGAGCGGGCGGGGCTGCGCGTCGCCGTCGCCGCGGAGAACAACCGCCTGCCCGTGGAAACGCGACCCGATTCCCGCTTCGCCCGGGCGATGGACCGCCTGTGGACGGCGCGGCACGGCCGACCGATGCAGCGCGTGGGCACCGCGTTCTTCAGCGACGCCTCCGTGTTCCTGCGCTACGCGGACTGCGACGTGGTGCAGTTCGGCCCCGGCGAGCGCGCGCTGGCGCACACGCCCAACGAATCCGTGTCGCTCGCCGCCTGCGCGGACGCGCTGGCGCTGTGGCGCGCGCTGCTCGCCGACGACTGCGTGATGTGACCCCGAGGCCGTACAAAAAGCCTGCATCCGATGCGGATGCAGGCTTTGTCATGGGTATGCGCCGGGCCTCGCCGGTCAAGCCTTTCGGAACACGCCCATCGCCAGCGTGCCGGGGCCGGTGTGGCAGGCGATGGAGATGGGCAGCGGGTCGCCGGTGACCTCGAATTCGGGGAACAGCGCCTGGATGCGCTCGTTCCACGCCGCGCCGACCTCCGGGTCGCCCGCGAAGGCGGTGCGCAGGCAGACGGGCATGTCCCGAAAGCGGGTGTCGAGATCGGCGCGGATGGCCTCGATCATGGCATTCTGCGCCGCCTTCAGGCCGCGAACCTTCTTGTAGGTGTCCAGCTTGCCGCCCTGGATGGTGATGACCGGCTTCAGGTTCAGCACCGTGCCGATGGCCGCCAGCGCCGGGGTGATGCGCCCGCCGCGCTTGAGGTATTGCAGGCTCTCCACCGTCAGGTAGATGCTGGCGTCCAGCGCGGTGTCCAGGAGGCGCTGCTCGATCTCCGCGGCGCTCAGCCCCTCGTCGCGCCACTTGAGCGCGTCGTAGGCGGATTGCTTTTGCGTGATGGAGATGCGCCGGTTGTCCACCACGCGCACGCGGCCGCCGAAGTCCTCGGCGAACAGCTTCGCGCTCTGGCAACTGCTGCTCAGCGCGCTGGACATGGGGATGTAAACGATCTGGTCGTAGGTTTTGAGCGCCTCTTTCCAGCAGTGGATCACGGTGTCGGGGGAGGGCATGGAGGTGGCCACGGCGGCGCCCTCCGCGAGCCTGCGGAAGAACTCCCCGCTGCTCAGGTTGACGTTTTCGACGTACTCCCTGCCGTCCACGGTGACGGGCATGGGCATCAGCAGGATGCCGCTGGCCGCCGCTTCCGCCGCGCTCAGGCCGGAGTTGGTGTCGGTGATGATGCCGATGTTCTGCATAATTCCTCGACGCGCCCGTTCGGGCGTCTTTCCTAGCATTGCGCGCACATAAATGCACACGTTAATTTTACGTCAAAACGCGGCGTTCGTCAACGCCCTTCATAAGAGCATAACGTGAAAAATACCTTGGCGCCATGCTTTCAAAAAATACCCCCGCCGGAGCGGGGGATATGGCGGGGCGGATCAGGCGCGGCGGGACAGCACGTCCTTCTCGTAGGCTTCGATCTGCGGGAACCACTCGCCGTCCGCGGGCTTTCCGCAGGCGCGGCAGTACTCGTCCCACACGGCGCCGAAGGGCAGCGTCTTCAGCTCCTCCTGGCAGACCATCAGCTTGGTGAAGTTGCCCTCGTCCTGGAGGCGCTTCAGGTCCTCGTTGGGCTGCAGCAGCGCGAACAGCAGCGCCTTCTGCAGGTTGCGGTAGCCGGTCACCCACGCGGAGATGCGGTTGATGGAGGCGTCGAAGTAATCCAGCGCGATGTCCACGCGCCCGTCCAGGCCGCCGCAGCGCACGATCTCGCGGGCGATCTCCTTCGTCTCGTCGTCGAACAGCACCACGTGGTCGCTGTCCCAGCGGATGGGGCGGGTGATGTGCAGCGCGATCTCCGGGAAGAAGGCCAGCAGCGCGGGGATCTTGTCGCTGACCACCTCGGTGGGATGGTAGTGGCCGTTGTCCATCAGCGGCAGGCACTTGTCCCTGTTGAACGCGGCGTAGCTGAGGGAGAACTCGGCGCTGCCCACGGTGTAGGCCTCCACGCCGATGCCGAACACCTTGCTCTCCACGCAGGGCTTGACCTTCTTGAAATCATAGGGCTCGGAGAGGATCTCGTCGATGGATTCGCGGTAGCGCTCGCGGGGGCCGATGCGGTCGGCGGGCACGTCCTTGAAGCCGTCGCCGGTCCAGATGTTCATGACGCAGGGCTGGCCCAGCTCCTCCGCCAGGTAGGTGGAGATGCGGATGCAGGCCTTGCCGTGCTCGATCCAGAACCTGCGGGTCTCGGGGTCGGGGGAGGCCAGCGTCAGCGGGTCGCACTTGGGGTGGGAGAAGAACGTGGGGTTGAAATCGCAGCCCAGGCCGCGGGCCTTGCAGAACTCCACCCACTTTTTGAAGTGCTTCGGCTCCAGCTTGTCGCGGTCGGCCCAGTCGCCGTCCTCAAAGATGGCATAGGAGGCGTGCAGGTTCATCTTGGGCGCGCCGGGGATCAGCTTCAGCACCTCGTCGATGTCCGCCATCAGCTCCTCGGGCGTGCGGGCGCGGCCGGGGTAGTTGCCGGTGGTCTGGATGCCGCCGGTCAGGGGCTTGGAGGGGTCGGTGTCGAAGCCGCGCACGTCGTCGCCCTGCCAGCAGTGCAGGGACACGGGCACGTTCTTCAATTTCGCGATGGCGGCGTCCACGTCCACGCCGACGGCCGCGTAGGCTTCCTTGGCCAGGGCAAAGGCCTGTTTACGGGTATCGTTGCTCATGGGTGTTCCTCCTTATGTCGGGGCCTGGTATTGCGTACACAGCCATTATAACAGATTTCGGGCGAAATGTACATATGTAAAGTGTCGGCTTCGGCCATTTTGCGGGGCGGGGGAAGGGTGCGGGCCAAGTTGACAAAACACATCCGCGCCACTATAATGTTGGGGATTACTCGCGGCGGAGGCGCATGTTTTGATGGAGAGAATTGCCCGGCTGGACGACATGAGGGCCAGGAAATGGCTGATCGCCGCCAGCCTGTTCGCGATGGTATTCGTCTACAAGGCGTCGGAGCCGCTGTTCAACGCGCTGATGTTCGCGCTGCTGATGCCGGTCATCACCTATGCGACGCTGCGCAACCTGCGCCGGGGCGAGGCGTTGGGCACGGCGATCTTCCGCGTGATGCTGTTCGCGGCGGCCTGGACGGTAATGACGACGATCCTCCACCGGCGCGCCGACCTGGAGTGGGTGGTCCGCTTCTGGTTCATTGGCTTCTGCTGGTTCTACCTGCTGTTCGTACCCCGGGACACGCCCCGCGCCGAGCTGAAAAAGCAGTTGGGCTACGCCGGGGCGGTGGTCGTCGCGGGGTGCCTGCCGCTGTTCCTGATCGCGCTGGCGAGCGTGTTCACCGGCCGGGTGATGCGCGTGCCCTTCTTCAACAGGCCCGTGGGCATCCAGAGTGCCGGCAGCATCGGCGATCCGTTCATCATCTTCGCCCAGCGCAACGTGGAGGGGCGCTTCGCCAGCTACTGCATACTGTTTGCGCTGTACGGCATGCTGTCGACGAAGAAGGCGTGGCTGCGCGCATTCCTGGGCTTCGACCTGCTGGTGAGCTTCATGACGCTGGCCCATTGCCAGTCCCGCGCGGCGTACATCGGCGTGAGCGTCGCCCTGGGGCTGGTGGCCTTCCGCGCGGTGTTCCTGCATTTGCCGCGCCGCGGGCGGCGCGTGGCAGCGGGCGCGCTGGCGACGGCGCTGGCGTTCTTCGCGGTGATGGGCGGGCTGAAGCTGCTGTTCAAGGCGGACATCGCCATCGCCCGCGGGCTGGGCGCCGACCGCGTGACGGTGCAGGCCGGGGAGATCGTCAGCCGCGTGGAGTCGGCCGGCGAGTTTGCCATGTTCAGCAACGGCCGCGCGGACATCTGGCTGTCCTCGCTGGACTACCTCAAGCGCCATCCCCGCATCCTGCTGACGGGCACCGGCGGCACCACGGATCGCGCCTTCCGGCTGGTGAAGAAGGCGTACCCGGCCATGCGGGAGTTCGTCGGCTTTCACAATTCCTACCTGAACGCGCTGTTCCTGGGGGGCATTCCGCTGCTGGCCGCCATGCTGGCCTTCCTGTGCGGCATGGTGCCGCCCTGCCTGCGGGTGTTCCTGCGGAGGGAGGGGGCGGAGAACCGCGGGCTGTTCGTCGTGCCGGTGTTCATACTGATGCAGCTCATCATGGCCGTGCCCGAGAACGTGCTGCTGGCCATCGCCAACTACGCGAACCTGATCTTCTTCCTGCTGTGCGGCGCGGTGCTGCACGACGACCGGCTCGACCGGCAATCGTAAAATTCCGTGGATCACATTGTGTTTTGGCCCGGGACGTGCTACAATAATCAGGCGATGAGGGAGAGAGTACCCCGGCACGCCACCCCCGAGAGAGCCGCGCCATGGCTGGAAGCGCGGCGGGCGCGCGGCGCGGGCGAAGTTCACTCCGGAGCATCCGGGCTGAAGGAAGGCGCTTCTGCGTAGGTCCGGACGGGTTCATTTCCCGTTACCAGGATGAGAGGCCGGCGGTCGCGCCGGTGAATATGGGTGGTACCGCGGAGCATGTACGGCTTCGCCCCTGGCATGGGGCGGAGCTTTTTTCTGCCCTTATCACACATTCCGACAGAGCTGAAGGAGAGAGCGCATCTTATGGAAAAGACATTGCAGGAGATCCGCGAGCGGGTGCTCCGGAACATCGAGGAAGCCCGGGCCAGCAGCAGTCTGGAGCAGATTCGCGTGGGCATACTGGGCAAAAAGGGCGAGCTGACGGGCATCCTCCGCGGCATGGGCAAGCTCCCGCCCGAGGAGCGCCCGAAGATGGGCCAGATGGTCAACGACGTGCGCGCCGCCCTGGAGGCGAAGCTGGCGGAGCGCGCGGCGGAGCTGGCGGAGAAGGAAAAGGCCGCGCGCCTGGCGGAGGAGGCCATCGACGTCACCCTGCCCGGCCCCGAGCGCGCCGCCGGCAGCCTGCACCCGATGAACATCGCGCTTTCGCGGATGGTGGAGATCTTCGTGGGCATGGGCTACGAGGTCGTGGAGGGCCCAGAGGTGGAGTACGACCACTACAACTTCGAGCTTCTGAACCTGCCGAAGAACCACCCCGCGCGGGACGCCCAGGACACGTTCTACGTCGACGACAACATCGTGCTGCGTACCCACACCTCCCCGGTGCAGGCCCGCATCATGACCACCCGCAAGCCGCCCATCCGCATCGTGTGCCCGGGCCGCGTGTACCGCGCCGACGAGGCCGACGCCACGCACAGCCCGGTGTTCCACCAGATGGAGGGCCTGGTGATCGACGAGAACATCACCATGGGCGATTTGAAGGGCACGCTGGACGAGTTCGCCCGGCAGATGTTCGGCGAGGGCATCCGCACCCGCTTCCGCCCGTCGTTTTTCCCGTTCACCGAGCCCTCCGCCGAGGTGGACCTGACCTGCGCGAACTGCCGCGGCAAGGGAGTTTTGCCTTTGGCAAAACTCTCCCAGGCAGAGCCTGGGATGGCGACCTCACAAATCAAAGATTTGGGAGGCGCCACCTGTGGCTGCCGCATGTGCAAGGGCACTGGCTGGATCGAGGTGCTGGGCGCGGGCATGGTGAACCCCAAGGTGCTGGAGATGTGCGGCATCGATTCCCACAAGTACTCCGGCTTCGCCTTCGGCATGGGCGTGGAGCGCATGACGCTGCTGAAATACAACATCCCGAACCTGCGCTACCTGTACGAAAACGACCTGCGTTTCCTGACGCAGTACAGATAAGAAGGGGAGGCAACGCGATATGAAAGTGCCGATGAAATGGCTGAAGGAATATGTGGACGTCAACATGACGGCGGAGGAATACGCCGCCCGCATGGTGATGACCGGCACCGGCGTCGAGGGCATCGACCGGACCGGCGACCAGTTTGACAAGGTCGTGGTGGGCATGGTGGTATCCTGCGTGCCCCATCCCAACTCCGATCACCTGCACGTGTGCATGGTGGACGTGGGCGGCGAGGAGCCCATCCAGATCGTGTGCGGCGCGCCCAACGTGCGCGCCGGCATGCGGGTGGCGGCGGCGCTGGACGGCGCGCACCTGCCGGGGGGCAAGATCAAGAAGGGCAAGCTGCGCGGCGAGCTGAGCTGCGGCATGCTGTGCTCCGGCCCCGAGTTGGACGTGCCCGCCGGCCTGTACCCCCACATCGGCGACGAGGGCATCCTGGAGATCTTCGAGGACGTGGCCCCCGGCACCGACGTGAAGGAGGTCTTTGGCCTGGGCGACGACGTCGTGGACTTCGAGATCCTCGCCAACCGCCCGGACTGCCTGAGCGTGTGGGGCCTGGCGCGGGAGTCGAGCGCGGTGCTGGAGGAGCACTTCGTGATGCCGGAGATCGCCGTGGAGGAGACCGGCGAGGGCTGCTTCGACGACTACGCGAAGGTGCAGGTGCAGGACGATGCGCTGTGCCCGCGGTACTGCGCCAGGGTCGTCACCGACGTGAAGATCGGCCCGTCCCCCAAGTGGATGCGCGAGTACCTGTACGGCGCGGGCGTGCGGCCCATCAACAACATCGTGGACATCACCAACTTCGTCATGCTGGAGACCGGCCACCCGATGCACGCCTTTGACCTCAGCAAGGTGAAGGAGCAGACCATCGTGGTGCGCCGCGCCCGCCCCGGCGAGCACCTGGTGACGCTGGACGGCAAGGAGCACGTGCTGGACGAGACGATGCTGGTCATCGCCGACAACGAGAACGCCACAGGCCTGGCGGGCATCATGGGCGGCGAGGAGTCGGAGATCGTGGGCGACACCGCGAGCGTGCTGTTCGAGTGCGCCGCCTTCGAGCGCGCCAACAACCGCGTCACCGCGCGCAAGCTGGGCATTCGCACCGAGTCCAGCGGCCGCTTTGAGAAGGGCGTCTGCCCCGCCACCGCCATGGAGGCCCTGAACCGGGCCTGCATGCTGGTGAACATGCTGGAGTGCGGCAGGGTCGTGCCCGGCGCGTTCGACCACTATCCCAATCCCGCCCGGCCGGTGGAGATCGACGCCAGCGTGCGGCGCATCTGCCGCCGCATCGGCGTGGACGTGCCCGCCGAGGATATGGAGGATATCCTGAACCGGCTGTACATCGACACCACCGTCGCCGGCGACAGCCTGCACTGCGAGATTCCCGCCTTCCGCCAGGACATGGAGGGCGAGGCGGACATCTCCGAGGAAGTGCTGCGCATGTACGGCTACGACCACATCCCCTCCACGCTGATGAACGCCGTGACCATGCCCGGCTTCCGCGGCGCGCGCGCCGTGTTTGAAGACCGGGTGAAGGCCGCGCTGGTGGGCATGGATCTCTACGAGGTGCTGAACTACTCCTTCATCAGCCCGAAGTGGGTGGAGAACCTGGGCCTTCCCGAGGACGACGCCCGCCGCAGCGCCGTGGTGATCCGCAACCCGCTGGGCGAGGATACGTCCGTGATGCGCACCACGCTCGTGCCCAGCATGCTGTACACCGTGGCGAACAACCTGAACCGCGGCAACGCCGAGGGCCGGCTGTTCGAGCTCTCCAAGGTGTTCCTGCCCGCGGCGAAGCCCGGCGACCTGCCCGAGGAGAAGCACGCGCTGTGCCTGGCCGTGTTCGGCGAGGACGCGGATTTCTACACGCTGAAGAACGTCGTGGTGGGCCTGTTCGCCAAGTTCGGCGTGACCGCGCAGATCGAGGCCGCGGGCGACGGCTACTACCATCCCGGCCGCAAGGCCGTCATGCGCGCGGGCGGGGTCAGGCTGGCCGCGCTGGGCGAGATCCACCCGGACATCGCGGAGAAGTTCGACCTCAACCGCCGCGTGTACCTGGCCGAGATCGACCTCGACGCGCTGATGCCGCTCGAGAAGGATTTCTACGGCATCAAGCCCCTGCCGAAGTTCCCCGCCGTCAGCCGCGACATCGCTCTGGTGGTGGACGAAACCGTCGGCGCGGGCACGATGATGGACTGCATCCGCGAGGTGGCCGCGAAGACGCTGGAGGACGTGAAGCTGTTCGACATCTACCGCGGGGACAAGCTGGGCAAGGGCAAAAAGTCCGTGGCCTACGCCATCACCCTGCGCGCCGCCGACCGCACGCTCACCGACGAGGAGATCACCGGCACCATGAACAAGGTGCTGGACGCGCTCCGGAATCGCTTCGGCGCGGAGCTGCGCGCGTAAAGAGCGTTTGACAAGACAGGACGGGCCGCCCAAAAGGGCGGCCCGTCGATGCTCATGGATCCGATCCAGTGCCGGTGGCCGGACTCGAACCGGCATGGTTTCCCGCCGCATTTTGAGTGCGGTGCGTCTGCCAATTCCGCCACACCGGCGCGCGGAAATGCCTCGCGGCGCATGGAACGCACCGCTGTCAGACAACAATTAGTATATCGTATCCCGGGGGAAAAATCAAGCATTTTTTTCGTCGGTGGGTTTGCAAACAGGCGGCTTTGGTGTATAATGGGTGCAGTATGACGCGATACGGAGGTGGGCGCTGTGGAGGAGAACCGTCTGATCCAGCGGGCGGCGCAGGGCGACGCGGAGGCGTTCAACGCGCTGCTCGGCGCGCACGAGCGGCGCATGTACGCCGTGGCGCTGCGCATGTGCGGCAATCCCGAGGACGCCCAGGACTGCCTGCAGGAAGCCATGCTGCGGGTGTACCGGGCCATCGGCGGGTTCAAGGCCCAGTCCTCCTTTTCCACCTGGGTGTATCGGATCACGATGAACACCTGCCTGGACGAGCTGCGCCGACGCAAGAGCCGCCCCGGTACGTCGCTGGACGGGCTGCTGGACGCGGGCTGGGCACCGGTGGACGCCGGGGAATCCCCGGAGCAGCACGCGCTCAGGGGCGAGACGCGCGCCGGCCTGGAGGCCTGCATCCGGGAGCTGCCCGACGACATGCGCGCGGCGCTGGTGCTGCGGGACATCCAGGGCCTGTCCTACGATGAGATCGCCGAGGCGCTGAACGTGAACGTGGGCACCGTCAAGTCCAGGATCAGCCGCGCGCGCGAGCGCCTGCGCGAAAAAATCTCGGCCAGGCCGGAACTATTTGACAAGTGGAACGTCTAACTACCAGACAGTGGGAAAGGAGGGGCTTTTGCATGAGATGTGAAGATTTTATCCGGCTGCTGGATCCGCTGGTGGACGGCGCGCTGGACGAAGCGCAGCGGGCGGAAATGGAAGCGCACGCGCGCGACTGCCCGGCGTGCGCCGCGGAGCTGCGGACCGCGCTGCAATTGCAGGCCATGCTGAAGTCGCTGCCTGAGGAGGCGGACGTGCCCCTCGCGGCCCAGGCGGGCTGGAGGAAGGCGGTTCGCGCGGAGTCGAAGCGCGCCGGACGGCGGCGCTACACGCGGATGATCGCCGCGGCCGCGGCCGTGCTGGTGGCGCTGCTGGCCGTGCGCCTGGCGAAGCCCCCGGCCAGGGCGCCGAAGCTCGCGGAGAACGCCGCGGTGCAGGCGGACGAGGTCGCCTACGAAGCCGACGAGGCCGCGGAAGCGGTCGAGGAGGCCGAGGCGCCGATGCTTTCCGTCGCGTCGTCCGCCGGGAAGAGCGCGGAGCGCGAGGCGGTCGCGGAGGACGCGATGGGCTTTGAAGAGGACGCCGCGGACTTCGAGGAGGCGTTCGTGGAGAGCGCGGAGGGCGAGAACTTCACCTACGACGCCGGCGCGCCGATGCCCGGCGATGCGGCGGGCGCGGACGGTGCCGACGGGGAGGACGCCGCGTTTGCCGGCGAGGTGAGCCTGGCGGCGGACAGCGTGATGGCGGCGGGGAACGCCGCTTCCGCGGAGCTCCATGCCGTGACGATCCGCGTGGAGGACGCGGCGTCCGCGGGGCGGAGTATCCTGGACACGGCGCTGGAGTTCGACGGCGAGGCGACCCTGAGCGACACCGAAGACGGCGCGCAGCTTGAGGCGACGCTCTCGGCGGAGGACGCGCGGGAGCTGCTGGAGGCCGTTCGCCAGTGGGACGAGAACCCCGACGGACTGACCCTGCCGGAGCTGGCGGGGGAGGCGCGCGTTACGCTGCTGATCCACATCGCGCAGCGATGAAGGGCGGTTCACCGCCCGGATTTCCGGATTCCACCGAGATTCCCACTGTCCATACTGTGAATATCGGAGGATAAGACCATGATGAAGAAGCTGTTTTGCTGCGTGTTGGCGCTGGCGCTGCTGATGACCTGCGCGCTGGCGGAGGGTGCGACGCTGACCGTGAAGGGCGCGGGCTCGGTGAGCCTGAAGTCCGATACCGCCACCATCATGCTGGGCGTGCGCAAGTACGCCACCGACGTGAAGGCCGCCCAGCAGGCGGTGAACCGCAACATGGACGCCGTCATCGCGGCGCTGGTGGAGGCCGGCGTGGCGGAGGAGGACATCTACACCAACTCCCTGTACATCTACCCCGAATACAACTACGATTCCAACGACGGCGAGGACAACATCAAGGGCTACAACGCCAGCAATTCGCTGACCGTCGTCACCACGAACATCGAGAACGTGGGCGCTTACATCGACGCCGCCTTCGACGCCGGCGCGAACAACCTGGACGACGTGTCCTTCAGCGCGGCCGATACGCTGGAGGCCTCCAACCAGGCGCTGAACCTGGCCATCGAGAGCGCGCGCGAGAAGGCCGCCGTGATGGCCGAGGCCGCGGGCATGAAGCTGGGCGCGGTGGTGAGCCTGCAGGAGGAGGACAGCTTCTCCTACGACGCCTCCATTCCCTACGCCCGCAACAGCGTGGCCACCGGGGACGCCGGCGAGGCGGACACCAAGGTCATCGCCGCCAAGCAGCAGGTGACCGCCACCGTGTGCATGCAGTTCGAGCTGCTGGAGAAGTAACATGGAGAAGCACCACATCGAGCGCATCAACGAACTGACCCGCCTCTCCCGCGAGCGCGCGTTGACGGCGGAGGAACAGGCCGAGCGCGCGGTGCTGCGCAGCAACTACCTGAAGGCCATGCGCGGCCAACTGACCGCGCAGCTGGAGAACGTGGTGATCGAGTACCCCGACCATCGCCGCGAACCGCTGCGCAGAAAGAAATAACATCCCGCGACGGGCTTTCTCCCTTGCGCTTTCGCCCCAAATACGCTATAATGGCGGGGCGAAAGCGCTTTATTTCTGTTTGCAACAGGAGGCTGTGAAGGATATGGAGGACGAGAGGGATCTGGTCGTCTTTGAGGACGATGCAGGCAACGAGCTGACCATGGAAGTGCTGGACTACCTTGCCTACGAGGGCAAGGAGTATGCCCTGCTCACCGAGCTGAACGAGGACGAAGACGCCGACGAGGATGAGCCCGTGGAGGTGTTCATCATGGAGGTGCGTCCCGTGGGCGAGGATCAGGAGGAGTTTGTGCCCGTGGACGAGGATCTGGCCGAGACGCTGATCCAAATCTTCGAGAGCGACGACTTCGACGACGAGATCTTCGACGACGGGGAATGATCGACTCGCATCCAAAACGGCAGGCAGGCGCCTGCCGTTTTTCTGCGATTTCAGAGGAGGATACCCCTTGAATATGACTGCGCCGGAAAGGCGCGCGCCCTACGGGCGCATCATCCGGCTGACCGTGCCCATCGTGCTGCAGAACCTGCTGAGCACGGCGGTGTACTCCGCGGACGTGGTCATGCTGAACTTCGTGGGCCAGGCCCACATCTCCGCGGTGTCGCTGGCCTCCCAGTATGCCAGCGTGCTCTTCATGGTGTTCTACGGCCTGGGCACGGGCGTGACCATGCTGAGCGCCCAGTACTACGGCAAGGGCGATTTGCGGGCGGTGGACGCCGTGCAGGGCATCGCGCTGCGCTTCTCGCTGATCCCCGGCGCGCTGCTGGCGCTGCTGGCGCTGCTGGCGCCGCGGGCGATGATGCGGGTGTTCACGCCGGACGCGGAGCTGATCGCCATCGGCGCCCAGTACCTGAGCAACGTCTCCATGGCCTACCTGTGCTGGAGCGTCATCGAGATCTACCTCGCCAGCCTGCGCAGCGTGGGCAGGGTGGCCGTGGCCACGGCGCTCAACGTGGTGGCCTTCACGCTGAACATCCTGCTGAACGCGGTGTTCATCTTCGGGCTGTTCGGCGCGCCGAAGCTGGGCGCGGCGGGCGTGGCGCTGGCCACGTCCATCTCCCGGCTGGTGGAGCTGGCGCTGGTGCTGGTCGTCTCCGCCCGCAGCAGGGACGTGAAGCTGCGCATCTCCAGCCTGTTCGTGCGCAACGCCCTGCTGTTCCGCGACTTTTTGAAGATGGCCGTCCCCGCGCTGCTGAACGACGTGTCCTGGGGCCTGGCGTTTTCGATGTACTCGGTCATCATCGGCCAGTTCCTGGGCAAGGACATGGTGGCGGCCTACTCCTTCGCCGGCCTGGCGCGCAGCTTCGGCACCATACTGTGCTTCAGCGTCGCCAGCGGCGGCAGCATACTGCTCGGCCAGCTCATCGGCGACGACCGCATGAAGGAGGCCGACGACGCCGCGAAGGCGCTGATGAGGCTGACGGTGCTGTCCGGGCTCATCGGCGGGGCGATCATACTGGGCGCCATGCCCTTCGTGCTGCGCTTTGCGGACCTGACGGCGGCGGGCAAGGGCTACCTGCGCACGATGCTGCTCATCAACTCCTACTACGTGATGGGCGCGGCGGTGAACACCACGCTGATCGCCGGGGTGTTCCGCGCCGGGGGCGACAGCCGCTTTGGCTTCGTGTGCGACACCATCGACATGTGGTGCTACGCGGTGCCCCTGGGCTTCCTGGCCGCGGCGGTGCTGAAGCTGCCGGCGATGTGGGTGTACTTCCTGCTCTGCACCGACGAGTTCGTGAAGTGGCCCTGGGTCATCGGGCATTACCGGAGCAAGAAGTGGCTCAGGAACATCACGCGGGACGGGCTGTTTGAGGAATGAGCCCGCGGCGGGCGGCGCGAAGCGCCCGCCGTTCGCCGCGATCGCGCCGGCCGCGCGGCGACTCAGTTTTTCCCATTCCCCCAATTTCCCCGTGCGACCCTTGTAACTTAACATATTTCCTGTATACTTATCTCCATCAATCCACCCTTGGAGGATACCGCTTTGAGCAAAGAGAACCGGAACGGCGATTCCGTCCAGCTGCCGCTGCTGGCCCTGCGCGGGCTGGTGATGTTCCCCAACACGGTCATGACCATTGACGTGGCCCGGGAGCGCTCCGTGGCGGCGGTGCGCCGCGCGGTGGCCGCCGAACAGCAGCTGTTCGTGGTGGCGCAGCGGGACAGCCTGGTGGAGCATCCGGGGCTCACGGACCTGTTCACCATGGGCACGCTCACGGTGGTCAAGCAGGTGCTGCACCTGCCGGACCAGACCATCCGCGTGCTGCTGGAGGGCCACGAGCGGGCGCTGCTGCTGGACGTGCTGGAGGGCGACGGCTTCCAGCGGGGCAGGGTCTATGCGATCCACCGCGCGGACGACCGGTTCACCGACGCCGAACAGCGGGCCATGATGCGCGCCATCCGCGGGCTCGCGACGCAGTCGCTGCGCGCCCGGGGCGAGCACATGCCGGAGCTCATGCAGGGCATCGAGGGGGAACGCGACCCCGGCGTGCTGTGCGACGTGATCGCCTCCAACCTGCTCTCGCGGGTCGAGGACAAGCAGGCCGTGCTGGAGTGCGTGGACACGGACCAGCGCCTGAAGCTGACGCTGGAGAAGCTGGCCGACGAGATCCGGATCGGCGAGCTGGAGGAGCGCATCCACGCCCGCGTGCGGGAGTATATGGACAAGGCCAACCACGAATACTACCTGCGCGAGCAGATTCGGGCCATCCAGGAGGAGCTGAACGAGGACGAGGACGAGGAGGTCGCCGAGCTGCGCCGCCGCGTCGCCGCGTCCAAGCTGCCCCCCGCCGCGCGGGAGCACGTGGAGAAGGAGCTCAAGCGCCTGGCGCGCAGCACCGTGCACGCGCCGGAGAGCGCCGTGAGCCAGAACTACATCGAGTACATGCTGGAGCTGCCCTGGGGCGTGTACGATACCTCCAACATCGACATCGCCAAGGCCCGCAGGGTGCTGGAGGCCGACCACTACGGCATGGAGGACGTGAAGCAGCGCCTGATCGAGTTCCTGGCGGTGCGCTCCGTGGCCTCGGACAAGCTGAAGAGCCCCATCCTCTGCCTGGTCGGCCCGCCCGGCGTCGGCAAGACCAGCATCGCGCAGTCCATCGCCAAGGCGCTGGGCCGCAAGTTCACGCGGCTCTCGCTGGGCGGCGTGCACGACGAGGCGGAGATCCGCGGGCACCGCAAGACCTACGTGGGCGCCATGCCCGGCAGGATCGTGTCCGCCATCCGCCAGTCGAAGACCATGAACCCGGTGTTCCTGCTGGACGAGATCGACAAGATGAGCCGCGATATGCGCGGCGACCCCGCCTCCGCCATGCTGGAGGCGCTGGACCCCGCCCAGAACAGCACCTTCCTGGACCATTACCTGGAGGTGCCCTTCGACCTGTCCGACGTGCTGTTCATCACCACGGCCAACACGCTGGACACCATCGACCGAGCGCTGCTCGACCGCATGGAGGTCATCGAGGTGCCCAGCTACACCGCAGAGGAGAAGCTGGAGATCGCGAAGCGCCACCTGCTGCCCAAGCAGCGGGAGGCCCACAACCTCAAGCCCGGCCAACTGCGCATATCGCGCAAGACCCTCGCGGCGGTCATCGACGGCTACACGCGGGAATCCGGCGTGCGCACGCTGGAGCGGCAGATCGGCAAGCTGTGCCGCCGGGCGACGCTCAAGCTGGTGGAGGACGGGGACCTGCGGTCCGTGTCCGTGAAGCCCGGCGACCTGAAGGAGTACCTGGGCGCGCCCCGCTACCTGCGACAGCCCGGCGCTGCGCGCGAAGAGGTCGGCGTGGTGAACGGCCTGGCCTGGACCCAGGTGGGCGGCGAGCTGATGCCCGTGGAGGCGATCACGTTCCCCGGCAAGGAGGGCATGCGCCTGACCGGCCAGCTGGGCGACGTGATGAAGGAATCCGCCGAGCTGGCCCGCAGCGTCGTGCGCGCGCGCCACGCCGCCTATCGGCTGGAGGAGGACTTCTTCGAGAAGTACACCGTGCACATCCACGTGCCCGAGGGCGCGGTCCCCAAGGACGGCCCGTCCGCGGGCGTGGCGCTCGCCTGCGCGCTGATGTCCGCCGTCACGGGCCGCAAGGCCAGCGGCGCCTGGGCCATGACCGGGGAGATCACGCTGCGCGGCCGGGTGCTGCCCATCGGCGGCGTGAAGGAAAAGCTGCTGGCGGCCTACCGCATGGGGGTCACGAACATCCTGCTGCCCAGGGAGAACGAGCCGGACCTGGAGAAGCTCGACCCCGGCATCCGCGAAAAGCTGAACATCGTGCTGATGGACAGCGTGGACGACGCGCTGGAGCGGGTGCTGCTGTAGGGCAGGGCCCCGGCGCTTCCATCCGCCCCGCGACCCAGACGCCCCGGCAGGGGGCGGACGACTGATTCCATGATTATCAAGAAAGCAAGATTCGTGTGCTCGATGAGTGCGTTCGGGGAGTTCCCCGGCCAGGGGCTGCCGGAGGCGGCCATGGTGGGGAAGTCCAACGTGGGCAAGTCCTCGCTGATCAACAGCCTGACCCGGAACGGCCGGCTGGCGCACACCTCCTCCGAACCGGGCAAGACGCGGCTGGTGAACCTGTACGAGATCAACGAGGCGTTCTTCCTGGTCGACCTGCCGGGCTACGGCTTTGCAAAGGCGCCCAAGCAGGAGAAGGAAAAGTGGGCCGCGATGATCGAGGGCTACCTCACCGGGTCGAAGCACCTGCGGCACGTGTTCCAACTGGTGGACCTGCGCCACGCGCCCACCGGGGACGACGCCATGATGGTGCGCTACCTGAGGCACTACGACATACCGTTCACCGTGGTGGCGACCAAGGCCGACAAGCTGAGCAAGGCGCAGCGGGGGCAGAACATCCCGGTCATCTGCCGCACGCTGGAGGTGCAGCCCTGGGAGGTACTGACCTGCTCGTCCAGGGACGGCACCGGCCGCGAGCAACTGCTGGACCGGATGGAGCGGGAGCTGTTCGGCCCGCCGCCGGAGGCGCAGGATGCGCCCGCGCAGCCGCAGGCGCCCGGCGAATAGGGGACGGCGTCAAAGCACAAGCGTTATTCCAAGCATCCAAGGGGGAGTTACATTGGGTATTAAGGTGGCAAAATTTGGCGGTTCCTCACTGAGCGACGCGACGCATTTTCGCAAGGTGAAGGCGATCATCGAGAGCGACCCGGATTACCACTACGTGGTGCCCAGCGCGCCCGGCAAGCGCTTCGGCGAGGATACCAAGGTCACCGACATGCTGTACCAGTGCTACCGGCTGGTGGAGCGCAACAAGAGCCACGAGGAGGTCTTCCGCAGGATCGCCGAGCGCTACCTCGAGATCGCCCACGAGCTGGACATCGCCCTCGACCAGGACTTCGATTTCATCGGCCTGCTGAACGAGACCAGCGACGCCATTCGCCGCCACAACAGCCCGGACTTCGCCGCCAGCCGCGGCGAGTACCTGAACGGCGTTCTGCTGGCGCGCTACCTGGGCTGGGACTTCGTGGACGCCCAGGAGGTCGTGAAGTTCGACCGCCAGGGCAGCTTTGCCTCGGAGTGGACGAACGAGATCATGCGCACCAAGCTGGCCGAGCACGAGCGCGCGGTCGTCCCCGGCTTCTACGGTTCCTTCCCCGACGGCGAGGTGCACACCTTCTCCCGCGGCGGCAGCGACATCTCCGGCGCCATCGTCTCCCGGGCGGTGGAAGCGGACATGTACGTGAACTGGACGGACGTGAACGGCTTCCTGATGGCCGACCCGCGCATCGTGGACAACCCGCGCTGCATCCGCGAGCTGACCTATTCGGAGCTGCGCGAGCTCTCCTACATGGGCGCGACGGTGCTGCACGAGGACGCCATCTTCCCGGTGCACAAGGCGGGCATCCCCACCAACATCCGCAACACCAACGACCCCGCCGACCCCGGCACCATGATCGTGCCCCAGATGACGGCGAACCGCCCGGACATGGCCATCACCGGCGTGGCGGGGCACAAGAACTTCACGCTCATCACCATCGACAAGGCCATGATGAACGCGGAGCTCGGCTTCGGCCGCCGGGTGCTCTCGGCGCTGGAAGACTTCGGCGTCAGCTTCGAGCACATGCCCTCCGGCATCGACACGCTGTCCGTGGTCATCTCCGACAAGGACCTGGTGACCCGCAAGGACCAGATCATCCAGCGCATCCAGCAGCTCTGCCAGCCGGATTCCATCGAGGTCAGCGGCGGCATCGCGCTGATCGCCACCGTGGGCCACGGCATGGTTCGCACCCCCGGTACCGCGGCCAAGCTGTTCACCGCCCTCTACCAGGCGGGCGTGAACATCCGCATGATTGACCAGGGCTCCAGCGAAATGAACATCATCGTGGGCGTGAACGTGGAGGACTTCGAGACTGCAATGAACGCGATTTACCGGGCGTTCGTGAAGGACTAGGCCCGCCCGGAGCGCGCGGAACCGCGAGAACAAAACAACTCCTTCGCACCCCGTGGGGCGGCGGCGAGATTGCCTGCCGTCCGGGGGAGGCGAAGGAGTTTTTGTCGCGCTGTCGCGATGCGGCGTCCGGGGGCGTGTACGGAAAGGGGCGATGCTTGCATCGCCCCTGATTGTCGGTCATGGATGGTCGGTCATTCCTCCGGCGTCGGATCGTCCAGCTTGACGGGGATGTCCTTTGACAGGCGCTGGAGCTCCGCGAGCGTGTCCTCGGCGGAGCGGAGCAGCTCGGCCTGGGCCTTCTCGGCGGCCTGGAGCTTTTCATCGCTCTCGCGAGTCTTCTGAACATCCTCGGCGGTGATGGTCATGAGCTCTTCCTTGGTGATGTCCGGGTCGTCCGCCAGGCGGTTGGCCTGGGCCACCAGCAGGCGTTCGAAGATGTTGCGCACGCCGCGGGCGTTGCCGAAGGCGATGGAGCCGGTGTTCGCGGCCTCGATGTAGGCGCGCGCGGCTTCGCGGGCGTCCTCGGTGAGCTGGTACTGGCCCTTCTTGAGGCGCAGGTCCAGAATGCCCATCATCTCGTCGGTGGTGTAGTCGTCGAAGTGCAGGTAGCGGTTGAAGCGGGACTCCAGGCCGGGGTTGGAGTGGATGAAGTCGTCCATCAGCCCGTCGTAGCCCGCCACGATCACCACCAGGTCGTCCCGATGATCCTCCATGGCCTTGAGCAGCGTGTCGATGGCCTCCTGGCCGAAGTCGTTCTCGCCCTTGCCGTTCAGCGCGTAGGCCTCGTCGATGAACAGCACGCCGCCCAGCGCCTTCTCGATGGCGGCGCGGGTCTTGGTGGCCGTTTGGCCCACGTAGCCCGCCACCAGCCCGGAGCGGTCCACCTCGACCAGATGGCCCTTCTTCAGCATGCCCAGGCTCTTGTAGATGCGCGACATCAGCCGCGCGATCATGGTCTTGCCCGTGCCGGGGTTGCCGGAGAACACCATGTGCAGCGACATGTCCACCGTCTTGAGCCCCGCCTCCGCGCGCAGCTTGTGCACGGTGACGATGTTGATGAGGTTGTTGACTTCCTTCTTGACGCCCGCCAGCCCGATCAGCTCGTTCAGCTCCGCCTTCAGGTCGTCGATGTTCTCCGGCGGGGCGTCCTCCTCGACGGCCTCCCCGCTCGCGGCGGCGGCCTGCGGGGCCGGGGCGGCCTCGGGCTTTTTGGCGTTGTCCGACGGCGCGGCGGGCTTCGGCGCGGCGGGGGTGGCCGGCTTCTGCGGGCCCCACAGGTCGTCGGCGATGCGGCCCAGGTTGTTGTTGATGAGCGTGCTGATGACGTCCATCTGCGTGCGGATGATTTCGTCGCGATTGTCCATGGCTGCTGCTCCTATACGATCGTGCCTACAAAGGAATAACCGATGGGCTGCATCGGTTATTCCGGCGGATTTGGAATCGACCCCGGGTCGGCGCTGCCGCGGCAGGCCCGACGCGGGTTATACTTTGGGTTCGTCGGCCTTTTTCCTGGGCGCGGGCTTTTTCGCGGGCGCGTCCGCCTTGGGCTCGGCCTTCTTGCGCGGGGCGCGCTTCTTCGGCTCGGGCTTGGGCGCTTCTTCAACGGGTGCGGACGCTTCCTCTGCGGGCGCGGGCGCTTCTTCGGTGGGGGCGGGCGCTTCTTCGACAAAGAGCGGGTCGCGGGCCTCCAGGGTCACGACCTCGGGCCCGGCCGTCAGCTTCTCGTACAGCTCGACGTACTGCTTCGCGGACTGGTCCCAGCCGTACTGCCCGCGCATGGCGCGGATGGCCAGGCCGTTGAACACGTCGCGCTCCTCGTGGTACATGCGCACGGCGTTCTCGATGACGTGCAGCATGTCGTGGGCGTTGTAGTACAGGAAGGTGAAGCCGTTGCCGTCGCCGGTGTACTGGTTGTAGGCCAGCACCGTGTCGCGCAGGCCGCCCGTCTCGCGGGTGATGGGCAGCGTGCCGTAGCGCAGCGAGATGAGCTGGCTGAGGCCGCAGGGCTCGAACAGCGAGGGCATCAGGAACAGATCCGCCGCGGCGTACAGCTTGTGCGCCAGGTTGTGGTTCATCTGGAAGTTGGCGGAGACCCGGTTCGGATACTTCCACTGTGCCCAGCTGAACAGGTCCACGTAGCGGCTCTCGCCCATGCCCAGCACCACGAGCTGGCAGCCGGTGTTCATGATCTCATTGAGCACGCACTCCACCAGGTCCAGGCCCTTCTGGCCGGACAGGCGGGTGATCATGGCGATCATGGGGGCGTCGGCGTCCACCGTCAGGCCCAGCTCCCGCTGCAGCGCCAGCTTGTTGCCGACCTTGTCCACGAAGCTGTCCGCGGTGTAATTGCGCGCCAGCGCGGGGTCGTGCTCGGGGTCGTACTCGACGGTGTCGATGCCGTTCAGTATGCCCGTCAGGTGATCGACCCGGCTGCGGAGCAGGCCGTCCAGCCGCTCGCCGTAGTAGGCGGTCTGGATCTCCTCGGAATAGGTGGGGCTCACGGTGGTGATTTCATCCGCGAACACCAGGCCGCCCTTCATGCAGGAGCACATGCCGAAGAACTCCAGCGCGTCGCTGGTGTAGGCCAGGTCGCCCAGGTACAGCAAATCCTCGATCGTGTGGATGGGGAACAGGCCCTGGTATTGCAGGTTGTGGATGGTGTACACCGTGCGAATGTTCTTGAAGGCTTCCAGCTGCTTGTATTGCAGCTTGTACAGCACGGGGATGAGGCCCGTCTGCCAGTCGTGACAGTGCAGCACGTCGGGGATGAAGTCGATCTTTTGCAGCGTCTCCATCACGGCGCGGCAGAAGTAGGCGAAGCGCTCGCCCTCGTCGCCGCCCGCGCCGTAGATATAGCTGCGGCCGAAGTACTGCTCGTTGTCCACGAAATAGAAGGGGATGCCGGCGTAGGTGAGCTTTTCGATGCCCACGTACTGCCGCCGCCAGCCCAGGTTTACATAGAAGTGGAGCACGTGCTCCATCTGCTCCCGCCATTCGGGGGCGATGGCCTTGTACAGCGGCAGGATGACGCGAATGTCCTCGCCCGCCTTTAACAGCTCCTTGGGCAGCGCGCCGACGACGTCGGCCAGGCCGCCGGTTTTGACAAAGGGTACGCACTCCGAGGCCGCAAACAGGATTTTCATGGTGGAAGCCCTCCTTTCGCCGAGGAAATGAAAAGATCGGATAAACAGGCATAGGGAGAACGGGAAGACCCCATTCTCCCATCCCCGGTCGGTTTTTGCTTACAGCGTCACGTTCTTGCCGATGACGATGGGATACTGCTTCGGACCGACGAGCCGCTCGCCCTTGCGGATGGTGACGGCCTTGTCGAAGATGACGTTTTCGAGCTCCACGCCGTCCTCGATGTAGCAGTCCTGCAGGATGACGCAATTCTTCAGCTTCGCGCCCTTGCCCACGACCACGCCGCGGAACACGACGCTGTCCTCCACCGTGCCGTCGATCACGCAGCCGTCGGCGATGAGGGAGTTGGCCACCTTCGCGCTCTCGCGGTAGATGGTGGGCACGGAGTCGCGGGTCTTGGTGTAGACCGGCGTCTTGCCGAACACTTCCTCGAACACGCCCTGCTTCAGCAGGTCCATGTTCAGGTTGAAGTAGCCGCGGATGGTCTCCACCCTGCGATAGTAGCTCTTCTCCTCATAGCCCAAGATCTTCATGGAGCCGGAGTGGGCCGCGGGGCGCAGCACGTCGGCCTCCAGGTCGTGCAGGCCCTGGGAGATGGCCTGGTCCACCAGGTAGATCAGCAGCGTGCGCTTGATCATGATGACGTTCAGCGCCATGTTGCCGTAGGAGGCGGCGTTGGGGTTGATCTCCAGGTCCTTCACCGTGCCGTCCTCGGCGATGTCCATGTACACGTGGTTGTTTTTCGAGGAGGCGGAGAACTCGGTCAGCTGCGGGGTGACCTGCTGGTACATGATGGTGATGTCCGCGCCGGACTTGATGTGCTGCTGGATCATCGGCTCCAGGCTGGTGGTCATCACGTAGTCGCTGGTGGTCAGTATGGCGTACTCCTGGGTGGAGCGGCGCAGGTAGTCGAAATTGGCGCGCAGCGCGTCCAGGATGCCGGCGTACTCGCCGCCGTTCTCGCGGGTCAGGTAGGGGGGCAGTATGAACAGGCCGTTGTTGCGGGTGTGCAGGTCCCACTCCTTGCCGGAGCCCAGGTGATCCATCAGGGACTGGTAGTTTTTCTGGGCGATGATGCCCACGTTGCGGATGTTGGAATTGACCAGGTTGGAAATGACGAAGTCAATGATGCGGTAGCGGCCGGCAACGGGCACGGCGGCCACGGCGCGCTGACTGGTCAGCTCGCGCAGGGTGAGGTCGTCCTTTGAGGTATAGACAATGCCCATCACGTCTTTCATTTCTCAGCGGCCTCCCTTCGGGTAATTTCTTCCGTGTCCACCTGCTCGCCGGCCTTTACGCGATAGCCCTCGGGCAATGCGGTGCCGTGGCCGACCAGGGCGATATCGCCCTCGGCCTCGCCCACGTAGGCGTTCTTGCCGATCACGCAGTTCTCCGCCACGATGGCGCGGCGCACGATGGCGCCGAACTCGATGCTGGAGCCGGGCATGATGACGCTGTCTTCCACCACGGCGCCCTCGGCTACCTTCACGCCCGCGAACAGCACGCTGTTCTTCACGGTGCCCTTGATCGTGCAGCCCTCGGTGATCATGCTGCCGGTCACCTCGGCGCCGGGCGCGATGTAGTGCGGCGGCATGACCGGCGTGCGGGAGTAGATCTTCCAGCGCGGGTCGGTCAGGTCGAACTCCGGCGGATCCTTCAGCAGATCCATGTTCGCCTCCCACAGGGACGCGATGGTGCCGACGTCCTTCCAGTAGCTGGTGAAGGCGTAGGCGTACAGCTTCTTGTTGTCCCGGAGCAGGTTCGGGATGATGTTCTTGCCGAAGTCGTTCTTGGAATTCGGGTCGGCGTTGTCGTCGGTGAGGTACTTCTTCATGATCTCCCAGGTGAAGATGTACACGCCCATGCTCGCCAGGTTGCTCTTGGGCTGCTTGGGCTTCTCCTCGAACTCGATGATGTTGTTCTCGCCGTCCACGTTCATGATGCCGAAGGACGGGGCCACCTCCCACGGCACGGGGCGCACCGCGATGGTGACGTCCGCGCCCTTTTCGATGTGCTCCTGCAGCATCTTGTTGTAGTCCATCTTGTAGATGTGGTCGCCGGAGAGCACCAGCACGTACTCGGGGTCAAACTGCTCGATGAACCCGAAGTTCTGGAAGATGGCGTTGGCGGTACCCTTGTACCATTCGCTGCTGTCGGCGGTCGCGTAGGGGGGCAGCACGTACACGCCGCCGTAGCTCAGGTCGAGATCCCAGGTCTGGCCGGAGCCGATGTAGCTGTTCAGTTCGAGGGGACGGTACTGGGTCAGCACGCCGACGGTGTCGATGTTGGAGTTGGTGCAGTTGGAGAGGGGAAAGTCGATGATGCGATACTTTCCGCCGAAGGGTACGGCGGGCTTGGCCATGACCTTGGTCAGAAGGCCCAGGCGACTGCCCTGGCCGCCAGCCAGAAGCATGGCGATACACTTCTTTCTCTTCACGTTATCCCTACTTTCATATTATTCGCAACCGGTGTAACTTTACACCTGTTACCAAATCATAATAAGTATACAACACTTTTTCGGAAAAATCTATAGTTTTGCGCACGATTTTTGTTTTTTATTTCTCCGTGAGCAGCGCATAGGCGGCGTCCGCCACCATCAGCTCCTCGTTGGCGGGGATCACGTGCACCTCCACCTTCGATTCCGGCGCGGAAATCAGGCCTTCGCGGACGGTTTCGTTCGCCTGCGCGTCCAGCGCCGCGCCCATGTGGGCCATGGCCTCCACGATCCTGCGGCGCAGCGGCGGGTAGTTTTCGCCGATGCCGCCGGTGAAGGCCAGCGCGTCCAGCCCGCCGAGCTCCATGGTGTACGCGCCGATGTAGCGCAGGATGTGGGTCACGAACACGTCCAGCGCAAGCTGCGCACGCGCGCTGCCCGCGCGGATGGCCGCGTCCACGTCCCGCAGGTCGCCGCTGGTGCCGGAGAGGCCCTTCAGGCCGCCGTTTTTGCCGAGGCCGTCGAAGATCTCCTCCAGCGTCAGCCCCTGCTCCAGCAGGAAGGGGATGAGGTAGGCGTCCACGTCGCCGGTGCGGCTGGCGTTGGGAATGCCCATCTGCAGCGAGAAGCCGAAGCTGTTGTCCACGCTCTTCCCGTCCAGTATGGCGCACAGCGAGGCGCTGCCCCCCAGGTGGCAGGACACCACGCGCCGCCGCCCCGCCAGCTTCCGGGCGACGTAGCCGTGGCTGGCGCCGTGGTACCCCATGCGCATGCAGCCGTAGCGCTCGTACCATTCGTAGGGCACGGGGAATATGCGGCGCGCCTGCGGGATGGTGCGGTGGAAGGCCGTTTCGAACACGCCGATGCGCGGCGCGTCCGGCAGCAGCTTCTCGAACACCTCGATGGCCTCCAGGTAGGGCCCGTTGTGCGCGGGCGCCACGGAGAAGAACGCCCGCATGCCGGCCTTGACCTCCTCGGTGAGGAAGTGCACGCCGTAGTGATCCTTCGACAGCACCGTCTTGAAGCCCACGGCGTCGATCTCGCACAGGCTCGCGACGGCGCCGCCCTCCGCGCCGGAGAGCCGGTCAAGGAAGCGGCGGATGCCCGCGGTGTAGTCCGGGACGGACAGGCCCTCCTCCCGGACGGACGCGCCGGCGGCGTTCGCGTAGTGGAAGACGGCGCGGTCGGAGCCGACGCGCTCCACCTTGCCCTCGGCCAGCACCGTTCGCGCCGGCATCGCCCAGAGCTTGAACTTCAGCGAGGTGCTCCCCGCGTTGCAAATGAGGATTTTCATGGCAAACGAACCTTTCGCGGTTGGATTCGGGGTGGGGAAGCGGGGCGGGATGCTTCGGGGCGGGGGCGACCGTGGCGGATGGGACGGGGACCTCGCAGGGCGCGACGCCCCGCCCGGGCGCGGCCGACGGCGCGGCGCCGGGGAAAGCCCGCCCGTCCCGCGCCTGGCCGGTCAGTTCCCGCGCAGCGCGTGCTCCGCCATCATCACCGCGCAGACGGTCTTGGCGTCGGCGATCTCGCCGCGCAGCACCGCGGCCACGGCGTCGGCCAGGGGCAGTTTGACCACGTTCAGGAACTCGTCCTCGTCGGGGTGGCTCTGGCCGGAGGTGAGCTCCGTGGCCAGGTAGAGGCCGATCTTCTCGTCGCTGAAGCCGGGGGTGGTCACGATGTCCGTCAGGTGCGTCCACTTCCCGGCGGTCAGCCCGGTCTCCTCGGCCAGCTCCCGCTGCGCGGCCTCCAGCCGGTCCTCGCCGGCGTAGTCCAGCTTGCCCGCGGGGATCTCCAGCAGCACGCGGTCGATGGGCGCGCGGAATTGCTTCACCAGCCACACGTTGCCCTCGGCGTCCACGGGGATCACCGCCGACGCGCCGATGTGCCGCGCGACCTCCCGCGGCGCGGTGTGGCCGTTGGGCAGCTCGTTCACCAGATGGTCGATGTGCAGTATGATGCCGTCGAACACGCGCTCGCTCGACAGCGTCTTTTCCAGGATGCCCGCGTTGTCATGGATGTCCATATTCTACCTCCGTAGCGTTGGATTGAGGGTCGGCTTGCGGCGACGGCCGTCGGCGTTCGGTCGGCGGCCGACTGAGCGTTTATTTCTCCGCGCGACCCCGGAATTCCTGCCTGGCGCGCGATTTCAGTTCACGCACATTTTGCAAACCCCGTCCTTGACAAACCGGGCGGGGGATGGTATCATCTGATTACAGTTTCATAGCTTGCGATGATGGGAACAAGTAGTCCGTGCATACCGGATGCAGAGAACCGCCGGCGGGTGCGAGGCGGCGATGGCGCGCGGATGAATACCTCCCGGAGCTGGCCGCTGAACAGGAGGAAGCCCTCCCCACTAGGCCGCCCGGCCGACGCCCGAAACCGCGTCTCCGAGGCCCCGCCCGCGCGGGGTAAATGGAAGTGGTACCGCGGTCAAACCATCGCCTTCCCCGTCGGGGAGGGCGTTTTTTTGAGCGATGAAACGAGAGAAAGGAGCGATGCGCATGCAGTTCACCGAGGCGATGTTTGCCCGGCACATGCGGGACATCAACGGCAGCGCCATTCGCGAAATCTTCAAGCTGCTGGCCAAGCCCGGCATGATCTCCTTCGCCGGAGGCAATCCCTCCATGTCGGCGCTGGAGCCGGAGGTGATCTCCGAGCTCAGCGGGGAGGTGCTGGCGAAGTACGGCGCGACCCTGCTGCAATACGGCGCGACGGACGGCTTCGGGCCGTTCCGGGAGAGCGCGGCGGAATTCCTGCGGGGCGACGGCGTTCGCTGCGAGGCGGCGGACATCCTGCCCGTACAGGGCGGCTCCCAGGCGTTCGACCTGCTGCTGAAGGCGCTGGTGGACCCCGGCGACGTGGTGCTGTGCGAGAGCCCCACCTTTCTGGGCGCGATCCAGGCCATGCGGGAGTACAACGCCCGGCTCGTGGACATTCCCACCGACGAAAACGGCGTGATCGTGGAGGCGGCGGAGGCGCTGATCCGGGAGCACCGCCCGAAGCTGATGTACGTCATCCCCACCTTCCAGAACCCCACGGGCATCACGCTGGCCCTGGAGCGCAGGAAGGCGCTGGCGGCGCTGGCGTCGAAGTACGGCGTGGTCATCGCCGAGGACGACCCCTACCGCGACCTGCGCTATACGGGCGAGGCCCTGCCGCCGATCCAGTCCTTCGACGAGGAGGGCTGGGTGGTGTACATGTCCAGCTTCTCCAAGTACATCTCCCCCGGCATGCGGCTGGGCGCGGCGGCGGTCAGGAACCCGCTGCTGCTGCGGAAGATGGTCATTGGCAAGCAGTCGGTGGACGTGCACAGCCCGCTGCTGAACCAGGCCATCGTGGACGCCTACCTCCGGAAGGGCCTGATGGCCGACCACCTGCGGCGCATCTGCGGCGACTACCGCGTGCAGTTGAACGCCATGCTGGACGCCTTCAGCTTCTTCCCCGCGGGCGCCGCGCACACCGTGCCCCAGGGCGGCCTGTTCGTATGGGCGGAGCTGCCGGAGGGCGTGGACGCCATGCGGGTGTTCGAGCGCGCGGTGGAGCAGAACGTGGCCTTCGTGCCCGGCACGCACTTCTACCCCGACGGCGGGCACGCGAACACCCTGCGGCTCAACTTCTCGATGAGCGACGTACCCACCATCCGGGAGGGCATGGCGCGGCTGGGGAAGGTCATCGCGGAGACGGCGGACGGGAGAACCGTTTAGCCGCCCCGCGCACCGGCGCCCCCGAGAGGAAAACCGGGCGGCCGCGCGGCCGTTTCGGGCCGCGCCATAACAGCGACAAAGTCAACACAAGGAAAGGAAATGCCACCATGAATGCACTGGACCTGTTGAGAGAACGCGGATTTGTCAAGCAGATCACCTTCGAGGACGAGCTGTACAAGGCCTTTGACGACGGCATGGTGTCCTTCTACGTGGGCTTTGACCCCACGGCGGACAGCCTGCACATCGGCCACTACATCCCGATCATGGCCATGGCGCACCTGCAGAAGGCCGGCCACAAGCCCTTCGCGCTGATGGGCGGCGGCACCGGCATGATCGGCGACCCCTCCGGCAAGTCGGACCTCAGGAAGGTGCTGACCGTGGAGGACATCGACAACAACGTCGCGCACATCAAGGCGCAGATGGAGTCCTTCCTGGACTTCGACGAATCCAAGCCCAACTGCGCGAAGATCGTCAACAACGCCGACTGGCTGCGCGACCTCAACTACATCGCCTTCCTGCGCGATGTCGGCGCGCTGTTCTCCGTCAACCGCATGCTCACCGCCGAGTGCTACAAGCAGCGCCTGGAGCGCGGCCTCACGTTCCTGGAGTTCAACTACATGCTCATGCAGAGCTATGACTTCCTGGAGCTGAACCACCGCTACGGCGTCAGCCTCCAGTGCGGCGGCGACGACCAGTGGTCGAACATGCTCTCCGGCGCGGACCTGATCCGCCGCAAGGACCAGAAGCCCGCGTTCGCGCTGACGTTCCAGCTGCTGTTGACCCACGACGGCCGCAAGATGGGCAAGACCGAGAAGGGCGCGCTGTGGCTCGATCCCAACAAGTGCAGCCCCTACGACTTCTACCAGTACTGGCGCAACGTGGACGACCAGGACGTGGAGAAGTGCCTGGGCCTTTTGACCTTCCTGCCGATGGACGAGGTGCGCCGCCTGGGCGCGCTGGAGGGCAGCGCCATCAACGAAGCCAAGCGCGTGCTGGCCTACGAGGTCACCAAGAACGTGCACGGCGAGGAGGAGGCCCGCAAGGCCCAGCAGGCCGCGGAGGCGCTGTTCGGCGGCGGGGCCATGCAGGGCAGCGTGCCCACCACCGAGGTCGATCCCGCGGAGCTGGAGGCGGAGAACCGCCTGCTGGCGTGGATCGCCAGGGTCGGGCTGTGCAAGAGCAACAAGGAGGCCCGGCAGAACATCACCGCCGGCGCGGTGAGCGTGAACGACGAGAAGGTCACCGACACCGAGTTCCGCATCACGCCCGAGATGCTGGCGGGCGACGGCCTGCTCATCCGCAAGGGCAAGAAGAGCTACCACAAGCTGGTGGCGAAGGGATAGGCCCGATCACCGCGAGGGGGCGGCGCTTGCCGTCCCCTTGACATTTTCCCCGAAGCGCCTGCCGTGACAGCGCAGGGCCGGGACAGGGAATGAGGCTGCGACCATGCAGAATGCCTTTGATACCGCCTACATGCCCGAGCTGCGCACGCCGCGGCTGCGGCTGCGCAAGCTCGCCATGCGGGACGCGGCGGACATCTACCGCTACGGCCGGGACCCCGAGGTGGCGCGCCACGTGCTGTGGGACGCCTACCGCAGCGTGGGGGAGGCCCGGTCCTACCTGCGCTACATGCTGCGCAAGTACCGCGCCCGCGAGCCCGCGAGCTGGGGCATCGAGTACGCGCAGACGGGGGAGATCATCGGCACCATCGGCTTCATGTGGATCCAATCGGACAACGCCTCCGCCGAGGTGGGCTACTCCCTCGGCAGGGATTACTGGAACCGCGGGCTCATGACCGAGGCGCTGCGCGCGGTGATCGACTTCGGCTTCGGCCGGATGAACCTGAACCGCATCGAGGCCCAGCACGAGACCGACAACCCCGCGTCCGGCGCCGTGATGCGCAAGTGCGGCATGTGCCGCGAGGGCACCCTGCGCCAGCGCCTGTACAACAAGGGCCGGTACGTGGACGTGGATCTGTACGCCATACTGCGCTCGGACTACAGGGCGGCAAGGAAATAGATACGGAGCGCGCTTCAGCTTTGAAGCGCGCTCCGTCAGAGCGTCGATAAAGGCCGCAACCGCGGAGATTCCCAATACTATTCTCAATCTAAAATGCAAATATCTGCGGGCATCTTTTCCGCCCTGCCTTTGCCTCACTGCGGTCAACGATGCGCTGCATCGCCTCCCTCCG
>CADBCY010000028.1 GCA_902793325.1 uncultured Eubacteriales bacterium
GGCAGATGGCAACCTTACGGATGAGTTCATCGAAAACCTTATGCCCTGGAACGAGGCCGTCATGGCTGAGTGTAAACGCGGCTATATTTGACGCTTACGGCTAAACGTCCCGGAATCTTCGTGTTATAATACAATCACACGATAAAGAAACCGTAGGAGGAATACAAAAATGCTGCGTGAAGATCAGATTGCTGTCATCCGTGAATTTGTGTCCGAGACCTATTTTGACCAGGAGAAACTCATAAAGTACCTGACGATCCATGACATGGTGGGGATAGAGGTGTTCGAGTATGTGGCGAAGGATGTGTATCCGAACAACCCCGGCGGCAAGACGGCGCTATCCGTCGCGTTTATCGATGGAAACTGCGCCTCTTGCTTTGAACCGATGCCGGTGGACGTGTTCATCAGGAGAATCCCCTTCAACTTTTATATTGAAGGCGAACCGACCTACAAGGACGCTGAAGGCAAAGAGCAGGAACGCTGGCACGTGATTGAGATTACCAGTTTGACGTATTGTATCGGCAAGGAGGCGGGTGTCGCCTACCACAACCACCGAGAGACGCCTCTGACGATGGAGGATGCTTATCAGAAGCTGGAATTCCTGTATTACGAACACGGATATTCGCTGGCTGAAATCTTCTCATACACCGAAGGAGAGCAATGGTGCTGTTTTGACGAAACCTACGCTGACTGGTTCGATTATCTGGATATGTGCATCGAGCTGGGATGGGATGATTATATGCCTGACGCATTTTATTACAGGTATAATCTCGCAAGGGAGGCGCTTGGCAAAGACCCCATCATATTCTATATCATGGATATTGACAGTGAAGCCTGGAAGAACAAGGGCCCGGACGCTGTAGAGTACTGCGTCCGCAAGGGCAACAAGCTGTCCCTCCTGGGGATGTTTCCGGTTGATGAAAACGGCATCCCCGTCATGCGGTGGATTGGTGTAGATATTAAAGACGCAGATTCAATCACCAGCGATTTTCGGGAAAAGGGGAGCTTTGAGTTTCATATCATCGTTACCCTCACGCCGCGCACTGTCATAAGGGCGCTGATCCCCACTGAGCGTGATGAGGTTGGGAACACTATCGAGGCAGCGGGCAGGACATGGAAGCAACTCTATGCGGGTCCGCAGACGATGACTTTTGACTATAAGGTGATGAAGAAGCGGAGGAAGGCCCTGGGGTATACCCAAAAGCAGGTGGCAAACGCCGTCCAGACCAATGAGCGCACCTATCAGAAGTGGGAATGTGGCGAAACGACGCCCGACGGCTACTATCTCCTGCGCATCCTGAATTGGCTGGACATCACCAATATCAACGATGTTATAATTTACGGCGACCCGGCATAAATAATTCGTTTCACAGTTAAGAAAGAAATTTCCGTAAATATGGAACAAGGCTATTGACAAACATATAGGGCGGGTGTATACTGTATTCCATAATGATGAACGAAATATTCACACCTGTGAAACGGAGGCGAAGATGATGAGGTATATTCAGATAAAGGACCCGGATGGGGATACCCTTCGGGAGTTGATCGGCAGGGTGAAGGGCGACCGCTCTATGGCGAAGTTCGCGGACGACATTAAACTCGAATCGCCCAACACGAAGGTCAGCGCGCCGACGCTTTCCAGGGCGATGAACTGGATGCCGGGGAACAGCCCGGTCAGCGTCGAGCTGCTGACGGCCATTGCGAAGGTGGCGGGCGATACCGGCGTCACGCTGGAGAAGCTGATCGAGGCGAACGGTATGCGCTCCCAGGAGGATGACAGCGACCTGACGAAGCAGGATGCTTACGCCCGCAGGCGGATGATCACTGAGGGCATCGAGAAGGATGTGAAAATGATCATCCAGAACGAGATCGCCAGCCGGAACTACCCCTTCCAGCAGCTTCACGAATTCGCCAACTGGCGGAGCCTGCACGGCTATCGGATGCAGATGGACAGGGTGTTCCCCCGCAACTACAACTTCGGCTTCTCGGTCAGCGGCATGTCGCCCTGCAACACCTGGAAGTTTGCGCTGGATCAGATGCAGCTGCCCAAGGGAGCCGAGAGCGCGACAGAAGCCCATGTGGGCAACTTCATCAACAAGGTCGGCGCGGTATTCGCAAGCGACAGCTTTGAGAGCGAGCTGTACGAGAACGAGAAGTACTCCTTCGTTTTCATCGACCGCGAGCTGTACCGGCTGTTCTTGAAGAGGATCAATGATCACGGGCTGCTGGTGAACGGGCTTATGACCGCAATCCTCGTCGATATCAACGGCGACCGCGTCGTGGAGGAGACCCAGCTGAAGCGGTACGATGAGGCAGAAGCGGCTTCGTTCTTCAAGACTCCCGTCACCCAGCCTATGGCAGATAAAGAATTGGTGGACCCGCTCGATATGATTGAGGACTAAGGAGGATTCGGATGGCAGAGAACGTAACGTCTGACATGAACGCGCTGATGTACACCACCCACGGCATCAAGCGACCGCAGGGCATGCTGGCAATTGTGAACCGTAAGGTGGCTCTTGCCTATGTCGAGGGGAAAGGCGAGAGGCGGAAGGTCGTCGGATACACCTATCTGGACGAAATGATGCAGAGGGCCTGCAGCAGCCAGCTCCCGGAATACAGTATGGAAACATAAAGCATCCACGGCGCGTTTCCGTCGAAGGCGTACGGAACAGCCATCAGCAGAACCAAAGAATATTTACCCGCCGTGCAGTTCGAAGGCGTAACAGGCCGGGGTAGATGATAGCAGTACCACACCAGGTACAGGACTATACTTCTACCCCGGCCTTTTTACGTGGGTAGGCGACAAAGGAGGAACGTACATGCTTATGGCTTCCTTCAGAATGGGAAGCATCCGTGGTATTCCGACCGGAAGCAGACCACGATCTGGAACTTCGCCAAGCCCAAGCGGAACGAGAACCATCCGACCAGCAAGCCGCTCGATCTGCTTGCCTATCCGATCTGCAACTCCTCCCAGGAGAACAGCGTCGTGATCGACACCTTCGGCGGCAGCGGCTCCACCATGATGGCCTGCGAGAAGACCGACCGTATCTGCTACATGATGGAGCTGGACCCCAAGTACGCCTCGGTCATCCTGCGCCGGTACGTGGAGGACTTCGGCGGCGCGGATCAGGTGTATGTGGAGCGCGGCGGACAGCGGCTTATGTACGCCGACCTTGTGAAAGAGGTGGAACCGCATGAATGACGAGAAAAGAACGCTGACCCTCGGCAGCCTGTTTGACGGCTCCGGGGGTTTTCCTTTGGCAGGCATCCTCTCCGGCATCGAGCCGGTCTGGGCGTCGGAGGTGGAGCCTTTCGCCATCCGGGTGACGACCAAACGGCTGCCGCAGATGAAACACTATGTTTGCGACAAGGTTGGCGAGCGCGGTAAGACGCTGTCCGAAGAGAACCTAAAGCGATACATGCAGCATGGGTATACCGTTCGCTGCGCTTACTACCAGGGCACGAGGTACAAGAATGTCTATACCTTCGGCGGTGGAATCCAATGCGTCTTGTAGTGTGTGGTCAGCGCTGACCACATTTCGACCACACACCACCGTTTTTTAAGGGACGAGCGGGACGTATGGGACGATGATCGAGAAACTGTCGAGATGTACTTCTGAAGGCGAAAAAGTAACACTCAGGCTGCAAAACGCCTGAAATATCGAGATTTTTTGCGCTGGAAGCAAAGAAAAAGACGATCTCGATTTGAAAACCGAAATCGCCTTTGTGGTCGAGGTGACAGGATTTGAACCTGCGACCTTTTGGTCCCGAACCAAACGCGCTACCAAACTGCGCTACACCTCGGAAAGGCGTGGAGCCAATGAAGGGACTCGAACCCTTGACCTGCGGTTTACGAAACCGCTGCTCTGCCAACTGAGCTACATTGGCGCATACCAACAGCCGTTCACAAGAATGAATTATAACATAGGTGGGCGCAAAAAGTCCATTGTTTTCAGGTTAAAACTGATATTTAACATTGAGGTAGGGGAGGGCGCCCCGCCTTCAACCCCTCGCCAGTACATCATGCTTACCGCGCTGCGCCTATCACCGGCACGCCTCTCGCCAATCGCCGATGAACCACCCGCCCCGCGCCGGTGCGCTACACTTCTCGCGTTGCGCCTCCCGCCCCTGCGCCTCTCGCCCCTGCGCCACCCGCCCCGTGCTGCGCGCCTCCTGTTTCGCACTGCACGAATCCTGCACCGTGCTATACGCCTCCCGCTCGCTCGCCAGACGCCTCTCGTTCGCACTGCTCCACCCGCCAATTGCCGATGAACCTCCCGCCTCGCGCCGGTGCGCTACACTTCTCGCGTTGCGCCTCCCGCCCCTGCGCCACCCGCCCGCGCATCACGCCTCCCGCTCGCTCGCCCGACACCTCTCGTTCGCGGTGCGTCACCCGCCATCGCCGATGAACCACCCGCCCCGCGCCGGTGCGCTACCCTTCTCGCGTTGCGCTTCCCGCCCTTGCGCCACCCGCCCGCGCATCACGCTTCCTGCTTTATGCTACGCGCCACCCGCCTCGCCCCACTCGCCTCCCTTCTCGCACCTCGCCTCCCACTCGCCCTCCCGCAACGGGCATGCGATTTTGGCGTTGGTATAGACAAGCCCGCGGTTACGGTGATATAATGAATGTGTTAAGGATACTCACGCAGATCCGAGGCGCAGCCATATGGAGAAATACCGGTTCACGCATGAACAGCAGGCGCTCCTGGAGAGCATGCAGGTGCCGCTCGCCGTGTTCCAGCTCGTCGACAAGCGAATTGTCACCGTGGCCCTGTCCGACGGCTTCTGCGAGCTGCTCGGCGCCCAAAGTCGCGAACAGGCCTATGCCGACCTGGACCGCGATACCTACAAGGACGTCCACCCGGAGGACGTGGCGCGCACGGCCAACGCCGTCTTTCGGTTTATGAAGGAGGGCGACACGTTCGAGGTCGTCTACCGGCTGCGCAGGAAGGATGGCCCGGGCTATCGGCTGATTCACGCCATGGGCAGGCACGTGTACCCGGAGGAGGGCGTCCGGCTGGCACACGTCTGGTATGCGGACGAGGGCGCGTATGCGGAGGAGGGCGAGCGAAAGGGCACGGAGCTCAGCAGGGCCCTGAGCAACGCCATCCACGAGGAGAGCATCCTGCGGGCCAGCCACTACGACTACCTGACCGGCCTGCCGAGCATGACGCACTTTTTCGAGCTGGCCGGGGCGGGGAAGGAGGCCGTTTACCGCGAGGGCGGCTACGTCGTGTTCCTGTACCTGGATCTCAACGGCATGAAGTTCTTCAACCACCGCTACGGCTTTGCCGAGGGCGACAGGTATTTGCAGGCGTTCGCGAAGCTGCTCTCGGCCACGTTCAACAGCGAGAACTGCTGCCACCTCGGGCAGGATCACTTCGGCGTGTACAAGCGCGAGGAGGGCTTGGAGGACACGCTGCGGCGCTTCTTCCGGGAGGCCGCGACGCTGAACGACGGCAACGCGATGCCCATGCGCGTGGGCATATATAGCACGCGTCAGGAGGACGTGCCGTCAGCTCCGCGTGCGACCGCGCGAGGATCGCCTGCGACGCGCTGAAGGGCGCGTATGCCTCCGCCTTCAGATACTACAGCCAGGAGCTGCGGGACGAGGCCGTCCGCAAGCAGTACATCATCGAGAACATCGACCGGGCCATCGAGGAGAAGTGGATCCGGGTCTACTACCAGCCCATCGTCCGCGCGGCGACCGGCCAGATCAGCGACGACGAAGCGCTGTCCCGCTGGATTGACCCGGTGATGGGCTACATGTCGCCGGCGGAGTTCATCCCGGCGCTGGAGGAGGCCGGAAGCATCTACAAGCTGGATCTGTACGTGCTGGAGCAGGTGCTGGAGAAGCTGCGGATGCTCAGGGACCTGGGCTTGCACATCGTGCCGCAGTCCATCAACCTCTCGCGCAAGGACTTCACCGCCTGCGACATCGTGGAGGAGATCCGCAGGCGCGTCGACGCGGCCGGGATCAGCCGCGACAGGATCACGATTGAGCTCACCGAGAGCGTGATCGGCTCCGATTTCGATTTCATGAAGGAGCAGGTCGCGCGCTTCCAGGCCCTCGGCTTCCCGGTGTGGATGGACGACTTCGGCAGCGGCTATTCCTCGCTGGGCGTGCTGCAGAGCATCAAGTTCAACCTGCTCAAGTTCGACATGAGCTTCCTGCAGAAGCTGGAAGAGGGGGACAGCGGAAAGATCATACTGACCGAGCTGATGAAGATGGCGACCGCGCTCGGCGTGAGCACCGTCTGCGAGGGCGTGGAGACAGAGGCGCACGTCCGCTTCCTGCGGGAGATCGGCTGCTCCAAGCTGCAGGGCTACTACTACAGCAAGCCCGTGCCGCTGGAGCACCTGATCGAATTCCAGGATAAGCACCCGAAGATCGGATACGAAAACCCGGCCGAATCCGCGTACTACGAGGCAATCGGCTGCGTCAACCTCTACGACCTGGCCGTCATCACGAACGGGGACGAGAACAGCTTCCAGAACTTCTTCAACACGCTGCCGCTGGGCATTATGGAGATCAAAGAGGGCGGGATACGCTTCGTGCGCACCAACCAGTCCTACCGAGATTTCATCCGGCGCTTCTTCGGAATCGACCTCTCGGACAACGCGGCGGAATACTCCGACTCGCCCTTCGGCCCGGGCTCCGCCTTCATGGCGCTGGTGCGCTCCTGCTGCCGGGACGGTAACCGCGCGTACTTCGACGAGCAGATGCCGGACGGTTCCATCGTCCATTCCTTCGCCCGGAAGATCGGCACGAACCCCGTCACCGGCGTCACGGCGGCGGCCGTCGCGGTGCTGTCCATCACGGAGGCCAACGAGGGTACCACCTACGCGAGCATCGCTCGGGCCCTCGCGGCGGATTACTACAATATTTACTACGTGGACCTGGAGACGGACCGGTTCATCGAATACTCCTCGCCGGTGGGCGGGGAGGAGCTCGCCATGGAGCGCCACGGGGACGACTTCTTCAATGCCAGCAGGCGCGCCGCCGGACGCATCCACGAGGAGGACCGGGAGCCGTTCTACGCCGCCTTCACGAAGGAGAACCTGCTTCGAGAGCTGGACGAGCACGGCGTGTACGCGGCCACCTACCGTCGCCTGCTCGAGGACGGCACGGCGGTCTACGTCCACATGAAGATCACGCGCATGCAGCCGGGCGGGAGGCACATCATCATCGGCATCAGCACCATCGACGCGCAGATGAAGCAGAAGGAGCGCATCGAGGCGATGCAGAAGGAACGGGACGCGCTCGTGCGGCTGATGGCGCTGTCCGAGGACCACATGAGCCTGTATGCGATCGATCCCGAGACGGGCCGCTACGTCGAGTACAGCGCCTCGGACGAGTACGAGAGCCTTGGCTTTGCCAAGGAGGGGGAGGACTTCTTCCTGGAGGGCGTCGTCGAGGGCGAGCGGACCGTCTGCGCGGACGACCTGCCGCGGTACCTGGAGGCGTTCAGCCGCGAGAACGTGTTGCGCTCGATCCGCGAAACCGGCGTGTTCAAGCTGCAATACCGCCTCGTCATCAACGGCGAACCCCGGCCCGTCAGCCTGAAAATCGCCCGATTCACAGAAGGCAACCGGGAGAAGCTGGTCGCGGGCGTGCGCGCCTGGAAGACCCGGCGCTAGCTCGGCCGGGCGCCGCCGGTCAGCGCAAAAACGGGTTGCAATTTGTCCGGAAAAGCGGTATACTGAATGCGATACACGTCCCTGCGCAGCGCGCGGGCGTTCAAATCAGACCCAAGACGGGAGGATGACGAAATGAAAAAGACGATGACGGCACTGATGGCACTGATGCTGGCGATGCTCCTGGCCCTCGCCGGCGCGACCGGTTTTGCGCTCGCGGAAGCCGCGGAGGAAGAGGACATCTTTGAGTCGTGGAACGAGGACGCCCCGGCGCTCAAGGCGCTGGTCGAATACGTCGAGGCGGTCACCGACCCGTCCTCGCCCGATTACATCCCGCCGGTGGACCGCATCGCCACGTTCGACATGGACGGCACGCTGTGCGCCGAGCTCTGCCCGACCTACCTGGAGTACTACCTGCTGGCGAACCGCATCCTGACGGACCCCACCTATCAGCCCGACGCCGAGATGTTGGAGTTCGGCCGCATGCTCCGCGACTGCGCGCTGGACAAGTCCTTCCCGGACCATATGGACATGCTGCACGCCATACACGCGGCGAAGGCCTACGCGGGCATGACGCTCAATGAGTTCGCCGATTTCGTCACGCGCCAGCTCGTGCGGGACGTGGACGGCTTCGAAGGCATGACCTACGCGGAATCCTTCTACGTGCCCATGATCGAGGTGGTGGACTACCTGAACGAGAACGACTTCAAGGTCTACATCTGCTCGGGCAGCGACCGCTTCATCTGCCGCACCTACGTCGAGGGCATGGTGGACATCCCCTTCGAGCACATCATCGGCATGGACGTGGCGCTCGAGGCAACGAACCAGGGCGACGCGGACGGGCTGGACTACGTCTACTCCAGCAACGACACGGTGGTGCGCACCGACCGGCTGCTCATCAAGAACCTCAAGATGAACAAGGTGACCCAGATCGCGCAGGAGATCGGCCGCCAGCCGGTGCTTTCGTTCGGCAACAGCTCGGGCGACGTCAGCATGCACAACTACACCCTTTTCGACAACTGCTATCGCAGCGCGGCGTTCATGCTCATCGCGGACGACGAGGTGCGCGACTACGGCAATGCCGAAAAGGCGCAGGGCCTGCGCGAGAAATGGGAGGCCGCCGGCTTCAACGTGATCTCCATGGCCAACGACTGGAAGACCATCTACGGCGAGGACGTCGTAAAGACCGGCAGCTTCCACTGGCTGGAGGACCTGGCGGAGGACAGGACGCCCGCGGAAGATGATGAAGCGCAGAGCGACGACGTGCAGTACGTGCTCTACCTCGGGACGAACGACAAGGACACCGACAAGCCCGTGTTCACCCAGGCGGAGGCCATCGACATGGCGCGGGAAATCCTGATCCGCAACTTCGGCGGCTACACCATCCAGGAGGCCTACGGCGGCTGGATCAGCGACGACGATACGGAGTTCCGGGAGTATACGCTGGTGATCTACCTGAGCGATACGACGGAGGAGAAGGTGCACGCCGCGGCGGACGAGCTGATCGAAGCCTTCCACCAGAGCTCCGTGATGATCCAGGCCAACCCCACCAGGACCGAGTTCTACGGCGGTGCGGCCTGATAACCCGGCGCGCCGATCAAGGCCGCAACCGCGGGGATTTCCAACGCCCCGCTTACGTCCCCGGGGCGAACGGCCCCAAAATAAAGAACCGCGCGCTTCCCGGATGGATCGGGAAGCGCGCTTTGTCATGCCTTCGCGCCGTCAACTGTACACGGCCTCGTCGCTGAACAGCCGGTCGATGAGCAGCGTATACGCGCCCAGCGTGGCGACGTCGGGGATCGCGCGGCAATCGGTCTCGAGCCGGAAGGGCCGCGCGGCGTTGTAGTAGTGGAAGGACGCCAGGTGCGCGTCGACGGCCCGCCAGAAGGCGTCGTCCGCCCGCGCATACTCGCCCTGGAACACCACCAGCTCGGGGTTGAACATCAGCGTGATGTTCTTCAGCGCCACGGCGAAGTAGCCCGCGAGCGCCTCGACGATGCCGCGCGCGAAGGGATCGCCGGCGGCGGAGGCGTCGAATACGGCCTGCACCGCGGCGGCGTCCGCCGGGATGCGGCTCAGCGGCGATTCCGGATGGGCGTCGCGGCCCTCGGCGATGATCCTGCGGATGCGGTCGTTGGACACTTGCCGCTCGAAGCAGCCGTGGCTGCCGCAGCCGCAGATCTCCGGGTCGGAGGGCTCGAGCATCATGTGCCCGATCTCGCCGATCAGCGAATCCTTGCCGTTGAGGATGCGGCCGCCGGACATCAGGCAGGCGCAGACGCCGCCCCACGCGGAGAACAGCGTCAGCCCGCGCTTGCCCTGCAGGCGCTGGTCGTGCAGGTACGCGCTGCCGCACACCTTGCCCACGTTTTCGATGAGCGTGACCGTGCCCTCGTCGAAGAACGCGGACAGCTTTTCCGCGATGGGCACGTCGCTGCCCCAGTTGGGGTAGAGGGAGTTGAACTTCAGCCGCCCGGTGCTCCGGTCCACGATGCCCGACGTGGTGATGCACAGCCCGCGGAGGCTGTGGCGGGAGATGTCGTTTTTCAGGAGCAGCTTGTAGCAGGTGTTGCCGGCGAGCGATACGATCTCATCCACGCCGGGCATGGACAGCCCGCCGATGGCGCAGGTGTCCACCATCTCGAAGCGGTAGTTGAACAGCGCGATGTACAGGTCGTCCGGCGAAATCAGCACGTGGAACAGGTACTGGTCCGCGGAGAGGGAGTACAGCTCCGCGCGCTTGCCGCCGGACACGCCGGAGCGCGCCTTGCCCGTGGAGGCGAGGATGCCCTTCTCGACGAAGAACTGTATGGCCTTCATCACGGTCTGGCGGCTGATGCCCACGCCCTCCGCGATGGCGTTTGCGGAGAGCGGCTCGCCGGACTTGAAGAGCTCGAGGATCTGCACGCGGTTGTTGAGCTTCATGTCGGCGGGCTTCATGCCGGAGGACTGGTTCGCGCTGTGAATCACGACGATAACCTCCCCGCGGGTATTCTTGCCCATCAGTATAACAAACGGCGAGGGAATTGTCAAGTAATAAAACGCAAGTTACGAAACAAAATTAAGAAATAAAACGTGGGGCTTGCGTCGTCGATAAGACGATATGCATGAAATATACAAATGAAAATTGGATGTTATACCGAAAATATGCGCCGGACACAAAAATGCGACAAAACACCTTGCGGGACGGAAGGGGACATGCTATAATATTACGTAATTAAGTTATTTAATTGCCCGCGCCTGCCGGGCTCCGGAGAAGTTGGTCATGCACGAACGTGCATCCATATAAATGAAGGAGGTTATTCCCATGAAGAAGCTGCTTACCCTGACACTGGTTCTGGCCATGCTGATGTGCGTAGCATCCGGCGCGCTGGCCGAGGATCTGACCATCGGCATCAACATTCAGGAGTTCTCCAACGCCTATCTGACCGAAATGCGCAACGGCATGACGGACACCGCCGCCGAGCTGGGCGTCACCCTGGACATCGCGGACGGCCAGTCCAGCGAGCCCGTCATCAACAACAACATCGACCTGTTCCTCACCAAGGGCTACAAGGTGCTCGGCGTGAACATGATGAATACCACCCAGGCGCCCAGCATCCTGGAAAAGACCCAGCCCGAGAACGTGCCCGTGGTGTTCTTCAACGTGGAGCCCGAAGCGGACGTGCTGGCGGCTGCGCCCGGCAACTACTACATCGGCGCCAAGGCCGAGGATTCCGGCACCATGCAGGGCGAGGCGCTGGTGAAGTACTGGACCACCGTGGAAGGCGCTGACCGCAACGGCGACGGCGTCATGCAGTACGTGATGATCATGGGCGATCCCGGCCACCAGGATTCCATCCTGCGCACCGAGTACTCCGTGAAGGCCATCAAGGACGCCGGCATCGAGGTCGAAGAGGTCGCCATGGACGTGGCCAACTGGGCGCGCGCCGAGGGCCAGGACGTCATGGCCCGCATCCTGGCTGCACATGACGAGATCGAAGCCATCATCTGCAACAACGACGAAATGGCGCTGGGCGCCATCGAAGCGCTGAAGGCCGGCGGCTACCTGGTGGACGGCGGCACCTTCATCCCCGTGGTGGGCGTCGACGCCAACGAAGAGGCCAAGCTCGCCATCAAGGAAGGCACCATGTACGCTTCCGTGTTCAACGATGCCCGCGGCCAGGCCGACGCGGTCGTGAAGCTCTGCAAGCTGATCGCCGACGGCGAGGAGCCCACCAGCGAGAACCTCGGCTACACGCTGGACGGCCAGTACGTCTGGGTGCCCTACGTGCCGGTGACGCTGGACAACGTGGATTCCATCGGCTAACCCGTTTCCCGGGGGAAGGGCGCTCGGCGCTCTTCCCCTTGCTATTGGCGACAGGTGCGCGCCGCCAGGGGCGCATCGACAACCGTTTCAGATGGGGGGCAATAGGTTGGAGCAGGGCAACTACGTGCTTGAAATGCACGGCATCACCAAGGAATTCCCCGGCGTGCGCGCGCTGGACGACGTCACGCTGAAGGTGGAGCCCGGCAAGGTGCACGCGCTGATGGGCGAAAACGGCGCGGGCAAATCCACGCTGATGAAGTGCCTGTTCGGCATCTACCAGCCGGATGCGGGCAGGATCATCCTCAAAGGCAGGGAAGTGCGCTTCCAGAGTTCCATGGAAGCGCTGAAGAGCGGCATCTCCATGATCCACCAGGAGCTCCAGCCGGAGCCGTACCTGACGGTGATGGAGAACCTGTGGATGGGCCGCCTGCCAAAAAAGGGCCTGATGGTGGACTATCGGGCCATGTACCGGAACACGGTGGAAGAACTGAAGCGCCTCAAGCTGGACTTCGATCCCAAGGCGCTGGTCAAAACGCTGTCGGTCTCCAAGATTCAGAGCCTGGAGATCGCCAAGGCGGTTTCCAACAATGCGAACGTGATCATTATGGACGAGCCCACCTCCTCGCTGACCGAGAAGGAAGTCGAGTATCTGTTCGGCATCATCGAGGATCTGCGCAGGCAGGGCATCGCCATTATCTATATTTCCCACAAGATGAACGAAATCATGCGCATTGCCGATTGCGTGAGCATCATGCGGGACGGAAAGATGATCGGCACCTGGGATACCCGGGAGCTGACCATCGACACCATCATCTCCCGAATGGTCGGGCGCGAGCTGAAGGAGTACTATCCTCAGAAGCACAACGTGCCGGGCGAGGTCAGGCTGCGCGTGGAGGACTTCACGTCCATACATCCAAAGAGCTTCCGCCACGTGGATTTCGAGCTGCGCCGCGGGGAGATCCTGGGCGTGGCCGGCCTGGTGGGCGCGCAGCGCACCGAGCTCTTCGAGGGCATCTACGGCATCCGCGCCCATACCGCCGGCAAGCTGACGCTCGACGGGCAGCAGATCGAGATTCGCCGGCCCATCGACGCCATCCGCCGCAGGATTGTGCTCCTCACCGAGGACCGCAAGCGCAGCGGCATCTTTCCGGCGCTGGGCGTGGGGGAGAACATCTACCTGCGCCAGTACGATCGGGTCAGCCGCCTGGGCAAGATCAACTACCGCAAGTGCAACCAGATCGCGGCCGAGGGCGTGAAGCGCTTCAGCATTAAGTCGCCGAGCCTGGGCACGCCCGTGCGCAGCCTCTCCGGCGGCAACCAGCAGAAGGTGCTGCTGGCGCGCTGGCTGATGACGGAGCCGGAAATCCTGATCCTGGACGAGCCCACCCGCGGCATCGACGTGGGCGCCAAGTATGAGATCTACACCATCATCGCCCAACTGGCCGCCGAGGGCAAGAGCATCGTCATGATCTCCAGCGAGCTGAACGAGCTGCTCGGCATGGCGGACCGCATCATGGTGATGTGCGACGGACGAAAGACCGGCGAGTTGTCCAGGGAGCAGTTCGGCGAGGAAGCCGTGATGCAGCTTGCCACACAGTTTGAGTAAGGGGGAACGGCGAATGAACAATGAAAACACAGCGCGCCGCGGAAAAAGGGGCGTATTGGACTTCCTGATGAACAACGTCATCATGATCAGCCTGTTCGTGATGATCGTCGTGATCGCCATACTGCAGCCGCGCTTCATGTCCACCCGCGTGCTGAGGGACATCCTGATCCAGAATTCGTCCCGCATGATCATCGCCTGTGGCATGAGCATGGTACTGATCTCCGGCGGCATGGACCTCGCGGCCGGGCGCATCGTGGGCCTGGCGGCGGTGATGACGGGTTCGCTCGGGCAGCTTGCCGAGGCGAGCCGGCGCTTTTTCCCCAACCTTCCGCAGTTGCCGCCGATCGTGCCGCTGCTGGCGGCCATCGTCGTGTGCTTCGTGTTCGGCATGCTCAACGGCGTGGCCATCGCGAAGTTCTCCATACCGCCCTTCATCGTCACGCTGGGCACCGGCATGATCATCTGGGGCACGAACCTGCTGTACTACGACCTGGAGCCCAACCACTCTCAGCCCATCGGCAACATCCAGCCGGACATCAAGTTCATGGGCAGCGGCTACCTGTTCGGCGCGGTGCCGGTCATCATACTCATCGCCGCGGCGGTGGTGCTGGTGACCTGGTTCATCATGAAGTACACGCCCTTCGGCCGCGCCATCTACTCCATCGGCGGCAACCGCGACGCCGCGGAGGTGTGCGGCATCAACGTACAGCGCACCCTGATCTGGACCTACGCCATCGCGGCGATCACCTTCGCCATCGGCGGCTTCCTGGAGTGCGCGCGCACCAACGGCGCGACGGCGGCCTACGGCGAGAACTACGAGTTCGACGCCATCGCGGCCTGCGTGGTGGGCGGCGTTTCCAACTCCGGCGGCGTGGGCACCATCCCCGGCATGGTGCTGGGCGTGCTGATGTTCGGCATCATCAATTACGGTCTGACCTTCCTCGGCGTGCAGCCCTACTGGCAGAAGATCGTCAAGGGCGTGATCATCCTCACCGCCGTCGGCTTCGACGTCCGGAAGAACATTCGCAAGAAGTAAGCGCAACATCGAACGGAGGGAGCATCCTATGAAGTACGGACACATCGACCACGTTGAAAAGCCCATTTCCCACATCGTCTTCGGCACGGCGACGCCCAAGATGTTCGCGGCGTTCCGGTCGGTCTACGGCGATTCTCCCGACTTTCCCCAGCGCCTGGAGGCGGCCTTCCGCCTGTTGGACGACATGTACGCCGAGGGCGTGAACTGCTTTGACAGCTCCGACCACTACGGCGAGGAGCCCCTGGGCGAGTGGCTCGAGGCCCGCGGCCTGCACGACAAGGTGGTCATCTTCACCAAGGGCGCGCACCACAACCGCTGGCGCAAGCGCGTGACGGACTTCGACATCCTGCACGACGTGCACAATTCCCTGGCGAAGCTCAAGACGAACCACCTGGACATCTACATGCTGCACCGCGACGACCCCGAGGTGCCGGTCGGGCCCATCGTGGACGTGCTGAACCGCTGCTACGACGAGGGCAAGATCGGCGCGTTCGGCGGCTCCAACTGGACCGTGGAGCGCATCGAGGAGGCCAACGAGTACGCCGCGAAGCACGGCCTGCAGCCGTTCACCGTGTCCAGCCCCAACTTCGGCCTGGCGGACCAGGTGGAGGATCCCTGGGGCGGCGGGTGCGTGACCATCTCCGGCCCGTCGAACCGCGCGGCGCGCAAGTGGTATGCGGAGAACCACATCCCGGTGTTCGCCTACTCGACCATGGCGCGCGGCTTCTTCTCCGGCCTCGTGCACAGCGACGACCCCGAAGGTGCGAAGAAGATTATGGACGAACCCGGCCTGAAGGGCTACGCCTATCCCGAGAACTTCGAGCGCCTGCGCCGCTGCGAGGTGCTGGCGAAGGAAAAGGGCATGACCGTGCCGCAGATCGCCATGGCGTGGATCTTCAACCAGCGCGCGCTGGACGTGTACGCCCTCACCGCCCCGGTGCAGCGCGACATGATGCGCGTGAACGTCGAGGCCAGCGAGATCAGGCTCACCGACGCCGAGTGCGCGTGGCTGGACTTGGAGATTGATACGCTGTAGACGCGCCGGAATGCCGCTGAACGCGGATCAAAGGCAGACAAAGAGGCCCGGAATCTGCATTCCGGGCCTTGTGTTTTGAATGTGGATGGAGCCGCCTGCGCCGCGTATCCGGGTCATTCCTCCGAACCGGCGGAGGTCCGCAGCCGGAACTCGCCGCTGTCCTGCAGCAGGCCGTCGCTGGCCATCATCGTCTCAAGCACGCTGATGTCGGACTCCACGTCCAGCGCCTCGGACTTGAACAGCCGGTCCTGCTGCTGCTCGAAGGCGTGGATCAGCGTATCCAGGATGTCCTCGATCTTCTTGCGCGCGGCCTGGATGTTCTCGCCCTGGTAACTCTGCTTCTCCATCAGGCTGTAGGACTTCAGCAGCTTCAGCGTGGTGGGGAGGTAGTAGTTCATGAACTTGCGCACTTCCTCGGCGTGCTCGGGCTTTTCGCGGACCACGCGGAAGATGCTGGCGGTCAGCTCGCCGATGCGGTCGATGCGCTCGGACACCTCCGCGTCGTCGATGGCGTCGTTCAGCTCGCGGATCTCCCGCAGCTTCGCCTCGAACTCCTCGCTCTCGGTGGCGGCGCGGCGGGGCTTGGGCTCCGGCTTCTTCGCTTCCGGCGCGGGGCGCGCGGCCTGCGGCTCGGAGGCGCGCGACCACATGGCGTCGCCCGCGGCGGCCTGGCTGCCGATGTTGATGTTGATGGTGGGGCCCGCGGCGGCCTGGGCGTCGGCGTTCAGGTACAGCATCATGGCGCTGTGGTCGACGTAGGCGCTGCCGACGATGTAACCGCTGTCGATCATCTCCTGCAGGCCGTCGATCACGTCCTTTTCCGCCATGCCGAGCCGCGAGGTGAGCTCGCGGATGCTGACGCTGCCGCGCTCGCCGATGAGGTTGGCCATGCGGCGGAACTCGCCCAGCTTCTTGATCTTGCCCTCGCGCTTGATGCGCTTGTAGGCCATGTACGCGCCGATCAGCGGGCCTACCGGGCCGGTGAAGCTGCCGCAGAGAAACAGCACGACGACCCAGAACCACGAGGGCTTGTGCTCGGGGTCCTTGGGGATGAAAAAGTGATTCTGTGCATTCCGCGCCATGTTAATCTTCTCCTTTATGCGGGTATTATAGCATGTTTGAACCGGCGATTCAAGGCGGGATGGATAAAATGACGCCTTTTCGCGGCAAAATGTCGGCCCGGCGCAACGAATGCGCGACGGCTTGCGCGGGAAATGTACGCGGAATGTCAATTTCCGCGCCTGCTCCGGTTGACGCTGGGTTAAAAATCGGTTACAATAGAGGGGTGGTTGCGTATAGCACGCATCCGGCCGGGGCAGACTGCGCCCGGAGGTGATCGCGTGAAGCGCAAGCACGAGCGGCGCGACGAAGCGCCCGCTGCCGTGGAAGTGGCCTCCGCCACCGAGTGCACCGGCCTGATGGCCGCGCTGCCGGAGGACGAAGAGGCCGACGAGCGCCTGGCCGCGCTGTACAGAATCCACGAAGCGAAGCGATGACACGAAGCGGGGGATCGCGTCGATCCCCGGGAAGCACGAAAGGGTGATGCGGTTGAACAGGATGTGGAAGCGTTTGCTGGCCGCGATCGTGGCGGCGCTGCTGCTGGCGGCGTGCCTGGTCCCGGCGGCGCTCGGCGAGGACTGGCGCTCCATGCTGCGGGACGCCTTCGGGCTGGAGGAAGCGGAGGACGACGCCGGCGACGCGGGCGGGGGAGGATCGGGGTATCGTTTCGACGATCCCGTCACCGATCCGCAGCAGATCGTGAACTACCTGTCCCTCTACGGCGCGCTGCCGGACAACTTCATCACCAAGAAGCAAGCGCGCGCCCTGGGCTGGGACAGCAGCTACAACTACGTGGGGGACGTCGCCCCCGGCAAGAGCATCGGCGGCGACCGCTTCGGCAACTACGAAGGCGCGCTGCCGGACAGAAAGGGCCGGACGTGGTACGAGTGCGACGCCAACTATCGCGGTCGAAAGCGCGGCGCGGAGCGGGTGCTCTTCAGCTCGGACGGCCTCTACTACTATACCGACGACCACTACAACACCTTTACACAGATGTTCCCGGAGGAATTGCCATGATTGTGCTGAACGGAAACGATATGGCGGAGCGCGGGGCGCTGCACGACCACCTGCGCGAGCGCCTCGGCCTGCCCGACTACTACGGCGGCAACCTGGACGCGCTGAACGACTGCCTGGGCGAGCGCGCGCGGCACGAGCTGGTGGTCATACAGCCCGCCGCGCCGTTCCTGGAGGGACTGGGGTCCTACGCGGCGCAGGTGCTGCGGGTGTTCGCGGACAACGGCGTGCAGGTGCTGCTGGACTGAAACAAAAAACCATGAAATACACATACGAATCAAAGGAGGATACCCCATGAGCAACATTCCAACCCCCCACATCAACGCCCCGGCGGGCGCCTTTGCGCCCACGGTACTTATGCCCGGCGACCCGCTGCGCTCCCGCTTTATCGCGGAGAACTTCCTGGAAAACGCCGTGCTGGTGAACGACGTGCGCGGCGTGCAGGGCTATACGGGCACCTACAAGGGCAAGCGCGTGTCGGTGATGGCCTCGGGCATGGGCATGCCCTCCATGGGCATCTACTCGTACGAGCTGTTCAACTGCTACGGCGTGGAGAGCATCATTCGCATCGGTACGGCCGGCGCGCTGACCGACAAGCTGAAGCTGCGGGACGTGGTGGCCGCGATGAGCACGTACACCGATTCCAACTACGGCGACCAGTTCGGCTTCCACGGCTCTCTGGCGCCCTGCGCCGACTTCGGGCTTCTGAGCGCGGCGGTGGCGGCGGGCGAGCGGCTCGGGCAGCACGTGGTGCCCGGCCCCGTGTGCACCCAGGACGCCTTCTACTTCCAGGGGGACTACAATCCGTCGGCGATCCTCGGAAAGCTCGGCGTGCTGTGCGCGGAGATGGAGAGCTTCGCGCTCTACCTGAACGCCGCCGCGGCGGGGAAGCGCGCGCTGAGCCTTCTGACCATCTCCGACAACATCGTCACCGGCGAGGCCCTGCCCGCCGAGGATCGCCAGACGACGTTCACGAAGATGATGGAGATCGCGCTGGAAATCGCATGACGCGCCAAGAAGGAAAGGACGCATTTACTTAAAAGAGAGCATGCGCAGGGGCGGCCGTCGGCCGCCCCTGTTGCCGTTTCGGCAGGGCGGTGGGGCGCCGCCCGCGCGTTGCCCTGTGAAGATCTGCGGCAGGATTTAACCCTTCCCACCCCACAAACTTTGCATCGCGGATGGATAATAGAAGCAACCGAAACGACGACAGGAGGACGCCCGGCATGAAGGAACGCGCGGACAGGATCTACCGACTGGTGGCGCTGGACATGGACGGCACGCTGCTGAACTCCGACCACGTCATCTCACCCTACACGGCAGGCGTGCTGCGCCGCGCGACGGCGGCGGGGCGGATCGTGGCGCTGAGCACGGGCCGCGCGCTGTCCGAGCTGTGGCCGCATCTGAACGCCAACCCGGCCATAAGCTATGTCATCGGCGAGAGCGGCGGCTGCCTCTATAACGCGGCAAGGCGCGAGACGATCCGCCAGATCCTGCTCCCGGACGACAGCGCGGAGGCCATCCTCCGGGCGGCACGGGACTACGACGTGTGCTATCAGGTGTTCTTCGAAAACCAGTCCTACATGGCCATGACGCCCGGAGCGGACCTGGCGCGCTATCATATCGGCGAATTCGAGCCGGCCTTCCGGGCGGGCTCCCTGTTCGTGGACGACATCCTGGACGTATGGCGCGCGCACGACGGGCGCACGGAGAAGATCAACCTCTACTTCGCCTCCGGGGCGGACAAGGAGCGCTTCCGGCCCGTGCTTGCGCCGATGCGGCTGGGTGTGTTCGACTCCATGGGCGTGGGCTTTGAGATTTCCCCCGCGGAGGCCACCAAGGCGGCGGGGCTGGCGGCGCTGTGCGCGCACCTGGGCGTGGCGATGGAGGACGCCATGGCCGTGGGCGACGGCGGCAACGACGTGGACATCATGGCGGCGGCGGGCTTCTCCGTGGCCATGGGCAATGCCATCCCCGAGGTAAAGGCGCTGGCGGACGCCGTGACCGACGACTGTGACCACGACGGCGCCGCGAAGGCCATCGAGCGCTACATGGGCCTGGCGTGACAGGCGATTGACACCTCCGGGGTTGTATGTTATAATGCGAAACTGAAAACGGGGACATCAATCGGGTAACGTGGCGCAGGGACAGCGCGGCGCAGTCCCGAGGCCCGGGTCCGGGAGGACGTGGTGATATGTGCGGAATCGTAGGCTACATCGGCGCGCTTTCAGCCAAGGAAGTGCTGCTGAACGGGCTTGGACGGCTGGAGTATCGCGGCTACGACAGCGCGGGCATCGCCCTGATGGGCGAAGACGGCGGCGCACCGCAGATCCTGAAGACCACCAACAAAGTCGAGGCGCTGCGCAAGGACGCCGAGGCCGTGCCGGACGCGCACGCGGGCATCGGCCATACCCGCTGGGCCACCCACGGCGCCGTGAACGTCATCAACGCCCATCCCCATCGCGCGGGACGGGTGACGCTGGTGCACAACGGCATCGTGGAGAACTACCAGCGCCTGCGCGCCAGGCTCGCGGACCAGGGGCGGACGCCGGTTTCCGAAACGGACACCGAGATCGCCGCCATGCTCATCGACTCCTACTACCGGGGCGACCCCCACGAGGCCGTGCGCCGCGCCGCCGCGGACATGGAGGGGAGCTTCACCCTGGCGATCCTGTTCGACGACCACCCGGACAAGGTCTACGCCATCTGCCGCAACAGCCCCCTCACCGTGATGCACACCGGCCAGGGCAGCTTCCTGGGCTCGGACGTGCTGGCCTTCCTCCACTATGGAAGGAAGTACTACGCCCCCGCCAACGACCTGCTGTGCGAGCTGACCGCGGAGGGCATCGCCTTCTTCGATCCCGCCGACCGGCCGGTGGCGCTCCAGGAAAAGACCGTGGACTGGGACGTGGACTCCGCCGACAAGCAGGGCTATCCCCACTACATGATCAAGGAGATCCACGAGCAGCCCTCGGTGCTGCGCCGCACGGTGCGCCAGTACATCGTCGAGGACCGGGTGGACTTCAGCTGCGACGACCTCGAGCCGGACCTGTTCGAGGGCGTGGAGCACGTGCACATCGTGGCCTGCGGCACGGCCATGCACGCCGGCCTCACCGCCAAGCCCATGTTCGAGCAGCTGGCGGGCGTGTTGGTGAGCGTGGAGGTGTCCAGCGAGTTCCGGGACCGCGAGGCGCGGATCAACCCCCGCACGCTGTACATACTGGTGTCCCAGTCCGGCGAGACGGCCGACACGCTGGCGGCGCTGCGAAGGATCCGGGAGGGCGGCGCGAAGCTGCTGTCCGTCATCAACGTCAAGGGCTCCACCATGGCGCGCGAGAGCCGCAACGTGGTCTACACGCAGGCGGGGCCGGAGATCGCCGTGGCGAGCACGAAGGCATTCACCACCCAGGTGGCGGTGCTGTTCCTGGTGGCGCTGAAGATGGCGCAGGACCGCGGCGTGGACGTTTCCAATGAAGTCGCGGCGCTGCGGCGCGTGCACAAGCAGGTGGAGCGGGTGCTGTCCCGACGGCCCGCCATCGCCGAGGCGGCGCGCATGCTGGCGGCGGCGCGGGACATCTTCTACCTCGGCCGGGGCATGGACATGGCCCTTGCGGAGGAGGGGAGCCTGAAGATCAAGGAGATCAGCTACATCCACGCGGAGGCCTATCCCGCGGGCGAGATGAAGCACGGCACCATCTCCCTCATCGAGCCGGGCGTTCCGACGGTGCTCATCGCCACGCAGAAGAACTGCTACGCCAAGTCGCTGCTCTGCGCGCAGGAGAACCGCTCCCGCGGCGGCGAGGTTCTGCTGATCGTGCCGGACGGCTGGCACGTGGAGAAGGACGGCGCGGACGTGGTGCTGCGCATCCCCGGCGACGGCGGCTTCATGAGCGCCTTCGGCGCGGCGGCGACGCTGCAGCTGCTGGCCTACGAGTGCGCCTACCAGAAGGGCATGCCCATCGACCAGCCCCGGAACCTCGCCAAGTCGGTGACGGTGGCGTAGACCCGGCGAATCGCTGAAACAGGAGGTTTTTCCATGTCCGGTATCGAAATCAAAGACCTGTTCGACCTCTCCCATACCCTGGCCACGCCGCTGTTCGAGGGCAAGCGGTACCCCTGGGAGGTGCTGAAGGACATCAAGGCGTACATCCTCTCGCTGGGACCGACGCTGAGCCCCGAGGAGTTCGACCACCCCGCGGAGGACATCTGGATCGCAAAGGACGCGAAGGTCGCGCCCTCCGCCTGCCTGAACGGCCCGCTGATCGTGGACTGCGGCGCGGAGCTCCGGCACTGCTGCTTCGTGCGGGGCTGCGCCATCGTGGGCAAGGGCGCCGTGGTGGGCAATTCCGTGGAGCTCAAGAACTGCGTGCTGTTCGACGGCGTCCAGGTGCCCCACTTCAACTACGTGGGGGACTCCGTGCTGGGCTACAAGGCCCACATGGGCGCGGGCAGCGTGACCAGCAACGTCAAGAGCGACAAGAAGAACATCGTCATCCACGAGGGCGCGGGCATCGAGACCGGCCTTCGGAAGATCGGCGCCATGCTGGGCGACAACGTCGAGGTCGGCTGCAACAGCGTGCTGAACCCCGGCACCGTCGTGGGCCGGAACTGCATCGTATATCCCACGTCCTGCGTGCGGGGCGTGATCCCGGAGAACCACATTTACAAGGAAGCGACGCGCATCGAAATGCGCAGACAGGAGCGGTGATTATGGGAAGACTGTTTGGAACCGACGGCGTGCGCGGCATCGCCAACGAGAAGCTGACCTGTGAACTGGCGATGGACATCGGCCGCGCCGCGGCCATGGTGCTGTCCGACAACGCCCGCCGCCGCCCGGTGTTCGTGGTGGGCATGGATACCCGCATCTCCTCGGGCATGCTGTGCGGCGCGCTGACCGCGGGCCTGTGCTCCGTGGGCGCGGACGTGTACCAGTTGGGCGTGGTGCCCACCCCTGCGGTGGCCTACCTGGTCGGCAAGTACAAGGCCGACGCGGGCGTGATGATCTCCGCCTCCCACAACAGCTTTGAGTTCAACGGCATCAAGATCTTCTCCGGCGACGGCTACAAGCTGCCCGACGACCTGGAGGAGCAGATCGAGAGCATCGTGCTCGGCGAGGGCACGCAGCCGACGCTGTCCATGGGCAACGACGTGGGCATGGTGGAGGAGAAGCCCACCGCCGTGAAGGATTACATCGACCACCTCAAGAGCACCATCCCCACCGACCTGACCGGCGTCAAGCTGGCGGTGGACTGCGCCAACGGCTCCTCGGCCATGACGGCCCGCCGGCTGTTCACCGAGCTTGGCGCGGACTGCCACATCCTCTTCGACACCCCCGACGGCCGCAACATCAACGACGGCTGCGGCTCCACCCACATGGAGGCGCTGTCCGCCTACGTGAAGCAAAAGGGCCTGGACATCGGCATCGCCTTCGACGGCGACGCGGACCGCTGCCTGGCCGTGGACGGCGAGGGCAACCTGGTGGACGGCGACTTCATCATGGCCATCATGGCGCTGGATATGATGAAGCGCGGCAAGCTGGCCCGCAACACCGTGGTGGGCACCATCATGACCAACATGGGCTTCTCCAAGTTCTGCGAGGAGAACGGCATCCGCTTCGAGAGCACCAAGGTGGGCGACCGCTATGTGCTCGAGGAGATGATTATGGAGGAGTACAACTTCGGCGGCGAGCAGTCCGGCCACGTGATCTTCCGCGACTTCGCCACCACCGGCGACGGCCAGTTGACCGCCATACAGCTGCTGTGCCTGCTGAAGCGCGAGGGCGTGACGCTGGCGGAGGCTGCCAAGGTGATGAAGCGCTACCCGCAGGTGATGATCAACGTGAAGGTCAGCCACGAGGGCAAGATGCGCTTCTACCTGGACGGCGAAGTGAAGGCCGCCGTCGAGTGGGGCAAGACCACCCTGGGCAAGGACGGCCGCGTGGTCGCCCGCGTGTCCGGCACCGAGCCGCTGATCCGCGTGATGACCGAGGGCATCGACTACGAGAAGATCGAGCACGTCGCCAACCGCATCGCCGACACCGTGCGCGAGCGCCTGAGCTGATTCGGGCGCGGGCGGACCGGCCCGAGGCAAGGCGCCGCGGGCATATGGAAAGGAACGAAGCGAGCACGACCGAAAGGTTCGTGCTCGCTGTCGTATGTAAGGTGTTGTGAGCGCCGCGACGGCGGCGCTTCACGGGAAGGATGCGCGCTTCGGAATGCCGGATATTGTCGCCCATGCAGGAAGGATGTGCGCTTCGGGGTGCCGGGTCCGGCCCACCCCGCCGGTCATTGCCTGGTTCCGTTTGGAAACGGGCTCATTCGGCGACGTTGTTCACGGGCTTGCCCTGCATCCAGGCCTCCAGGTTGGAGACGGTGACGGCCATCAGGCGCTCGCGGGCGGCCTTGGGCGCCCAGGCGATGTGCGGCGTGATGACACAGTTGCGGGCGGTGAGCAGCGGGTTGTCCGCGGCGATGGGCTCGCGGGACACCACGTCCACGCCCGCACCGTATACCTTGCCGCTGTTCAGCGCGTCGGCCAGGTCCTGCTCCACCACCACCGGGCCGCGGCTGGTGTTGATGATGATGACGCCGTCCTTCATGCGGGCGATGGTGTCGCGGTTGACGAGGCCGCGCGTGCCCTCGTTCAGCGGACAGTGCAGCGTGATCACGTCGCTGCGCTCGAGGATCTCGTCCAGCGTGGCGTAGCGGCAGTTGGCGGGCATGTCGGTACAGGTGTGGTGGCGGCTGTGGCACAGCACGCGCATGCCCAGCGCCGAGGCGATGCGCGCCACCGCCTGCCCGATCTGCCCGAAGCCGATAATGCCCATCGTGCGCCCGGCGAGCTCGATCAGCGGCGTGACGCTGTAGCTGAAGTCGGGGCAGGCGGTCCATTCCCCGGCGTGCACCGATTCGGAGTGCCTGGCCACGTGGAAGCAGATGTCGAACAGCAGCGAGAACGTCATCTGCGCCACGTCCGGCGTGGAGTAGGCGGGCACGTTGCACACGGCGATGCCCCGCGCCCTGCACGCGGCGATGTCCACGATGTTGTAGCCGGTGGCCAGCACGCCGATGAACCGGACGTTCGGGCAGGCGGTGAGCGTGGCGGCGGTGATGGGGGCCTTGTTGGTGAACACGACCTCAGCGTCGCCGATCCGGGCGGGGATCTCCGCCTCCGGGGTGCGGTCGTGGACGGTCAGCGCTCCCAGGCGGGCGAGGCCGTCCCAGCTCAGGTCGTTGGGGTTGGCGGCATAGCCGTCGAGCACGACGATCTTCATGAGAAGACTCCTTTCCGGTCGGGCGGTGGCGGCGGATGCGATGGCGTCAGGCCGGGAGCCCTGCCGGGCGCATTCGGGGAAACCGCCTCGCGCGACCTGTAGAATTACGTTTTACATTGGTTGCCGCTTATCGCGCTTCGAGCAGAGCGACGCGCAGCATGTCGAACGCTGCCGTGGCGGCCAGGGCGCGGACGAAGGCGCGGTCGCCGGGGAAATGGCATTCGCGCACCGAGGTACCGTCCCGCCCGGCGACGGCGATGTACACCGTGCCCGCGGGCGTGCCGTCGTCGGCCGGGCCCGGCCCGGCATAGCCGGTGGTGGACGCCGCCCAGTCCGCGCCGCTGATCCGCCGCGCGCCCTCGGCCATTTCGACGGCGCACTGCGCGCTGACGGCGGTGAATTGCGCCAGCGTCTCCCGGCGCACGCCCAGCACGCGGTGCTTGGCCTCGTCCGAGTAGGTGACGTGGGACTCGCCCAGCACGCGGCTCGCGCCGGGCACGTCCACCAGGCGCGCGGGCAGCAGCCCGGCGGTGCAGCTCTCTGCGAAGGACACGGTCTGGCGGCGCTCGTCCAGCAACCGGAACACGACCGCCTCCGGCGTGAGGTCCATGCCCTCGCCGTAGACGCGGTCGCCCAGGCGGCGGCGGATCTCCGCCTCAACGGGCTCGAGCAGCGCGCGGGCGGCGTCAGGGGTCTCCGCGCGGGCGGTGATGCGGGCGGTCACCTCGCCGGGGGCGCAGTACAGCGCCAGCGTGGGGTTCCCGGAGTGGAACAGGTCGCGCAGCCGGTTCTCCAGGTCGGATTCGCGGACGCCCGCGGTGCGCAGGTAGCGCGACTCCAGGCACATGTCGCTGCGGCGCGCGAGCCACGGGGCGAGCCCGGCCTCGAACATGGCCTTCAGCTCGCGCGGCGGGCCGGGCAGCACGGCCACGGTTTTGCCGCCCGATTCCACGATGCAGCCCGGCGCGGTGCCCACGGGGTTTTCCAGCACCGTCGCGCCGCGGGGCATCATCGCCTGCCTGCGGTTGTTTTCGGCCATGGGGTAATTGCCCTTCGCCATGAAGGACTCGATGGCCCGCAAGCTGGGCGCGTGCAGCTCCAGGGGGAGGCCGAAGGCCTCGGCCACCGCCTCCTTGGTGAGGTCGTCCTCGGTGGGGCCGAGCCCGCCGGTGGTGACGACCAGGTCCGCGCGCCGCAGCGCCTCCAGCAGCGCCGCCTTCACGCGGCCCGGGTTGTCGCCCACGACGGTGTGGCGGTACAGCGATATGCCCAGCTCCGCCAGGCGGCGGGACAGGTATTGGGCGTCGGTATTGGCGATCTGCCCCATGAGCAGCTCCGTGCCGACGGACAGGATTTCGGCGATCATACAGGACTCCTTTTCAGGCGGAGGGCGTGCCGGCGTCCCCGGACGGCGGCTTCCTCCGCGGCTTCTTTTTGCGGTTGGCGACGGTCTCGCCGATGGCGCACCACTTGTCCGCGATCCAGAGGAGCAGGCTCTCGCGGAAGCGCGGCGCGGGCAGGGACATGGGGAACATGTGGCTGGCGATCATGTTTTCCTCCACGGGCGACAGCGCGAAGTCCCGCCTGGCGTTGCGCAGCGCCGTGGAGGCGTGGTGGAAGCCGTGCCAGCGGTGCGAGGGGTCGGGGTCGTGCCAGTCGTAGAGGAAATAGTCGTGCAGCAGCGCGCCGCGCACCAGCGCCCGCTCGTCCACCCGCAGGTGCAGCTTCCGCGCCAGCTTCACGCAGGTCATGGCCACCGCCAGCGAATGGCGAAACACGCTGACGTTGCCGTGCTGCACGAAGTCCCGCTCCCGGCGCATGCCGGGGGAGGCGAGGATGTCCCCGCCGTGGCGGCGGACGAGGCTGAAGAGATGGTGCATGGCGCTCCTCCGTGCGGGACGGGATTCATGATGAATTCACATTCCCGGCTATAATAGAGGTATCGTTTCCAGGCAATATCATACCACAGCGCGGCGCCGGCGTCCATGGGAAATTTGCCCCGGAAGCCCCGGGGGATTTGACAACGGGATGGATGCGTGTATAATAATATGGAGAAACGGCATGCGCGCCCGCGTGGCGCGGGGCGATCGCGCCGGAAAGGAAGAACACGATGGCGAACAAGAAGACCAGCATCGGCGGCCAGGCCCTGATCGAGGGCATCATGATGCGCGGGCCGAAGAAGACGGCCATGGCCGTGCGCAACGTAAAGACCCGGGAGATCATCCTGGAGGAATACCCCACCAAGGGGCAGGAGCGGGCGAAGTTCTTCAAGCTGCCGTTCATCCGCGGCATCTTCAACATGATCGATTCCCTGTCCTTCGGCTACAAGTGCCTGATGCGCTCGGCGGACTTGTCCGGGATCGAGGAAGAGGAGGACGCCAAGAAGAAGGACAAGGGCCCAAGCGCATGGGACAAGCTGTTTGAGAAGCTGATGATGCCCATTGCCACGGTGCTGGCGGTGGCGCTGGCGCTGGGCCTGTTCGTCTACCTGCCCATGCAGCTCTGGAAGTGGATCACCGCAGGGAACCCGGCCGTCGCGCAGAATTACTACCTGCGCGCCGCGTTCGAGGGCGTGCTGCGCATTCTGCTGTTCGTGGGCTACGTGTGGGCGACCTCGCTGATGAGCGACATCCGGCGCACCTACATGTACCACGGCGCGGAGCACAAGACCATCTTCTGCTACGAGGCGGGCCTGCCGCTGACGGTGGAAAACGTGCGGCCCCAGTCCAGGTTCCACCCGCGCTGCGGCACCAGCTTCATGGTGCTGATGCTGATTGTGGGCATCATCGTGTCGATGTTCATCCGCGTGGACAACCTGCTGCTGCGGACGGGGCTGAAGCTTCTGACGTTCCCGATCGTGGTGGGCGTGGGCTACGAGCTGATCAAGCTGGCGGGCCGCCGCGACGACGTGTTCACCCGCATCATCTCCGCGCCCGGCAAGTGGCTGCAGCACATCACCACCCGCGAGCCCGACGACGACATGATCGAGTGCGCCATCGCCGCCATGGAGAAGGTCATCCCGGGCGACGGCACGGACGCCTGGTAAACCGTTGACCCCCCGAATCTGCGGCATCAATTGCCGGCGCAGGGCGGATCTGACCGCCGCGCGCCGGCAATTGTGTTTGAATTATGATGAAATTATGATACGAGGTTTAATTCTCGCGACATTTGTTTGCATCGAGGCGCGCGGAAGACTATAATGGGTTTGGTTCAAAAACGATTTCCCGCGCGACATGCGCTTCAGGAGGCTTTTCATGAGGCTTTCCATTCCGAAATTCCCCAGGCGAAACCGGGAGCCCAGGCCGGTGATCTACGATACCGTGCCGCTGCGCAGGCGGCTGATGCTGTTGCCCGCGCTGGCCTTCGCGCTGACGCTGGTCGTCGAGCTGTGCAACCGCGGGCTGTCGGTGTCGAGGCTGACGGCGTTCGTGTTCGGACGCCCGCTGTACTTCCTGTTCAACCTGCTGCTCATACTGACCACGCTGTCTTTTTCGGAGCTCTTCAAGCGCCGCAGGGCGGTATTGACCACGGTGTCGATGCTGTGGCTGGTCATGGGCGTGGTGCAGTTCCTGGTGGTGAAAAACCGCACGCAGCCCTTCTGCTCGGTGGACATCCTGATGCTGAAGGACGCCTTCTCGCTCATCACCATCTACTTCTCCTGGCCGCAGATCATCGCCATGTTCGTCTGCGGGTTCGGCATCGCCGCGGCGATCGTGCTGGTGTTCGCGCGCATGCGCCGCCGGCAGAAGCGCATGCTGAGCGTGCCGCTCATCACCTGCATCGGCCTGGTGCTGCTGTGCATGATGCTGGCGGCGGCGGGCACCAGCGCGGGTTTCTTCCCGCGCCGCTTTGAGAGCCTGGTGGACGCCTACAACGACTACGGCTTCGCCACCTGCTTCGTGCTCACCTTCGGCCAGCAGGGCATTTCCCGCCCGGACACCTACACCCGCGAGAGCGTGGCGGAGATCCTGGAGGAGCTGGTGGAGGAGCCGGAGCAGACCGTGCTGAAGTACCCCACCTTCGACGAGGACGACAACCTGACGCACCCCAACATCATCTACGTGCAGCTCGAGTCCTTCTTCGACGTGAACACGCTCATCGGCGGGTCGTTCTCCGAGGACCCCACGCCCTGGTTCAACCGACTGTGCAAGCGCTTTCCCAGCGGGCTTCTGTACGTGCCCACCGTGGGCGGCGGCACGGCCAACACCGAGTTCGAGATCCTCTCCGGCCTGAACCTGGATTTCTTCGGGGCGGGGGAGTATCCCTACAACACCGTGCTGCAATCCACCGCCTGCGAGACGGTGTGCACCGACCTGCGGGAGCAGGGCTACGTCTCCACGGCGCTGCACAACAACAGCGGCACCTTCTACAGCCGCAACATCGTCTACCGCAACCTCGGCTTCGACCGCTTCGTGCCGCTGGAGTACATGCACGACGCCAAGTACAACAGCGTCGGCTGGGCGCGCGACACGCTGCTGACGGACGAGATCGTGCAGGCGCTGCAGAGCACCGAAGCGCGCGACATGATCATGTGCATCGCCGTGGAGTCCCACGGCAAGTACGCGGAGACCTACGAGCCCGCCCCCGGCGACGTGAAGGTGCAGTCGCTGCCCGAGGGCATCCCGCTGGCGCCGTTCCAGAACTTCTGCAACGCCGTGCGCTCCACCGACCGCAACTTCCTGATGCGGCTGATCGTCACGCTGACGCAGTTTGACGAGCCCACCATCGTGGTAGCCTACGGCGATCACCTGCCCGCGCTGGACCTGGAGGCGGACATGCTCACCACCGGCAGCGTCTACGCCAGTCGCTACGTGATCTGGAACAACTTCGGCGGCCGGTTCGAAGCGCCGGATCTGCAGGCCTACCGGCTGAGCGCGAACCTGATGAAGCAGCTCGGCTTCTCCGGCGGCGTCATCGCCAAGCTCCACCAGTCCTATCCCGCGGACATCGAGGACGAGGAATACCTGTCCAAGCTGGAACTGCTGGAGTACGACATGCTCTACGGCGACCACGAGGCCTTCGAGGGCGAATACCCCTACAAGCCCACGGACATGACCTTCGGCAGCGCCCCCGTCGGCATCACCGGCGCGAACCTGGAGTACCGAAGGCTGATGGTCACCGGCGAGAACTTCAACGAGTTCAGCGTCATACTGCTGAACGACCAGCAGGCGGAGACGATGTACATCGATCCCCAGCACGTCGCCACCCGCGTGGAGGACATGGCCGGCTTCGACCGCGAGACGCAGATCAGCGTGGCGCAGATCGCCCGCGACGGCACCGGCACCGAGCTCGGGCGCACGGAGCCGTACACGCTCAAATAACCGGGGAAGGGCCGCCTCAACGGCATATCCGGGACGGACGCCGCGCGCGGCGACGATACCGGCGACGCCGCATCGGGGCGGCCCGCCTGCGGCCCGGCCACGCTTCCCGGGGGATCCATCTTCCATATTTTACATATCGGGGTTATAATGTACGCATTATTCTGGCCGATTACAGGAGAGATCGCGATGAAGACCGCCCTGATCATCCCCGCCTACAAGCCGGGGAAGGACATGCTGGCGCTGCTGGAGCAGTTCCGCGGGAGGGAGGATTTCCTGCCCGTGGTGGTGGACGACGGCAGCGGCGAGGCGTTCCGGCCCATATTCGACGCCGTTCCCGAGGGCGTCGCGCTGCTGCGCCACCCGGAGAACCGCGGCAAGGGCGCGGCCCTGAAGACGGCCATCGGCTACGTGCTCGAAAAGTGCCCGGAGTGCGACTTTGCGCTGACGGCGGACGCGGACGGCCAGCACCGCTTCGAGGACATCCTGAAGGTGAACGAAGCCGCCCGCCGCCGCCCGGAGGCGCTGACGCTGGGCAGCCGCAGGTTCGAGGGCGACGTGCCGCTGCGCAGCCGCTTCGGAAACGCCGTCACCCGGCAGGTGTTCGCCATCGCCAGCGGCGTGAAGGTCTACGACACGCAGACCGGGCTGCGCGCGTTCGGCCGCGAGGCCATGGCGCGGTTCCTGGAAGTGCCCGGCGAGCGCTACGAATACGAGATCAACATGCTGCTCAGCGCCGCGCAGGCGGAGATCCCCGTCGTGGAGGAATGGATCGAGACCGTCTACCTGGACGACAATGCATCCTCGCACTTCAACCCCTTCAGGGATTCGCTGAAGATCTACCTGTGCATCCTCAAGTTCGGCGCGTCCTCGCTGCTGGCGTTCGTCATCGACTTCATCATGGTGCTGCTGCTCAGCACCCTCACGAAATCCCTGCCCAAGGCGACCTCGGTGCGCGTGAGCGTGATCGGCGCGCGCTTGGTGAGCGCCACGGTAAACTTTGCGGTCAACCGCCGCGTGGTGTTCAAGGGGAACGAGTCGCTGGGCAAGGCGCTGGGCAAGTACGCGATGCTGGCGGCGGCCGTGCTGGCGGTAAAGACCGCGCTGATGCACGTGACGACCGTCGTCTGGGGCTGGCCGCTGGTGCTGGCGAACATCCTCATCGAGCTCATGCTGTTCCTGGTGAACTTCACGGTGCAGGGGAAGTTCGTCTACCGCAGGAGGAGCGCCGGAAGGGGGCGGGATCATGACCGCTAGGAATCGCGGCGCGCGCGCACGCTCCGGCGTCCGCAGGGACGGCTGGCTGCGGCGACAGCTCGCCCGCCGGCCCCTGCCGCTGTGGGTGGTGACCGCGGCGGACGTGCTGGTGCTGGTGCTCGCGCTGCTCGTGTACGCGCTGTTCCACCACGTGCTGCCCCGGGACGAGGAAGCCGCGGGCGTCGTTTCCAGGCGCGCGGCCGCGCCCGTCGTCGCGGCTACCCAGGCGCCGGAATCCATGTCCGGACCGGAGGCCAGCGCCGAACCCCGCGCGGCGGACCCCGTGGGCGTGTTCGCCCAGCGGTTCGCGGACAAGTTTACGGGCGGGGAGATCATCGCGGACAGCGAGGGCTATCAGAGCCCCAGCCTGAACATCCGCTTTCAGACCGTCACCGAGCCGGAGCTGGTGTACTACGTGGCGGACATCTACATGCGCGACATCGAATGCTTCCGCACGGTGTTTGCCAAGGACGATTTCGGCCGCGGACGCTACGAGTGGCTTACGGACATGAGCGCCCGGCTGGGCGGCGTCATGGCCGTGAACGGCGACTACTACGGCGGCCGCGCCGACGGCATCGTCATCCGCAATGGGGAGCTGTACCGCAAGAAGGCCCCCATCCGGGACGTGTGCGTCATCTACTGGGACGGCGTCATGGAGATCATTTCGCCGAGCGAATGGAACACGGAGAGCGTCATGGCGAAGGGCGCGTACCAGGGCTGGAACTTCGGCCCGAACCTGCTGGACGACGGCGGTAACGCGCTGTCCTACTTCGATTCCGAGGTAGCCGGCAGGAACCCGCGCACGGCCATCGGCTACTTCGAGCCGGGGCACTACTGCCTGGTGGTGGTGGACGGTCGGTCGAAGAAGAGCCGCGGCGCGACGCTGGAGAAGCTCTCCGAGATCATGGCCGGGCTCGGCTGTGCCCGGGCCTACAACCTGGACGGCGGGCAGACCTCGTCCATGGTGGTGGGGAACAAGGTGGTCAGCAATCCCTATCACGGCGGCCGCAAGTGCAGCGACGGCATCGTGATCGTGGACCGATAGTCGGGAGGTGGACGACCGTGCTTCGCAAGGTCACGCCGCACGCGGTAATCATCATCGCGGCGATGTACTTCGTGTTCTTCTTCATCGATCGGGTCAACTCCATCATGAATTTCATCAACAACGGCATGACCAAGGGGCTGCTCTTCGCGCTGTGCGTGCTGGCGATCTACAACGCGGTGCTGCTGATCCGGGAGAACCGCGCGCGGGAACGCCAGCGGCAGCGCGCGCTGGAGCAGCGTCGTCGCGCGGCTTCGCAGAAACCCGGCGCGCCGCGGCCCGACCGAACGGTGGCACACAAATCTTAACACGCCCTTTCCCGTCCGTTTGCAGGGGACAGCGGGAAGACGGGTACGCATAGCTATGCGCGATATTGTGAATATCGCGCATGTTTTTGCACTCAGGGCAATGGAAATGCATTTTCCGGCCGCGGAGTTCTGCAAAAATCAGGCTGATATGTCCGCCTGCGGCGGAATTCAGGGGTTAAAAGACGGAAATTGAAGCGGGATCGGCGAGAAAAATTCGTTTCAGGGGTTGCAATTTCTGCATGAAGTATGTATAATGTTTACATCAAAAAAGGAGGGATAACCCCATGAAAAAGGTTCTTGCGATTGTATTGGCCATGATGCTCGCGCTGTCTGCGGCGGCGCTGGCGGAAACCGTGAAGATCGGCGTGTACGAGCCCGCCTCCGGCGACAGCGGCGCGGGCGGCAAGCAGGAGATGCTTGGCATGCAGTACGCCAACCAGGAGACCCCCACCGTTGAAATCGGCGGCACGACCTACGACGTCGAGCTGGTCTATGCCGACAACGGCTCCTCCACCGACAAGGCTCCCTCCGCCGCGCAGCAGCTGGTGTCCGAGGGCGTCAGCGTGGTGCTGGGCTCCTACGGCTCCGGCGTGTCCATCGCCGGCTCCCAGTACTTCGCGGATGCGAACATCCCCGCCATCGGCGTGACCTGCACCAACCCCCAGGTGACCGCCGGCAACAGCCACTACTTCCGCATTTGCTTCCTGGATCCCTTCCAGGGCACCGTTCTGGCCAACTACGCCGCGCAGCAGGGCGCGAAGACCGCCTACTGCCTGGGCGAGCTGGGCAATGACTACGACCAGGGCCTGCTGACCTACTTCAAGCAGGCGTTCGAGGGCCTGGGCGGCACCGCGATCGTGGAGAGCTTCCCCACCAACACCGCGGACTTCACCAGCTATCTGACCAACGCCACCGCCTACAACGCGGACGTGTTCTTCTGCCCGGTCTCCATCGCGTACTCCACGCAGATCATCCAGCAGGCCGCCAGCCAGAACGTGTCCTTCCCGATCCTGGGCGGCGACACGCTGGACAGCAACGTGGTGGCCAACGCCGCCAAGGGCACCAACGTGCAGGTCATCATCACCACCTTCTATCAGGAAGGCGCGACCCCCACGTTCGACGAGGGCTTCAAGGCCTGGCTGAACGCGAACAGCGAAGCCCTGACCAACAACGGCGGCAACGACATGATCTCCGCCGTGTCCGCCATGGGCTATGACGCCTACTACACCGCGCTCGAGGCCCTGAAGGCCGCCGGTTCCACCGACTCCGCCGCCGTCATGGCCGCGCTGCCCGGCGTGACCCTCACCGGCGTGTCCGGCGCCATCGCCTTCGACGCGACCGGCGACGCCATCCGCGACGCCGCGTTCGTCAAGAAGATCAACAACGAGACCGGCGACTGGGAGTTCGTTGCCGAGCAGCAGGTCGAGGGCTGATCCCCGGCCACTGGGCTCGATCCCAACCGGCATTCGGCGGAGGCATCGCCTCCGCCGATATTTAGGTTGAGCGAACCCGTGCGAAGGGGCAGGGCAGGGCTGCGCTCTGCCGGCGCCCGACGCGCATGCGGTTCCCGTATTCAACGCGCACAGTATCAAATGATAATTGAAGGAGCGTTCCCCCATGTGGAGTACCGTCTTTCCCTACCTGCTGTCCGGCATATCGGTGGGCGGGCAGTACGCGCTGATCGCCATCGGCTACACGATGGTGTACGGCATACTGCGCCTCATCAACTTCGCCCACGGCGACGTGTTCATGGTGGCCGGCATCCTGATGGTGTACATGGCGGCCAGCGGCGTGCCGCTGTGGCTGTGCCTGCCGCTGGTGCTGGTGCTCACCGCCGTCATCGGCTTTGTGATTGAGCGCGTGGCCTACAAGCCGCTGCGCGCCGCGCCGCGCATGTCGGTCATGATCTCCGCCATCGGCGTCAGCTACACGCTGCAGAACCTGGTGCTGTACATCACCGGCGGCCTGAACCAGATCTATCCCACCATCCCCTGGATCTCGGACAACGTGACGATCCTCGGCGCGAGCACGAAGATGGTCACGATCATCACCCCCATACTGACGCTGGTGCTGGTCGTGGCGCTGGTGTGGCTCATCAACCACACCAAGATCGGTATGGCCATGCGCGCGGTATCGAGGGACTTCGAGACCAGCCAGTTGATGGGCATTAAGATCAACCGCGTCATCTCCACCACGTTCGTCATCGGCACCTTCCTGGCGGGCGTGGCGTCGGTGCTGTACTTCACCAACTACACCACCGTCATCCAGACCTCTGGCGCCATGCCCGGCCTGAAGGCGTTCGTGGCGGCGGTGTTCGGCGGCATCGGCTCGATCCCCGGCGCGGTGGTCGGCGCGTTTATCATCGGCATCGCGGAGAACCTCATCAAGGGCCTGGACATCATACTGTTCAAGGCGGGCCTGATCCCCGGCCCCATGGGCCTGGCGACCTTCTCCGACGCCTTTACGTTCGCGCTGCTGATCATCATACTGGCCGTCAAGCCCACGGGCCTGTTCGGCGAGAAGATTACGGATAAGGTGTGAGGTGAGCGGTATGAGCAACAGTTTGCAGAAAAAGAAAGTCGATTCCGCCACCATCATCAGCGCCGTGATCGTGCTGGCGCTGTACGCGCTGGTATTCGTCGCGGAGCAGATCATCCCGCCCACCAGCATGCTGTTTACCGTGCTGAAGAAGGGCGCGACCTACGCGCTGGTGGCCGTGTCGATGAACCTGCTGAACGGCTTCACGGGCATCTTCTCGCTGGGCCAGGCGGGCTTCATGCTGGTGGGCGCCTACGTCTACGGCATCTTCACCATTCCCATCGTCTCCCGCATGGACGTGTACCAGTACTATAACGGCGGCCTGGTGCAGTTTACGCTGCCGGTGTTCATCGCGATGCTGCTCTCCGGCCTCGCGGCGGCGCTGCTGGCGCTGCTGATCGGCCTGCCGGTGCTGCGCCTCAAGAGCGACTACCTGGCCATCGCCACGCTGGGCTTCGCGGAGATCATCCGCGCGCTGTTCCAGTGGGACAAACTGGGCCCGATCACCAACGGCTCCAACATGCTGCGCCTTTTCCCCACGTTCAACGACTTCAACATCCGCGCGGCGGACGGCCACGTGACGGTCTACCTGTCCACGCTGGTGCCGCTGCTGATCGCGGGCGTGTGCATCGGGGTCATCATACTGCTGATCAACTCCACCTTCGGCAGGGCGCTGCGGGCCATCAAGGACGACGAGATCGCCGCGGAGGCCATGGGCATCCGGCTGGCGAGCCACAAGCGCCTGGCGTTCTGCATCTCTTCCTTCTTCGCGGGCGTGGGCGGCGCGATGCTGGCCATGTACCAGACCACCGTGCAGGCCAAGAGCTTCACCACGGCCATGACCTATGAGATCCTGCTGATCGTGGTCATCGGTGGCATCGGCTCGGTGACGGGCAGTTGCCTGTCCTCGTTCCTGTTCGTGGCGTGCTCCGAGTGGTGGCTGCGCTTCCTGGACCAGAAGCAGGTCATCGGCGACTTCGAGGTGCCGCTGCTGCGCAACGGCTTCCGCCTGGTGGTGTTCTCCATCATCATCATGATCGTGGTGCTGTTCTTCCGCCGCGGCATCATGGGCACGAACGAGTTGCCGGACGTGATACGCAAACTACAGGGCAAGGGCAGATCATCGAAGAAGGGGGGACAGGGCAAATGAGCGAGAACGTACTGCACATTGAGCACCTGACCATGCGCTTCGGCGGCGTCGTTGCCGTGGACGATCTGAGCATGGACATCAACAAGGGCGAGATCGTCGCCCTGATCGGCCCCAACGGCGCGGGCAAGACCACGGCCTTCAACATGGTCACCGGCGTGTACACGCCCACCGCGGGCCGCATCCTCCTGGACGGCAGGGACATCACCGGCATGCGCCCCGACCAGATCACCGTGCAGGGCATCGCGCGCACCTTCCAGAACATCCGCCTGTTCTCGGGCATGACGGTGTTCGAAAACGTGCTGACCGCAAAGCACCTGCGCCGCACCAGCAACTTCCTCACCGCCACCTTCCGGCTGAACGCCGCGGAGGAGAAGCGCATGCGGGCGGAGACGGAGAAGCTGCTGCGCGAGGTGGACCTCTACGACCTGAAGGACGAGATGGCGACCAGCCTGCCCTACGGCAAGCAGCGCCTGCTGGAGATCGCGCGCGCGCTGGCCACGGAGCCGAAGCTTCTGCTGCTGGACGAGCCCGCCGCGGGCATGAACCCCCAGGAGACCGAGGAGCTGAGCGCCTTCATCCGCCAGATCAAGGACAAGTTTGACCTGACGGTGTTCCTCATCGAGCACCACATGAACCTGGTCATGGGGATCTCCGACCGCATCTACGTCATCGACTTCGGCCGGCACATCGCCAACGGCACGCCCGCCGAGGTGCAGGACAATCCCGCCGTCATCGCGGCCTATCTGGGGGTGGACGAGGAATGAGCAACATGCTCCTGGTAAAGGATCTGAAGGTGAACTACGGCGGCATCGAGGCGCTGAAGGGCATCGGCTTCGAGGTGGATCAGGGCGAGATCGTCACGCTGATCGGCGCGAACGGCGCGGGCAAGTCCACCACGCTGCGCGCCATCAGCGGCCTGGTCAAGACCTCCTCCGGCGCGATCAACTTCATGGGCCGGGACATCATTCCCTTCGACGCCCAGCAGGTCGTGGCCGAGGGCATCGCGCTGGTGCCGGAGGGGCGCCGCGTGTTCGACAACCTCACCGTGAAGGAAAACCTGAAGATCGGCGCGTACCTGCGCAACAACAAGGACGAGATCGAGGCGGGCATCGAGGACATCTACCAGCGCTTCCCCCGCCTGAAGGAGCGCGAGTGGCAGTTGGCGGGCACGCTGTCCGGCGGCGAGCAGCAGATGCTGGCCGTGGGCCGCGCCATGATGGCCAGGCCGAAACTGCTGATGATGGACGAGCCGTCCCTGGGCCTGGCGCCGCTGGTGGTGAAGGACATCTTCTCCATCATCCGCGACCTCAAGAGCGAGGGCATCACCATACTGCTCATCGAGCAGAACGCCAACGCCGCGCTGCGCTGCGCGGACAAGGGCTACGTGCTCGAGACCGGGCGCATCACCATGTCCGGCACCGGCGAGGCCCTGCTTAACGACCAGCGCGTGCGCGACGCCTACCTGGGCAGCACGGCGCGGTAGTCGCCCGAGAACGACCGAAAGGAACGACCTGAAATGGGAAAGAAGAGCGCAGTATCCAAGGGATACCGCAAGCAGCAGGGAAAGAAGCCCTACCTGAGCCGGCGAGACATCGTCATACTGTGCGCGATCCTGGTCGCCGTGATCGTGGGCGGCGTGCTGCTGTTCACCTACGACGACGGCGCGCTGAAGACCGCGAACGGCAGCATCGTGGACGCCGGTGAAAACTGGCTGATCGTGAACGGCAGCGGCACGTCGGGCGGCCATCGCTACTTCAAGGTGGGTGAGATCGGGACGCTCGAGGGCTATGACCGCGAGAATGCCCCGCTGACCGACGCCAACATCCCGCGCTATGTGTTCCGCCCGCAGGGCGAGGCCGAAGGCGTGGAGAGCATCGTCGTCACCACCAGCCACACCCCCGCGCAGAAGCTGGCGGAATACGTCGCGGCGACCATGAAGTCCATGGGCAGCGAGAACCTCTCGGAGGTCGCGGAGGCGAAGGCCGGCGAGCGCGGCTATTCCTACTTCGTGAGCGTCGTGGAGCCCGCCGGGGAAGATGCGGAAACCGATGCGGAAGCGGCGGAAGAAGCGCCCGCGGAGGAAGTCGCGGACGCCGAGCCCGCGGGTGAGGCGGAAACCGCCGAGGCGGGCGAGGGAGAGCAGGCCGAACCGGCCTACGCCGCCACCATCAGCGCCTACTCCGACTGCCCGCGCGACAGCTGCATCGTCGTCGAGATCAAGTCCACCGCGGATTCCCGCGAGGCGCTGCCGGACGAGGAGGCCCTGAAGGCCCTCGCCGGGCAGGCATTCTCGATCGTGACGACGGAAGAGGAATAAAACAACCGAAAACCAAAGGGGCTGTCTCAAAACGAGGCAGCCTCTTTATAATGGGACACGAAAAAAGTAATGCCAGGTCTTGCGCAGACCTGGCAGCGTTTGTATGATATTG
>CADBCY010000029.1 GCA_902793325.1 uncultured Eubacteriales bacterium
GGCTACGGCTATAGAGACGATGAGTATTTCTTTACCCTCGTTCGCTATCTTGCTCTGCCTCTTGCTTAGCTTGAATCCCACAACTTTCCGTGAAGAGCCAAAATAAATCCGCGCAAGCCAAAAGGCAGCCCTGTTCGGGGCTGTCTTTTGGCTTGTTGTCACAATCGACATGCTGCAAAGCGGCGAAGCTCGTGCTATTCGCGCTCCAGGTACTCTCCCTTGACGTATCCGCTGAGTTCCGCGGTTCGGACGGCGACCCAGCCCTCGGCGTCGGGTTCGCCGGCGACCAGCACTTCCCGGCCGTTGTCGAGGAGGCCCAGCACACGGCCCCGTATGGAGGGCGCCTCGCGGACGTTCAGCGTGGAGTCGGCGCTCTCCAGTGCGACCCGTGCGACGTACTCCCCCGCCTCGGGCGACGGCAGCGGCGCGGGCGTCGGCGTCGGCGCGGGCGTGGCCCGCGGGGCGAAGGCGACGGCGGGCAGCGCGTCCAGCGCCGTGAGCGCGCCGCCGGTCCAGGTCATGTGCTCGAAGGACACGCCGGGGTAGTAGAAGGCCAGTATCTCCGTCCAGCGCTTGTCGTAGTTGCCGGCCATCCACTGGGCGCCGCGCTGGCTCATGCCCACGCCGTGGCCGAAGCGGCGCATCACCAGCTTGAAGGACGTCGGCGCGCCGGCGGCATCTGTCTTGGTCTCCACGGAGATCAACTCGTAGGCGCCGCCGTTCAGGCCCAGGTTCAGGCCCTCCTTGATCTGCTCGTACACGTCCAGCGTCACGCTGACGGGCTTGTCCAGCGCCACCCACAGGTACCTGGGCTCCGCCTCCAGCGCCGCGCGCATGTCGTCCTCCGGTTCCTCGGGCGCGGCGGCCAGCTCCGCCAGCCACGGCAGCGCCACGGCGTCCGCCGCCGTCGGCGCGGGCGTGGCCGTGGCGGTGGGCTCGGGCGTGACCATCAGCGCCCGCACCTGCACGTTCAGGTCGAAGCGCAGGCCGTCGAACCACTTTTTGCTCGGCGCGCGCGGATTCACCGGCTCAATGGCGGCGATGGACTCAAACCGCCAGTCCGCGGGCCAGTAGCCCATCTCCTGCATGGCGCTCCCCAGCGCGTCCGTCAGCATGTCCTTCAGCGCGCCGCTCTCGTTGCACGCCGGGGTGACGGTCAGCTCGTTTTGCAGGCTGCGCGGGTTCTCCAGGTCGTAGGGATCCTCGGTGACGGCCAGGTAGGAATCGTCGTCCGCGCTGGTCCACACCTGGCTGGGCAGGGCCGTCTCGCCGCCGTTGCTGGCGGTGTAGTAGCACCGCGCGAACCCGCCGTCCACCACGCCGACCACGCCCTCGGTGGCCTCCACGGCGGCAATGACGTTGGTATACTGGGCGTCATAGCCCTTGAACACCTGGTCGGCGGTGGTATCCACCACGTCGTAGTCCCGCGTCCCGGCGCTCCACTTGCGCTGCATGACGTAGGTCCGCGCCGCCACGGCCTGCGCCTTCAGCGCCTCGACGGGAAAGGAATCGCTCATCTCGTAGGCCACCACGCCGCGGAGGTACTCCTCCACAGGCATCTCCAGCACGGGCCGCAGCCCGCCGCCGTCGGCGCTGACGGTGAGGTCGCCGCAGTACAGGGTATCCTTCTCCGACTGGCCGATCCGGAGCCCGTTCTCCGCGCCCTCCTCCGCCGCGTGGCGCGTGAAGGTGACGGCCGCGCCCAGGTTCAGCGTCAGCCGGCCCGCCGTCAGGAGCACGCTGCCGTCCGCCGCGGACAGCGCGATCTGCGCGTCGCGCGCGAAGCGGATGGCGGCGCTGTCCTCCACGGCGTAGACGCCCGCGAAGGTGATGTCCAGCCGCTCGGGGTCGCCCATGGACTTCAGGTACACGCGCACCAGCCCGTCGTCCGCCAGGGACGATTCCGGGATGGCCCCGGGGTCGGGCGTGGCCGTGGGCGCGAGGGTCGGCTGCGCGTCGTCGCGGCCCGTCAGCCAGCCCAAGAGGTCCGCGTGGGCGGGCGCGCCGAGCCCCAGGCAGAGCGTCAATGTCAGCGCCAGCGCGAGGGCGCGCAGTTTCAGGGATTTGTTCATGTTTCCTCCATCGCGGCGGCGTGCGCCGTCCGCTCGTAGCTTTTGTTCCAAGGATTGCCAGTTTTCGTGCCATTATACGCCCCGCGGGAGATTGTCCCCGCGTTCACGCCCCGTTTTCGCGCGAGGCAGGCTGAATCTCCCCCATCACCGCCGCCACGTCGCCGCGGATCACGAGGTCTGCGCGGGCGTCGGCGGGGGTGGGTTCGTCGTTGATGACGACGAGCCGCTTCCCGTGGAAGTAGTCCAGCATCGATGCCGCGGGCTCCACGCTGAGGGATGTGCCCGCCACGATCAGCGTATCGCAGTTCGAGATTTCCCGGCACGCGCCCATCACGGTGTACTTGTCCGGCGCCTCGCCGTACAGCACCACCCAGGGCTTCACCACGCCGCCGCAGCGGTCGCAGCGCGGGATGCCCTCGCTGCCGAGTATCTTCTCCAGGCCGTAGAAGGCGTTGCAGTCCATGCAGTAGTTTTCATAGACGCTGCCGTGCAGCTCGTACACCCGCCGGTTGCCCGCCCGCCGGTGCAGGCCGTCGATGTTCTGGGTCACGATGCCCCGCAGGATGTCCCGCTTCTCCCACTCGCAGAGCACCCGGTGGGCGGTGTTCGGCTTCGCCTCCGGGTGCAGCATGTGCGCCCGGTAGAAGCGAAAGAATACCTCGGGGTGCAGGTAGAAGAAGGACGCGCTCAGCAGCATCTCCGGCGTCAGCCCTTCGAACTCCCGCCGGTACAGCCCCTCCGCGCCGCGGAAGTCCGGGATGCCGCTGGCCGTGGACACCCCCGCGCCGCCGAAGAACACGATGCGCTTCGATTGCTCCACGACGCGCCGCAGCCGCCCGATCGCCTCGCTCATGCCTCGCCCTCCCGCCAGATGGCCGTGATGTCCTCCAGTTGAAACGCCCGCCCCGCGACCCGCAGCAGCCCGAGCTCCGGCGAAATGCCCTCCAGCCGCCCCTCGAAGGCGCGCAGCCGCCCGTCCTCGCCGCCGTCCCTGGGCTCGAAGACCTCCAGCTCCACCGCCGGGCGCTCGCCCCGGCGCAGCGCGGCGGCCAGCTCCCGCAGCGTCTGGTCCAGCAGCGCGGCGTCCTCCTCGGACAGGAGGCTCCGCGGGACGAAGGCGATCTCCTTCTCCGCCAGCGCGTCGCCGTAGCCCCGAAGCGCCGCGAAGGGCATGAACTGCTTGGCCCGCTGGGCGTTGGGCATCTGCGGGTGCCGCCTCGACACGGGCCGGGGCATGCGCAGCATGTCGTCGTACCTGTCCACGCTCACTCCTCCTCTCCCGCGGCGTGGCCGCCGATCTGCCGGTTGCGCTCCCGGGCGGTGGCGCCCTCCTCGTAGCTGGTGCCCCTGAGCACGGCGTTGCGGCCGTACTTGTCCTTGATGCCGATGAGCGCCTTCTGGATGCGCGCCTCCCGTTCCTGCGCCTCCCGCTCGCGTTCCAGCGCCTCCGGCGGGGTGAACATGTCCATTTGCCGGGAAGCCGCGGCCTCGGCCAGCACCCGGTCCTGCACGTTTTCCAGCGCCACGCAGAAGCGGCGCACCTTCAGCGCCGGGTCCGCGATGCGCCGGTACAGCGCCTCTGCGGCGGATACGATCTTGCGCGCCGAGTCGGTGTGCACCCTCGCGCCGCCGGCGTCCGTCAGCGGCTGCGTGCCGTGGGCGGGCCGGGGCACCCGGCGACCGTAGAAGTCCTCCTCCACGCTGCCCCGGTAGCCCTCCGCGACGCGGTCATAGCCCACCATCAGCGACACCGCGTCAGTCGCCAGGCCCTTCTGCGCCAGCTCCAGCGCCAGCCCGTCGGCCATCTCCCGCACGATGAGCCGCCCCTTCTCGAAGTCGTAGGGAGCGCTCAGCACCTGCCCCACGGAGATGGAGTTCTCCTCCGGGCGATAGCGCTTGATGTCCGCCATGGCGCAGGTCTCCGCGCCCCAGGCGTGGTCGATGAGCAGCTCCGCGTCCACGCCGAACTCCCGGTACAGCAGCTCCTCGTCCACCAGGCTCATGCGCGCCACGTCGCCCATCGTGTACATGCCGCGCTTCTCCAGCCGCCGCGCGATGCCCTTCCCCACGCGCCAGAAGTCGGTGAGCGGCTTGTGCGCCCAAAGGCGCTCCCGGTAGGAAAACTCGTCCAGCTCCGCGATGCGCACGCCGTCGCGGTCGGCCTCCACGTGCTTGGCGACGATGTCCATGGCCACCTTCGCCAGGTACAGGTTCGTGCCGATGCCCGCCGTGGCGGTGATGCCCGTCAGCGACAGGATGTCCCCCACGATCCTGCGCACCAGCTCGCGCGCGGGCACGCCGTACAGCGACAGGTAGGGCGCGAGGTCGATGAACACCTCGTCCACGCTGTACACGTGGATGTCCCCCGCGTCCACGTACTTCAGGTACACCTGCTCGTAGATCTTCGCGCTGGTATCCACGTAGAGCTGCATGCGCGGCGGCGCGACGACGTACTCCAGCTTCCTGCCCGTGCGCCTGCGGTACTGCTCCGCCTTCTGCACGACCTCGAACAGCCGGCAGCGCCCCGGCAGGCCCAGCTTCTTCATGCTCGGGGACACCGCCAGGCAGATGGTCTTCTCCGTGCGGCGCACGTCCGCCACCACCAGGTTGGCCGTCAGCGGGTCCAGCCCGCGGGCCACGCACTCCACCGAGGCGTAGAAGGACTTCAGGTCGATGGCCGCAAACGCGCGCGTGCCCGCCATGATCCCCGCCTCCCGTCCGCATAGCATGCTTGTCGGCGCCGCTCCCTTCGGGAAGCGCCGACCCGGCCGACGGCCCTCCGGGCCCGTCGCCTAATCTAATTATATCACAGTTTTCGCGCTTTGTCTGCCGTTATTCTCGAACACCAGTTTGCGGTTTTGTGAAAAGCCTCTCGGCGCAGGCAGGAAAAGCGGGCGTCGCGGCGAATAGGAATAACGACAGAATCCCTCCCGTTCGACACGGCCCCAGCGAGGTGTTACCATGAATCCCAGTGACAAGTCCTTTTCCGATCTGAAGATCGCGGTGGCGGGCATCGGCTACGTGGGCCTTTCCATCGCCGTGCTGCTCGCGCAGCACCACGAGGTGACGGCGGTGGACGTGGTGCCGGAAAAGGCGGCGCTGCTGAACCGCAGGCAGAGCCCCATCCAGGACGAGTACATCGAGCGCTACCTGGCGGAAGCGCCGCTGCGCCTCTCGGCGACCACCGACGGCGCCGCCGCGTACCGGGACGCCGACTTCGTGGTGGTGGCCGCGCCCACCAACTACGACCCCAAGCGCAACTTCTTCGACTGCTCGGCGGTGGAGGCCGTGGTCGACCTCGTGCGCTCCGTCAACCCCTCGGCGGCCATCGTCATCAAGTCCACCGTGCCCGTGGGTTACACGCAGGCGCTTCGGGCGCGCAAGCCCGGCGCGCGCATACTGTTCAGCCCGGAATTCCTGCGGGAATCCCGCGCGCTGTACGACAACCTCTACCCCAGCCGCATCATCGTGGGCTGCGACGGCGAGACGCGCCCCGCGGCGGAGGTCTTTGCGCGGCTCTTGCAGGAGGGCGCGCTGAAGGAGGACATCCCCACCCTGTTCATGGAATGCACCGAGGCCGAGGCGGTGAAGCTGTTCGCGAACACATACCTCGCGCTGCGCGTGTCCTACTTCAACGAGCTGGATACCTACGCCGAGCTGAAGGGGCTGGACACCCGCAGCATCATCGAGGGCGTGTGCCTGGACCCGCGCATCGGTTCCCACTACAATAATCCCTCCTTCGGCTACGGCGGCTACTGCCTGCCGAAGGACACCAAGCAGCTGCTGGCCAACTACGCCGACGTGCCGGAAAACCTCATCCAGGCCATCGTGGAGAGCAACCGCACCCGCAAGGACTTCATCGCGGGCCGCGTGCTCGAGCGGGCCGGGTACTACAGCGACAACAGCGCCTGGAGCGCCGGGCAGGAAAGGCAGGTCACCGTCGGCGTGTACCGGCTGACCATGAAGGCGCACTCCGACAACTTCCGCCAGAGCTCCATCCAGGGCATCATGAAGCGCATCAAGGCCAAGGGCGCGACGGTCATCATCTACGAGCCCACGCTCGAGGACGGCGTGACCTTCTTCGGCTCGCGCGTGATCAACGACCTGGCGCGCTTCAAGGCGGAATCCGACGCCATCATCGCCAACCGCTACGACCCCGCGCTGGACGACGTGCGCGACAAGGTCTACACCCGCGACCTGTTCCGCAGGGATTGAAGCCAGACGCAGGCAACCCGCCCGGGCATTGCGCCCGGGCGGGTTTTTATCGTGCCTCGTCCACGCCTTGTCCGTCACCCGGCGCATCGGGAACGGCGCGCCGATCACCAGCGCGATGGCGGACAGCTCCGCGCCCGCGCGGGTCTTGATGCGCGGCGTCGCCAGGCAACACACTCTTCCATTGACGGAAAATACAACCAATGGTATAATAGCAGCATCGTCGCCCGGCATTTTGCGGGCATTTCCAACAAATACGTTTCAATGATCGGAGGCCATATCATGGAACAGCAGGTACAGAAACAGCGGATCTTCTCGGGCATCCAGCCCACGGGCAACCTGACCCTCGGCAACTACATCGGCGCGCTGCGCAACTTCGGCATCCTGCAGGACGAATACGACTGCCTGTATTCCATCGTGGACATGCACGCGCTGACCGTGCGCCAGAACCCGGCGGAGCTGCGCAAGGCCTGCCTGCGCACCATGGCCATCTTCCTGGCCAGCGGCCTGGACCCGGAGAAGAACATCATCTACTTCCAGTCCCAGGTGGCCGCCCACGCCGAGCTGGGCTGGATCCTGAACTGCTTCACCTACATGGGTGAGATGAGCCGCATGACCCAGTTCAAAGACAAGTCCGCCAAGCACGCCGACAACATCAACTGCGGCCTGTTCACCTACCCGGTGCTGATGGCGGCGGACATCCTGCTGTACCAGACCCACCTGGTGCCCATCGGCGCGGACCAGAAGCAGCACCTGGAGATCGCCCGCGACATCGCCGAGCGCTTCAACGGCGTGTACGGCGACGTGTTCGTGGTGCCGGACGGCTACTTCCCCAAGGTCGGCGCGCGCGTGATGAGCCTGCAGGAGCCCACGCGGAAGATGTCCAAGTCCGACCCCGAGGACACCTACATCGCCATCCTGGACAGGCCCGATGTGATCCGCAAGAAGATCCGCCGCGCCAAGACCGACAGCGAGAACGCCGTGGTCTTCGACCCCGAGAACAAGCCCGGCGTGGCGAACCTGATGAGCATTATGGCCGCCCTCAGCGGCAGGAGCATGGACGAGATCGCCGCCGAGTACGACGGCAAGGGCTACGGCGTGTTCAAGGACGCGGTGGCCGACTGCGTCATCGCCACCCTGGAGCCCATCCAGAACGAGTACGACCGCATCTCCGCCGACAAGGCCTACCTGCAGCAGGTGATGGACTCCGGTCGCGAGCGCGCCGCCGCCATCGCCCACCGGACCATGCTGAAGGTGCGCAAGAAGCTGGGCATCGCGCCGTGGAAGCTGTAACGGCAAAATCCCTCCAACCCGCGGAAGCGGTATTCACAAATCACAAACCAACGCTACGGATTTGTCGCGCCGCGACAAATCCGTAGCCAGCGAGGCAAGCATGTCCTTTCACCACCTTCCGGTCCTGCTGGGCGAATGCCTGGAGGGGCTGAACATCCGGCCCGACGGCGCCTACCTCGACTGCACGCTGGGCGGCGCGGGCCATTCCGGCGAGATCCTGAAGCGGCTGGACGGCGGACGGCTCGTGGGCATCGACCGGGACGCCGACGCCATCGCCGCCGCGACCAAACGGCTCGCCGCGCTGCACGCCCCCGCCCGCTTCGACGCGCTGCGGGGCAATTTCCACGACGCGCCGGCGCTCCTCGCGGCGGCGGGCATCGAGGGCGGCATGGACGGCATACTGGTCGACCTCGGCGTGTCCAGCCACCAGCTCGACGTGCGCGAGCGCGGCTTTTCCTACCACGACGACGCCCCGCTGGACATGCGCATGGACCGGAGCCAAACCCTGGACGCGCGGGAGATCGTGAACGCCTGGTCCGAGGACGAGCTGAACCGCATCCTGCGCGACTACGGCGAGGAAAAGTGGGCGCGGCAGATCGCCCGGGTGATCTGCGACCGCCGCAAGGCCGCGCCGATCGAGCGCACGCATCAGCTCGTCGAGATCATCGACGCCGCCATCCCGAAGAAGTTCCGCCAGGGCGACGGTTCCCACCCCGCCCGGCGCACGTTCCAGGCGCTGCGCATCGCCGTGAACGACGAGCTGGAGCCGCTGGAGCCCGCGCTGCGGGCGCTCGTGGGGCTCTTGAACCCCGGCGGGCGGCTGTGCGTGATCACCTTCCACTCGCTGGAGGACCGCATCGTCAAGAACACGTTCCGGAACCTCGCCGACCCCTGCACCTGTCCCAAGTCCTTCCCCGTGTGCGTGTGCGGCAAGAAGCCCGTGGTGAAGCCGATCACCCGCAAGCCCGTCACCGCCTCCCCCGGGGAGCTGGCGCAAAACCCGCGCTCGCGAAGCGCGAGCCTGCGGATCGTCGAAAAGCTGTAGCCGTTCATTCGCCATAGATCAAGGAGGTATTCCCATGAAGAAGTTGCTTGCCCTCGTTCTGTGCCTGATGCTGGCGCTGGCCGTCTGTCCCGCGCTGGCGGAGAAGGCCGAGCCGGAGACCTTCGCCGACGGCGACTTCACTTACGTCGTGCTGGATGAGGGAACGGCGGAGATCAGCGGGTATACCGGCGACGCGACATCGCTGGAGATTCCCGCGGAACTGAATGGAATCCCCGTGGCGGCCATCGGGGAGGAGGCGTTCTCCGAATGCTCCGGGCTGACGCAGATCACCCTGCCCGACGGCCTGACGCGCATTGGCGATTTTGCGTTTTATAGCTGTCGTATGCTGGCGCAGATCACGCTGCCGGACAGCGTGACGAGCATTGGCAAATCGGCGTTTCTCGACTGCTTCAGTCTGGCGGAAATCAATTTCCCTGACAGGCTTGAAAGCATCGGCGCTACGGCGTTCTCCGACTGCGGCAGGCTGACGCGAATCGTCCTGCCCGAGAGCCTTACAAGCATCGACAGCGCGGCGTTCTCCTTTTGCGACGGTCTGGAGCAAATCACGCTGCCAGACAGCCTGACGACCATGGGCGACAAGCTGTTCATGGGCTGTAACAGCCTGTCGCAGATCGTCCTGCCAGACAGTATCATTTCCGTCGGGGCCAACCCTTTTTGCAGGTGTGCCGGCTTAACGGACATACAGGTTTCACCCGACCATCCGACGCTGGCAATCGTTGACGGCGTGTTGTTCAGCAAGCCGGACAATCGCCTGGTGTGTTATCCGTATGTGTTCACCGCTGAATCCTATGCCGTGCCCAAGGGAGTACAGCTCATCGGCAACAATGCGTTTACCTATTGTTCCTGCCTGACACAAATCACTCTGCCGGACAGCCTGACAGGCATAGGAAACGATGCGTTCAGCGGCTGCTCCGGCCTGACGCAGATGATGCTGCCTGACGGCGTGGAGACAATCGGCCCCAATGCGTTCTCCGGCTGCACCGGTCTGTCGGAAATCACGCTGCCCGACAGTCTGACGAGCACCGGCGATTATACATTCAACGGCTGCACCGGTCTGACGCAGATTACCCTGCCCGACAGCCTGACGCGCATTGGTTTCAGGACGTTCCAGGATTGTTCCGGCCTGACGCAGATCAATCTGCCCGACGCCCTGGAAAAAATCGGCTCGGGGGCGTTCAAGGGCTGCTCCGGCCTTACGCAGATCAACCTGCCCGACGGCCTGACGGACATCGGCGACGGGGCATTTGAAGGATGCGACAACCTCACGATCTCCGTCGGTCGGGATTCCCTCGCGGCGCAATACTGCGAGGAAAACGGTCTGAACTACACCATCGCGGACGCGAACGGCTGAATGACGCGCGGAGTGCGAGCCTGCGGATCATGGAGAAACGATGAGCGGCATACTGATCGTCGGTCTGAACGGCGCGGGCAAGACCACCCTGGGCCGGGTACTTGCGGAGGCACTGGGCTTCAGGCGCATGGACGTGGAGGATTATTACTTTCCTCCTGTACCGCCCTCCGGCAATCCCTACGCCGTCAGCCGCACAAAAGAGCAGGTACGGCTTCGGATGCTTGAAGATATCCGAAGCGACGGACGCTTCGTGCTCTCCGCCGTCAACGGCGACTGGGGCGATGAAATCCTGTCAAATGTAGGCGCTATCGTCGCGCTTGAAGCACCGCGGGAGGTTCGGCTGGCGCGCATCGACCGTCGCTCCGCCGAGCGCTTCGGCCATCGCGTCGCTCCGGGCGGGGACATGTTCGAACAGGAGCGCCGTTTCCGGGACATCGCCGCCGCGCGGTCGCAGCAGCCCATCGATGAGTGGCTGCGTATAATGCGCGTACCTGTGCTTCGTCTGGACTCAACGCAGCCCGTTGACCGGTGCCTGTGCGCCGTCATCGAATGGCTCGCTACCATTAACCCAATAGGAGATTGCCATGCGCTGTCTTGATACTCCCTCCGGCTCCCTGCCCCTCCCCGCCTTCTTCCCCGACGCCACCTACGGCGCGATCCGGGCGGGGTCGTTTGAGGACGTCTACGCCGCGGGGCTGTACGGCTGCGAGATGAACAGCTACCACCTGATGACCAAGCCCGGCGCGAAGCTGATCCGGGCCATGGGCGGGCTGCACGGCTTCACCGGCTACCGCGGGGCCATACTCACCGACTCCGGCGGCTTCCAGCTCTATTCCCTCATCCGCGAGAACCCCGAGTACGGCGAGATCCGCGACAAGGAGATCATCTTCCGCCCCGACCGCGGGAAGGAAAAGCTCACCTTCACCCCGGAAAAGTGCATGCAGGTGCAGTTCCAGTACGGCTCGGACATCATGATGGCCCTGGACATGTGCACCCATCCCGACGACCCCATGGAGGTGCAGCGCCGCAGCGTGGAGCTGACCGTGCGCTGGGGCGAGCGCTGCCGGGCGGAGTTCGACAAGCTGTCGAAGAAGCTGGAGAAGAAGCCGCTGCTGTTCGGCATCGTGCAGGGCGGCGCGGACCCCGAGTTGCGCATGGAGTGCGGGCGGAGGCTTGAAGAAATCGGTTTCGACGGCTACGGCTTCGGCGGCTGGCCCCTGGACGCCAGCGGCGCGTTCCGGCCGGATATTCTGAAGATGGCCGCGGACGCCATGCCCGACCACAAGATCAAGTACGCCATGGGGCTGGGCCGGCCGGAGGAGATCGCCGCGCTCGCGGACATGGGCTACGACCTGTTCGACTGCGTGATCCCCACCCGGGAGGCGCGCCACCAGCGCCTCTACCTGTGGCAGCCGGGCCAGGACACCCCCGAGGGCGTGCGCCGCGAGGACGGGAAGTTCTATCGCTTCCTCTACATCCTGGACGAGGAACACCGCCGCGAGGACGGCCCCGTGGACCCCTCGTGCGACTGCTTGCTGTGCCGCAACCACTCCCGCGCCTACCTCCACCACCTCTTCAAGGTGAACGATCCCTACGCGCTGCGCCTCGCCACCGCGCACAACCTGCGCTTCTACGGGCGTCTGATGGCGCTGCTCGGCAAGTAACGACTTTGGTCTGTTCTTCCAATACCGACCGTATTCTGTTTTGAATTTCGCCATGGACAGGGAAACGGAACTGTTGGACAAGCTGCTCGCGTCCAAAAAGTACCGGGAAATGTGCCCGGACACCATCCGCCGCATATGGGCGGAGAACCGGGGCCGATATAAAAAGCTCAAGGACGTGGACAACGCCACGCGCGAGGCGCTGCACGGCGTCTCCGGCGCCTTCCTGACGGACGCCGAGGCCGCCGAATGCGCCTGGGCCATGCACGCCTGGGCCACCGGCGCGCGCACCGACGCTCAGCTCGAGAACATCCTCAACAAGCACGCCTCCACCCGCGAGCGCCTGCCGCTGGCGGACATGGACGCCCTGTACGCGCGCATTTTTGGCATCACCGGCAAACCCGACCGGATTCTGGATCTTGCGTGCGGCATCAACCCCATCTACCTCGGCGCGAGGGGCCTGAAAGCGACCGGAGTCGATATTTCCGGCAGCGCGGTGAAGCTGGTCAACAGCTTCGGGAGCACCTACGGCATGCCGGTTCGCGCGGTCTGCGCCGACCTGCTGTGCCCGGGCGCCGTCCCCGGGGAACGCTTCGACGCGGCGCTGCTGTTCAAGGTGCTTCCGCTCCTGGAACGCCAGCGCGCCGGCGCAGCCACGGTAGTAATGGAATCCGTCGACGCGGCGAGCCTCGTCGTGTCCTTTCCCACCCGCACGCTGGGCGGGCGCCGCGTGGGCATGGCCGGGCAGTACGCGGCGTGGATGGAATCCCACCTGCCGCGCGGCCGACAGATCACGGCCAGCTTCGAGGCGCGCAACGAGCTCTTCTACATTCTACAGCGAGGATGATGCCCATGAACCTCAAACGACAGCTCAAATGGCGGCTGAACGACCTGCTGGCGCTCGACGCCCTGCCGAAGGGCAGCGCCGAGGCCGCCGAAAAGCGCAAGGCGCTGCTCTCGGAGTGTACCGCGGCCAGCGCCGCGGACATCATGCACGCCGCGCCGGGCTCGAAGCTCACCCCCCGCCGCCGGCAGCGCAAGGTGTGGACGACCCTGGGGTACGTCGTCATCGTGCTGTTCCTGCTGAGCGCGGCGGCGCTGGTGCTGGGCTACTGGATGGTTTCGGACCACAAGGTCGACTGGATGAGCCGGGGGACGCTGTTCGCGCTGCTGGCCGCCATGGTCGTCGAAGTGGCGCTGATGCTGCTGTGCGCCAACCGCGTCACGGCGCTACAGAACCGCTACACGCTGGGCAGGATCCGGGTCGTCATGAAGGAATACGACGCGCTGGGCGCCGAGGATCGCGCGCTGTTCCCCCGCCTGCTTGCGCAGGGCTTTTCCGCCGACCGGCGCGCCGGCTGCTGCGCCTGCGGGGCGCTGTTCGGGCCCGGCGAGGTCGCCCAACCGGAATCCGGCGACCTGACCTGCCCCGGCTGCGGCGAACCCTTCCAGCTCGTGTTCGAGGGCGACGACGCGCCGCTGGACGCGGACACGTTAAACCGACTTCGGTCTTTTTTAGACGCATAGGAGGCCGCGCATGCCCAAGCTGTACGTCGTGGCGACGCCCATCGGCAACCTGAACGACCTGACGCCCCGCATGCGCCAGGCGCTGGAGGCCGCCGACCTGATCGCCGCCGAGGACACCCGGGTGACCATGAAGCTGCTGAACCAGTTTGATCTCAAGAAGCCCATGACCTCCTGCCACCGCCACAACGAGGACGCCCGGGCCCCGCAACTGGTCGAGCGCATGCTGGCGGAGGATCTCACCGTGGCGCTGACCTGCGACGCGGGCACCCCCGGCATCTCCGACCCCGGCCACCTGCTGGTGCGCGCGTGCTGGGCGGCGGGCATCCCGGTGGAGCCGGTGTGCGGGCCCTCCGCGGTGGTTACCTGCCTGTCCGCCTCGGGCTTCGACGCGCGCGAATTCGCCTTCTTCGGCTTCCTGCCCCGCGAAAAGAAGGCGCTGGAGGACAAGCTCGACGCCATCCGCCGCTCGGGCGTGCCGGTATTCGTGCTGTACGAGTCGCCCCATCGCATCGTGGAGCTGACGCGGCACATCGCCGAAAAGTGGCCGGAGTGCCTGCTCTGCGTGTGCAGCGACCTCACAAAGCGCTACGAGCGCATCTACCGCGGCCCCGCGCCGCAGGTGCTGTCGGCGCTGACGGCCAACCCGAGCGTGGAAAAGGGCGAATACTGCCTGGCCGTGGACGTGTCCATGCTGCCCCCCGCGGAAGCGCCCGCGCCGCGCGTGGACGCCGCTGCCTTCATGCTGGCCCGGATCCTGGACGGCGCGAGCCTGCGCGAGGCCGCCGAAGCCGCTGCCGACGACGGCTACCCCCGCAACGAGGTCTACCGGGCGAAGCTCAGGATCGGAGAGCTGTTCGAGGAGGAATAACCGCCGGACCGCATATAAACAGACCGAAGTCTATGTAGACTCCGGTCTGTTTCAGCTTCAAATCTCCATCCACTGCCCCGGCTCGAGGCGATGGACGGGCAGGCGGTCGGCGAGGCTGTGCCGGAAGCCGTCGGTGTCCACGGCGCATGAGATGGGCGGAAAGGCGTCGTCGAAGTGGTCGAGCAGCACCGTGCGGGGCCGCAGGGCGTCCACGATGCGCCGCGCGGGCGTCATCAGGTCGCTCGTGCCCTGATAGGGCAGCACCAGAAGGTCGACCTCCCGGGGATAGTCCACCGCCTCGTCCAGCCCAAGGCTGCCCAGGATCAGCACCCGCTTCCCCTCCGCGCGGACGCAATAGGCCACGATCTCGCCGTTTTCCGGCATCGACCGGAAGGCGCGCACGATGCCGGGCAGGTTCCCGGCGTAGCGCAGCATGCGCGGGTTCAGGAAGGTGCGCAGCAGCAGCCTGCCGTCGTACTTCACGTGGCGGCCGTGGAAGACGCCGATCTCCATGTCCCCGATCGAAAAGCCCTCCCCGGGCGCGATTTCCCGCAGCCGATCCTCCGGCACGCCCAGCCCGACGAGCGTCCCGCGGGGCGTGCGGGTGCAGTACACCGTCGCACCGCTCTCCGCGACGATGTCGGGCAGGCTCTGGATGTGGTCAAAGTGACCGTGGGTCACCAGGATGTGCCCGAAGCGGCGGTAGGCGGCCCGGTCCACGCGGGTCGAGCTGCCCTTCATGGGAAAGTACGGGTCGACGAGCAGCGCCCCGGCCGCCGTCTCCACCGCCAGCGAGGCGGTGCCGAACCATGTGATCCGCATCGCCGCCTCACTCCGCCCGCTCGATCGCGCGCGTGTGGGCGATGACCTTCCACTTGGGCGGCGGCGTCAGCACGGCGTACAGGTTGATGGGCGCCCACGTGAACAGGAACACCGGGAACAGCAGGATCGCGGGCACGCAGCGGCGGTTCAGCTTGCCGTGCAGCGCGAACATCACCAGCGCCATCAGGCTGCATCCCACCCAGGAGAACGCCAGCGCGCCGAGCAGCGGCAGCAGGATCTGCACGACGTGCCCCGGTTCCGCCAGCATGCGCCGCAGCACGTCCCACGCGCCCCAGCACGCGGGCGCCAGGCCCACCAGCGCCATCATGTTGCCCAGGAACAGGATCGCCACGTCCACGCTGGAGGGCGTGCGCTTTTTGAGCAGCGGCCCCACGTAGCGCTTCATGCACTGTACCGAGCCCGCCGTCCAGCGGCGGCGCTGCACGCAGGAGGCCCACAGCCCGGAGGTCTGCTCATCGTAGGCGACGGCGTTCGGCATCCAGCCGATCTTATAGCCGTGGATGGCCGCCAGGCCGGTGAACTCCAGGTCCTCGGTGAGCGTCTGCGTGTTCCAGCCCACGGTGCGCACGGCCTCGTCGCTCACCATGAAGCCGGTGCCGTTCAGCGCGCAGGACAGCCCCAGCCGGGCGCGGCTCTCGTTGTACATGCCGCTCATGAACCAGTAGAACACCGTCATGCTGCCGGACATCCAACTGTCGTAGGGGTTCTTGCTGTCCCGGTAGCCCTGCGCCACGTGATAGCCCGCCGCGCGCGCGTCGTTCACCGCGCGGAAGAAGCCGGGATCGACCAGGTTGTCCGCGTCGAACACGCAGTAGGCGTCGTATTCGCCCATGGCGGTGAGCTGCGCAAACGCCTGCTTCAGCACGTCGCCCTTGCTGCGGATCTCGCCCGTCACGCGCAGGATCTTCGCCCCGGCGGCGGCGGCCACGGCCTCGGTGTCGTCGGTGCAGTTGTTGGGGACCACGTAGATGTCGTAGAGTTCCCGGGGATAGTCCTGCTTCAGCAGGGACTTCACCAGCGGGCCGATCACCCCCGCCTCGTTGCGGGCGGCGATCACCGCGGCGATGCGCCGGGAGGGTTCCGCCTCCGGGTTCTTTCCGCGCCGCAGGAACAGCCCCGCCACGCAGGTAAAGCCGAAATAGACGCTCACCAGCGTGCACAGCGCGGCGCACAGCAGCAGCAGAACGCGAAGTATGAGCATGGAGTCCGTATCTCCTTCATATCGATATGTATATGTTGGAAGTATAGCGGAATCTCCATGCTCCAGTCAAGCAAGTTTGCGTTGAGTTGTCCCCACCAAAGGGTGAATCATACAAGCGTTACAAAGGACTCGCCCGCCGGTTTCTGCGCAGGCGCACGGCGGGCCGTCGTGCCTCCGCGGCCGCAAGGCGCGCTCAGCGAAGGCGTATGAGGCCGTCCCGCTCCACGTCGATCTCGGCCTCGTGGAAGGCGCGCAGGGCGCCGATCATGTGGCCGAGGTCCGCCGCGCCGGCGGATTCCAGCGCGGAGTGCATCGCCAGCTGCGCAAGGCCGATGTCCACCGCGGGCATGGACGCGCGGCGGACGGCGATGTTGCCGAGCGTGGAGCCGCCGGGGATGTCCGAGCGGTTCGCGAAGCGCTGCGTGGGCACGCCCGCGCGGCGGCACACGGCCTCGAACACCGCCGCGGACAGGGCGTCGCTGGCGTACTTCTGCGCGGCGTTGAACTTTACCACCACGCCGCCGTTCATGCGCACGCGGTTGCCGGCGTCGTACTTCTCCGGGTGGTTGGGGTGGACGGCGTGGGCGTTGTCCGCCGACGCCATGAAACTGCCCGCCAGCGAGGCCTCCAATTCCTGCGGCCCCGCGCCCAGGGCCAGCGCGATGCGCCGCAGCACCTCCGCAAGCAGCGTGGAATCGGCGCCCTGCCGCGTGCCGCTGCCCACCTCCTCGTTGTCGAACACCGCCAGCACGTCGATGTGCCGCGAGGGCTTCGCCCCGATGAACGCGCGCGCGGAGGCATAGGCGCACTCCAGGTCGTCCAGCCGCGGCGCGGCGATGAATTCGCCGTTCAGGCCCCACACCGACGCGCGGTCCCGGTTGCAGAGGTACAGGTCCGCGCCGACGATCTCCCCCGCCTCCGCGCCTGCGGCCCCGGCAATCCGGTCCAGCAGCGACGTCTCCCCGCCCTCGGCGGCGACGACGGGCAGCATGTCCACCTGCGCGTTCAGCGCCACGCCGTCGTTCGCGTCGCGGTTTACGTGGATGGGCAGGTTGGGAATCAGCGCCGGCGCGCCGTCCAGGTTCACGAGCCTCGCCTCCAGCCCGTCCCCGCGCGCCACGATCACCCTGCCCGCGATGCCCAGCGGCCGGTCCAGCCAGGTGCTCATCAGCATGCCGCCGTACTTCTCCACGTTCAGCGTCGCATAGCCGTCGCCGCGGCGCAGGCTCTCTGGCTTGAGCTTGAAGCAGGGCGAATCGCTGTGGCTGGCGGCGATGCGGAACGGCGCGAAGCCGGATTCGGGCACGCGGAAAGCGATGATCGAGGACTGGTTGCGCGTCAGGCAGTAGTCCTTCCCCGGCTCGAGCCGCCACGCGGCGCGCTCCTCCAGCGGCTCGCAGCCCGCATTGACCAGCATCGCGCGAAGGTTCTCCACCGCGTGAAACGCCGTGGGCGAAGCGTCGATGAAACCAAACAGGCCGTGCAGATCGTTCATATCCATACCTCTCCAACCCTCCGATCGGGAAATGATGCGTTCACCCCATTATACTCCCATGCATGCGCGCGCGCAAGCGTCATCTGCCCGCGCGGCTATTGACATGCTACCGCGCGCGGGCTATAATGATAGATGTTAAGATTTGGCTTTACGGCCATGCGGTATCACGAAACGACGGAGGCGAACGATCATGAAGAAATCCCTGGAATACGAGCTTCGCAAGAAAGCGGGCGACCTGAACGCCCTGTGCGGCATCAAGGACTACGTGTTCAACGACGGCCCTGCCCGCGGCGTGCGCGCGTTTGACCTAAACAACGGCAACGGCGTTCAGATGACGGTGCTGGCCGACCGCGCGCTGGACATCCCCTACCTGTCCTTCAAGGGGCATAACATGGGCGTCACCAGCAAGGTGGGCATCCGCTCGCCGTACCTGTTCAGCGAGGAGGCGGGCATCGGCTTCCTGCGCCAGTTCAACGCCGGCCTGATGACCACCGGCGGCCTGACCTACGCCGGCGCGCCGGACGAGGACGGCGGCCGCATGCTGGGCCTGCACGGCATCATCGGCAACACCCCCGCGGACAAGGTCGGCGCATGGGCGGACTACGAGGGCGACGACAAGGTGCTGCGCGTGCGCGGCGAGATCCGCGAGGCGGACCTGTTCGGCCCCAACATGGTGCTCAAGCGCCTGCTGACGCTGGACACGGAAAAGAACGTGCTGCACATCCACGACGTGGCCGAGAACCAGGGCTACACCACCCAGCCGCTGATGCTGCTGTACCACATCAACTTCGGCTATCCGATGCTGGACGTGGGCGCGCGCGTCTACTTCTCCGCCGGTCAGATCGAAGCCCGCACGCCCTTCGCGCAGGAGGGCATCGACCGCTTCGACGTGATGGAGGAAGCCGGCATGGGCCGCGACGAGCAGTGCTACTTCCACACCGACGCCGAGCCGGGCGAGCGCTTCGCCATGATCCACAACGAGGCGCTGGGCATCGCGGCCGCGGTGCACTACGACGAGCACGACCTGCCCATCCTCTGCCAGTGGAAGTGCATGCGCGCGGGCGACTACGCGCTGGGGCTGGAGCCCACCACCTGCGGCGTGCTGAGCCGCGCCGAGACCCGCGAGAAGGGCCTGCTCCGCACCCTCGAGCCCGGCGAGAGCCACACCTTCGACGTGACCCTGGAGTTCATCGACGACCCGGCGCGCATCGACGATCTCAAGGCCCGCGCCACCAAGCGCTGAGCCATGCTCGACGCCACCCTGCTGCTCTACAACCTGGACTTTGGCACCGCCGACGCGCTGAAGGGATTGTGCGGCGCGCTGAACGTTCAGTGGCGGGAGGTCGCCGCGGCGGATTTCGCCCTTCCCCTGGGCGCGCTGCTGGGCCTTTCCGACGCCCGTCCGCAGCCCGGCGGTCGCCCTTCCGCCGCGCTTTGCGCGCCGTTTGAGGACCCCATGCTGGTGATGGCGAACCTGTTGCGGCCGCAGTTTGACGCGCTGCTCCAGGGCATGCGCAGCCAGGGCATCCGGATCCCCCTGAAGGCCGTGCTCACGCCCGCCAACGTCCACTGGAGCTCGACGCGGCTTCACGACGAACTGGCGCGGGAGCACGAGGCCATGCGGAAAAAGGATTGACGAAGGGCATAACGCCCCGGCGGTCGTCCGGGATCAATCAGAAGCGAGCACGAACCAACGGTTCGTGCTCGCTGTTATGTAAAGATGTGAATTTGTAACGGGCGAAGGCGGGACGGCGACAGAGCATCGAGCCGCGCGAAGCGGCCGGGCGTTTCGCTTCCAGGCAAATTGGGGGCTGTGCAAGTATTCAATTCTGTGTTATAATTATGATGGTGTTTTTTGATACCCCGCGGGCGAGCGGATGATTCGAAGCGACGGGCGACTGCGATGCGGCCTGCAGAGCGTGCCCCCCCTATTCATATCGCAAGGACGGCGAGCCGGTATGGCAGGATTCTCTTTCTATTACATCGAAGCCAACATCGTCTGCGTGGTCGTGTTCGGCATCATGCTTCTCCACAACCATTTCAATATCGACCGGCAGGAAAAGCAGATCAAGTTCGATCACGCCCTGCTCGCGTTCACCCTCTATTTTCTGAGCGATTCGGTTTGGGCGGCGATCGTGAGCAACGTCATCCCAAAGACCCGTTTCAACGCGGTAGCCGTCGATTTCCTGCTCTATCTGTTCATGACGGGCATCACCTATACCTGGCTGGATTATGTCATGGCTTACGAGCAGGCGCCGCATCGAAACCGACCGATCAATCGGTTTGCCGTGGTCTTCCCCTTCCTCGTCTCCACGATCGCGCTGATCCTGAATTATCTCATCGCGCCGCAGGCGCTCATCGACGATGCGCTCGACACCACGCTGGTCTACGGCCTGTACCTCGTAACCGTCCCCTACATATACATGGCGGCCATACTCTTCTATACCCTCAGGAGGGCGAGGGCCGAGGAAAACCCCGCCGAGAAGCGAAGCCATCTGCTCGTCGGCTTCTTCCCGCTGATAACGATTGCCGGCGGGATCGTAGAAATGTGGTTCCTGCCGGACGCGCCCATCTTCTGCTTCACCGCCATGATCCTCATGTTGATTTTCTACATCCAGTCCATCGAGCGGAGAGTATCCCTCGACCCGCTGACGGGGCTCAACAACCGCGGCCAGCTCACCCGGTATTGCGCGCAGGCTTCCAATCTCCAAATCGAAGGCCGGCTGACCGTCGTCATCATGCTGGATATCGATAAATTCAAGGCCATCAACGACACCTACGGCCACGCCGAGGGCGATAAAGCCCTGCTGGTGGTCTCCGACGCGCTCAAGACGGTCGTCAACCGCCACGGCATGCCGTCCTTCCTGTGCCGCTATGGCGGGGATGAATTTATAATCATCATCCATCCGACGGAGATGGGCGAAACCGTGCGGCTGATCGCGGAGATCCGCGAAGAGATCGGCCGTGGAGAAAGGGCGTTCCCCCTGTCGGTCAGCGCCGGTTACGATGCGCTGAAAGACATCCACGATACGATCCAGGATTGCATCGTGCGCGCGGATGCGAAGCTGTACGAGGACAAGAAACGCATCGCCTGATCCCTTGGAATAGCCCCTTTTCGTTCTACCGCTCGTCGTCCGTTCCGCCGCTTCCCGCGTTGCGCACTTCGACGCTCATGCCGAGGGGAAGCGCCGCGTCGCCTTCGGGGCGGATGCGCACGACGTATTCTCCGGAATCGGCAATCGCGGAGATGTCGACGACGGTTCCCCGCACCGTTTGCCCGTCCTCCTGACCGGCGAAGGACAGCTCTACGGCGCTTCCGACCGGGAGCTTTGCCACGGCGGTTTCGTCCACCCTGATCTCCACGCCGACCGCGTCCGTCGGCACGATCTCCGCAATCGCCTGGCCCTCCTCGACAGCGTCCCCCGTCTGGCAGGACAGGGACGCGACGATGCCGCTGACCGGCGCAACGACGGCGCCGCCGCCCGTCGCATAGAGCAACTGGCCGCGCTCCACGTAGTCGCCCTCGGCCACGCGCAGCAGGGTCAGCGCGCCCTCGGCTTCGTAGGCCTGCGTATCGCTCGCGACCACCGTGCCGATGCCCGTGCGCTGCGCGCCGGTGAAGTCCGCGTCGCGGTACAGGTAGACCGTCTCGCCCACGTACAGTTCCCCGCCGACGGTCAGCACCCGGTATTCTTCCCCGTCGATCTGCGTAACGACGCCGACGGCGCGGTGCGTGCCGTCCGCCGTACACTTGACGTACAGCGTTTCGCCGCTGTGAACGAGCGTGGAGGCCGCGCTCTGGTAGGCCTTGTCCACCGTGCAATAGATCGTATAGCGCTCCACGGGCGCAAGCTCGAGCACTTCGCCGCTGACGGCATCGCCCACGTTCGCCAGGAGCAGGGAAACCGTGCCGTCCTGGGCGGCAAAGGTCTTTTCGGAGGCGAGGGTCGCCAGGAGCTGCCCTGCCTCCACGCGCTGTCCCGCCAGGACCTCCAGCGATTCCAGCGCGCCGGAAACGTCCGAGGCGACGGTCATCGAAGCGAGGGCGGCTGTGGTTCCTTCAAACACCTCCGCCAGCGACGGCGCGGAGAGCGCAAGCAGCGCCAGCATCAGTGCCGTCAGTCGTTTCAACATACCCTCACCCCTCCATGGGAACCAGCTCGCCCGAAGCGTCGAGGCGATAATCCCGCCCGTCGACGGACACGAACACGCCCTCCGCAAATATGTAATACTGATAATCCCCGGAACCCATTCCTTCCGCGCACAGGTCGGCGTACGCCGAGCCGCACAGCGTCAGGTCCGTGGGAAATGCGATCGTCTGCGCCGCCGCGTTCAGCGAAAGCTCGGCGATGCCGCTGCGCATCAGGAGCTTGAGCGCCAGGCCGTTCAGCATCCACACGCGCCCTTCGCCCTCCGCCGTAAGGACGAGCTTGTCGCCGTCGATCTGCGCGGTGAACGTCCGGCTCCCGCCGTCCAGGCAGACGCCCAGCGGCACGTCGCCCAGGATCAGCTCCGTCATCGGCTCGTCGGGCAGGCTCAGCGCCAGCGCGCCGTAGAGGCGCATGTCCTTCGTGCCGGAGACGTGATCGTCGGTCAGCGCCTCGCCCGCGGTGATTTGGAAGCCCGCCTCTGAATCCGCCCCGGGAGCGATGCCCGCGACGCCGCTCAGGCTGCCGGAGCTCCCCGAAGCGCGGCTGGGCATGCCGCTCAGTCTGCCCCCGGGAAACCCGCCCGGGAATTTTCCCCCGGGTCCACCGGGCCATTTGCCCGGTTTGCCGGGCTTCTCTTCTCCGGGACCCGTCTCGCCGAAGGACACGCTGAACGCGACCTGTTCCCGCACGACGACCGTCTCCTCCGAGATCGCCTCGACGCTGAGCACATAGCTGCCCGCGGCAAAGTCGCCGAGCTGCTGCTCCAGCGTCGCTTCCGTCTGGGTGCCTTCGAACACGATCACGCCCTGCGCGTCCGTAATGACGATGTGGAACGCCTCGCAGCGCTCCTGGCATTCCCAGGAGAAGGTGACCGCCGCGGACTGGCCGGATCGGAGGGTATAGACGTCCTGCTGTGTATCGGCATCCTTCTTGACCGTCACGCCCTCCGAGGGCGCCGCGGCGACCGCGAGCGGTTTCGCCTCTCCTTCGCCTTCCCCCGCGAGCGGCTCGGACGCCTCTCCCTTATTGGCCTGGGCCACGGCGTCAGGGTCTCCCGCCTGCGGCTCGACGGGCTCGCCGTCGGGCTCCGTGGCCGGTTCCTCCGCGGGATCGTCCGATGGGCTCTGGGCCGTTTCATCCGTCGCCGGTTCGTCGGTGTCCACCGTCGCCGGGGCGTCGCAGGCCGCTTCCGCCGGGTCGTCCGGGGAAGCCTCCGCGGATTCTACGATAGGCTCCGCCACCGGTTCCGCGGGGACCTCTGTCGCAGGTCTGTCGGGATCGTCCGCCGTCATGTCCGCTGCGACGGCCGTCGCCGCTTCGTCGGGGCGATCCGCCGCCGGTTCGTCAGCGGATTCCGGTTCCGGCGCGCCGGGGGATTCCGCTTCCGGTTCGTCGTCCGCCTCGGCGGACTGACTGTCAACGGCGGGCTCCGCCTGTGCTGCGCCGGCGTCCGTATCCCGCTCATCCGGGTCGGATTCCCCGGACTGTGTGCCGGAGGATCCCTCGCCGGGCGCCTCCGCAGATACAGGCGCGGCGATCTCCGTGGGCTCGGGCGTAGGATCGGGCGTGGGCGTGGGCGTAGGCGTGGGCGTGGACTCCGGCGTGGGCTTCTCCGCCGCCTTATCGGTTTCGCTCCCGGCGGACTTCTCCTCTGCCTTCCCGGCTTCTTTCTCCGACGGCTTCTCCTCGGCCTTCCCCGCCTCTTTCTCCGACGGCTTTTCCTCAGCCTTTCCGGACTCTTTCTCCGACGGCTTTTCCTTCGATTCCGACGGCTTCTCCCCGGCATGCTTTTCCGCCGCCTTGGGCGCTGCCTCCGCGGCCGGCTCAGAGCTCTCCTCCTCGGCCAGCGTGATAGACAGGGCCATTACAACGGTCATCGCCAGCGCCAGGCAGACGCAGAGCAGGCGTTTAATCATCCGCATCCTCCGTCACCTCTTCCTCAACGGCGGGGAAGCCCGCAGGGGCCTGCCCGTCGAAGCCCTCCGGCAGATTATCGGGATCGAAGCCCTCCGGCAAATCGCCGGGCCGGAAGCCGGACGGCTTCTCGCTCGCCGCCACGCTCTCTTCCTCGTCCTCCGCCTCCGGTTCTTCGGCCTCTTCGGCTTCCTCTTGCCCGTCCAGCGTGGTCACGATCGCGCTCATGCCGTAGCGGGTGTTTTCGTCGGGCGTGAAGTCGACGTACACGGTGTAGGTCACGTTGCTCTCGCCGTCCATGGAATCGGCGCCGCTGTCGGCAATGGCGGAGATCATGGAGATCGTGCCGGGATAGGTCACTTCCTCGTCCTGGTTCCAGACCAGCTCGACGCTCACGGGATCGCCCACGTGGATGGCGTTGAGATTGGCCTCCGCCACCTGCGCCTCGATGCGCATGGAGCCTTCGGGGTAGATCACGGCCACCACGCTGTCCTTCTCAATCTTCCCGCCCTGCTGGGCGTTGATCTGGCTGATCGTGCCGTCCACCCCCGCGGCGACGCTGCTGCCGGACATGTACAGACCGTCGAAGCTCCCGTCCAGGGTCTCAAACAGCAGATCGCCGCGCTGAACGGTATCGCCGTTCTGCACGGCGAAGGATACGATGCTGCCCGTCCCGGTGACGGCGGTGGGGCTCGTGCGGCTCAGCGTGCCGCGGCCGATGCGCTTGGAGGAGGTGGCGCTCTCGCCGCGATAGACGTTCACCGTCTCGCCGATCAGGAACTTGCCGGAGAGCACCCGGACGGTATAGTCGGTGCCCTGGATCGCGGTGATGACGCCCGTGCCGGTGTGGCTGCTGTCCGAATAGCAGCTCAGGTAGACGCTTTCGCCGACGTGCACAAACTTGGTCGCCGTGGAATTGTAGGCGTTCTCGGTGGACGCGGCAATGCTGTACACGCTCTCGCCCTCGATGTACATCACCGCGCCGTACTTCTGGGCGACGGTCTCGGCGGAATCGCCGGGCTGTCCGAACACGCCCGTGACGGTGCCCGCTTCCTCGGCGTAGACCTTGGTGGTGGACAGCTGGACGACGACATCCTCGGCCCTGACCTTCCGGCCCGCTTCGCCGATCACCTTCTCCACCGTACCGCCGATGGGCGCGTAGACCTCATGGGTTTCACCGGCGGCCACGGTGCCGGTAAACGTGATGCTGTCCGCCAGCGCGCAGGGCGCGAGCAGCAGGGCGATCAGCAGCAGGGATGCGATGCGCTTGAAATTGGCCTTCATGGGGAACTCCTCCTTTATTCATGGTTGGGTATACGGTCGTCACGCGGAGCACAATGCGTCAATGGGATTCAGTTTGCTCGCCTTCCTGGCGGGCGCCCAGCCGAAGATGATGCCGACCGCCGCCGAGAAGCCCGCGCCGAGCAGTATGGCGAAGGTGGAAATCACAAAGCCCGTTCCCATCACCTTCGACAGGATCAGCGACAGCAGCAGCCCCAGCGCGATGCCCGCCGCGCCGCCGATGACGGACAGCAGGAACGATTCGATCAGGAACTGCGCCTGGATCTGCCACGGGATGGCGCCCAGGGCCTTTTTCAGGCCGATCTCCGTGGTGCGCTCGGTGACGGTGGTGAGCATCATGTTCATGATGCCGATGCCGCCGACCACCAGCGCGATGGAGGCGATGCCCGCCAGCAGCGCCGAAACCATGTTCAGCATGCTCTTCATGGTGTCCTCGATGGAGGACATGTCCATAATCTCGTAGCAGTCGTCCTCGTAGCTGAACATCTCGTCCAGCTTGGCCTCCAGCGCATCCGTCGCGGTCTCGGAAGTCCAGCCGTCCGCGAGGTAGGCCGTGAAGGACGTAACGACGCCGGTGTTGTTCATCTTCATGGCCGTGGTGTAGGGCACGAGGATGTCGGGGCTGCCGTTCATCATGCCGGCGATGCTGGAGTCGCTGTCCTCCCCCATCAGGCCGACCACCAGAAACGGTATGCCGTCGACGTACAGGCTCTGGCCGATGGGATCGACGCCGTAGAAGAACGTCTCCACCATGTCCGGGCTGATGACGCACATGAAGGTCGTGTTGTCCTCGTCGGTGATGTTGAGCGTCCGCCCGCGGGTCAGGATGTCCTCGTTCTGGCGGAAGTAGTAAGCGTTCTTCCCGGCGACGGAGATGCGCGTTTCATAGTCGCCGCCGCGGGAAACGCGGGCGCTCAGCGACACGCTGGGCGTCACCCCCGCCACGGCCTCCAGTTCAGTCAGCTCGTCCAGGTTCTCGGTGGTCATGCCGGATTTCAGGTCGCTGCCGGACACGGTGACGGTCAGCGTGCCCGCGCCCATGCCGGAAAAGGAGCTGGACAGCGAGCCGGAAAAGCCGTTGACCGTCGTGATGAGCGCGATTACCGCCGCGACGCCGATCAGTATGCCCAGCACCGTGAGGAACGACCGCGCGCGGTTGCCCAGGATGTTGGCGAGGGACATTCGGAAGCACTCGCCGATCATGATGACGGCGGAACGGATGGATCTAAGCATCGCTTGTGCCGCCTCCCTCCCTGTCGGCTGCCCCGCGGCTGCGCCGCGTCGCAGCTACGCGGCGGGCCAGCCAAATGGCCTCGCCGCTAGTCGGCGGCACAAATCTACGAATCACCAGATTATGCGTCATTTGTGCCGCCTCCCTCTGTGAGTTCACCGTCGATGATGTGCACCACGCGGCGGGCGTTCCCTGCGATTTTCATATCGTGGGTGATCATGATGATGGTGCGGCCCTCTCCGTTCAACTCCCGGAACAGCGCCATCACCTGCCTGCCGGTCTTCTGGTCGAGCGCGCCGGTGGGTTCGTCCGCCAGCAGCAGCGTCGGGTTGCCCGCCAGCGCCCGCGCGATGGCCACGCGCTGCTGCTGGCCGCCGGAGAGCTGGTTGGGATAGTGCTCCATACGGTCGGAGAGCCCCACGCGCTCCAGCAATTCGCATGCGCGCATCCGGCGCTCCCGCGGGCCGACGCCCGCGTAGATGAGCGGCAGCTCGACGTTCTTTCGCGCGGTCAGCCTCGGCAGCAGCTGGGAATTCTGGAACACGAAGCCGATCTCCTCGCTGCGCAGCCGGGCCAGCTCGCCCTCGCTCATCTCCTCCACGAGCCGCCCGTGCAGCGTATACCTGCCGGAGGTGGCCACGTCCAGGCAGCCGATAATGTTCATCAGCGTGCTCTTGCCGCTGCCGGACGGGCCGAGCACGGACAGGTATTCGCCCTCGTCGATGGTCAGGTCGATGTCCTTGAGAATGTGCGCCTGTTCCTCGCCCATCGGATAGAACTTGTTGATCTTCTCCATCCGGAAGAACGCGCCGCGGCCCGAAGTCATCGTATCCATATCAGTCCCCCCTGCCGGGGAAATCCCCGCCGCTGAAGCTGGGGCGCTCCCCGCCGGAGAAATCCGGCATGTTCTCCCGGTCGAAGCCGGAATTGCCGCCGGGCATGCCCCCGGGCCCGCCCTGGGGCTGGTTGAACTGCCGGCCGCCGAACAGGCCGCTCAACAGCCCGGCCGCGCCGTTTGTCACGGTCGTCTCGACCTCGACGTACACCTCGTCGCCGTCGGAGAGGCCGTCGGTGATCTCGATGTAATTGCCGTTCGAAACGCCGGTCGTGATGTACCTTTGCTCCAGCTCCCCGCCGGAATCCTTCATCCAGACGTAAGCCCGGTTGGTCGCGTCGAAGCTGATGGCGTCCACCTTGAGGATGACCACGTCCTGCGCCTCCTCCTGGGTGATGCTCACCGTGACCTGCATGCCGGGCAGCACGGAGGCGTCGTCCACATCCACATAGGCCGTGGCGGTGTAGTAGGCCACGTTGCCGCTGGAGGAGGAGATGTAGTCGATGGCGTCGACGGTCGCTTCGAATTTCTTTTCCGTAGCGGTCGCCGTCACGGTGCAGGCCTGGCCGACCTTCACGTCGCCGATGTCGTATTCGTCCACGCGGAAGGAGACCTTCATGTGCCTGAAATCCGCGATCTGCGCCAGCTCCTCGCCGGCGGCGACCTCGTCGCCCTCCGCGACGTTCATGCTGTTGACGCGGCCCGCGAAGCCCGCTTTGACCGTATCGCCGTTGGAGAGGCGGAGCAGCTTCTGGTCCTCCTCGACCTCGTCGCCTGCGGCGACATAGACCGTTTTGACCGTGCCGGAGGACGAGGCCATATAGGTTTCGCTGTCCAACAGGCTCAGGTTGCCACTGAACGACAGCGCGTTGGAAATGCTGCCGGTCGTCGCGGTATAGCTGTCATAGGTGACGGTGTATTCCGCCTTCAGCGAATTGTACGCAAACCAGCCGACCGCCGCCAGCAGCAGCAGGATCAGCAGGAACAATACGATCCTCCTGGCGCGCTTCTTCCTGCGGGGCCTTGCCATTTTTGTCATAAACCCTCAACCGCCTTTCCCGATTGGCGCATTATTCTTTATGGAATGCATTGTATGCGGCGAACCTAAAATCAACCTGAGAATCTGCCCGTTTATCTGTGAAAACATGTGGAAGGAACCGCAAACAAAGCGTGAACAATCGCGATCGGGAAGGCGATGATTCGCCCGCCATCCCGCGATTGCGCCACGCCGCCGTCAATATGGGTTGCGTTTAAACTCCAGTTAAGCTTTCCGTGCTATCATTTCTGTGCTATCATACAATATAAGAAAAAACCACTCCGGGGAGGGTTTGGCATGCGGCTGTTGCTCGCGGAGGACGAACTGGCGCTGTCCAGGGTGATCACCGCCATACTGAATAAGAACAACTATGAGGTCGACGCCGTGTACGACGGCGAGGCGGCGCTGGACTGGCTGGCCGCGAACAACTACGACGGCGCGATCCTGGACATCATGATGCCGAAGCTGGATGGCATCAGCGTCCTGCGGCGCGTCCGCGCGGGCGGCAACAACCTGCCCATACTGATCCTGACGGCGAAATCCGAGGTGGACGACAAGGTGATCGGGCTGGATGCCGGCGCGAACGACTACCTGACCAAGCCCTTCGCCGCCCGGGAGCTGCTGGCGCGCATCCGCGCCATGACGCGCGCGCAGTCCGCGCAGAACTCCTCCGAAATGCGCATGGGCAACATCTGCCTGAACCGGGCGACGTTCGAGCTGTCCTCGCCCACGGACAGCTTTCGCCTGGCCAACAAGGAATTCCAGATGATGGAGCTGCTGCTCGCCAACCCGCGGCACCTCATCTCCACCGAGCAGTTCATGGAGCGCATCTGGGGCCAGGACAGCGACGCGGAGATTAACGTGGTGTGGGTGTACGTCTCCTACCTCAGAAAGAAGCTGGCCGCTCTCGGCGCGAACATACAGATCAAGGCCACCCGCAACGCCGGCTATTCACTGGAGGAAAAACCATGATCCGCAAGCTGAGGTTTCGACTTGTGCTCGCCTCCATGCTGTCGCTGATCGCCGTGCTCGCCGTCATCATGGGCGGTTTGAACGCATTGAACTACCGGCGAATCGTCAACGACGCCGACGGCATTCTGGCGCTGCTCAACGAAAACGACGGCGCGTTCCCGAATATCGACAAGGACTTCAAGTGGCCCGCGCCGGGGCCGCGCTACCGTTCGCCCGAGCTGCCGTTTGAGATGCGCTTCTTCTCCGTGCTGCTGGACGGGTCGGGCGAAGTCCTCGAGACGGACACCGAACGGATCGCCGCCGTCGACGCGGACGAAGCGCAGCGCTATGCCCGGGAGATTTGGACGGGCGGAAGGACCCGCGCGTTTTATGGCATCTACCGCTACGCCCGCTACGAGGTCGGCGACGGCGGCGCGCGCATCCTCTTCCTGGACTGCGGGCGGTCGCTGGCGCAATTCCGCAATGTGCTGAACCGAAGCGCGCTCATCTCCGCCATCGGCCTGCTGGCGGTATTCCTGCTGATACTGCTGCTGTCCGGGCGGATCGTAAAACCCATTTCGCAGAGCTACGAAAAGCAGAAGCGCTTCATCTCCGATGCGGGCCATGAAATCCGGACGCCCATCACCATCATCAACGCCGACACCGAGATCCTGGAGATGGAATGCGGCGAAAACGAGTGGCTCACGGACATCCGCCAGCAGGCCGCGCGCATGGCCGATCTCACGAACGACCTGATCTTCCTCTCCCGCATGGAAGAGCAGGAAAAGATGACGATGATCGACTTTCCGCTGTCCGACGTGGTCGGCGAAACCGCCGCTTCCTTCCAGGCCCTGGCGCTGACGCAGGAAAAGCGGTTTGAGATGGACGTGACGCCGATGCTGTCGATGACCGGCAACGAAAAGCAGATACGCCAGCTGGTCTCCATCCTGCTGGACAACGCGATCAAGTATTCCGACAGCCGCGGGCAGATCCGCCTGAGCCTGAAGGCGCAGGGCCGATCCATCCACCTGGTCGTGGAGAACACCACGGACGGCATTTCCAAAGAAGTGCTCGACAACATGTTCGAACGCTTCTACCGAGGCGATCCCTCCCGCAATTCCGCGACGAAGGGCTATGGCATCGGGCTGTCCATCGCAAAGGCCGTGGTCGCCGCCCACCGGGGACGGATTGCCGCGGAGAGCCCCGACGGAAAACGAATGCGGATCACCGCGACCTTCCCGTCAGCCCAGTAGGCCCGTGCATATCTATTCACGCATTGCAGACCGGCGCAAACGGAAGACCCCGGTGGCCCTTGAGGTGGACCCCGAGAGTCAGACAAATACGATTAAACAACCTGAAGGGTCCGGCATCTGTATTGAGCGGGTGTCAGGCCCTTTGGTTTTGGCCGGATCCTGCGTTTGCTGTATGTTTTCTTTCCCTTCTATACTTCCAATATTGAATGCGGTGGGATGCAATGCCCGTGTTTCCGGTAATCCCGTCTGTGCGCCTGCAATAATCGGAAATAATGCAACTGTCGGGCGTTTTCGTCTTGAAAGCAACCGTCTAATATGATAGAATAGTTAAGGAAAGGTTTGCCACATCCCCTCTCCCGCCCCGAAGTCGGCTGGCTGAGGGGCGGCCGGCGACGGGGTTTTCGTACCCGTCGGCTCTGTACAATGATAAACACGATGACGAATGCAGAAGAAAAGCGCCCATCGGCGCTCGCTGTATTTGATTCAGTCCCGTGCGCCCTCCGGCCCGCCGCGCGGGTCGCCTCCCTCTGAGAGGAAGGCCCCAGGGAGAGGGCCGGACAGATCCCTATAGAACGGACGTCCCGACGCAAGACCGCATCGGCATGGAAACACACGAGGGGAAACGACGCCAATCGGCGACCGCTACCGGGGAGGCCCGCATATGGAGAGATATCAATTTTCGGCCGAAGAACTGCAAGGCCTGGAACAGTTGCCCGTGTCGCTGGCGGTTTATCAGTTTGTCGACGGGCACATCTACACGCTCGCGCTGTCCGACGGCTACCGCGAGATGTTTGAATTGTCGGACAAGCAGGAGGCGTATCGCCTGTTGAACGAGGATGTGCTGTACAATACCCATCCCGACGACATTTCGAGGATCGAGGACGCCGTCCGCACCTTCATCACGGAGAGCGGCAGGTACGAGGCGATCTTCCGGGCGAGGAAATACCGGGAGCAGGACTGCCACATCATCCACGCCGTGGGAAAGCACGTCTACACGGACACGGGCGTGCGGCTGGCCTACGTGTGCTTTACGGACGAGGGCGCGTACACGGAGGACGACGATGCCGAGGCCACGGCGCTGAACCGCGCGTTCAACAATGCGCTCCATGAGGAGAGCATCCTCCGGGCGAGCTATTACGACGACCTGACCGGCCTGCCCAACATGACGCATTTCTTCACGCTGGCGGAGGCCGGGAAGGAGGCGATCGTCGAGCGCGGAGGCAAGGCCGTCCTGCTTTACATGGATCTCAACGGCATGAAAAACTATAACGACAATTATGGTTTTGCCGAGGGCGACAAGCTGCTGCGGGAGTTTGCCGGACTGCTGGAGCGCATGTTCGGCAGGGAGTGCTGCTGCCACATCGGCGGCGACCGGTTCGCCGTGTATACGGGCGAGGACGGCGTGGAGGACGCGCTCCGGCGGCTTTTCATGGACGCGAAGGCCATAAACGGCGGCAACGCGCTTCCCGTCAGGGCGGGCATCTACACGACCCGCATCGAAGACGTTCCCATCAGCTCGGCGTGCGACCGGGCGAAGATCGCCTGCGACGCCATTCCAAGGGCGGATATTTCCATCCTGAATTATTACAGCGACGCCATGCGCAGGGCGACAAATCGGCGGCGGCACATCCTCTCGAACATCGACAGGGCGATCGCCGGGAAGTGGATCAAGGTATACTATCAGCCGATCATCCGCGCGGTCAACGGGAAGGTCTGCGAAGAGGAAGCGCTGGCCCGCTGGATCGACCCGGTCGAAGGGTTCCTCTCCCCCGCCGACTTCATCCCGACGCTGGAGGACGCCGGCCTCATCTACAAGCTCGACCTGTACGTGCTGGAACAGGTGCTGGAAAAGATGCGGCGGCAGGCCTCGATGGGCCTGTACGTCGTGCCCCACTCCATCAACCTGTCCAGGTCCGATTTCGACGCCTGCGATATCGTGGAGGAGATCCGCAGGCGCGTGGACGACTCCGGGATCGACCGGAACATGATTACGATCGAGATCACGGAGAGCGTCGTCGGCAGTGATTTTGAGTTCATGAAGGCGCAGGTGGAGCGCTTCCACGGCCTGGGATTCCCGGTCTGGATGGACGACTTCGGCAGCGGGTATTCTTCCCTGGACGTGCTGCAGAGCATCAAATTTGACCTGATCAAGTTCGACATGAGCTTCACGCGGAAGCTCGACGAGGGCGATCACGGCAGGATCATCCTCACGGAGATGATGAAGATGGCGGCCTCGCTGGGCGTGGATACGGTCTGCGAGGGCGTGGAGAAGGAGCGCCACGTCCGCTTCCTGCGGGAGATCGGCTGCTCCAGGTTTCAGGGTTTCTACTACAGCCAGGCGATACCGTTCGAGCAGATCGTGGAGCGGAACGGCCAGGGCGCGTGGATCGGGTATGAGAACCCCGAGGAGACCGCTTATTTTGAATCCATCGGCCGCGTGAACCTGTTCGATTTGGACGTCATCTCCGGCGAGGACGCGCACGCGCCCCAGAATGCGTTCAGCACGCTGCCGACGGGCATACTGGAGATCCACGAAGATCACGCGCGGTATATCCGAAGCAACCAGTCCTACCGGGAATTCATGAAGCGGTATTTCGGCTTTGACGCCGCGGAGGGCACGGTCGACTTCACCGGCGCACCGATCGGATACGGCCCGTCGTTCATGGCGGCCGTGAAGCAGTGCTGCGAGAGCGGAAACCGCATGTTCTTCGACGAAACCATGTCGGACGGGTCAAGGGTACATGCGTTTGTCAGGAAGATCGGCGTCAACCCGGTCCGGGAAAGCGTCGCCGTGGCCATCGCCGTATTGTCGATCAACGAACCGGGCGAGGGCGAGAGCTACGCGGATATCGCGCGGGCGCTGGCGGCGGACTACTACAACATCTACGTGGTCGATCTCGACACCGAACGCTTTATCGAATACACGTCGCCGGTGGGCGGCGAGGAGCTGGCGTTCGAGCGGCACGGGGAGGACTTCTTCGCGGCGCTGCGGCGCGACGCGGAGACGCGCGTATACGAAGAGGACAGGGCGCCGCTGCTCAAATGGTTCACGAAGGAGAACGTCGTCCGCGAGCTGGACGCGCAGGGCGTGTACACGGCCACCTTCCGGGTGGTCGATACCGGGACGCCGATGTATGTCAACGTCAAGATCATGCGGACACAGGGGCAGAACCGCATCATCGTCGGCGTGAGCGTGATCGACGCCCAGATGAAGCAGCAGGAGGAAGAGAAAAAGCTGCGCCAGGAGAGGATCGCGCTGGGCAGAGTCGCCGCGCTGTCCCAGGACTACATCGTGCTGTATACCATCGATCCCGCGACGGGGCGCTACACCCAGTTCAATCCGTCGAACGAATACAAGAGCGTCGGCCTGGCCCAGCAGGGAGAGGATTTCTTCGCCGACGTCATACTCGATTCCCCGAGGGCGATCGACCCGGAGGATCTCGAACGCCACCTGCAGGTGCTGACCCGGGAAAACCTGATGCGCGAGATCCGGAAAAACGGGATCCTGATCCACGATTACCGAATGCTGATCGGGGGAAAGAGCGTCCCGGTCAGCCTGAGGGCCACGCTAGTCGAGGAGGAGGACGGGGAAAAGATACTGCTCGGCATCATGAACGACGAGACGAAGGAATACCGTCGCAGGCTGGAAGAGGAGCGCGTCATCTACGCCCGCCTCCACGCGCTCACGGGCAATTTCCTCGTCGTCTACGTCGTGGACCCGGAGACGGACCGCTACAGCGAGTTCAGCGCGACCGACGAGTATATCGACAGCCTGAAGCAGGCCAAGGAAGGGGCGGACTTCTACGGCAAGGTTCGCGACGCGGCCCGCACCTTCAACCATCCGGAGGATCTGAAGCGCTTCCTCTCCGCCTTTACCAAGGAAAACATACTGGCGGAGATCCGCCGCAACGGCATCTTTACCATGGTATACCGCCTCATGATGGACGGCAGGCCCGTCTATGTCCAGATGAGCGCCGCCATGGTGGAGGAGAAGGAAGGCCCGCGCCTGATCGTCGGGCTCAACGATATCGACGCGCAGTACCGGCAGCGGGAGACCGACCGGGAGATCGCCCGGCAGAAGGAGATCTACAACCAGATCACCGGGAGCCTCGCCGAGCAGTACGACACGCTGTATTACATCGATATCGCCACCAGCACCTACGTCGAGATCTCCGCGACGGACGAATACAGGAAGCTGAACGTGCCGGCGACCGGCAACAACTTCTTCGTCGAGAGCCGGCGGAGCATCCGCAAGTACGTGCACCCCGAGGATCAGGACAAGGCCATGCGCCTGCACTACAAGGACGTGATGCTGGACAACCTGAAGGACGGGAATTCCTTCTCGATGGCCTGGCGGCTGGTCGTGAACGGCCAGGTCCGGCACATCCGGCATACGGAGATCATGGCGAAGGACAAAAAGCACATCATCGTCTGCATCAAGAACATCGACGCGGAGGTCCAGGAACAGCTCGCCCGGAAGGAAGACCAGCGGAAGAACGTGACCTTTACGCAGATCGCCGAGCGGCTGGCGTCCCACTTCGACCTGATCTACTACATCGACTGCGAAACCTCGCAATACGCGGAGCTCTCCGCGAAACGGATCTCCGGCGAGCTGAAGGTGCAGGAGGAGGGCGAGGATTTCTTCGCGGCCGCCTGGAAGAACGCGGGCCGGCTGATCCATCCCGAGGATATGGACAGGATCCGGCTGTTCCTCGACAAGGACAACCTGATCTCACAGCTCGAGCGAAGGCGGCAGCTCATCGAAGACTACCGCATGGTCATCGGCGTCGGAAAGACGCAGTACACGCGCATGTCGGTGACGTATTCCTCCGATCACACCCACTTCATCATCTGCGTCGAAAACCGCGAGGAGGACGTGCGCAGGGAGCAGGAACACCTGGCGGCGCTCTCCGCGGCGAACGAGCTGGCCCGGCGGGATGAGCTGACGCACACCAAAAACAAGACGGCCTACCACGAGATGGAGGCCGAGCTGCAGCGGCGGATCGCCGATGGGAGCGACCCGTTCGGCATCGTGGTCTGCGACATCAACGACCTCAAGCACATCAACGATACCGAGGGCCATACGGCGGGCGACGACCTGATCAAAAACGCATGCCGACTGATCTGCCGGGTGTTCCGGCACAGTCCCGTGTTCCGCGTGGGCGGGGACGAATTCGCCGTCGTGCTCACGGGGCAGGATTTTGAGGACCGGGAAGCCCTGGTTGCCGAGCTGAAGTGGCAGGTGGAGGATAACATCCGCATGGGCGAAGGGCCGGTCGTCGCCTTTGGCCTGGCCGTGCTCCGTCCCGGCAGGGACCACAGGGTCGAGGACGTGTTCAACCGCGCCGACAGCCACATGTACACGGAAAAGTCGCGCCTGAAGAGCGAGAAGCTGCTCCGCGAGAGCCACGCCCTCAAGGAGAGCTCGAAGATCAGGATCATCAGCGATGAAAGGCGCACTCTTCTGGACGGCCTGTTTAAGTCGTTCGAGGTGGTGTCGGAGGGTACTTATGTCTACCTCTGCGACATGAAGTACGACTTTTCCCGCTGGTCCAAGAACGCGGTGGACACCTTCGGCCTGCCCGCCGAGTACATGTACGGCGCGGGCGACATCTGGGAGAGCCACATCCACCCGGAAGACCGGGCAGCCTATCACAAGGGCATCGACGCCATCTTCTCCGGGAACGCCGCGGCGCACGACATGCAGTACCGGGCGATGCGCGTGACGGGCGAATACGAGGTATGCACCTGCCGCGGCGTCGTCATACGCGATCTCAACGGCAAGCCGGATTACTTCGCCGGCACCATCCGCAACCACAGCGCGCAGGGGCACATCGACGCGCTGACCGGCCTCAGGAACCAGTACGGCTTCTTCGAGGACCTGGACGGCTGCATCCGGCGGAATGCGGAAATCAGCGTGATCCTGTTTGGCATCGGCAAATTCTCGGAGGTCAACGAAAAGTACGGGTATCACTTCGGGAACCGCGTGCTCCAGCGCTATGCCGGGATGGTCTTTGAAATGGTGGGCAACACGGGCCACGCCTACCGCATCGACGGGACGAAGTTCGCGGTGATCAGCAACACGCTCTCCGTCCAGGAGGCTCGGGCGCACTACGACCGCTTCCGCCTGTTCCTCCGCGAGGACTTCCGGGCGGACGACCGGAAGCTGCCGCTCGAGCTGTACTGCGGCGCGCTGCGGGTGGACCGCTTCGACGTCGATTCCCAGACGGTCTACACCCGCCTGGATTCCGCCGCCGAGGAATCCAAGCACAGCCGGAAGGGCGACATGGTGGAGTTCACGGACGACCCGAGCCAACAATAGTAATAATCAGTCAGGGCACTGAAAACCTTCGTTTCAAACAGGGCGCGCGTCACGCGACGCGCGCCCCGCTTTACATATCGACGACGGAGCGCCTGAGCACGATGTTCGCGGCCTGCGGGCATCGTTCAGGATGAAGCAAAACGCATTCCGCTAAAACAGTAAGGGCGTCGCAGAACGCGAAACTTCTAAACCTATACGGAAGCAGGGATCCGGCAGGCAATCTGATGTGCATCGGAAAAGTCACAGAATCGTCCCGTATTCAATAGCGCCGCCCGTGGTATAATGATTGGGAAAAGCGAGTGTTTCCCGGGGGCGTACCGCGAAGCGAGCACGGCGACGCCCTGAAAAACCAGCAGGAGGGCAGATAAAGAGGATATTGATGAAAAGTATACTGATCGCGGATACAACGCGGGAGGAACGGGAGCAGATCGTCGCGGAGTCCATCGGCAACATCGACGGCTCGTGCGACGGCTGCAGCCCCGGCCTGATCAAGATGTATCAGGACTACATCGACGGGCGCATGGAGCTGAGGGAGGTCAACATGTCGTTCAACGCCAGCTACACTTCCGGCACGATGGGACCGGACAGAAGCGGGTGCGGATACGCGGAGGAACGGCCATAATTCGAGTGTGTTTCAAAATGCTTGATGCGCATTTTGGAAACACACTCTTTATTATCCGCTATTCGACGTAAGGCAATATCACCAGGAAGAAAACATTCGATGCTAAACATGCCGGGGAGACATTGCGTCTCCCCGGCGTCGATGATTTCGTCCTCCACGGTTGTGTCGTCCAGCTCGATGTCTGTGCGTTCCTCGTCCGTCGGCTCGACGATTTCTACTGACAATGCATCTTCTTCCGTCTCGGGATCCTCCACTGTATTCGGGACAATCTGGCCCGGCGTTACGGTGACGGTTACCGTTTTGTACAAACCGTTCTGGGCGTAGTATTTCAGTATAAGGTCAACCAGTTCAGTACCATTGATACCTCGGATGATCGGAGTGTTGTCCAGATATTTTTGGGCATTTTTCGTGTAATTGGATAACGTCACGAACAGACCGTAATCACCCTCACGCATAGCGCCCTTCAATGACTGAATTGTGGTTTCCTTTATATCGTTGTCCTGACTCTTGACTTGAACCAGAATCCGGGGAGGCAGCTCATCCTTGTAGGCAGTGATATCAATTCCGCTGTCACCACCATGAGGTGATACAGTAGTACGATACCCCATAGCTCGGAGAAGATCAGAGACAAAGTTTTCAAGGTCATAACCTTTCAACTGCCGACTCAGCTCTTTGAGAATGAAATCCCTTGTACTTTCAATGATATCGTCTGCGGTAGCTCCGACGCTCTCATCTTCACCCTCCTCCGGTAAAGGAGGCTTTTTCCCACTGCTTTCCAGAGCAGCAAGGAATTCGTCTGCATAGTTCTTAACCAGGAAGAATGTAAGCGCGGAGCCGATTTCATATAAAGCGCCTTACGAGAATGCGGTGCGGGGCAGGTGCTTCAACCATTTGACTTTCCGCTGTTGCACATACTGGTGGGCATCTTCAACAAAGCAGTATTCCCCTTCTATGATGCCCAGGTTGACCTGTCTGTCGCTTTTGGAAGGGAAAACCACATAATCGCCGACTTGAACCTCATGGATGAAACGATATAGCATACCTGAACAAGTAGCAATACTGCCTTTCTTTGCATCCGAAATCATTTCGCTATATCGAACTTTGAAAGCATCACGGCTTGCATCGATTTTTGACAGATCGCCAATTTCACGCCATCCAATAGCAATAACACTATCGTGGAGAAAAGTTTGTCATCTGTGGTATGAATACCCCAGAGCTTCTTTTCTTCGCTTGCTATAATATGTCCTCCCCGAGTTTAGCTACTGATCCTCTTTGCTTTGATAACTGCTATCATTCTACCATAAAGAAGCCATTCGGACAACCCGTTTATCCCCCGGTTCATACTCCCGGTGTACCATATAGATGCCAGCTCAGGCAGGGCTGTTTCGAATATATCCCCCCTTTTTCACTGACCCCCGATCGACGCGGTTGCTTGGCAGGCAGCTGCGCTGATCGGGGTCCGACTATTCTCCGTTGTCCCATGTTCCTCTCTATTGATGACTGCCAATTAGTCTATTCGACAAGCCGCTTGTCGGGGTGAACAGAATGGCGAACAACAAAGCCATAAATAACCAACCCCCTGCCAGAATGCTCCGACAGGGGGAGGTGTAACGGGAGTTTTATCCCTCGATCATGATGACCTTTTTCTCAGGAAGCTTCTTCTCATCCTTCTTGGGGATGTTCAGGCTCAGCACGCCATGCTCCAGCTTTGCGCCGATGTCCGCCTCCGTAAGGGTATCGCCCACATAGAAGCTCCTCTGCATCGTACCGGCCCAGCGCTAACCTTGCCCTTCTTCGTAGTCTCGTCCTTATCAAGGCCCTTCGAGGCAGTCACAGTCAGGTAGCCGTTCTGCAGCTCCAACGTGATGTCTTCCTTCTTGAAGCCCGGCAGATCAATATCTACTTCGTAGTGATCCTCGTGCTCATGCACGTCGGTCTTCATCTCGCGGGCAGCGTTTTTACCGTACAGCTGACGGTCCATCCGCCGCATCTCACGATCCCAGTCACCAAAGAATTCGTCAAACAGGTTTTCACCAAAGATACTCGGCATCAACATAACTCTTACCTCCTTTACCTCCTTTGACCCTCTTGCGCTGGTCGCGCACCCGTTGTTGGTGTGCCCCCTTTCGGGTGGCATCCTCAGACGAGCTGTCGTGTCGGCGTCGGTCTTCGTATGTTGTTACCCTGAACCTCCGGGGCTCTTTCTTTCCTTCCCCCTCGGTTCATATATTATTATACTCATTTTGTTAGCACTGTCAAGTGGTGAGTGCTAATTTGGCGATGAACAATTCATGAACGTTTTTGCAGAGCATTATTCAGCCCGGCATAGATTTGTTCATCAGGATTAAATCCCCTTATCTATCCTCCAACCATTCGGATGATGGTCGGCATTTCCCGTTTCCAGTCCATCCCTATTGGCAGCGGTGGAATCCAGCGCATCACGGGCTTCCGCAACGGAAACACGGCATCTCGCGGTCCCGTCCAGTAGGTGTGCCAGTGGGCGGATCGGACATGCGGGCGAGGACTGGCATTAACGATATTCTGGATATGTCACGAATAGAATCCGGGCGCATGGTCATCAAAAAAGAAGAGTTCTCATTCTCCAAGAGCCTTGAACAGGTCAACAACATGATCAGCGGCCAGTGCCGTGACAAAGGCCTGCATTATGAATGCAGAATCATTGGGAAAATCGACGAATACTATATCGGCGATGGCATGCCCGACCTTCCGGGAGTATGTTCCCAAGTGGTTCGCCACCTTCAAGGAATACCAGCTCAAGCCGAATACCATCAAGGGCTATCGCAGCAACTTTCGACGGCACATCTACCCCTTCTTCGGAGATATGAAGTTGGACGAAATCACCACCGACGACATCCAGCGCTTTCTCAACGAGAAGGAATACCTGGCGCGCAACACCGTCCACACCATGCTGATCCTGGTCGGCGAAGTGTTGGAATCGGCTTATGAAGATAAGCTGATCCCTTCTGACCCTTCCAAGAGCAAGCGCATCGCCATCGTTTCCAAGCGGAAAAAGGAGCGAGATGCGCTGAAGCCGGAGCAGCTCAAGGCGATCATCGAAGGCATCGCCAGCGAGTTGAAGGACGACGACGAGCGGAGGCTCATCTCCCTGATGCTGTTCACCGGCATGCGCCGGGGTGAAGTGCTGGGCCTCAAGTGGGAAGACATCGACTTCAAGAAGAAGCTGATCCACGTCGAGCGCAGCGTCACCTACGCGCACAACCAGCCGGAAGTCACCACGCCGAAGACCGCCAGCGGCAAGCGCATCATTCCTCTGGATGAAAGGCTGGAAGTCTTCCTGCAACCCATCCGCGGAACGGGCTTTGTCCTGGGAGGGGAGACGCCTCTGACCAACATGGTGTTCCGCAGGCTGTACAAGAGCATCGGCGGCAAGATCAACCTCTATGGCGCGACGCCGCATGTCTTCCGGCACAGCTACATCACGACCCTGGCGAAGGCTGACGTCGACCTCAAGACGATTCAGCGCATCAGCGGCCACGCCAATATTTCCACCACCCTGAACATCTACACCCACACCCGTGAGGAGGAAATTCAGGAAGCCGGCGCGAAAATTGGCAAGCTGCTCGGCGCGTGAAGTTGAAGGGTGTCCCGTCATTTTCGCCGCTGAAATTCATTAATATTCACTCATAAGGCCTTATAAGCCTTTATACAGTAAGCGTCAAATATAGCCGCGTTTACACTCAGCCATGACGGCCTCGTTCCAGGGCATAAGGTTTTCGATGAACTCATCCGTAAGGTTGCCATCTG
>CADBCY010000030.1 GCA_902793325.1 uncultured Eubacteriales bacterium
ACACCAATATCATACAAACGCTGCCAGGTCTGCGCAAGACCTGGCATTACTTTTTTCGTGTCCCATTATAAAGAGGCTGCCTCGTTTTGAGACAGCCCCATTTTCTATATCTTTCGGCATCACTTCCGGCTCACGCCAGCCTCGCCAGCTCCTCCCGGAGCTTGCCCATGATGCGCTTCTCCAGGCGGGAGATGTAGCTCTGGGAAATGCCCATCATGTCGGCGACCTCCTTCTGCGTGTGCTCCCGGGCGCTGCCCAGGCCGTAGCGGAGCTCCACGATGCTGCGCTCCCGCGTGGACAGCGTGTCGATGGCGGTGTGCAGCATCTGCTTCTCGATGCTGGAATCCAGGTCCTTGCTCACCAGGTCCGGCTCCGTGCCCAGGATGTCCGAGAGCAGCAGCTCGTTGCCGTCCCAGTCGGTGTTCAGCGGCTCGTCGAAGGACACCTCCAGCTTCAGGCGGCTGGTCTTTCTGAGGACCATCAGGATCTCGTTCTCGATGCAGCGGCTGGCGTAGGTGGCCAGCTTGATGTTCTTGTCCGGGTCGAAGGAGTTCACCGCCTTGATCAGCCCGATGGCCCCGATGGAGATCAGGTCCTCGATGCTGATGCCGGTGTTTTCAAACTTGCGCGATATGTAGACCACCAGCCGGAGGTTGCGCTCGATGAGGGTGTCCCGGGCGTGGGCGTCGCCCTGCCGCGCCCGGCGCATCAGCGCCACCTCCTCCTCGCGGGTCAGCGGCGGCGGAAGGAGATCGCTGCCGCCGATGTAGCACACGGAGCCGCGGCGAATCTGGACGATGAGCCCGAAGATGGATTGTCGGATGGATTTGACGGCCATGATGATTCCTCCTTTTCATATGTGGGACGCGAAGGCGCACGGCGCGATGGCGCGGCACGGGCCGGGCAGCGGCGCGGGGGAGAGGGCGACCCAGGCGTCCGGCATGCGCCGCCGCCCGCACCAGATGGCCTCGGGCCGGAAGCAGCGCAGCGTGCCGCGGCCGCCCACGCCGCCGTAGGCCACGCTGCGGAACCCGCCGCGGGGCAGGATGGGCCGGAGCAGCTCGTCCTCCGCGATCAGCACCGGCAGGCCCGACAGCGGCTCGCGGAGCTGGTTGCCGGTGTCGACGAGCGCGGTGAAGCGGGCGCTGCGCCCGCCGCAGGTCAGGAGGAAATCCGCCTCCCAGCGCTCCCGGACGCGGCGGCGAACGCCCAGCAGCATCGCGAGCGCGGGCACGACGCCCGCCGCCGGCAGCGCGGCCCGCAGCCCCAGCGCGGCCCGCAGCCCCAGCGTGGCCGCCCAGCCCGACGCGAGCACCCCACCCGCGCCCAGCAGCAGCATCGCCTCGCCCAGCCGCCGCCACCGGGCGCGCCCGATCAGCAGGAGCGCTGTAGGCGCGAGCAGCATAAGCTGGAGGGGCGGCGAGCGCCAGGGCACCGGGTGGACGGCGGCGAGGACGCTCCAGAGCTGGGTCAGCGCCGCCGCGGCCAGCAGGTTTCGCCAGCGAAAGGCGTGCAGCGCCCGGGCGGCGAGCGCGAGGAGGGGGAGATCCAGCATCAGGTTGACAGCGAGGAACCGTTCTATGCTCACGTTCGCTCACCTCGTGGCCCTCATGATACAGAACGGCCCGGGAAATCTCAAGAAATCGGCGTCGATGCGGCGACCAAAAATATCGACAATATCGCCGTTCTCCCGCGCATTTCGCGGTTTTTTTCGACAATTCCGGGCGCGCCGGGGGCCGGCGGCGGGCGCGCGCGGCGTCGCAATACACAACGTATGGCGCTCCGAGGCCGGGCGAAGGCCCACATGCGGTGTCGTCGACAAAATGTCGGCGGAATTCGACGAAAATGTGCGCTTGGCGATGAATCCCGGGGCGTTCGACAGGTTTTTGGCAGAACCGACGTCCCTCGCCGCGCATAGCATGAGACGGGGGGCGGTAGATATGAGTTTTTCGGAAATTCGCCAGAAGGACGTCATCAACATCTCGGACGGCAGGAAGCTGGGCAGGCCAATTGACCTCATCCTGAACGACGACGCCTGCGCCGAGGCGCTGGTGGTGCCCGGCGGCGCCGGCGGCATACTGGGCCTGTTCCGCCAGGACCGGGAGGGCTGCGTGATCCCCTGGTCGCGCGTGCGGCGCATCGGGGACGACGTGATCCTGGTCGAGGTGGAATCCGAACGGATATGCGCGGATTAATTGGAAAAATTCATAATTTCACGGGATAAATTTTAAAAAACGCTGGACTTTACGTTATTTTTTGTGTATAATAGGGTATATGAGGTGAGGATTATGAAGTGCGCCTATTGCGGCCATATCCAGAGCAGGGTCGTGGATTCCAGGCAAAGCGAGGACGGCACTTCCATCCGCCGCCGCAGGGAATGCGAGAGCTGCGGGCGACGCTTCACCACCTACGAGCGCATCGATCTCGTGCCGCTCATGGTCATCAAAAAAGACCAGACGCGCGAGGCGTTCGACGTGGAAAAGCTGCGCCGGGGCATCGCCAAGGCCTGCGAGAAGCGGCCAGTCCCCCTCGATAAAATCGACGAGCTGGCACGTGGAATTGAGCGCAAGCTCAACAACCAGCCGGAGTCGGAGATCACCAGCCAGCAGGTGGGCGAGCTGGTGATGGACGGGCTGAAGAATCTGGACGAGGTCGCGTATGTGCGCTTTGCCTCGGTATATCGCCAGTTCCGGGATATCCAGACCTTTCGCGACGAGCTGAACAAGCTCCTGGCGGATATCGACATGGGTACAGCTGATGGAGAGCCCGTCAGATAATGCCAATATACGAAAAGGAGAGAGGATACGCACATGGCAAATGAATTGATTTTGGCTGTCGACGATGAGGCTCACATCCTTGAGCTTCTGTCGTTCAATCTCGAAGCTTCCGGGTATCGCGTAGTCACCGCCGCGACGGGCGAGGACGCGCTGGTCGTCTGCGCGCACGAGCGCCCCGCCATGGTCCTGCTGGACATCATGCTCCCCGGCATTGACGGCATGGAGGTGTGCCGCCGGCTGAAGAGCGCCCCGACCACCGCGGATATCCCCATCATCATGCTCACCGCCAAGGGCGACGAGGTGGACAAGATCCTCGGCCTGGAGCTGGGTGCGGACGATTATATTGTAAAGCCCTTCTCCGTGCGCGAGCTGATCGCCCGCGTGAAGGCGCTGCTGCGCCGCGCGGCGCCCCAGAACGAGGAAGAGGGCATACTGCACGTGGGCGGCCTGACCATCGACGTGGGCAACTACGAGGCTTTCCGCAACGGCGAGAAGCTGTCGCTGACGCTCAAGGAATTCGAGCTGCTCAAGCTGCTGGTGCTCAGCCGCGGCAAGGTGCTGACCCGCGACTTCCTGCTGGATCGCATCTGGGGCTATGAGTTCTACGGCGAGACCCGCACGGTGGACGTGCACATCCGCCACATCCGCCAGAAGCTGGGCGACGACGCCCACTACATCGAAACCATCCGCGGCGTTGGCTATAAGTTCAACGATCGCCAGGAGAACAGGCTATGAGATCAAGGGTCGCATTTATTGCGACCCTCATTGCGCTCGTCTTTCTGGTCGGCCTGTTCACGTTCAGCTGCTCGCGGCTGGCGCGCGAGGAGAACGAGGAAGCCGAACGGGTCCTCACCTTTCTGGGCGAGGCTTCCGCGCGCTTCAACCTCTCCGAGGACACGGAGGCCCGCGAGGAGTTCATGCGGAGCATGCCGGTCGGCGGCAACACGCTGAAGGGCCTGTTTGACGCCGAGGGCGAGGCGCTGTACGTTTCTGACGACGCCTGCTCCCGCCTGACGGAGGCGGACTTCGCGGCGGCCGTGAAGGGCGAGGTGCGCGCCTACCGCCACGTCGACGCAAGGGGCCGGGACATGGCTTACGCCATCTATCAGTATGAGGATGGCGCATTTCTGTTGTATGCAAAGGAAATGGACGACGCCTGGAGCGAGATCATACAGCATCCCTCCATGGTGGCGTTCGCGCTGGTGTTCGGCATCAGCATGGTGCTGTTCCTGAGCGTGCTCCTGACCATGCTCTACCGGGAGCGCCGCGTGGACCAGACCATGCGCGCCCTGGGGCGGTTTGCCGACGGCGACTTCGACGCCCGCATCGAGGGCTTTTCCGAGAAGGACGCGGAGATCGCCCAGTACAACACCATCATCAACAACATCCAGGAGCGCATCTTCCGCCAGAAGAACCGCAACCGCGTGCTGCACTCCGTGATGACGCAGATGCAGAACGGCATCATCGCCGTGGACCAGGACCTGCGCATCACGCTGGTGACGCCGGTGGCGAAGAAGCTGCTGGGCATCGCGGGGAACCCGGAGAACCTGAACGTCAACGAGGCGTCCAAGGACGTGCGGCTGGACGAGGTGTTCACCGAGGCCATGCAGAGCGAGGGCGTGTACACCAACGAAGTGGCCGCCCGCACCGCCATGGGCCGCGGGCACCGGCCGCTGCGGCTGTACGTGTCGCCCATGCGGCAGGACGGCCGCGTGGTCGGCGCGCTGGCCATCGTGGAGGACATCACCGAGCTGCGTCGGCTGGAGCAGGTGCGCACCGACTTCGCCGCCAACGTCTCCCACGAGCTCAAGACGCCGCTGACCAGCATCCGCGGCTTCGTGGAGACGCTGCAGGCGGGCGCGATCGACAACCCGGAGATGGCGCACAAGTTCCTGAACATCATCGTGATGGAGACGGACCGCCTGTCGCGCCTTATCAACGACATCCTGTCCATCAGCAAGCTGGAGTCCGGCCGGGACGAGGTGACCACGGAGCGCATCCGCCTGGACAAGAAGGCCTACGACATCTGCGAGATGCTGGAGATCCAGGCCGGGGCGAAGCACGTGAAGCTGAACTACCACCTGAACCAGGAGCCGGTGTACATCATCGGCAATCCCGACCGGGTGGAGCAGATGCTGGTGAACCTGACGGAGAACGCCATCAAGTACAACGTGGAGGGCGGCTCGGTGACGGTGCAGGTGTTCGTCAACGACCAGGAGGCGAACGTCACCATCTCCGACACGGGCATCGGCATCGCCGAGGAGAACCTGCCGAGGCTGTTCGAGCGGTTCTACCGGGTGGACAAGGGCCGCTCCCGCCAGATGGGCGGCACGGGCCTGGGCCTGGCCATCGTGAAGCACATCGTGCGCAGCATGAACGGCGAGATCGAGGTGCACTCCAAACTGGGGGAGGGGACGGAATTCCTCATCACCCTGCCGCTGGCCCCGAGGGAAAACCCCGAAAAGGAAACGATATTCGACGAGATGTAATCCACCACGGAAAAGGCGGCGATATCGCGCCGCCTTTTCCGTGAAGCGAACCGGAGGACAAACATCCATGGCATCCAGAAAAAACGCCCTCCCGTGGCCCTTTGCGCCCGGCGAAGTCGGCCTGAACCGGGACACGAGCCTTCTGAAGCTGGTGGCGATGGTCAGCATGCTCATCGACCACGTGGGCAAGATGATCTTTCCCCGGTACCGCATCATGCGCATCATCGGGCGGCTCGCGTTCCCGATCTTCTGCTACTGCATCGCGGTGGGCTGCGTGTACTCGAAGAACCGGCTGAAGTACCTGACGCGCATCGTGCTGATGGGCCTGATCACCCAGCCCATCTACGCGGTGGCCATGGCCCACTCCACCAGCCGGATGTACGCCATCCCCTTCCGGTCGAACCCGGTGGGCGCAGCGTTGAACTTCTACGTGGAGAGCTTCGCCCACCCGAACGTGCTGCTCACGCTGGCGCTGGGCCTGCTGGTGATCTGGACCCTCCGCGAGCGGCAGATCGTGCTGACGCTGGCGCTGGCGCTGCTGGTGTGGAAGATCCAGAGCGGCATCGACTACGGCTGGCGCGGCGTGGCGCTGGTCGCGCTGTTCTACCTGTTCATCGACCAGTGGTGGCTGGCGCTGCCGGCGCTGCTGGCGTTCATGTTCTGGTGGGGCTCGGCGACCGGCCCCTACCACCTGTTCGGCATCGGCTTTGGCATACAGATGTTCGCGCTGCTGGCGCTGCCCATCATCTTTATCCCCACCAACTCGAAGCTGAAGATCAACAAGTGGGTGTTCTACCTGTTCTATCCCGCGCACCTGGTCGGGATACTGCTCGTCGAACTGGCGATGAAGGCCGCGTGAAAAAGTAACAATCGGCGGGGTTGACACCGGCGCTTTATCGTGGTAAAATGCTGTGCATAGCGATGAACGGGTTTTCAGTAGGCGCGCATGGGCCTTCAAGAGAGCCGCCGGCGGGTGCGAGGCGGCGGGCAGTGCGCAGGCCGAATTACAGCCCGGGAGCTGCGCGGTTGAACGGGCTTCGCAAAGCCGCGCCGGGTTTCGCCCGTTACAGCGGCAGGGTATCGCCGTGGACTGCGTTCGGTCCCGCGCCGTACCTGACGAGGGCGTCTTCGCGAGGGGACGCTGAATAGAGGTGGTACCGCGGATATCATCCGCCCTCTGCTACTCAAGCGGAGGGCGGTTTTTTCATGCCATCCTCCGAGAAACACAAGGAGGGGACTCTCATGTTTATCAAGCTCCTGATGTTGGTCGTGTTCTTCGGCGTCATGGTGGGCGTGGGCGTGTACTGCCGCCGCCACGCCACCAACGTGGACGGCTTCGTGCTGGGCGGCCGCGCCGTCGGCCCGTGGCTCACCGCCTTTGCCTTCGGCACGTCCTACTTCTCCGCCGTGGTGTTCGTGGGCTACGCGGGCCAGTTCGGCTGGCGCTTCGGCCTGGCCTCCACGTGGATCGGCCTCGGCAACGCCGTGCTCGGCTCGCTGCTGGCCTGGGTGGTGCTGGGGCGCCGCACGCGCATCATGACCCAGCAGCTGAACACCGCCACCATGCCGGAGTTCTTCGCCCGCCGCTACGGCAGCAAGGCGCTGCAGATCGGCGCGTCGGTGATCGTGTTCGTGTTCCTGATTCCCTACACCGCCTCGCTGTACAACGGCCTGTCCCGCCTGTTCGGCATGGCGTTCAACATCCCCTACACGGTCTGCATCGTCATCATGGCGGTGCTGACGGGCGTATACGTGATCGTGGGCGGCTACATGGCCACCGCCATCAACGACTTCATCCAGGGCATCATCATGCTGTTCGGCATCGTGGCCGTGATCCTGGCGGTGCTGAAGGCCAACGGCGGCTTCATGCAGGCCTACACCGACATGGCCCGCGTCACCGACGCCAGCGTGTCCGAGGCGCCCGGCATGTTCGCCTCGTTCTTCGGCCCCGATCCGGTGAGCCTGCTGTTCGTGGTCATACTGACCTCGCTGGGCACCTGGGGCCTGCCGCAGATGGTCCAGAAGTTCTACGCCATCAAGTCCGAGGGCGCCATCGCCAAGGGCACCATCATCTCCACGCTGTTCGCGGTGGTGGTGGCGGGCGGCTGCTACTTCCTGGGCGGCTTCGGCCGGCTGTTCTCCGACAAGATCGACATTGCCGCCAACGGCTACGATTCCGTCATCCCCACGATGCTGGAGACGCTCTCCCCGGCGCTGATCGGCGTGGTGGTGATACTGGTGCTGTCGGCCTCCATGTCCACGCTGTCCTCGCTGGTGCTGGCCTCCAGCTCCACGCTGACGCTGGACCTCATCAAGGGCAACATCGTCAAGGACATGGACGAGAAGAAGCAGCTCCTGGTGATGCGCGCGCTGATCGTGGTGTTCATCGCCGTGTCCGTCATCATCGCCATCGTGCAGTACAACACCAACGTCACTTTCATCGCCCAGATGATGGGCATTTCCTGGGGCGCGCTGGCCGGCGCGTTCCTGGCCCCGTTCCTCTACGGCCTGTACATGAAGGGCGCCTCCAAGGCGGGCTGCTGGTGCAGCTTCATCTTCGGCGTGGGCATCATGATCCTCAACATGCTGTTCAAGCCGATGTTCCCGGTCTGGCTGCGCTCGCCCATCAACGCCGGCGCCGTGGCCATGCTCGGCGGCCTGGTGATCGTCCCCGTGGTGAGCCTGTTCACGCCCAAGCCCAACAAAAAGCTGGTGGAGTACGCCTTCGCGGGCTACGAGCGCAAGGTCGTCGTCACCGCCAGGGCCCGCCTGGACGGCGAAGAGGTGGAATAAGCGAACCGTTGACGCGGCCCCGCCGGACGGCGGGGCCTTTCTATTGCCAATTCGTCCGTTTTCCGCTATAATAGGCGGGGGAGGGTTGCCCATGGACATTCAGGCGCTTCGGGAAGCGTGGCTGGCGGAGCAGGCGCAGGCCAGGATCCACGGCTGGGATTTCTCCCACCTCGACGGGCGCTGCTCCGAGGAGGACGACCTGCCCTGGGATTATCGCGCAATCGTATGCGCGTACCTGAAGCCTTCCTCCAGGCTCCTGGACCTGGAGACGGGCGGCGGGGAATTCCTGCTGTCGCTGAACCACCCCGGGGAGAACACCGCCGCGACCGAGGGCTATCCGCCGAACGTCGCGCTGTGCGAGGCGCGGCTCAAACCGCTCGGGATCGACTTCCGCGAGGTCAGGGACGCATCGGCGCTGCCGTTTGCCGACGGCCGGTTCGACATCGTGATCGACCGGCACGGGGACTTCGACCCGGCGGAGATCGGCCGCGTGCTGAAGCCCGGCGGGCTGTTCATCACCCAGCAGGTGGGCGAGGACAACGACCGCGAGCTGGTGGAGCTGCTGCTGCCCGGGACGCCGAAGCCCTTTCCGGGGATGAACCTCCGCCGGCAGCGCCAGGCCTTCCTGGACGCGGGCTTCGACGTGATCCGCGGCGAGGAGTGCTTTCGCCCCATACGCTTTTTCGACACCGGCGCGCTGGTCTGGTTTGCGCGCGTGATCGAGTGGGAGTTCCCCGGCTTTTCCGTGGAGAGCTGTCTCCCGGGCCTGCTGCGCGCGCAGCGCATACTGGAGGAAAACGGCGCGATCGAGGGTACCATACACCGCTACCTGATCGTCGCGCAGAAGCGCCCGGATGCGGCGCAATCGAAATGAGGGATGAATTATATGAATCAGAGCAGGGCGATCATCGTGGTGGAGAACCGGGAGGCGCTGCGCGTGGCGGCGGCCTCGGCCCGCATCTCCACCCAGCAGGGCACGGCGCTGGAGATCCTGGAGAAGAGCCTGGGGGACGAAAAGGACCTGCGGCTCATCGACAAGGTGCTGTCCTCCGGCCACAAGTCGGTGATCGAGCACCAGACCTTTTCCATCGCCTTCAACGACGTCTCCGTGCTGGCGGAGCAGTTCCTGATCGAGGCGCGGCTGGCGTCGTTTACGGTGAAGTCCCGGCGCTACGTGGACTTCGGCGCGGCGGGCTACGTGGTCCCGGACGGCCTGACGGCGGCGCAGCGCGCCCGCTACGCCGCCGCCATGGAGGCGCGCTTCGACGACTACCAGCGGCTGATGGCGCTGGGCGTGCCGAAGGAGGACGCCCGCTTCGTGCTGCCCTACTGCCTGCGCAGCAACTTCTTCATGACGCTGGACGCCCGCGAGCTGATCGCGCTGATCTGCGCCATGCTGGACGGCCGCGGCCGCGGATTCGGCGAGATCGAGGCGCTGGGCGCGCAGCTCAGGGAGCAGTTTGACGCGCTGTACCCCGGCGTGATCGACCGCGAGCGCCCGCGCTACGCCGGGTGCGCCATGGCCGCGCTGCCGACGGAGATCGCCGAACCCGACGTCGCACGCGGCGGCGCCGAGCTGCTGAGCGCGCCTGCGGACGCCGAGGGCCTGCTCGGCGCGGCGCTGGGCTTTTCCGGCAGGATCGGGGCGGGGGAGGGCGGCCTCTCCAGGGACGTCGTGCGCGCGCTGATCACCGACGCGCGGCCGCGCGAGCTGGAGCTGCTCAACTACGGCTTCCGCATCAGGAACATCTCCCTGGCCTGCCTGACGCACTTTGCGCGCCACAGGATCCAGTCGCCGGTGATCCCGCCGGTGATTCGGGCGCTGGCCGGGGGCCGCTTCGTGCTGCCGGAGACGGTGGCCGCCGATCCCGCGGCGGAGGCGCTCTACCGCCATGCCTTCGAGGCGCAGGCCGCGGCGGCGCGGGAGGCGCTGTCGATGGGCATGCGTCCGGAGGACGCGAGCTACTTCGCGCTGAGCGGACACCAGTTGGACATCCTCATCTCGATGAACGCCCGCGAGCTTTTGCACTTCATGAAGCTGCGCGCTTGTTCCCGCGCCCAGTGGGAGATCCGCGGCGTGGCCATGGAGATGCTCCGGCTGCTGCGCGCGGAGAGCCCCGCCGTCTTTGAGGGCTACGGCGCGAGCTGCCGTCTGGGTCCCTGCCCGGAGGGCAGGATGAGCTGCGGCAAGCCCTGGGAACGCTTCTGACGACCTGCGGCGCCCGGTGGGAGGGAACCCGAATCCGTTCCCCGATCTCGCCGGTTTGATGGGATTGACCCCGGCGCCGCAGCCGGTGTATAATGGGAACGCCGGAGCCGCGCCCCCGCCGTCGCCGGGATGCGGTTCCCCAAAAAGACAATCCGATTTGCGAGGAGGAACAATCAATGCGCAAGATTCACAGGATCGCGGCGCTCGCACTGGCGCTGCTTCTCGCGCTGGCCGCCGTCCCGGCGCTGGCGAAGGCGGACGTCCTGGGCGAGCCCCTGGACGACTTCACCGTGGACACCCTCGACGGCAGCTTTACCCTGTCCGAGGCGCTGAAGGACCACGAACTGGTGCTCATCAACCTGTGGGCGACCTGGTGCCCGCCCTGCGAGAGCGAGTTTCCCTTCCTTGAGGAGGCCTACGAGCAGTACGCCGACCGCGTGGCGGTGGTGGCGCTGTCCGCGGACCCGGACGATACCCCCGACATGCTGCGGGAATACGCCGAGGAGCACGGGCTGACCTTCCCCATCGGCAGCGACACCCATAAACTGTTCGAGTACTTCCGGCAGTCCGGCATCCCCACCAACGCGATCGTCGACCGCTTCGGCTGCGTGGCGTTCATCGAAGCCGGCGCAAAGACCAGCGCCAAGGCGTTCACCGACCTGTTCGATACCTTTCTGGACGAGGGCTATACCGAGACGAAGCCGCTCGCGGCCTACACGCTGTACTTCTACGACCAGGATTACGAGGCCGTGCCCGGCTGCGTGGTGAACTTCTGCACCGACGAGCTCTGCTCGCCCGTGGTGTCCGACGAATACGGCGAGGCGACCTTCATGGGCGCGCCCGACGCCTACCACGTGAAGGTGCTCAAGGTGCCGGAGGGGTATGTGTACGAGTCGGACGAGGAGATGGTCACGACGCCGGACAGCACGATCCTGTACGTCGAGCTGAAGAAGCAGTAATCGCGCCAGGCCGCCCTACGGACAGGGTGACTTACGCCCATGTAAGCCCCCGCATCCGCAGGGCGGCTTTTGCGCGCCTGCGAAAGCGGCGGGGCAGTTAACGAAAAATGCGCAGAAATCAAGGGAAAAAAATTTTCAGGAGGATGTAGACAATACCGACCGGCCTCTGCTATAATAAACTATACTATGCCCTTAACGCAGATCGCCAAAGGAGCGCCGAACATGGAGAAATATCGGTTTGACCCGAAGGTCCTGGCCAGCATGGAGGCCTCTCCCGTTCCGTTTGCCATCTACCAGTTCATCGACCGGCGGGTGGTTACGCTGATGCTCTCCGCCGGCTTCTGCGAGCTGTTCGGGTTCGACGATCGCGCGGAAGCCTACTACGTGATGGACAACGACATGTACCGCTCCGCCCATGCCGACGACATGGCGCGCATCGCGGACGCCGCTTTCCGCTTTGCCACCGAGGGCGGCGAGTACAACGTGGTCTACCGCACGAGAAACAGCGAGGCGGAGGACTACGTCGTCGTGCACGCCCAGGGCCAGCACGTCTACACGGAGACCGGCGTGCGGCTGGCGTATATCTGGTACACGAACGAGGGCATGTTCTCCGACGAGGCGGGGGAGCTGAAGGACGACCTGAACCGCTCGTTCAACCAGATGCTGCGCGAGGGCAGCATGGTGCACCAGCACCACTACGACTCCATCACGGGCCTGCCCAACATGACCTACTTCTTCGAGCTGGCGGAGGCGGGCATCAAGAACCTGTGGATGAGCGGCAAGCCGCCCGCCATACTCTTCCTCGACCTGTGCGGCATGAAGTCCTTCAATAACAAGTGGGGCTTCTCCGAGGGCGACAAGCTGATCCGCGACTTCGGGCACCTGCTGGGCCAGCGCTTCGGCAACGAGCAGTGCGCGCGGCTCGGGCAGGACCACTTCGCCGCCTTCGTCTCCGCGGAGGGGCTGGAGGAGAAGCTGCGCGAGCTGTTCGCGGCGGCCGTGGCGCTCAACGACGGCAACGCCCTGCCGGTGCGCGCGGGCATCTACCTGGTGGGGAAGGACTGCGTGGAGATCGGCAAGGCCTGCGACCGCGCGAAGATGGCCTGCGACGTGAACCGCAAGCTCTTCCAGTCGGAGTTCAACTATTTCGACGACACCATGCTGGCGGAGGCGGAAAAGCGGCAGTACATCATCGACAACCTCGACCGCGCGCTGGCGGAGAAGTGGATCAAGGTGTATTTCCAGCCCATCGTCCGCGCGGCCAACGGCAAGGTGTGCGACGAGGAGGCGCTGTCCCGCTGGATCGACCCGGAGCGCGGCTACATGACGCCGTCGGACTTCATCCCCGCGCTGGAGGAGGCCAAGCTGATCTACAAGCTGGACCTCTACGTGGTGGACGAGATCCTGGCCAAGATGAAGCGCCAGGCGGACGCGGGGCTGTACGTGGTGCCGGAATCGGTGAACCTGTCCCGCGCGGACTTCGACAGCTGCGACATCGTGGAGGAGATCTGCCGGCGCGTGGACGCCGCGGGCATCGAGCGCGCGAAGCTGACCATCGAGGTCACCGAGAGCGTCGTCGGCAGCAGCTTCGAGTTCATGAAGGCGCAGGTCGCCCGCTTCCAGAGCCTGGGCTTCCAGGTGTGGATGGACGACTTCGGCAGCGGCTACTCCTCGCTGGACGTGCTGCAGAGCATCCACTTTGACGTCATCAAGTTCGACATGCGCTTCATGCAGCAGTTTGACAGCGGCGACGAGGGCAAGATCATACTCACCGAGCTCGTCAAGATGGCCATTGGCCTGGGCGTGGAGACGGTGTGCGAGGGCGTGGAGCGCGCCGACCAGGTGGAGTTCCTGCGCGAGATCGGCTGCACCAAGCTGCAGGGCTTCTATTACTGCAAGGCGATTGCGCCGGAGGAGATCATCGAGCGCAACCGCAAGGGCATCCAGATCGGCTTCGAGAACCCGGAGGAATCGGAATACTACACCACCATCGGCCGGATCAACCTGTACGACATGGCGGTGCTCGCCGGCGAGGAGGACGAATCGCTGCGGCGCTACTTCGATACCCTGCCCATGGCCATCATGGAGGTCAACGGCAGCGTGGCGAAGTACACGCGCTGCAACAAGTCCTACCGCGACTTCATGCAGCGCGCCTTCGGCATGATCTTTGTCGCCGAGGAATTCGACTACGGCGCCATGCCGGACGGCCCCGGCGCCTCCTTCGTCAGCGCGGTGCTGCGCTGCAGCCGCGACGGCAACCGCGCCATCGTCGACGAGAAGATCGGCGAGGACACCACGGTGCACTCCTTCGTGCGCAGGGTGGCCGTCAATCCCGTCACGGGCACGGCGGCCGTGGCCGTGGCCGTGCTGGCGGTCGTGAAGGAGAGCGAGAACGCCGGCACCACCTACGCGAGCATCGCCCGGGCGCTGTCCGCGGATTACATCAACCTCTACTACGTGGACATGGAGACGGAGAAGTTCATCGAGTACAGCTCCGACGCGATCCGCGAGGACCTGGCGGTGGAGCGCCACGGCGCGGATTTCTTCGCCAGGAGCCGCGACGACGCGATGAAGCGCCTGTACCGAGAGGACCGGGCGTTCTTCGTCGAGACCTTCACCCACGAGAACGTGACGCGGGCGCTGGACACCCAGGGCACCTTCCGGCTGACCTATCGGCTGATGGTGGACGGCGAGCCCACCTACGTCAACATGAAGGCCGTGCGCATGCAGACGGGCTCCAGGTACATCATCATCGGCGTGAGCAACGTGGACGCCCAGATGAAGCACAAGGAGGCGCTGGAGCGCATCCAGGCGGAGCGCGTCACGTTCGAGCGCATCACGGCGCTGTCCGGCGACTACATCGGCATCTATACCGTCGATCCCAAGACCGACCAGTACATGGAGTACAGCGCCACGCGCGAATACGAGGGCCTGGGCCTTGCCAAGGAGGGCGAGGACTTCTTCAACGCGGCCAGGCGCGACAGCGCCAAGACGATCTTCCCGGACGACCTGGGGCTCTTCAACGCCATGTTCACCAAGGAAAACGTCATGCGGGACATCGAGCGCACCGGGCTGTTCGTGCTGCGCTACCGGCTGGTCATCAAGGGCGAGCCGGTGTACGTGAACCTCAAGGCCGCGATGGTCGAGGAGCAGGACGGGCCGCGGCTGATCATCGGCGTGAACAACGTCGACGTGCAGGTGCGGCGCGAGCTGGACTACGAGCGCAAGCTCTCCGCCGCGCGCAGCCGCGCGAACCTCGACGGCCTTACCGGCGTGAAGAACAAATCCGCCTACGAGGACATGTCGGAGACGCTGTCCCGGCAGATCGAGGGCGGCCAGCCCGTCAAGTACGCCATCGCGCTGTGCGGCGTGAAGGATCTCGAGCGCACGAACGAAACGCTGGGCCGCGATGCGGGCGACCGGCTGATCCGGGAGGCCTGCGCCGTCATCTGCGACGTGTTCAATCACAGCCCCGTGTTCCGCGTCGCCGGCGACCAGTTCGCGGTCATCGCGCAGGGGCGCGACTACGAATGCATCGACGCGCTGGTCGCGGCGCTGGAGGACATCAACGAGAAGAACCGCCAGGCAGGCAGGGCGGTCATCGCCTGCGGCATGGCCAGGTACGACGGCACCGGGAGCGTCGCGAGCGTGTTCGAGCGCGCGGACGCCCTGTGCCGGGCGGATGAATGACGAAAAAACAGAACCAAACAACAGAGCTGCTGCGAGAACATCGCAGCGGCTATATTGTCGTTGGTGCGCTTCGGTTGCGCGGCGCTACGCGCAGATCGTCGTCTGGCCGTGGGACTTGCAGTATTCCTTGTCCAGGTACAGCTTGTGGTCGGCCCGCTGCAGGCACTTCTGGAAGGTATCCTGCCCGCCGGCCAGCCGGTCGTAGCCGATGCCGACGGCCAGCGTATACGGCGTGCCCTCCGCGCGGCAGCGCTCCGTGATCTCCGCGCGGATGTCGGCGATCAGCGCGTCGAGGACGCTGCTGTCCGGGAGGTGCGCGATGATGATGAACTCGTCGCCGCCGTACCGGGCCAGGAACACGGGCACGCTGCGCTGCCGGACGACCTTCCGGAGGGAGTCGGCGAGGATGACCAGCGCGCGGTCGCCCTCGGCGTGGCCGTAGGTGTCGTTGATCGACTTGAAGTTGTTCGCGTCCAGCATCATGACGAAGGTCGAGCGGTCCTCCTTGCGCAGGTTGGATTCCTGCGCGACGTAGCGGATCAACTGGCCGCGGTTGTTGAGCTGCGTCAGCGGATCAATCGAAATCTGCGCCTCCATGGAGTGGATGTAGAAGATCAGCATCAGGATCGTGCAGCTGAAGCAGAATATGGGCGTGCTCGGCAACACCAGGAGCTGGAACATGCCGCCGGCAATGACTATCAGCGGGAACATGCCGATGTACAGGTGCCGCCGCTTTTCGATGGGGTTCGCCTCGTTCTTCGCCCGGCGCATGGTGTAGATGATTACGGCGACGATGTAGATGAACGGCACCGTGACCAGGAAGATATTGTAGGCGGGCCGCAGCTCGAGGGCGTCGCTCAGCAGCACCTGCGGCGCGAAGATGTACGTGGCGACCAGCGCGATCGAGGATACGAGGAAGGGAAAGATGACCGCGAACTTGTTGATCCTGCGCTCGCGGTGCGCCACCTGCTCGACGACCATCACGTAGTCCAGCCAGCTATAGGTAACCGCGGCCATGAAGATATAGTTGGCGAAGTTGGTCGTCACCACGGTGAAGCGGTTTCGGGGGAGCATGCCGGCGATGACCGACGCCCACGTCGCGTCGGAGATGAAGTAGAGCGTGAACGCGATCAGCGCGTGATCGTACTTGATCTGCTTCTCCTGCCGGTCCACGCTCAACAGGTCGCGCGCGAGCATGATGCCGAACAGGATCACGCAGACCAGGTTCGATTCGGTATAGTAAATGAAGTACTGAGACATGGCCTCCATCCCTTCCAGGTGACAGACATGCGTCGAAGCCGCGCTACTGCGCCTTCCGCATGGACAGTATGCACTTGACGTCGCTGGCGCGGTCGTCCACGTAATCCGCGTCCACGCCGAGGCTCAGCTCGCCCCCGGCGCACTGCATTCGGAATACCTCGCTCAGGCTCTTTTTTTCCTCGACGCACCGGCGCGCGATGTCCCACAGCGCGTCTTCGCGCCTGGGGGTCAGCCGCCTGCAGAACGCGTGGGCGTCCAGCTCGGATTCCAACTGCTCTTTCGTCAGGCCCATGGCCTTTTCCATGCCGTGGGCGACGACCTCGAAGGCGTCCTTGCCGTCCCGGGGCACCATGAACAGCACCGTCTTGGAGGTAAAGCGCGCCAGCAGTTCCATGCGCCCGTGGAGGTTTGCCATCTCGGTGACGTTGCGGGCGGCGCCGTAGAAGCGCCGGGCCTTCCCGTCCTCGTTCAGGAAGTAGAAGTGTATGAAGAAGCTGGAATACCCGCCGTCGGCGCGGCCGAAGGTCAGCACGCCGCTGGAGCCGTTCAGGCGGTCGTCGTAGGCCCTTTGAAGGTGCCCGCGCAGCGCCGCGACCTCGCTCGGCGACATGAACTGCTGTATCCCCGTGAGCCGATCGACGAAATCGGGCACGTTGACGGCCTGGTAGAACTGCTGGTTGAAGCGCACGATGTCCACGTCGTCGCCGTGCCAGGCGTAGATGGCCGCCGGGCCGATGATGTTGTTGAGCATCGAATCGGTGTAGACGGTGTCGTTCAGGAACTCGCGGATGCGGAATTCGTCGTTCGCCTTGTTCACGAAGCCCTGGTCGTCGACGGCCTCCCGGTCGGCGATCAGCGCCTCGAACGCCTCCGCCGGCATGGGCTTGAAGAAGAAGTAGCCCTGGATATACCGGCAGCCCAGGCTCATCAGGTATTCGTTCTGCTCCTCGGTCTCCACGCCCTCGACGATGATCGGGACATCCATGGTCTTGGCCATGTTGACCACGGATTCCAGGATGTGCATGCCCTTGCGCTCGGTGACCTGGTCCATCCGCAGGAAGTAGGCGTCCAGCTTGATCATGTCCACGTTGAGCTCGCGGAGCATGTTCAGCGACGAGAAGCCGCTGCCGAAGTCGTCCATGAGCACCCTGAACCCCATGTCGCGGAAGTCCTGGACGGTGTTGCGGATCTTCTCCGAGCCCTCGCCGTAGGCGGATTCGGTGATTTCGACCTTGATCGCGCCCTTGGGCAGGCCGTACTTTTCGACCAGCGATTCAAAGTAGGCGGGCACGTCCATGGCGAAGATGTCCACGGGGCTGATGTTGACCGACACGGGGATGAGCGGGTTGCCATCGTCCAGCGATTTGCGGATCCACCGGCACACCGCTTCCCAGATGAACTTGTCGAGGTCGGGGATGAAGCCGTACTTCTCCAGCACGGGGATGAAGGCGACGGGGGGAATCCGCCGGCCGTCCGGGGTGATCCAGCGGGCCAGCGCCTCGGCGCCGACGATGTGGCCGTTCAGCGACCGGCACTGGGGCTGGAGGTGGAAGGTGATCTCGCCGTTGTGCAGGGCGTCCCGGAAATCCGACAGGATCTTGTAGTCCTCGGCCGCCTTGCTGAGCATCGACGGGTCGAAGAACATGATGCGGTTGCGGAAGTCCTTCTTGGCCTCCTGGCAGGCGAGCGACGCCTGGTCGTAGAGGTGGTAGATGGAGGCGCTGCCCTGGGAGCGAACCGCGCCGATGGCGGGGAAGAAGCCGACGGACGCGCCGTGGTTGCCGAGGATGGCGTGGATGTGCTCGAACAGGTCGTCCAGGTCGAACCCCTCCGCCGGCACGAGCAGCGAGAAATCGTCCCCGCCCATGTACCCGGCGACGCCGTCGTGGGCCTCGGCGGCCGCGCCCAGCGTGCGCCCGATGTCGGCGAGCACCCGGTCGCCGGCGTCGCGCCCGTACCACTCGTTGAACAGCTTGAAGTGCTGCAGGTCGATCACGACCAGCAGCCGGTCGGTCCCGGTGTCGGCCAGCTTGCCCTCGCAGGCGCCGCAGAAGTCCTTTTCGAGCGGCAGGCCGGTGAGCACGTCGCAGCGGGCCGCATCGCGATAGCTGACCTTCGTCTTGCCCTCCTCGCGGTCCTTGCGGTTCTGGATATCGAAGATATAGCAGTAGAAGGTATCCTCTGGCAGGCCGTGGGCCGCGCCGCCGATGACGTACTGCTCGATCCACCGCCAGCCGCCGTTCGTGTCGCGGAAGCGATACTGCAGGGCGAGCGCGCCGGGGACCTCGGCGGTCTTCAGGCGCTGCGCGACCGTCGCCGGGTCCATCATCTCCGCGTAGGCGCGGCGGTCGTCGGGGTGGATGATCTCCTTGACGATATAATCGTAGAAGAGGCTGTACACGCCCTCGTTCGTCGGGACCTGGTACTTCTCCTCCACGTTGAAGATGAATTTGTAGCGATCCTGGCTGAGGTCCACGGAAATCAGCTCGTCAAAGGACGACTGATTGATATAGTCGAGCAGCGGGACTGCCGGACGGTCCTTGGAAAACAGCCGCAGTAAACCGATGGCCATGAACGGCATCTCCATTCCCGGTTGTATTTGTTAACGGTTACAATTATATGCCGATTTCTCAACGAAGTCAATAAAAAGATGGCCGGGCACTCCCGTCGCCCGCGCGCACGCCGAACGTTACGATATTTTTGACTGAACGTTATTTTCTTGACATTCTGCGCACATGTTATAATACAGCGTGTCCCGAGTTGACGCATTGTGGCAAAATGTTTGCTTTTTACCGAGCGCGTGCTATGCCCGGTAGAAATAGGGATCCCCAGATGGCGGTTGAAGCCCGGAGATGAAGGGAGGAGAAAGCTGGATGTCCGGGATGCGGCCGCGGAAACAGATTCTTGCAGAATGAAAGGAGATTTCCCATGAAGAAGATTCTTGCGCTGGTCATCGTCATGCTGATGGTCTTCACCGTCACCGCCTCCGCCAAGGAGCTGTCCGAGATCAAGATCGGCTACATTCTGAAGCCGGAATCCAACGAGTACTGGTCCAGCATGAAGGCGGGCGTCCTGGAGTGGGCCGCCGAGAAGGGCGTTCAGGTTGACGTGCAGTGCGTCGACGACGAGAGCAACTTCACCGGCCAGCTGGAAATGATGGAGAACATGATCAACATGGGCTATGACGCCATCTGCGCCGCGCCCCTGTCCGCCAACAACCTGGTCTCCGGCGCCGTGAAGGCCGCGCAGGCCGGCGTCGTGGTGGTCAACGTTGACGAGAACATCGACCTCGAGGCCGTTATCGCCGAGGGCGGCAACATGGCCGGCCACTACACCACCGACAACATCGTCGTCGGCAACACCGGCGCCCAGTTCATCGTGGACCAGATCGGCCAGGGTCAGGTGGCCATCATCTCCGGCACCGACGGCAACGTGACCTCCAACAACCGCGTGGCCGGCGCGACCCAGATCTTCGAGGCCACCGACGGCGTCGAGCTGGTTGCCGTGCAGAACGGCGACTGGGACCGCATGGTCGCCATGGATGCCGCCACCAACATCATGACCACTTATCCCGACCTGAAGGCCTTCTACTGCGCGAACGACACCATGGCGCTGGGCGTCTATGAGGCGGTCGTGAACGCGGGCAAGGCGGACCAGGTGATCGTGGTCGGCACCGACGCCGTGCAGGGCGCGAAGGAATCCGTGCGCGACGGCCAGATGGCCGCCACCGTGGGCCAGGACAACATCGGCATCGGCATCGCCTGCGGCGAGCTGGCGCTGCAGTGCGTGCTGGACGGCTGGAAGGCCGATCCCGCCGTGGAGCAGTGCGTGACGCAGTACATCCCCTGCTTCCTGGTGACCAAGGACAACGCTGCCGATTACCTGTAATCGTCAGCTGATACAGCTTTCGGGCAGGTTTGTACCACAGGTACAAACCTGCTTTCCCTAAGGGGCACTACCAGTGCAAGTACAAGTCTCCAAATCCTTGCGAAGGAGCAGCGTCTATGGATTATTTAGTGCAGATGAAGGGCATGACCATGAAGTTCTCCGGCGTCGTAGCGCTTGAAAAAGTCGACTTCGACCTGCGGCCCGGAGAGGTTCACGTCCTGCTCGGTGAAAACGGGGCGGGGAAGTCGACCCTGGTGAAGATGCTGAGCGGCATCAACCACCCCTCGGAGGGTGAAATCACCATCGGCGACAAGAAGTTCAGCTATCTCACCCCGAACATGTCGAAGGAAAACAATATCGCCATCATCTATCAGGAGCTGTCGGTGATCGACGAGCTCTCGATCGCCGAGAACCTGTACGTGGGCAAGCTCCCCACGAAGCGCATCCTCGGCATCCCCCAGGTGGACTACGAGGTCATGTACCGCAAGGCGCGCGAGTTGATGGACAAGATGAACATCCACCGCAGCCCCGGCACGCTGGTGCAGGATCTCTCCATCTCCGAAAAGCAGATGGTGGAGATCGCCAAGGCCCTCGCGGCGGACGCGCGAATCATCATCATGGACGAGCCGACCTCCTCCCTCTCGGTGGAGGAGACGGAGAACCTGTTCAAGATCATACAGCAGCTCAAGGCCGAGGGCATCGGCATCGTGTATATTTCCCACAAACTGAAGGAGATCAAGCAGATCGGCGACCGCGTGACGGTGCTGAAGGACGGCAGGTACATGGGTACCGTGGACGTGAAGGACATCGAGGTGGACGACCTGGTGCCGATGATGGTCGGCCGCAAGGTGCAGGAGCGCTTCCTGCGGACGACGCCGATGGAGGAGAACCCGGAGGTGCTCTTCTCGGTCAGGAACCTGACGCGGCGGGACGGCACGGCCAAGGACATCAGCTTCGATGTGTACAAGGGCGAGATCCTGGGCCTGGCGGGCCTGATCGGCGCGGGGCGCAGCGAGACGATGGAGGGCATCTTCGGCGTGCGGCCCATCTCCTCGGGCGAGGTTTACCTGAAGGGGAAGAAGCTGCACATCACCGACCCGTACAGCGCGCTGAAGCAGGGCATCGCGTTCGTGACCGAGAACCGGCGCGAGACGGGCTTCTTCCAGAACTTTGAGATCTGGCGGGAGATCTCGGTCACCACGAACCTGAAGAAATCCAAGCTGGGCGGCTTTACCGGCCTGACCAACGAAAAGCAGGAGCGGGAGCAGGCGCGCGTGTACAGCGAGAAGCTGCACACGAAGTGCTCCAGCATCGACCAGATGACGGTGAACCTGTCGGGCGGCAACCAGCAGAAGGTCATCGTGAGCAAGTGGCTGGCGGTGAATTCGGACGTGTTCATCTTCGACGAGCCCACGAAGGGCATCGACGTTGGCGCGAAGAGCGAGATCTACCAGATCATGCGCGAGATGGTGGACGCGGGCAAGGCGGTCATCATGGTCACGTCCGACATGGCCGAGCTGCTGGGGACCTGCGACAGGATCATCGTGTTCTCGAACGGTCGGGTGACGGAGACCTTCATGAACGCGGATGCCACCGAAGAGAAGATTTTGTATGCGGCAGTGGCGGCGTATTAAGGAGTGAATGACATGAACATGGCACAGGCGAATAAAAAGAACAGGATGACCTTCGGGACCTATTGGGAGAAGTTCGGCACGCTGAGCATCCTGTTGTTGATACTGATCGGCTTTTCCATCGCGTCGCCGACTTACTTCCTCACGCTGAACAACATCAAACAGATCGGCATGCAGTCGACCATCTACACGGTGCTGGCCTTCGGCGAGTTCTTCGCCATACTGCTGGCGGGCATCGACCTGTCGGTGGGCTCCGTGGCGGCCTTCTGCGGCGCGGTCTGCGCGAAGCTGCTGCTGGCGAACTGCCCGGTGTGGGCGGCGGTGGTGCTGGGCATACTGATCGGCGTCCTGATGGGCATTGTCAACGGCACGCTGATCAACCTGCTGCAGCTGCACCCCTTCGTGGTCACCCTGGGCACCAACACCATCTTCCGCGGCATCGCGCTGGTCATGTGCGACGGCAAGCCGGTGTTCGGCCTGCCGCAGGGCTTCAAGGCCATCGCGCTGTACGTCGGCGGCTTCCCGATCCCGTTCCTGATCGTGCTGGTGATGGCGGCGATACTGATCTGGTTCACCAAGTACACGGTCGCGGCGCGCAACATGTACGCGCTGGGCGGCAACAAGCAGTCCGCGTGGTATTCCGGTATCAATACCCGCAAGTACACGCTGCTGGCGCACACGCTGTCGGCGACCTTCGCCAGCATGGCGGGCATTATCATGACGGCGCGCGTGGGCGCGGCGGAGCCCACCGCCGGCGACGGTTACGAGACTTACGCCATCGCGGCGTGCATCATCGGCGGCACCAGCTTCTTCGGCGGCAAGGGCAAGCCCTTCGGCGTGCTGCTGGGCGGCATACTGATCGGCACCATCTTCAACGGCCTGAGCATCCTGAACGTGTCCAGCTTCTACCAGAAGATCGCCCTGGGCAGCCTCATCATCTTCGCCCTGGCCCTGGAAAAGGTCGTCAGCAACATCAGCGCCAAGACCGAGAAGAAGTGATCCCGCGGGACGCAGGGGCCATGCCGGCTGCCCGCATGAGCGCCGGAAGCGCGGCATGGCCGCGGCCGTCCGCAGGGCCGACATGAAGGAGGCACGGAGACATGAAGGATTTTGTCAGGGCCTATGCGCACGTGGGCCTGTATATCAAGGACGTGGAGCGCTCCAAGAAGTACTACTCGGAGATCCTCGGCTTCACCTGCGTGTGCGAATTCACCAATGATACCGGCGACAAGCTGGCGTTCATGAAGTCCAACGAGCTCATCATCGAGCTCATCCAGCACAAGGTCTGGATGGACCGGCGGGACGGCCTGTTCGACCACATCGCCATGCGGGTGGACGACATCGAGGCCGTCAGCGCGATGCTGAAGGAGAAGGGCGTCGAGTTTGAAGACGACATCTACTTTGAAACCCGCGTGTTCGACAACGGCGTAAAGTACCAGGCCTTCCGGGGCCCGGACGGCGAGCATCTGGAGATCTACCAGGTGATGTAAGGCGTTTGTCGGCGCACTTTGCAGGCAGACGCGGTCCGTTCGGCCGCGCCTGCCTGCCGGTTTGTTACGGCCCCGGCGGCTGCCGGGGAGAGAGGAGGGCAAATGACCAGGGAAGCCATCATCAGGAGTACATTGAAGGCGGGCGAGGGAGTGCTCCGCCTGACGCCCACCTGGGTGCCGCGCCCGTTCAACCGGCCCGGGCACAGGATCCGCCTGCATCCGGACGACTACTTCGCCATGGGCATGGATCGCGGCGCCATCGTGGAGCGCTGGTTCTCTTCCATCACCCACGTGGAGACCGCCGGCGCGGGCCCCTATGAGGGCATGAGCTTCGTCAACGTGGACGACGACAAGGACCACGTGATCCTGTTCAAGGATTTCGTCGATGCGCTGGGCGCGGAGCTGATCGGCCGGGAGCTGATGGATCGCTTCGGCACGTGGCCGATGTATTCAAAGTTCTACGATTACGAGATGCCGCTGTTCCACCACATCCACCACGGCGAGGCGGCCTGCAAGCGCTACGGCGACGTCAAGCCGAAGCACGAGCACTACTTCTTCCCCAAGCAGTACAACCAGACGCTGGGGAAGATGCCCGTATCCTACTTCGGCTTCGATCCCTCCGTGACGAAGGAGGAGGTCAAGGCGCGGCTGGCCAACTTCACCAAGTGCGACGGCCGCATCACCGAGCTCTCCCGCGCGTTCAGGATCGAGCTGGACACCGGCTGGTACACCCCCGCGGGCGTCGTGCACGCGCCGGGCTCGCTGTGCACCTACGAGCCCCAGTGGAATTCCGACGTCATGGCCATGTGGGAGAACGTCGTCAACGGCGAGGTGTTCCACTGGGACGACCTGGCGGGCTACGTGCCGGACGCGGACAAGAACAACCTGGACGTGATCCTGGACGTGGCGGACTGGGAGATCAACACCTGCCCGGACTACCGCGAGCGCTTCTTCCGCCGCCCGCTGCCCGAGCGCTCGGGCGAGGGCTGGGACCAGAAGTGGATCGCCTACGGCAACGACTACGTCGGCGCGAAGGAGCTGACCGTGAAGCCCGGCGGCGAGGTGACGATCGCCGACGACGCGGCCTACGGCTGCCTGGTCATCGAGGGCCACGGCCGCTTCGGCGTATTCGACTGCGAGTCGCCCACGCTGATCCGCTACGGCGATTTCACCGCCGACGAGTTCTTCGTATCCCACGACGCCTCCGTGCGCGGCGTGACGGTGAAGAACACCTCGCGCTACGAGGACCTGGTGATCCTCAAACACTTCGGCCCGAACTGCGGCATGCCGGAGGTCGAGGCCATGAAGAGGCCCTTCCACACCTGACGCCCCGGCCAGAGCAGGCCTGGGATCAGACAACTCCGGAATACTACCGACAAAAAGAGGGACGCCCCTTGCCGGGACGTCCCTCCTGCCTGCCTTCGGATCAGCTCTTCTTGCCGAAGCGGAACCTGGTGTACTTGGGGTAGTCCGCGAACATCAGGTACTCGGGCGCTTCGTCCTCGACCATCTCGGGGATGCGTTCGCCCGCGGTGTGGAAGCGGTTGTCGATGGTGTCGTCGTTGCGCGTGGAGACCTCGAACAGGATCACGTCGCCCGTGCCGGGGACGCCCTGCCACTTGTGGTACTGGCCCGGCTTCAGCGTGATGGACTGGCCCGGCTTCAGCGTGATCTGGCCGCCCGCCGGCACGGTCACGCGCTTTCCGTCGATGGTGACCGTCACGGGCGTGTCCGCGAAGGTGCCGGGCTTGCCGGCGAGGCCGCCCTCCACGTCCTTATAGTCCTCGGGCGTGCAGTTGTACAGCGTGAGCACCAGGTCGCCGCCGCCGCGGTTGATGATGTCCTCCATCTTGTACCAGTGATAGTGGAAGGGCAGGATCTGGCCGTCGTTGACCAGCAGGTACTTCTCCGCGTAGACCTTCGGGTACTTCTCCTGATTGTAGAAGTTGCCGTTCCGGAAGGTGAATATCGTCAGGCCGATCTTGTCGAAGTCGCCGCTGCCGAAGTCGGTGATATCCCAGCCGAGCATGTTCTCGACGATCTCTTCCTCATCCTCGCCCAAGTTCTTCCAATCCTCGACCGTGTAGTAGGCGAAAGGCGGCATCGGGAACTTGCCGTCCTCCATCACCTTCATCGCGTGCTTAATGATCCTGTTTGCCTCGGAACGCTTCATGGTCAACCATCCTTTCAGAAATAATCATGGCGTGGAACGCCGCGCTTGCCGGCCGTCCCTGCGCATCTGCCACATGTATTATAGCAGATAAATAACATAAAGTCAACGTTATCTCGCGGCGCGGGCGGCCCACAACCCCCTGAAAACGCGCGCTCTCTTGACAGGCATCCCGGCGATCGATATAATCACAAGTGTCGCGAAACGGCGTCGTCGCCCCGCGCTTTACGGCCCGAAGGGCCCGGGGCGCGGAGCGGAAGGCGGCGCGAACGCGGCGAAGTCGGGCGGCGCGATGCTGTCGCGTCGACGGGACGGGCGGACCGTCGGGGGCGTACCATGGAAATCCGAAGGACGATCGCATTGAAGGACGGCCGGGAATGCGTGCTGCGAAGCGGCGCGGAGCGCGACGGAGAGGCCGCGCTTCTGAACTTTACCCGGACGCACGCGCAGACGGACTGGCTGCTCTCCTATCCGGACGAGCTCAGCCTGACCGCCGCGCAGGAAGGGCAGTTTCTGAAGCGGAAGGCGGAGGACCCCGGCGAGGTCGAGCTGCTCGCGGAGGTCGACGGCGAGGTCGTCGGCATGGCCGGAATCGAGCGCATCGGCGCGCAGGAGAAGCTGAGGCACCGCGCCGGGTTCGGCGTCAGCGTCGATCGCGCGTACTGGGGCCTCGGCATCGGGCGCGCGCTGACGGAGGTCTGCATCGAGTGCGCACGGGCCGCGGGCTACGCGCAGCTCGAGCTGGATGTGGTCGCCGGGAACGCGCGCGCCGTCGAACTCTACCGGAGCCTGGGCTTTGTGGAGTACGGGCGCAACCCCAGGGGCTTTCGCTCCCGCCTGACCGGCTGGCAGGAGCTCGTGCTCATGCGGCTGGAGCTGGACGGATGACGCGGGGGACGGGGAGGCACCATGGATCGTGAAGCAACCGGGATCGCAGGCGACGCGCGGCGCGCGCTCGTCCGCTGCCTGTTTCAGGCGGGGGCGACGCTTCCCTTCCTGCGCCAGCCGATCGAGCGCATGCGCCTGATTCCCGATCCCACCGTATCCTGCCTGGCCACGGACGGCGTGCACCTGTTCTACGCGCCGGACGGCGCGCCGGGGGAAGCGGAGGTCGGGCATGTGCTGGCGCACTGCCTCTTCCGGCACCTCATCCCGCCGGAAAGGGCGGTCAGGCCGCTGTGGGACCTCGCCTGCGACCTGTCCGCGGAGTTCCTGCGCGCGGAGCTGTTCTCCCCGAAGGGCTCGAAACTCACGCAGAGGTTCGTCACGGACGCGCTGCCGGAGAACGTCGATCCCCGCGCCGCGGGGGCGGTGTACCGTTCGCTCATGGACCTGTTCGAGGACGAGCTCGATCCGCTGTACGCCCGGTTTGCCCGGGACGACCACCGCTACTGGTACGCGCCGCCCGCCCGCGGGCTGTTTGACGGCGCGCGCGCCCCTGCGGACGCCGGGCCTGCCGCGCCAGGGCGGGGGGAAGGCGCCGGGGGCCGTTCCTTCCGTGGCGACGGCGCGCAGTCCTACGAGGCGTGGATCGCGCAGGCGCTGGACAGCCGCTGGCCCTCGGAGGAGGCGCTGCCGGGCGGCGCGTCCGCGACGGGCCGGTACGGTCTCGCGCCGGGGAGCCGCGAGGAGAAGATGCTGCTGCGCGAGGAGGGAAAGTACGATTTCTCCCGCTACCTCCGCCGCTTCTCCACGACGCGGGAGGAGATCCGGCTCGACCTCGGGGGTTTCGACTACATCCCCTACTGCTACGGCCTCGAGCGGTACGGCAACCTGCCGCTCATCGAGCCGCTCGAGTACACGGAGAGCCGCAAGGTGGAGGAGCTCGTGATCGCGATCGACACCTCCGGCTCGTGCACGCGGCCCATCGTGGAGCGGTTTCTGGCCGAGATCGAGCGCATCCTCATGCGGCACGACGACTTCTTCGCCAGGATGAACGTGCACATCATACAGTGCGACGCCATGGTGCAGTCCCACGTGGCGATCCACTCCTTCGAGGAATGGAAGGATTACACGAAGGACCTCGTCATCAAGGGGCGGAGCGGCACCGATTTCGCGCCGGTGTTCGCGCTGGTGGAGCGCCTGCAGAGGAACGGCGCGCTGAAGAACCTGAAGGGGCTGCTCTACTTCACGGACGGCGACGGCGCCTATCCGCAGAAGGAGACGCCCTACGAGACGGCCTTCGTGTTCACCACGCGCAGGGCGCTGGAATTCAATATCCCCGGGTGGATCGTGCCGCTCTGCCTGGAGCGGCCCGGCGACCGGGACGGCACGGCATAAGACAGGATGGATCGCATGAACATACAGGAAGCAAAGACGGAGATCGCCCGCACGTTCCGGGCGTACACGAAGCGGCGGCCCGACGGGGCGCACAGGATCCCGCCGGAGAAGCAGCGCCCGGTGCTGCTCATCGGCCCGCCCGGCATCGGGAAGACGGCCATCATGAAGCAGATCGCAGAGGAATGCGGCTGCGGGCTCGTCGCCTATTCCATGACGCACCACACGCGGCAGAGCGCCATCGGCCTTCCGTTCATCTCCCAAAAGGACTACGGCGGGCGGACGGTTTCCGTCACCGAGTACACGATGAGCGAGATCGTCGCCGCCATCTACGACTACATGCAGGCGACCGGGAAGCGCAGCGGCATACTGTTCCTCGACGAGATCAACTGCGTGTCGGAGACGCTGACCCCCGTCATGCTGCAACTATTGCAGAACAAGACCTTCGGCAACGTTCCCCTCCCGGAGGACTGGGTGATCGTCGCCGCCGGGAACCCGCCCGAGTACAACAAGTCGGTGCGCGAGATGGACATGGTCACGCTGGACCGCGTCAAGCACATCGACGTGGAGGCGGACCTCGAGGTCTGGCAGGCCTACGCGCGCGCGCAGGGCGTGCACCCGGCCGTGCGGACGTACCTGTCCGTGTATCCCGATCACTTCTACCGGATCACCGATACGGACCGCGGGCAGCTCTTCGTCACGGCGCGCGGGTGGGAGGACCTGTCGCTGATGCTCACGTCCTACGAGGAGGACGGCATATCGGTCGACGCGAACTGGTTCCTGCAATACCTCCAGCACGACGCTATCGCGCGCTCCTTCGGCTTCTACTACGACCTCTTCCGGCACTTCACGGAGGGCGCCGCGGCGGCCTGCGAGGCGTCGCCCGGCTTCTCCCTCGGCGCGCTGCTGCTCGGCGCGCCCGGGAAGCTCGCCGCCTGCGCGTCCACGGAGTGCCTTGCCATCGCGGCGATGCTCTTTCATACGATCGAGCGCGAGGCGACCCGCCTGTCGGAGTGGCGGCAACGGCTCGCGCGGCGGCGGGAGCTCGTCGCGCTGCTCCCGCCGGACGACGCCTTCGCGGTGGAGGAAAATGCCCGCGCGTTCTTCGACCAGAAGCGCAAGGCCCTGGAGATCAAGGTCGCCCACAAGGCGATGAAGCGGGACGAGGAATTCCGGGAGACGGCCGCGCTGACGCGGCTGGAGGCCGACGCCGTCGAGTGGCGGAAGCTGCCCGAGGGCGAGCGGGGCGGCTTCTCCGCCTTTGCGTGCGCGCGGATCGAGGCGGAAACCGCCGCGCACGCCGGGGACGCGGAAAGGGCCGCTTCCGCCATCGCGGAGGCCTATCGCGTGCTCGAGCTGTGCCCGCAGGGGCGCAGCGCACGGCTGTACCTCACCAGCGACCTTGCCGCCTCCGCGCCCTGTGCGGAGCTCCTCGCGGCGTTCCCGTCGGAGGCCTTTGAAGCGACCCGCAGGGAGATCGAGGCGTGATACGGTTCCCATCCAAACGGGAATGAAAAAGCCCCACCCTGCCTGGACGACGGAAATGCGTCGATCCGGGCGAGGCGGGGGGCTTTTTGGCGGAACCGCCGGGACGGGCGACCCGGCGCGCTTCATTCGTGGCGTACCCACGCGGCGGGATGCCCGTCTGGGAACGCGCTCTAGTTGGAGCACGCGCGGTACCTGCGCCTGTCCGCGCCGTTCGCCTGGTAGTAGCGGGCCTTGGCCGCGTACATCCGCTCGTCCGCCAGCTTGGCGAGCTCGGTGACGCCACGGTCCGGGTATTCGGCGTGGCAGACGTAGCCGTAGCAGGCGCTGAGCGGCATGCCGTTGCGCTCGGACCAGGACTTCATGCTGCTCTCGAAGGCGTTGAACAGGTTGACGAGCTCGTCCGGGCCGGCAGAGATCAGCACCGCGAATTCGTCCCCGCCGATGCGGTACATCTTGCCCCGGTCGCCGAAGCAGTGCTCGATGCACCGCGCCGCGCCGATGATCAGCTTGTCGCCGGACTCGTGCCCGTAGCGGTCGTTGATCTCCTTCAGCCCGTTCAGGTCGGCGGCAATGTACACCAGCCGATCCGGCAGGGGCGCTTCCGTGAGCCGCTTCAGGTCCTCCTCGTAGAAGCGCCGGTTCGGGAAGCCCGTCAGCACGTCCATGTCCGCGTTTTCCTGTTCCTCCACGATGCGCTCGGCCAGCTTCATCTTCAGCCGCAGGAAGCTGATGCCGAGCACCAACTGGAACACGATGAATATGGAGAGGTTGATGAGCGGCGCCACGGCCTGGGAAACCACCGCCGTGAGGTAGAGCATGACGACGTCCGCGACGATGACGATGAGCGAATACACGGCCGGGAACAGGAAGAAGCTCAGCGGCACGATCAGCGAGAACGTCATGAACACCGTCGCGTCCACCGCGTTGTAGATGATGACGTCGGAGTAGGTGATGCCCAGGGACCACGCGAAGAAGAAGGTCGCGCACAGCGGATTGGCGATGTTCAGCAGGGCGTACCTGTGCTCGATGTCCCGCTTGACGTAGATGTTCAGGAATATGGAAATGGCCGCCACGCTCAGCAGCGAGATGTAGAAGCCGCGGTATTTCCACAGGTACGGGCCGTACAGCGGAGGATTGATGGTTGAATAGACCAGCATGCATATCTCGAGTATCGTCACGACGCTCAGCGCGGTCATGGAAATCCCCCAGGACGAGCTGTAGATTCCCTGAAGGATCCGGCCCTGCCTGCTCGCTATGTTCTTCGCATCCATGGTGAACCTCCGTCAATCGGGCGCAAGTCGCGCGCGGCTTGCAAAATGCCATTGTATTGATGGATATTATACCACCGGATTAAAGTAAACGCAACACAAATCTGCCCGCCGCGGTTCCGGAAATCAGGAAAACCCGCGCCGCCGCTCCGAAGCGGCGGCGTTTGTCATTCGGCGTCCCGCCCGAACACTTCCAACTCGATGAGGGCGGGGAAGGCGGAAGGGTCGTCGCTCTTGACCATGTTTTGCAGCCGCAGCCAGCGCACCCGGCGCGTTCCCAGCGCGATGAATTGCCGGTCGCCGGTCTTTTCCAGGGGAAAGTCCACGATCCCGCCGTCGCTCAGGGCCACCTGCCCGCGCACCCAGTAGGCGTCGTGGGGGAAATCGGCACGCAGGGTCAGCGCCATGGCGTCGACCAGCGCTTCCCGGCCGAGGTCCAGCAGGCACCAGGCGTCCTCCCGCGCGCCGATGCCCCAGCTCTGGAAGGGCCACTCGCCGTGGAAGGTGTTGAACCGCAGCCCGTCGATCACGTTCCTGGCCGCGAAGCAGCTCTCGCCGCGGGTCTCCACGTTGGCCGTGCAGTGGGGGAAGAAGTCCGTGTCGCCCCGGAGGTCGCTGGGGTTGCAGGCGAGGTTGCGCCGGGCCGCGATCTCCGCCCCGGTCATGATCCTCGCCGAGGCGATGTGCCGTGCCTCCCCGAAGGCCCCGGGCCGGTAGGGCAGCCGGTGCTCGCCCCAGGGAACGACCCAGTGCAGCCTGCCCTCGGGCAGGTAGACCTCGCCGGGGAGCACGGAGGCGTCCGGCTGGATCCACAGGTGGCGGGCGTCCCCGGCGTCGATCTCGAGGCAATCGCCCTCCCGGTATGCACGGTCGAAGCACAGCAGCGCCTCCGTCTCGTGGCGCGCCCGCGCGAGCACTTCGCCCGCGGCGTTTTTCGCGGTAATCTCGATCATGTCCCGTTCACCTCCGCCAGAGCATCGGGTCGGTGCCGGCCAGCTTGGCCAGCGCCTCCACGAAGAAGTAGTCGCCGTAGACGATGTTGGTGTGCACGCCCGCCGCGTCGTCGTGGTAGCTGGCGGTGCACTTCGTGAGCAGGCCGCAGGTCCCGGCGGAGAGGTCCAGGCAGCGGTCGATCAGCCCGTCCAGCAGCGCCTCCGCCGCGTCCCGGTAGGCCTGCCTGCCCGTCAGCCCGGCGAGCTCGATCAGCCCGCAGGCGGCGCAGGCTCCGGCGATGTTGTCGATGCGCTCCGGGGTCGCGGGCTGCAGGAAGTCGCAGTCCGTCAGGCCGTCGGGGCGGATGTGCGCGATGAAGAAGTCCGCGATGCGCCGCGCCGCCTCCAGGTAGCGGGGGTCGCCGGCGTTCATGTAGGCCAGCGCGAAGCCGTACAGCCCCCACGCCTGCCCCCTCGACCACGCCGAGCCCAGCCCGTAGCCCTGGCCCGCGTGCTCGCACAGCTTCGCGCCGGTCTGCGGGTCGAACTCCACGATGTGGCTGACCGAGCCGTCCGGGCGCAGGAAGTCGCGCAACGTCGTGTCCGCGTGCGCCTTCGCCACGTGGGAGAAGCGGGGGTCGCCCGTCGCCGCGCCGGCCCAGAACAGCAGGGACAGGTTCATCATGCAGTCGATGATGGCGTAGCCCACGCGCTCCGGCTCGTTCCAGGCGCGGATGAAGCCCATGGGGTTGAAGCGCCCCATCAGCAGGCTCGCGGCGTGGAGCGCGTCCACCCCGGCCTGCCGGTCGCCCGTCAGCTTCCAGTGCGCCCCGCAGGAGAGCAGGTACATGAAGCCCACGTCGTGGTTGAGCTTTTCAAAGCTCCGGAATTCCGCCGTGAGCAGCTCCTCGGCGCGAAGGGCCTCCCGCAGGAACGCATCGTCCCCGTCGAACGCCCATAGCTGCCACATCAGGCCCGGCCAGAAGCCCCCCGTCCACCAGCTGTTGCCGTCGAAGGGGGAGGGCTGCCAAGTCGCGCCGCCGCGGTAGGGGAGCAGGTCGGCTTCCGCCGCCATGGGCAGCGTGGCGCGGGTCTTTTCCGCGGCGCGGCGCAGGATGTCATAGGCATTGTTCCGCAATTCGCATCACCTCGTCGGGAATCGTATCGGGCAGGCCGCCGTCCTCGGTCGCGCACACCGCGCACACCAGCCGCCCTTCGCCGGGGTCCAGCTTCGCCCGCAGCGTGGGGATCAGCGTGCGCGGGTACATGAGGCTGGTGTTGGGTTCGGCCTCCACCACCTCGCCGCCCTCGTAGCCGGAAATCGCGAACACGGCGCAGGAGCCCGCCGCGCAGCGCGCGGAGGCCATGGCGTCCGTCGCGCGCGCCTCGCTGACGACGCGCGCACAGGGCCGCGGGCCGGGCAGGTCCCGGCAGACGGCAAAGCCGCCCTCCGCCAGCTCCAGCGGGCGGTCGGTGCGCACGGTGTGGCAGCGCACGTGCCAGTTCTCCCACGGGATCAGGCGGGTCTCGACGCGCACGCCGTCCATGGGGCTCCAGGTACAGGAGACTTCGCGCCTGTCCAGCGAAAAGCGCTCGAAGCCGCTGCGCCCGTGCCACAGGCCGCGCGCGCCTTTCACCGCCAGCATGCTGTCGAAGGCGCCCTTCTTCAGCGTGCCCGCCTCCTTGGCGACGGAGAACGCGAAGCGCGTGGAGTAGGCGAACTTCTCGTACTTCTCGTCCTCGTGGGCGTGCTCGTAGGCGTGGTTGCCGGCGGTGTAGGCGATCACGGAGCGGTTGCCCGCGTCCCGGGTCAGCAGTAGCCGCGCCTGCTCGTCCGCCAGCACGCGCGGCGGCACGCAGGGCCTTTCCTCCGCCTGCCAGAAGGGATGATCCTCCGGCAGTGCCAGCGCGGCGAACACCTTCATGGCCCAGTAGGGGGAACCGGGGGCGTTGTAGCCCTCGGCGAACACCAGGTTCGGGTAGCCGTAGCCGATGGTGAGCACGCCGTCGCGGTCGAAGATGGGCCGTCGCATCCACCAGCGGAGGTTTTCGAGCAGCAGGTGCCGGATCTCGCCCCAGCCCAGGCCCACCGCCGTCACGCCGCCCAGCGCGCAGGCGCTCCAGAACGCCCCCTGGGCGAAGCGGTAGGTGAGGCTGCGGCCGTAGGGCAGCGCCCGGCCCTCGCCGTCAAACCAGGCGGCGAAGCGCGGCGCGATGGCCCGCGCGCGCGCCCGGAAGCGCCCGGCGCGCTCCGGGTCCCGGTCCTCCATGAACCGGGCGTACACCAGGCCGTAGTAGTGGAAGGCCCACAGCGTGTAGTAGTCGCGCTGGGCGGGCTTGTCGTAGTACCAGCCGTCGCCGCAGTAGTGGCTCTCCAGGTTGGCCAGGTCGTCCTCGAGCCGCGCCGCGTCGGTGGGCAGGCCCACGCGGAGGAACCCGCAGTTCACCAGCACCCGGAAGAACAGCCAGTTGTTCTGGGGCATGTCGTAGCGGTTGATCTGGTCGAGCCAGCGGTACAGGTTGCGGCGGCCGTCCTCCGGGAGCTCGAAGTAGAAGCGCTCCGGGATCATGCACAGCGCCATGCCCATGACGGCCATCTCCACCATGCGCTGGTCGAAGGGGCCGATGTCGCCCCAGTACTCCTCGTGGGCGGGATCGGTGCCGTGCAGTATGCCCTCGCGCCACACGGCCCACAGCGGCTCCGCCTCCGGGCAGCCGCCCGCCAGCATGGGCACCAGCGCCCACAGCACCCGCGAGAAGCCCTCCATGCCCGCGACGGCCTCGTCGTACAGCGCGCCGGTGTCGCCCAGGTGGAGCCGCGCCTTTCCCGGGGAGAGGCAGGGCAGCAGGGGTTCGATCAGGTCCGTCGCCAGCCGGCACAGGTCGGCCCGGGTCTTCAACGGGTTTTCGGAATAACGGCTCATGGATGCTTCCTTTCGATGCGTATTGCGATGTCGTGCGCCTGGGCGGGCGGCGCAGTGAAGGTCGCGCGCCACAGGCTGCCGGGAAAGCTGCGGGCCATGCGGGGATCCGCGACGGGGATCTCCTCCACGGCGACGGCCATCGCCGCCGCGGGCACCAGCCGCACAGGCCCGCAGGTCAGGCCGCCCGCCCCGACGGTCGGGCGACGGCGGAGCAGGAACACCTCGGTCACCGGCCGGGGCGCGTGGGTGCGGACGGTATCCTCGATCGTGACGCCGTCCGCGCGGCAGGCGATGCGCCGCCGGCACAGGAGTACGCCCGCCCCGTCCGGATAGGCGTCCGCCATGTCCAGCGCCAGGCCGTCGGCGTCCGTGCGGACGTCCTTCGCCCGGCGCGACCAGCCGTTGACCTGCTCGAAGCCGCCGATCATGGGCACGTTGTGGTTGGCGGCGCGGGTGTTCCACAGCGTGTACCGGGCCTCGGAGAAGGTCGCGCCGGTGTAGGTCATGTTGCCCGCGTCCACGATCACGGGTTCGCCGTCCGCCAGCAGGATGAAGGAGCCGCAGTCGTTGTGGTTGTGGCTGCCCTCGTTGACGCCGCCCTTCGCGGCCAGCGCGAAACCGCCGCGCCGCAGGATGCGGACCTCCAGGTCCTCCAGCCACACGTCCTCCGGGGGCAGGATCTCCGCGGACACATCCTTCGCGGGGCGGAAGAGGTCCTCCAGCAGGCGCCAGAGCTGCGGCGTATCGTCGATGTGCGCCGCGAGCCCGCCCCAGAAGCGCCGCCCGAAGGCGACGAGCGCGGGGTCGCCCAGCCGTTCTCCGGCAAATTCCAGCCGTTCGCCGGGGATTTGCGGGCGGGCGTCGCAGTCGGCAAAGTTGACGAACCACTCCCCGCCCAGCCAGGCGTTCAGCGGGAAGCGCAGGATGTTCCGCAGCTTCTCATCCGCCCAGAAGGCCATCCGGCCGCCGGTGACGCGCTCCAGCAGCGCCAGGCAGTCCAGCAGCGCGCCGCCCGCCATGCTCCAGTAGCCCGGCCCCTCGTCGCAGCCGCCGTCGGCGGGCAGTACGTCGAGATACCGGTCCAGCATTCGGCAGCCGCGCTCCAGCAGCGCGCACAGCCGCAGCCGGTCGTCCGCCCAGGCGCAGGCGGCCAACATGACGTTCGATACGATCCAGGGCGTCCAGTTGCACAGGTCCTTGCGGGTTATGCCCATCCACCAGAAGTCGTCCCGCGTCTCGAAGGGGACGAGCACGCGGCGCTCGGTTTCCAGTCGCACGCGGCGGCGGATGAGGGGCGACACGCCGTCCAGCTCGTCCGGCAGCAGCGCGCAGGTCAGGGCCAGGATCATGGCCGTCTGGGCGGCGAACAGGTCCACGTAGGGGTTCGTCACGTCCGGGAGCAGGCGCTCGGCGGCGGGCGGCAGGCCCTCGTGTGCGGAGCCGTTGTGGGCGCTCACGACCCAACTGCTCTCCTCGCAGATGAGCCAGATGCCGTCCACCACGTCGTCCAGCGCGCCGACGTCTCCGGTGGCGCAGATCTCCAGCAGCGCCGCGATCAGCTTGCGGCGCCGCAGGAAGTAGGGCGTTTCATACGCGGCGCGGTCGCCCGTCCGGCCGAAGGCCATGAATTGTCGGGCCGTGAGCAGCGGGTATTCCGCGCCGTGGTACCGCGCCGCCAGCGACCTGAGCGCCGAGATGCGCGCCGCGCTGAGCCCCTCCCACGCGGCCCGGTCGCGGGCGGGCGGGAAGGGGCAGGCGGGCCTTTCGGCGATCAGCGTCCGCAGGGGATGCGCTTGCAGGAATTCGTTGAACATGGCGTTCCTTCCTCGTGTGCGGCGGGCTTATCCCTTCAGGCCCGTCGTGGCGATGCCCTGGATGAAGTACTTCTGCAGCGCCAGGAACACGACGGACACCGGCAGCAGGCTGCATACGGATACCGCCATGATCAGGTGGTAGTCGCTGGAGTTTTCCTGGATGAACCGCCGCAGGCCGACCTGCACGGTCTTGTTCACGTCGCGGGTCAGGTAGATCATGGGGCCCATGTAGTCGTTCCAGGTGCCCACGAAGGTGAAGATCACCAGCCGCGCCCAGATGCCGTATTCGCTCAGGCCGTCGATGCGCGCGGCCTCGCACAGCTCGGTGGGGATGCCCTGGTAGAACTGGCGCATCAGGAACACGCCGAAGGCCGAGAAGGACTGCAGCACCACGATGGCCCAGAGCGTATCGTACAGCCCCATGGCGCGCATCAGTATGAACTGGGGCAGCATGTAGGTCTGCCAGGGCACGGCGATGGTGGCCACGTAGCAAATGAACAGCGTGTTCCGGCCCCGGAATTGCAGCTTGGCGAAGGCATAGGCCGCGAAGGAGGAGGTCAGCGTCTGGATGAAGGTGACCAGCAGCGCGATCGTCGCCGTGTTCTTAAAGTAGGTCACCAGCGGGACCTTCGACCAGATGAGCCGGTAGTTCTCCCAGTGAAACGTCTCGGGAATCCAGCGGATCGGGTAGCTGAACACCTCGCGGTCGAGCTTCAGCGAGGCGGAGATCATCCACACGAAGGGGATCAGCGTGAACAGCGCCAGGGCGATCAGCACGGCGTACAGCAGCGCCTTCAGCGCCACGGAGGCCGGCGAGCGCCGGATGACGGTATGCCTGCCCTGAACCATTTGTGTCATGTGTGCCGCCCCCTTTCATCGATTGGCGTACTTGTCTTCCATGCTGAACTGCGCCAGCGTGAAGACCAGCACGATCACCAGCAGCACCATGGCGATGGCGCTGGCGATGCCGTAGTTGAAGTTGGAGAACGCCTCGTCGTAGATGTAGGTGACCAGCATCTTAGTGGAGCGGCCCGGGCCGCCCTCGGTCATGATGGCCACCACGTCGTAGATCTTGAAGCAGGAAATGATCATCATGGTGGAGGCGAAGAAGGTGGTGGGCCGCAGCTGCGGCAGCGTGACGTGCGTGAACTGCTGCCACTTGTTGGCGCCGTCCATCGTGGCCGCCTCGTAGAGGTCGGCAGGCACGCCCTGCAGCGCGGCCAGGTAGATGACCATGTAGTAGCCCATGTTGCGCCACACGCTCACCAGTATGATGGACCATATGGCCATGGTGCTGTCGGCGGTCCAGCTCTTGTTGAAGCTGCCGCCCATGGCCATGATGAGCTGGTTGATCGGGCCGTTCTTCATCATCATGAACCGCCAGCACACGCAGATGGCCACCATCGAGGCCACATAGGGGAAGAAGAACACCGTGCGGAAGCCGATCGCGCCCCTGACCGCCCGGTTCAGCGCCAGCGCCAGCGCTATCGCGCACACCAGCGTCATCGGCACGGTGACCAGCGTGTAGAACAGCGTGTTCTTCAGCGCGATGCCCAGGTCCACCTTCGTGAACAGGTACCCCAGGCCCTTCTCGGCCACCTTGGTGACCTTGAAGATTTCCGCGTAGTTGTTCAGCCCGACCCACTCCATGGTGCTGAACGCGCCGCCCTTCCACTTCACAAAGGACAGGAAGATGGAGAACAGCACCGGCAGCAGCGTGAATATGGCGAACCCGATGAAGTTCGGGGCCAGGAAGGAGTAGGCGATCAGCGTCTTTCTGCGCTCATAGCTGCTCACCGCCCGGCGAGGCTCGCGTGTCGTCGATTTGGCCATGTGGTTGACGCTCCTTTCCCGTGAGGGATCGGGAACGGGGAACGGCGGGGGACATCCCCCATTCCCGATCCTTCACCGCGGATCCATACAACGGGCGGGGAAGGCGAGACATTCGCCCTCCCCGCCCTTGCGTTCAGGTGATTTCGGAGGCCGGGATCAGCCCAGGACCTCTGCCACCCGCTCGTTCATCTCTTCGATGCCCTCTTCGACGGTGTACTCGCGGGTCATGATCAGGCTGTGCACCTCGTTCAGGATCGTGGAGATTTCGGAGGAGTGCTCGGAAGCCGGCATTTCGATGCCCACGTACACGGGCACCAGCGCGGCTTTGCTGGCGTCGTCCGCCGGGAAGCCGTCGGCGGAGGACATGGCCTCGGCGACGTTCTCGGAGACCCACGCCGGACGGGTGCCGGTGGAGGCGGTGGCCAGGGAGCCTTCCTCGCCGGCCAGCCAGGAGATGTACTCCCAGGCCAGTTCCTTGTTCTCGGACTTGGCGTTGATCATGGCGCCGGTCAGGTTGCCGAAGGAGGAACCCGCGGGCACGCCCTCCTTGTGGGGAACGGACACGATGCCCCAGTTGAAGTCGCAGGTGCCGTCCTTGATGGCGCCGATCAGGGTGGACACGAACCAGTAGCCCATGGGCAGCATGGCGATGTTGCCGTTCTCAAAGGCGGCGGAGTAGTGCAGGCCGGCGGCCTTCAGCTCGTCGTAGGCCATGCAGGCGCCCGCGTCCTCCAGGTCCTGGTACAGCTCATAGAAGTAGGCCAGGTCGCTGTAGTCGCCGTCGATCAGCGTGTTCACGCCGTCGCAGACGTCCCAGTTCACCACGGCGCTCAGCCAGGTGTGGTAGTGGGTGCCGTACACGCCGTCGCTCGTCATCTTCTTGGCCAGCTCCGCGTACTGCTCCCACGTCATGTCGTTGGTGGGGTAGTCGACGCCCGCCGCGTCGAACAGGTCCTTGTTGTAGTACAGCACCCAGAAGTCGGAACGGAAGGGCAGCGCGTACTGCTCGCCGTCCACGGCGTAGTTGCTCTCGATGCCCGCGAAGCCGCTCAGGTCGTAGCCGGAGGCCTCGATGTAGCTGTTCAGGGGCTCTTCATAGCCCGCTTCCTGCCAGTTCAGCAGGTCGGTGATCTCCTTCACCATATAGACATCGCTGGCGTCGCCGCCGGCCAGCATCGTGGTGGTCTTTACGGCGTAGTCCTGGGAGGCGACGTCGACGTACTCGATGGTCACGCCGGGGTGGGTGGCCTCGAAGGCGGCTTTCTGGGCGGCCAGATAGGGGGTGGTCTCGGCATCCCAGGCCACGATGGTCAGGGTCTGTCCTTCATCTGCCATGGCGAAGTTGGCCGTGCAGAACAGCAGGGTCATTGCCAGAACCAGAGCGAGCGCTTTTTTCATGGGATTTTCCTCCTTATTCTCAACGGGCGGTGCCCGTCAGATTCGCCGGACGGATGAAAACGGTTTTCATCACTGGCCCATATTATACGCAAATCACGGCGAATTGTCAATACATTTCGTAAAGAAAACCGTTAATTTACAGTAATTCTTGAAAATACATGAAAATGAAACGAAAAAGGCCGTTGCCATTTTCGCCTGCATGTGATATACTTAGGGCAAAGTACAGGGAGGAGGCGAGCCCATGCAGCCGAGAACCGTTACCATCCATGACGTGGCCAGGCTGGCGGAGGTGTCCGTCGCCACGGTTTCCCGGGTGCTGTCCGGAGGCGGCGCCAGCGCGGCGACCCGGGAGCGGGTGGAAGCCGCGGCGCGGCAGTTGGGTTATCGCAAGCTGACCGGGGAGCGGAGAAGCGAAGCGGGGGAGGAGCACGCCCTGGCGCTGGTGATTTCCGATCTTACAAACCCGTACTACGGCATGCTGTGCGCCGGGGCGGAGGTCGCCGCCAGGCGCGCGGGCTGGCCGCTGATCGTCGTGCAGCCGGAGTTCGCGCAGGGCGGGGAGGACACCGCGGTGGAGCGCATCAACAGCCTGCCCGTGTGCGGCGCGGTGCTGGTCGGCGCGGCCATGGAGCAGGGCGACGCGGAGGAGATCCGCCGCCGGCTGTGCCGCATCGCCCGGCGCATGCCCATCGTCACCATCGGGCCCCGCGTGGAGGGCGTCAGCTGCGTGAACATCACCTCCGACCTCTCGCTGAGCGTGCGCAAGTCGCTGGCGCACCTGGTCACGCTGGGACATCGCCGCATCTCGTTCATCGGCGGCTCCGGGGGCATGCGCTCCTCCAGCGCCCGGCGGCGGGCGTTCTACGAAGAGATGGAGCGCCTCGGCCTGCCCACCGACTGGGAGATGCGCACCGACGCGGGCTTCACGCCCCAGGCGGGGGAGTTCTGCGTGAACCGTCTGTTCAGCGGCGCGGCGCCGGAGCGGCGGCCCACCGCCATCATCGCCATCAACGACCTGGTGGCCCTGGGCGCGCTTCGGCAGCTCCAGCGCATGGGGCTGCGCGTGCCGGAGGACGTGGCCCTCATCGGCTGTGACAACCAGTTCTTTACGCCTTACCTGAACCCTTCCCTGACCACGGTGGACCTGCATCCCTACGACCACGGCGTCACCGCCATCGAGGAGCTCATCGGAAGCCTGAAGGGCGGCGGAGGCTCCTACTCGCAGATCCGGGAGTGCAGCCTCATCGTCCGGGAAAGCTGCGGCGCGATGCTCGGCGCGCGCCCGATCACAGAAAAGGAGGAGATCCCGTGAAAAAACCGCTTGCGACCCTGCTCTGCCTGCTGCTCGTCCTGAACTTGCCCTTCTCCGCCGCGCTGGCGGAGGACAGCGCTTCGGCGCGCCCGACCGGCGCGCTGGAGGCGATCGAGGCGCGCGGCGCGCTGCGCGTCGGCACGACGGGCGACTACAACCCGATGTCCTTCCTCGACCCCGAAACGAACGCCTACGTGGGCTTTGACGCGGCGCTGGCGGAGGACCTGGCCGCGGCGCTGGGCGTGGCGCTCGAGTACGTGCCCACGTCCTGGCCGACGCTGATGGACGATACCCTCGCCGGGAAGTTCGACCTGGCGCTGTGCGGCATCACCATCACCGACGCCCGGAAGGAGCAGGCGCTGATGAGTAAGGGCTACCTCGGCAACGGCAAGACCATACTCTGCCGCACGGAGGACGCCGGCAGGTACACGAGCCTCGAGGCCATCAATCGCCCGGAGGTGCGGGTGATGGTGAACCCCGGCGGGCTGAACGAGAAGTTCGCGCGGGCGAACCTGCCGGACTGCACGCTGATCGTGCACGACGTGAACCAGGAGATCCCCGCGCTGGTCGCCGCGGGCGAGGCGGACATCATGATTACGGAGATCATGGAGGCGGGCTACTACGTCGGGCAGGACGAGCGCCTGGCCGCGCCGCTGATCTACGAGCCCTTCACCCGCGGGCAGCTCGGCGCGCTGATGCCCCGGGGCAACGAGGACCTGCTGGCCTGTGTCGACGCCTTCCTGGACGAGGAGCGCGCGTCCGGCCGGCTGGACGAACTGGCGGAGGAATACATCTACCGTTATCTCGACGGCGATGCGGAAGCGGCGGACGCCGCGTAAGCAAAATTGAAGGATCGCGCAATAAACCCGTTGAGCATTTCGCGCGGATATGCTATAATATCTCCATCACGCCCGGCGCGTCCGGGAAGTGCAACGAGGAGGAGAAAACCATGAAGAAACGCTTGTTCGCACTGTGCGTCGCCCTGGCGATGCTGCTGGCGCTGGCGCCGATGGCGCTGGCCGACACCGTCACCGGGACCGGCACGGCCCAGGGCTTCGGCGGTGAGATCACCGTGACCGTCACGCTGGAGGACGACGTGATCACCGACGTCCAGGCCGTGGGCGACGACGAGACCGACGGCATCGGCAAGAACGTCATCAAGGAGTGGCCCGCCGCCTTCGTCGAGGCGAACGGCATCGTGGACACCTACACCGGCGCGACCTTCGCCGGCATCACCCGCGCCGGCTTCATCGAGGCCGCGCGCGCCGCGCTCGCCGACGCGGGCGTGAACCCGGACGACTACCTGCGCGAGGCCGCGGAGGAGGCCGCCGAGGATCTGGACCTCGAGGCCGACGTGGTGATCGTGGGCGCGGGCGGCGCGGGCATGACCGCCGCCATCACCGCCGCGGACGCCGGCGCGACCGTCATCGTGCTGGAGAGCCAGCCCGCCGTGGGCGGCAACTCCGTCAAGTCCACCGGCGGCATGAACGCCGCCAAGACCGCCGACCAGGACGAGAACGAGTTCGGCGAGTCCGCGGGCGTCGAAAAGACGCTGGCCACCGCCGCGGAGAAGTGGGCAGACAACGAGGCCATCACCGCCCTGGCCGCCACCGTGCAGGAGCAGTGGGACGCCTACCAGGCCAATCCCGAGGGCTACTTCGATTCCGTGGAGCTGTTCGCGCTGGATACGCTCATCGGCGGCAAGGGCATCAACGACCCCGAGCTGGTGAACACGCTGGTCAACAACAGCGCCGACGCCATCGAGTGGCTGCGCACCCAGGGCATCGACCTGACCGACGTGGCCTCCTTCGGCGGCGCGTCCGTCAAGCGCATCCATCGCCCCCTGAATGATGAGAAGAAGGTCGTGTCCGTGGGCGCGTACACCGTGCCGCTGCTGGAGCAGGCCTGCGCCGAGCGGGACAACCTGCTGCTCCTGACCGACACCACCGCCACCAAGATCCTGACCGACGACACCGGCGCGGCCATCGGCGTGGAAGCCGAGGGCAAGGCCGGCAACACCGTGACCGTCAGCGCGGGCGCCGTCCTGCTGACTACCGGCGGCTTCGGCGCGAACCTGGACATGGTCGTGTCCTATAAGCCCGAGCTGGCCGGCTTCATGACCACCAATGCCGCGGGCATCCAGGGCCAGGGCATCGAGATGGCCCAGGCGCTGGGCGCGGCCACCGTGGACATGGAGCAGATCCAGATCCATCCCACCGTGCAGGCGGACAGCGCTTCCCTGATCACCGAGGGCCTGCGCGGCGACGGCGCAATCCTGGTGAACGCCAACGGCGAGCGCTTCATCGACGAGGTCGGCACCCGCGACGTGGTTTCCGCGGCGGAGATCGCCCAGCCCGGCTCCTTCAGCTGGCTGGTCGTGGACCAGAAGATGGTGGACGCTTCCTCCGTCATCCAGGGCTACATCAAGAAGGGCTTCATGCTCTCCGGCGACAGCTATGAGGCGCTGGCCGAGGCGCTGGAGATTCCCGCCGAGGCATTTGCCGCCACCATGCAGACCTGGAACGGCTACGTGGCCGAGAAGAACGACCCCGACTTCGGCCGCACCTCCTTCGCGCAGCCGCTGGATACGGCGCCCTACTATGCCGTGAAGGTGACCGCGGGCATCCACCACACCATGGGCGGCCTGAAGATCGACCCCGAGACCCACGTGCTGAACACCGACGGCGAGATCATCCCCGGCCTGTTCGCGGCGGGCGAGGTCACCGGCGGCGTGCACGGCGCGAACCGCCTGGGCGGCAACGCCGTGGCGGACTTCGTGGTGTTCGGCCGCATCGCCGGCGCGCAGGCGGCGGCCTATGCCGCGGCGCTGACCGAGGCGCTGGCTCCGGCGGCGTAACGCCGGGCTGAACCGCTGACAAATGGAGGCGCGCACCGGGCCCGCCGCCCTGACATCGCGACGATGCGTTCGTCGCGGTCGGAGCGAAGAAACCCGGCGCCGCGCCTCCTTTTTACTGCTTTGTGCCGCGCGCCGGCCAGGAAACCGCACCCGGCGCACATCCGGGACCGGACGGCGACACGCGGCCCCGTTTACGTTCGATCGTGGATAACCAAAGGGAAACGCGCCGCTTCCAGACAGTCAAAAGCCCCGAAAACGCTGTGTTTTCGGGGCTTTTCCTTTGTGAAAGAACGCGTAAAAGGACTCCAAAGCATAGAAAGACCGCGTAAAATATACCAGGACAAAGCTCCGTAAACGGGAAATGGTCAAATGAAGTTTACAGTTTCAGAACGGCGTCGATATTGCCATCCTCATACTCTTTGATTTCCTCAAATCCAAAGGAGCGATAAAGACTTCTTGCCGTCGTATTCTCGCGATCATAGCAGATCCAGCAATACTCCGCTCTCCCGTGGGGAAACGTCCTGATATAATCCAACGCGAGTCTGACGGCCTCACGTCCATAGTCTTTTCCCTGAAACTCCTCGTCGATCATCAGACGCCAAAGAAAATAATTATCTTTTGAGATTTCCGGTGCATCTTTGTCGTCGCAAACCTCTCCATAGTCATAGGCAAGCATCAGAAAGCCGACCGGAGTATCATCGTCATAAATCCCGAATGGGTATACGGCTCCGTTGGTCTTATTTACGACGTAAGCATGAACGAGACTCCATACGTTGCTTGCGAGAAAACCCTCCTGTTCCTTCTTTACGCTCAGATCCATGATATCCCATACGTTATATTTATTGAATTCATCCAGATGGACCGTAAGCGTCAAAAACAACTACGTCTGTGCTAAAGCAATTTCTTGTGATAAGCTAACCTTCTAGGATTAGAGATAGTTTAGTTTTTTCGACACAGGATT
>CADBCY010000031.1 GCA_902793325.1 uncultured Eubacteriales bacterium
TTCACGCTGCCCGCGGGATTGAAGTACTCCAGCTTCGCCAGCACGCGGGCGTTGAGGTTTTCTTCCTTTTCGATATGGGTCAGCTCCAGCAGGGGGGTCCTGCCGATCAGCTCGTCGGCGCTCTGATAGATGTTCGACATGGATGCGGTCCTCCTGTATGCTCATGCTGAAGAGTGGCGAGAAAGGCCGGCGCAAAGCTTCGAATTTCAATTCGAACCTTTGCGGTTTTCAGCTTCGCTGAAAACTGGAAATCCTTTCGGGATTTCCACCTCCGCAAGGCAAGGAAGGCCGTCCTGCGGATGCGGGAGCTTACCCAATCGTAAGTGACCAAATCCGCAGGGCGGCCTGACGCAGCAAGCGGAGATTCCTACGGCGTCAGCGGTCTTTCAGGGAATCTCCGCGGTTGCGGCCTTTATCGACGCTCTGCGGGCTGCGAGGCGATACGCCTCGCAGCCCTTGGGGATTTTACCCGGGTATGCCGGTCCTGGCTCAGTCGTTGAGGATCGCGGCCTGCGCGGCGGCAAGGCGGGCGATCGGCACGCGGAAGGGAGAGCAGGACACGTAGTCCAGGCCGACCTTGTGGCAGAACTCGATGCTCGACGGATCGCCGCCGTGCTCGCCGCAGATGCCCAGGTGGATGTCGGGGCGGGTCTTGCGACCGGCCTCCGCGGCCATTCTCGTAGTAGGCGCCCAGGAACTTGGCGGCGTCGTCGCGGGAGAAGCCGAAGGTCATCTGGGTCAGGTCGTTGGTGCCGAAGGAGAAGAACTCGGCCTCGGTGGCGATGTCGCCCGCGGTCACGGCCGCGCGCGGAATCTCGATCATGGTGCCCACGTGGTACTTCATGTCCACGCCCGCCTCGGCGATGAGCCTGTCGGCGGTGGCGACCACGACGTCCTTGACGAACTTGAGCTCCTTCACCTCGCCCACCAGCGGAATCATGATCTCGGGCACGATCCTGTACTCGGGATGCTTGCGATTGACGTTGATGGCGGCGGAGATGACGGCCTCGGTCTGCATCTCGGCGATCTCGGGATAGGTGACGGCCAGGCGGCAGCCGCGGTGGCCCATCATCGGGTTGAACTCGTGCAGGGAGGCGACGGTCTCCTTCAGGTCCTCCACGCCGATGCCCATTTCGGCGGCCAGCTCCACGATCTCCTCCTCCTTGTTGGGCAGGAACTCGTGCAGCGGCGGATCCAGGTAGCGCACGGTCATGGGACGGCCCTGCAGGACCTCGTACATGGCCTCGAAGTCGCCCTGCTGATAGGGGCGCAGCTTGGCCAGCGCCTTCTTGCGGGTCTCGACGTCCTTGGCGACGATCATCTCGCGGACGGCCTTGATGCGCTCGCCCTCGAAGAACATGTGCTCGGTGCGGCACAGGCCGATGCCCTCCGCGCCGAACTTGACGGCCTGCATGGCGTCGCGGGGATTGTCGGCGTTGGTGCGGACGGCGAGCTTGCGCTCCTTGTCCGCCCAGGCCATGAACCGGCCGAAGTCGCCGGAGATGGTGGCCTCCGCGGTGGGGATGGCCTCGCCGTAGATCTTGCCGGTGGAGCCGTCCACGCTGATCCAGTCGCCCTCGCGGAAGGTGCGGCCGCCCAGCTCGAAGCTGCCCTCGTGCATCTTGATCTCGGAGCAGCCGGAGACGCAGCAGGTGCCCATGCCGCGGGCCACGACGGCCGCGTGGGAGGTCATGCCGCCGCGCACGGTCAGGATGCCCTGGGAGGCCACCATGCCCTCGATGTCCTCGGGGCTGGTCTCCAGGCGCACCAGCACCACGCGGTGGCCGTGCTCGTTCCAGCGCTTGGCGTCCTCGGCGGTGAACACCACCTGGCCGCAGGCCGCGCCCGGGGAGGCCGCCAGGCCTTCGCCGATGGGCGTCGCCGCCTTCAGGGCCTTGGGGTCAAAGGTGGGATGCAGCAGGGAGTCGAGCTGCTTGGGCTCCACGCGCAGCACGGCCTCGCGCTCGGTGATCATGCCCTCGTCCACCAGGTCGACGGCGATCTTCAGGGCGGCGGCGGCGGTGCGCTTGCCGTTGCGGGTCTGCAGCATGTAGAGCTTGCCATTCTCGATGGTGTACTCCATGTCCTGCATATCCTTGTAGTGGTTCTCCAGGTTCTGCGCGATGGTCTTGAACTGCTTGTAGACCTCGGGCATGTCCTGCTCGAGCTGCGCGATCTTGCTGGGGGTGCGGATGCCGGCCACGACGTCCTCGCCCTGGGCGTTGATGAGGTATTCGCCGAACAGCGCCTTCTCGCCGGTGGCGGGGTTGCGGGTGAACGCGACGCCGGTGCCGGAGCGGTTGTTCAGGTTGCCGAACACCATGGGCATGACGTTGACGGCGGTGCCCCAGGAGTAGGGGATGTCGTTCATGCGGCGATAGACGTTCGCGCGGGGGTTGTCCCAGGAGCGGAACACGGCCTTCACGGCCTCCATCATCTGGGCCTTGGGATCGCTGGGGAAGTCCTCGCCCTTCTGCTCCTTGTAGTAGGCCTTGAAGCGGGCGACGAGCTCCTTCATGTCGTCCACGTCCAGGTCGATGTCGTTGGTGACGCCCTTCTTCTCCTTCAGCTCGTCGATGATGACCTCGAAGGTCTTCTTCGGAATCTCCATCACGACGTCGGAGAACATCTGGATGAAGCGGCGATAGGAGTCGTACACGAAGCGCTCGAACTTGGGGTCGGGGTTGCCGGCGATCAGGCCCGCGGCCACCTCGTCGTTGATGCCCAGGTTCAGGATGGTGTCCATCATGCCGGGCATGGAGATGCCGGGCATGGAGGCGCGCGCGCCGGAACGGACGGAGACCAGCAGCGGGTTCTTCACGTCGCCGAACTTCTTCTCGTTGATTTCCTCGATCTTGGCCAGCGCCTCGTCGATCTGCGCCTGGATGTCGGCGCCGATGGTGCGGCCGTCCTCATAGTAGCGCGTGCAGGCTTCGGTGGTGATGGTGAAGCCCTGGGGGACGGGCATGCCCAGGCCGGTCATCTCGGCCAGGTTCGCGCCCTTGCCGCCCAGCAGGTTGCGCATGGAAGCGTTGCCTTCGCTGAACAGGTATACATACTTCTGCATGGTGGTTCATCCTCCTGCTTATGATATTCGGTGCGATCAAAGACATTGTCCTTGGAAACAATTTATTATAGCCCGAAAACGCCGTTTTCGCAAGGGTTTTTCAGTTAATAAATGCCATTTCGTACAATTATGGTTGGATTTTTTCCGCGCGGCCGGGCGGATGGCGCCGGGTTTTACGCAACGCATGTTGACGCGGCGGCTTTTTTGCGGCATAATAGATACTGGAATGATTTTGAAACCACGGAGGCCGCCATGTCCCACCTGATTACCGCCGTCGATCCGGGCAGTCCCGCCGAACGGGAAGGCATTCGCCCCGGCGACCGGCTGGCGCGGCTGAACGGCGCGGTGGTGGTGGACTTCATCGACTACCAGGCCCTCACCGCACAGCGGCGGCTGACGGTGGAGGTGCGGCGGGACGGAAAGCCCCTGGCCTTCAACGTCTTGAAGGAGGAGTACGAGCCCCTGGGGCTGAACTTTACCACGCCCATGATGTCCGGCACCCGGCTGTGCTGCAACAAGTGCCTGTTCTGCTTCGTGGACCAGTTGCCGGGAAACGTGCGCGACACCATGCGCGTGAAGGACGACGACTGGCGCATGAGCCTGATAATGGGCAGCTACGTGACCCTGACCAACGTGTCGGACCGGGAGCTGCAGCGCATCATCGACCGGCACTGTTCGCCGCTGTACGTGTCCGTGCACTGCGTGGACCCCGACCTTCGGACCCGCGTGCTGGGCACGCCCCGCGCGCGGCGGCTGATGCCCCAGTTGAAGGCGCTCTCGGACGGCGGCATTGAATTCCACTGCCAGTGCGTGCTCTGCCCCGGCATCAACGACGGGCCGTACCTGGACGAGACCATCCGGGAGCTGTCCAGGCTGCCCGGCGCGCGCTCGCTGGCGCTGGTGCCCGTGGGGCTGACCGGCCACCGGGACGGGCTCTGCGCGCTGCGGCCCTACACCCCGGAAGAGGCCCGCGCGGTGGTGGAGATCGCCGAACGGTGGCGGCCCCGGCTACTGGAGGAGCGCGGCACGCGGTTCGTGTTCCCGTCGGACGAGTTCTACCTGCAGGCCCGTTGGCCCATCCCCCCGGACGAGGCCTACGAGGGCTACGAGCAGATCGACGACGGCGTGGGCCTGCTGCGCCTCCTGGACGCGGAGTACCGCGAAGCCTGGGGCGAGCTGCCTATGGAGCGCCGCCGTCCCGCCCCCGGCGGGCGCCGGCTGGCCATCGCCTGCGGCTTCTCCGCCGCGGAGTTCCTGCGGAACCTGCTGGCGGAATGCCCCGTGGCGGGCGCCGACGTGACCGTGCACGCGATCGAGAACACCTTTTTCGGCGCCACGGTGACCGTGTCCGGGCTCATCACCGGCGGCGACCTCACCCGGCAGATGTCGGGCGTGGACTGCGACGCGGTGCTGATCACCGGCGTGATGCTCCGGCAGAACGAGGACCGCTTCCTGGACGACATGACGCTCGACGAAGCGATCCGCCGCCTGGGCAGGCCCGTCGTTCCGGTCGGCCGCCGCGGCGAAGACCTGCTGAACACGCTCCTGGAATGGGCAGGGCCGGGACCTTCCCCCTCGGAAGCGCCGCCCCTCCCCCGTTCCCCGCGCAAGGATTCCTGAACCAACGGAGGTAACCATGTCCAAACCCCTCGTCGCCGTCGTCGGCCGGCCCAACGTCGGCAAGTCCACCTTCTTCAACCAGATGGCGGGCAGGCGCATCGCCATCGTGGAGGACACGCCCGGCGTGACCCGCGACCGCGTGTACGCCGACTGCGAATGGCAAAACTACAAATTCACACTGATCGATACCGGCGGCATCGATCCCAACAGCGACGACCCGCTGCTCAGCCAGATGCGGCGGCAGGCGGAGATCGCCATCGAGACCTGCGACGTCATACTGTTCTTCGTGGACGGCAAGGCCGGGCTCACCGCCGACGACCAGGACGTGGCCGACATGCTGCGCAAGAGCCGCAAGCCGGTGATGCTGGTGGTCAACAAGGTGGACAACGTCAAGGCACTGGACGGCGTGTACGAGTTCTACAACCTGGGCATCGGCGACCCCATCGGCATCTCCAGCGTCAACCTGCTGAACTTCGGCGACCTGCTGGAAGCGCTGTGCGCCCACTTCCCCGACCCGGAGGAGCAGGGCGAGGAGGACGGGGCCATCCAGATCGCCGTGGTGGGCAAGCCCAACGTGGGCAAGTCCAGCCTGGTGAACCGCATCCTGGGCGAGGATCGCGTGATGGTCTCCGACATCGCGGGCACCACGCGCGACGCCATCGACACCCGCTTCACCGACGCCGACGGGCAGGACTACGTGATCATCGACACCGCGGGCATCCGCCGCAAGCGGGCCATCGAGTACCAGTCGCTGGAGCGCTACTCCATCGTGCGCGCGCTGGCGGCCATCGACCGCTGCGACGTGGCGCTGGTGCTGATCGACGCCACGCAGGGCGTCACCGAGCAGGACAGCAAGATCGCCGGCTACGTGGACGAGCAGGGCAAGGCCGCCGTCATCGTCGTCAACAAGTGGGACGCCGTGGAGAAGGACACCGGCACCATGAACGAATTCGTCCGTGAGATCCGGGAGAACCTGAAGTTCATGGCCTATGCGCCGGTGGTGTTCATCTCCGCGCTCACCGGCCAGCGCGTGAACAAGGTGCTGGAAGCGGTGCGCGGCGCCTACGCCGAGGCCACCCGCCGGGTGACCACGGGCCTGTTGAACGACATCCTGGCGGACGCCCAGGCGGCGCTGCAGCCCCCGGCCACCTCGGGGCGGCGGCTCAAGATCTACTACGCCACGCAGCAGGCCGTGCAGCCGCCCACCTTCGTCATGTTCGTCAACGACCAGAACCTGATGCACTTCTCCTACGAGCGCTACCTGGAGGGCCAGTTCCGCAAGGCCTTCGGCTTCAACGGCACGCCGCTGAAGTTCATCCTCAGGGAGCGGAAAAAGGAAGAGTAAACGATTGGCCAATCGCACAAATGGAGGTATCCGACCATGCTCATCGCCCGTTACCTCATCGCCGCCGTGATCGGCTACCTGCTGGGCTGCATCTCCTCGGGGGTGCTGATCGGCAAGGCGTTCGGGCTCAAGGACATCCGCAAGGTGGGCAGCGGCAACGCCGGCACCACCAACGTATTGCGCAACCTGGGCTGGCTGCCGAGCGTTTTGACGCTGCTCTGCGACTGCCTGAAGGGCTACGTGGCCTGCCTGATCGGCAAGCGCCTGGGCGGCGACGCGGGCATGCTCATCGGCGGCGTGGCGGCCATACTGGGCCACGACTTCCCCGTGTTCTTCGGCTTCAAGGGCGGCAAGGGCATCGCGACGTCGCTGGGCGTCATCATCGCCATCCACCCGCTGCTGGCGCTGGCGCTGCTGGCGGTGCAGATCCTCGCCGTGGCGCTGACGCGCACCATGTCCGTGGCCTCGCTGATCACCACCGTGGCCTTCCCGGTGCTGACGGCGCTGCTGTTCCGGCAACGCGAGAGCTACGCGCTGCTGGTGGTCACGTCCCTCGTCATGTCCGCGCTGTCGCTGTACGGCCACCGCGGCAACATCGCGCGGCTCCTCCGCGGCGAGGAGAACAAGCTGGACTTCCGCAAGATCGCCGAGAAGTCCCGGCGCGGGAAGCGGAACGGCGGGAATCCGTGACCGGCGCGGGTCGGCCGCGGGCGGCACAGGGCATCGGTTTCTGATTTGAAATCCCAAATTTCAAAAGAACGGATAACGTCTCCGCAACACCATCGAAAGGAAGGATTCTCATGAGCAAGCGTTACCTGATCGGGCTGGACGTGGGCACGTCCGGCGCAAAGTGCATCCTGGTGGACGACGAGGGCACGGTGCTGGCCTCCTCCACGCAGGAGTACCCCCTCTACACGCCCAAGCCCGGCTGGGCGGAGCAGGACCCCGAGGACTGGTGGCAGGCGTGCGTGCGCGGCCTGAAGGCGATCCTGGCGAAGGCCGCCGTGAACCCCGCGGACATCGTCGGCGTCAGCTATTCCGGCCAGATGCACGGCCTGGTGGCCCTGGACGGGGACTGCAACGTCATCCGGCCCTCCATCCTGTGGTGCGACCAGCGCACGCAGGCCCAGTGCGACTGGATCACCGAGAAGGCGGGCGGCCTGGAGAAGCTGCTGAGCTACACCAACAACCGCATGCTCACCGGCTACACCGGCGGCAAGATCCTGTGGCTGAGGGACGAGGAGCCGGAGAACTTCGCGAAGATGGTCACCTTCGTCTGCCCGAAGGACTACATCCGCTACCGCATGACCGGGACGCTGGGCATCGACGTGTCCGACGCCTCCGGCACGGGCTTCTACGATACGAAGAACCGCCGCTGGTCCGACGAGCTCATCGCCATCGCGGGCCTGGACAAGGCCATCTTCCCCGAGGCGCACGAGTCCATCGAGCTGGCCGGCAGGGTCACCGCGGCGGTGGCGGCGGAGACGGGCCTGCCCGAGGGCCTGGCCTGCTACTACGGCGGCGGCGACGCGGTCATACAGACCGTGGGCGCGGGCCTGGTGAAGCCCGGCATACTGGGCGTGGTCATCGGCACCAGCGGCAACGTCTCCATGGGCCTGGACCGCTATCAGCCCAACCCCAACGGCGACCTGCAGATGTTCTGCAGCAACGAGCCCGGCGCGTGGATGGCCTTCGGCTGCACCCTGACCGCCGGCGGCAGCTACCGCTGGTACCGCGACGAGCTGTGCAAGGCGGAGGGCATCGAGGCGAAAGAGAGCGGCCGGAACGTCTACGACGTGATGGGCTCCTACGCCGAGCAGTCCGTGCCCGGCGCGAACGGCGTGGTGTTCACCCCCTACCTGACCGGCGAGCGCTGCCCCTACCCGGACCCGAACGCCCGCGGCAGCTTCTACGGCCTGACCCTGTCCACCACGAAGGGCGACATCACCCGCAGCGTGATGGAGGGCGTCACCTACTCCCTCAAGCAGCTCGTGGACATCATGGGCGGCTTTGCCGAGAACGAGAAGGTCTACACCTCCGGCGGCGGCAGCGCCAGCGCGCTGTGGCGGCAGATGCAGGCCGACATCTTCGACCTGCCGGTGTACACCATGTCCGCGGCCAGCGAGGGCGGCGCCTACGGCGCCATCATGGTGGCCGGCGTGGGCGCGGGCATCTGGAAGAACCTGAGCGAGGCGACGAAGATCATCAAGCCCGAGACCGAGACCCGGCCCATCCCCGAGAACCAGCCCGCCTACGAAAAGACCTACAGGATCTACGAGAAGCTCTACCACGCGCTGAAGCCCGTGTACGACACCAGCGCGGAGCTCGGGTATTGATCCCGGGCGGCGCGATAAAGCCCCGTCAGAACAATTCGACCACATAACCCGAGGGGCGGCCAACGGCCGCCCCTCGGGTTGTCTGTAAAGCCGACATGTGCAGAACGCGGAGAAAGGCCGCCCTTCCTCACTCCTCCAGCCGCCAGCCGCAGTCGCCGTGGTAGATCATCAGGTGGGTCATGCCGCCGTCGACGCAGATGTTTTCGCCGGTGATGAACCCCGCGCGGTCGGAGCACAGGTACAGCGCCAGGTCGGCGATGTCCTCGGGCCGACCTACCCGCCCGGCGGGATGCTGGGCGGCGTCGGGGCCGGCGTAATCCGCGCCCGCGGTGTCGATCCAGCCCGGGGAGATGCTGTTCACCCGCGCCTGGCCCGCGAGGCTCGCGGCCAGCGCGTGGGTCAGCGCGGCGATGCCGCCCTTGGCCGCGGTGTAGCTCTCGGTCTGGGGCTGGCTCATGCGGTCGCGGGAGGAGGAGATGTTCACGATGCCCGCCCCCGGAGCGAGGTGGTCCTTCAGCAGCTTCGTGAGGTAGAACGGCGCGCTGACGCCCACCCGCAGGGCGTAGTTGAAATCCTCCCAGGAGCAGTCGTCGATGCCGCGCATGGGCGGAAGGGCGTTGTGCACCAGGCAGTCCACCTGCCCGGCCTCGCGGACGACCGTCGCCGCGAACGCCTCCAGCGCCGCGGGGTCGGCCACGTCGCCGACGAAACCGCCCTCGCAGGGCAGCAGGTCGATGGTGAACACCCGCGCGCCCTCCGCCCGGAACGCCCGGCAGATCGCCCTTCCGATGCCCTTCGCCCCGCCGGTCACGACGGCGGTCCTGCCTTCAAACATGCCCATGATCGTCCCTCCCGTCTCCCGGTCGTCGCCTGCGCGAAAAGGGCAGCCCCGGAAGCCGCGCCGCCGTCGGCGGCATGCCTCCCGGGGCTGCCCGTCGCCGCGCGTTCAGCTCCGCGCCCCTGGGCCTGCCTTGCCGTCCTCGGCCACGATGCTCTCCGGGCTGGCGTCGACCACGTCGTTGACCTGCTGCAGGGTCTGGAAGATGCGCTGCATCTTGTAGTCCGTCTCGGTGATCACGTCGGCGCAGGCGCGCAGCTCCTCCACCACGGACTGGGGCACCTCGTCGGGAGACTTGTAGCGGATGCCGTGCTCCAGCGTGGCCCAGAAGTCCATGGCGACGGTGCGGATCTGGATCTCCACCGGGATGAACAGCTTGCCCTGGGACATGTACACCGGCACGTCCACCACGATGTGCAGGCTGCGGTAGCCGTTGGGCTTGGGGTTCTCGATGTAGTTCTTTTCGAGGATCAGCGAGATGTCGTCCTGCCCCAGCAGCAGCTCCGCGATGCGGTAGATGTCGTCCACGTAGCAGCAGACCACCCGCACGCCGGCGATGTCGTGCAGGCTCTTCTTGGCGTTGGAAATGGAGATGGGCGCGCCGATGTCGTGCAGCTTCTTGATGATGCTGTTCAGGCTCTTGACGCGGCTCTCGATGTGGTGGATGGGGTTGTGGCGGTGGCGATAGGAGAACTCGCTGTCCAGCGTCTGCAGCCGGGCGTTGATCTCCCGGATGGCAGCGTTGTACACGCCCACGATCTGCGCGTATTCCCGCTGCAGGTTCTCCAGGCTGTCGTTGCCGCCCACGGGGTTGGCCTCCAGCGGGCGCACCTGTATCTTGATCGCCCGCACAGCCGGGCCGTTTCGATCCATTGAAATCCCTCCGTTAAGCATCCCGCAGCACGTCCCACGGGGTCAGCATGGCGAGTATGCGCGTGTCCGGCGTGCCGTCCTCGGTGACGAACACGGCGGCCAGGCGGCTGTTTCGCTCCTCGTGCGATTCAAAGGCGTCCCGCACCGTCAGCAGCGTGGCGTCGGCGGGCAGGAAGCGGTACTTCTCGCTGCGCTCGTCGGTGAAGCCCAGCGCCCCCTTCAGGTCGCCCACGCGCAGGTCGTCCGACACGCTCTCCAGTCCCTTGCGCCCCAGAAAGACGAACAGGCTCCCGGCGCTGAACACCCCCACCAGCCCGGTGCGGTCGCGCACCGGCACGTGGGAATACCCCAGCCGCGCCATGCGGCGCATCAGGTCCAGGGCGGAATCGTTGGGATGGGCGAACAGTATGCGCTCGCCCGGCGTGCCGAAGTCCACGGCCAGGCGCGGGCGCTCCACGTGCTCCACGATGGCGCGCAGGTCGTCCAGCACGGCGCGGGAGGGCGTGACCACCGGCTCCCCGGCGTCGTCGACGTTGTGGGTGAGCAGGTTGCGAATCTCGCGGCACAGGTCCAGCTCGGTGCGGCACGGCTCGCTGTCCGGGTCGCGCAGGTACTCCATCACCACGCTGCCGGAGGAGAGCTTTCGCCCCACGTAGCGCTTCTCCAGGATGCTCTCCAGCCTGCGGTACTCCCGCAGGAACAGCTCCGCGTTCGCCAGTGCGCTCACCGACCTCACCTCTTTAATCTTATCATAACACAAACACGCGGGAAATGCAATAAAGGCTCCGGGAGAATTTCTTCCCCAGAAGCCCGGATACGATGCGATGCCAACGCCGGCGGGCGGCGAAGGGGCGCGGCCCCGTTCCCGTCCTCAGCAGATGCGCAGCAGCATCGTGTGCGCCTCGTCCATTTCGATTTGCAGCAGGCCCTGCTTCTCCAGCTCCTTCATCACGTCGCTGAAGCGCTTGAAGCCGATCTGCTTTTCCTCGAAACCGGGGTAGTCCTGCTGGATGGTGGCCTTGAGGATGGAGGGGTTCACGCGGTCGAAGCCGTCGGCCTTGAAGTGCTCCAGCGCCAGGCGGAAGGCGGGCAGCCAGTTGTTGCGGTCCAGCTTGCCGTCCTCGTCGTCCTCGCCGGACAGGCCCAGCATCAGCGCGGAGTTCTCCATCCAGGAGGTCAGCTTGTCGGAGTTGCGGGTGATCTGCGTCACTAGCCTGCCGAAGGTGGCGCAGCCGTAGCTCTTCTCGGAGAAGTCCGGGCGCAGGCGGGTGAGCGTGTCCTTCAGCTCGCTGGCGTACATCTGCTCCTCGTCCTGGTCGCCCACGATGGTCTCCACCTGGGCGACCAGCTCGTGGATGTCCACGACCTCGCTCTCGCTGGACGCGCGCTCCTCCTTCTTCACCTTCTTGGGCTGGCGCTTGGCCACGGACTCCAGGAACACGAACTCGTTGCAGGCGTTGATGAAGATGTTGGACGCCGCCTCGGAGCGCGAGATGCCCAGCACGTGCTTGCCCATGCCCTTCAGGTGGCCCACCAGCGGCGTGTAGTCGCTGTCGCCGGACACGATGCAGAAGCTGTCGATGAGGGGGTTGGTGTAGGCGACCTCCATGGCGTCGATCACCAGCTTGATGTCCAGGTTGTTCTTCTGTACCTTGCCCCAGCGAAGGCTCGGCACCACGGCGAAGGTATTGGAGAGCAGCACCTGCTTCAGGTCGCTGTAGCGGTCGGTATAACCGTACACCCTTCCCAGCAGGATGTCCCCCCGGATCTTCACCTTTTCAATGATCGAGAGCAGCATGGACTCCTTCGCGCCCACGTTCTCCAGATCCACAAATACCGCAAAATTCGATTTGCCCACGATGTCTCTCCTTATCCTGTAAACGCGAAATTGGGAACGGGACGGGATCCCCCGCGCCGCGGCCGGCGTGCGCGGTATCCCCGATTCCCCATTCCCAATTCGCAGTATGGGTTCAGTCCAGAATCTCCAGCTCCAGGTCCATCTCCAGCTCCTCGAAGCTGCTGCCCGCGACCACGTTGTCGTCGGCATCGAACTTGTAGCGGTAGACCTTCAGCTTCACGCCGTCGCCCTCGGCGCACTGGTCGATGACGGACACCAGGTCCTGCGAGGACTTGACGCGGTCGCCGTTGGCCTCGGTGATGATGTCCTTCTCCTTCAGGCCCGCGCGGTCGGCGGGGGTGTTGGGCTCCACCGAGTACACCTGGGCGCCCGCGGGCGGATAGCGGCGCATGGCCTCGTCGGGGCCGTCGATGGTCACCACGGTGACGCCCATGCGCGGGCGCACCACGGAGCCGTTGTCGATGATCTGCTCGATGTACCCCTTCACGAAGCTGATGGGGATGCAGAAGCTCAGGCCCTCGTACACGGTGGTGTAGCCAACGCCCATCTTCAGCGTGGGGATGCCCACCAGCTCGCCCTCGGCGTTCAGCAGCGCGCCGCCGGAATTGCCGTTGTTGATGGGCGCGTCGGTCTGGATGACGGAGACCTTGTGGCTGAAGTTGTTGGCGTTGATGTCCTCGCGCTGCAGGCCCGAGATGATGCCCGCGGTCACGGTGCCGAACAGCACCTGCTCGCCGGAGCCGGGGTTGCCCACGATGATGGCCAGCTCGCCGATGCTCAGCGCGTCGGAATCGCCCAGCGGCACGGGCTCGGTGCCCTCGGGCGCGGGGTCGGTGAAGCGCAGCACGGCGATGTCGCTGCCGTCGTCATAGCCGACCACCTCGGCGGGCGTCTTGGTGCCGTCCAGCCACAGCAGCTCGAACACGTCGCCGTCCTGCACCACGTGGTAGTTGGTCAGCACGTAGCCGCCCTTGCCGTCGTCCGCCTCGCGGAAGTAGGTGGCGGAGCCGTAGCCCTCGGGCTCCACGGAGGCCTTGCGGGTCGCGGGATCCCAGATCTCCACGCTGCTGGTGATCTGCACCACGGCGGGCCGCACCCGCGCCGCGATGGCGGGGATGGGGTTGTTCACGGAATAGACGATATCATAGGTGGGGGCCGGCTCCGCCAGCGCGGCGGCGACCAGCAGCAGCGCCAGCGCCAGCAGCGCGGCGCGCAGCCCGGTTCCGATGTTTCGATTCATGGCACTAACCTCGCTTCCCGGCGGCGCGATGCGCCCGCCGATACTCCGTTCACCATTATACATGATTGCCCCGGAATTGCAATGGGGCGAATGTTACGTTTCAGGGGCAGTCCCCGCGCTTCCCGGGGCGGAGGGCGCCTCCGCGGCGGGCAGCGTGAACTCGAAGGCCGTCTCGCCGCCGCCGGAGCGGCAGGTGATCAGCGAGCCGTGCTGCTTCATGATGCGCTGGCAGATGGACAGCCCCAGCCCCGTGCCCTGGCCGGCGGTATGCGCCTTGTCGGCCTTGTAGAAGCGCTCGAAGATATAGGGCAGGTCCTTCTGGGCGATGTCCTCGCCGTTGTTCAGGATGGTCACCCGCACGTCCTTCCCCGCCGCTTCGGCGCGCAGCGTGAGCCGGTTCGCCGGGCCGTTCATGAACTTGATGGCGTTGTCGATGATGTTGGACACCACCTGGTTGATGCGGTTGGCGTCCGCCATCACGTAGAGCGGCGCGTCGCCCAGCTCCGCCGCCACCTCGATGTGCTTCTCGTCGATGCGCGGCTCGAAGTTGATGAGGTTGCGCCGGAGCAGCTCGTTCATGTCGAACGGCGCGAGGGTCAGCGGGAACTTGCCCGACTCCAGGCGCGAGAGGTCCAGCAGGTCGCACACCAGGTCGGTCAGGCGGTTCGTCTCGTCCATCACGATGCCCAGGTAGCGCGGCATGTCCTCCGCGCCGATGGTGCCGTCCTGCATGGCCTGCACGTAGCCGCGCATGCAGGTGAGGGGCGAGCGCAGCTCGTGGGACACGTTGGCCACGAAGCTGCGGCGCGAGTCCTCCAGCCGGCTCAGCTCCTCGGCCATGCGGTTGATGGAATCGCCCAGCTCCTCCAGCTCCCCGGCGCCGCGCACGTTCACCCTGCGGGTGAGGTCGCCCTTGGAGAACTCCCGCACCGCGCCGGTGATCTCCTTGATGGGGCGGATCTGGCTGCGGGCCAGGAAGAACGCCAGCACCGTGCCCAGCGCAAGGGACAGCGCCGCCATGGGCAGGATCTGCCGCAGCACGCTGCGGATGCCGATGTGCAGGTCCTTCATCGGGATGTGCAGCAGCACCGCGCCGACCACGTAGTCCTCGTCGTAGAGCCAGGGCACGCCGATGGTGACGATCTGGTCGCCCAGCTCCGGGAACAGGCCCTCCTTGCGGATCTCCTGCCCGGTCTGGATGATGGAGAGCTGCTCCTTGACCGCGTCGGTGGCGATGCTCTCGATGGTCTTCCAACTGCTGTCCAGGTACTGTACGGTGCCGGAATCGTAGCTGACGATCCAGATGTCCGCGTTGTACTTGCGGTAGATCTCCTTGATCTTGCTCAGCAGCACGTAGCGCATGGTGGTGTTGCGCTGCACGTAGCTGAGGCTCTGGAGGTTGGCCATGTACTCCGCCACCTCGCGCGCCTGCATGCGCACCTCGGCCTCGTAGCTGTCCTGCAGGCCCTGCCTGCGGGAAGCGGCGAGCACGCCGGTGAAGATGGCGATGGTGATGAGCAGCGCCGCCAGCAGCACGCCGTAGGTTCGCCAGAATAGGCTGCGCTTCATGGGCTCACTTCACCTCGAACTTGTACCCGACGCCCCACACGGTCTTGATCTGCCAGCCCTGCCGCTCGCCCTCGGTCAGCTTCTCGCGCAGGCGCTTCACGTGCACGTCCACGGTGCGGGAGTCGCCGTAGTAGTCGTACCCCCACACCTGCTCCAGCAGTTGTTCGCGGGTGAACACGCGGTTCGGGTGGCTCGCCAGGAAGTAGAGCAGCTCCAGCTCCTTCGGCGGCATCTCCAGCTCCTTCCCCAGATAGGACACCGCGTACTGGCTGATGTTGATCGTCAGCCCGGGGAAGGTCAGCTCCTTCTCGTCCCGGCTGTCGGGCTGCTGATAGCGGCGCAGCACCGCCTTGATGCGGGCCACCAGCTCCTTCATGTCGAAGGGCTTGCTGATGTAGTCGTCCGCGCCCAGCTCCAGGCCCAGCACCTTGTCGAAGGTCTCGTCCTTGGCGGTGAGCATGATGATGGGGACGTTGGACGACTTGCGCACCTCCCGGCACACCTGCCAGCCGTCCATGCCGGGCAGCATGATGTCCAGCAGGATCAGGTTCGGCGGGGACGCCCTGAACTGGGCCAGGGCGTCGTCGCCCCGGTCGGCCATGGCCACCTCGAACCCCTCCTTGACCAGGTACAGGTTCACCAGCTGGCGGATGTTCGGATCGTCGTCCACCAGCAGAATCTTCGTATTCAGCATACCAGCGCCTCCCGGGCGATGTTCTTTCAACGTTATTCTAGCAGAAAGGAATGAACAAACCGTGAACGGGATGGAAATTCTGATCCGCTCGGCCGATCGGGTTTCACTTCAGCGTCACCACGGTCACGCCGTCCTCACCCTCGCCGTATTTGCCGAGGCGGAAGCTCTTCACGGCGGCGTGCTTCCGGAGGTGCTGCTGGATACCGCTTCGGAGGATGCCGGTGCCCTTGCCGTGGATGATGAACACCTGGCTGAGCTTGTTGAGGATCGCGCCGTCCAGGAAGATGTCCACGGCCATCAGCGCCTCCTCCAGGTTCATGCCGCGCACGTCGCACTCCATCTCCACGTCCCGCGTCGACACGCCCACGTAGGTGCCCGTGCTGCCGCCGCGGGCGGGCTGGCGGCCCTTCTTCTCGGGCTTCTCGGGCCGGGCGGCGCGCATGTCGGCGAGGTTCGCCTTCAGCTTCAGCGCGCCCGCCTGCACGGTGCACTCGCCCTTGGCGTCCGGCGCGGTGAGCACGGTGGCCCTGGCGTTCAGGGTGGTGAGCAGCACGGTGTCCCCCACCTTGGCGGCGGTCAGCGGGCCGCCCTCGTCCTCCGCGGCGGCCAGGCGCTCGGAGTTCTCGTCGATGGCCCCCTGCAGCCGGGCGCGCATGGCGTGGAGCTCGTGCTCCTTCACGCCCGTGCCGCGCTGCTTCTTGAGGTCCGCGATGATCTGCTCGCTCTCCCGCTGGGCCTTCTGCAGCACCCTGCGGGCCTCGTCCTTGGCCTTGCGCAGCTCGGCCTCGCGCTTGCCGGAGATCTCCTTTTGCAGCTTCTCCGCCTCGTCGCGCAGTTTCTGCGTCTCGATGTGCGCCTGCTCGGCGAGCTCGCGCTCCTTCTCGGCGATCTGCCGGTGGTACTCGGCGTTGGCGATGACGTCCTCGAAGCGCACCTGGTCCTTGCTGAGCCGGCGGTTGGCGTCCTCGATCAAAAACTCGGGCAGGCCCAGCTTGCGCGAAATCTCGAAGGCGTTGCTCTTGCCCGGCACGCCGATGGACAGCCGGTAGGTGGGCCGCAGCGTCTGCACGTCGAACTCCACGCTGGCGTTCTCCACCCCCGGCGTGCCCAGAGCGAACGCCTTCAGCTCGCTGTAGTGGGTGGTGGCCATGGTGGTGACCTTCTGCTTGAGCAGGTGGTCCAGAATCGCCATCGCCAGCGCCGCGCCCTCGGTGGGGTCGGTGCCCGCGCCCAGCTCGTCGAACAGCACCAGCGAGTCCGGCGTGACCTGCTCCAGGATCGACACGATGTTGGTCATGTGGGAGGAGAAGGTGGACAGGCTCTGCTCGATCGACTGTTCGTCGCCGATGTCCGCGAACACCTCGTCGAATATGGCGAGCTCCGAGCCGAAGGCCGCGGGAATCTGCAAGCCCGCCTGGGCCATCAGCGCGAGCAGGCCCACCGTCTTCAGCGTCACCGTCTTGCCGCCGGTGTTGGGGCCGGTGATCACCAGCGCGGTGAAGTCCTCGCCCAGCCACAGCGTGGAGGGCACCACCTTTTCCGGGTCGATCAGCGGGTGCCGGGCCTGCAGCAGCCGCACGCGGCCCTGCTCGTTCAGCTTCGGCGGCACGGCGCGCATCTGCCGGGCCAGCGCGGCCTTGGCGAAGATCACGTCCAGTTCGGAGAGTATGGCCAGGCTGCTGGCGATGAGGTCGGCGTCGGGGGCGATGCGCCCGGAGAATTCCGCCAGGATGCGGTCGATCTCCTGCCGCTCCTTCACGGCGCACTGCTTCAGCTCGTTGCCCGCCTCCACCACGCCCATGGGCTCGATGAACAGCGTGGAACCGGTGCCCGACTGGTCGTGCACGATGCCCGGGATGTTCGCCTTGCACTCCGCCTTCACCGGCACCACGTAGCGGCCGTTGCGCATGGTGATGATGGCGTCCATCAGGTACTTCTGCGTGGTCGACGAGCGGATGATGCTGTTCAGCTTGTCCCGCACGCGCTCGTTCAATACCCGCATCTGGCGGCGGATGTCGTAGAGGGCGGGGCTGGCGTGGTCGCTGATCTCGTCCTCCGACAGGATGGCGTCGAAGATCTCCTCCTCCAGCCCGCGGTTGGTCATGAGCCGGCTGCCCATCTCGGTGAGGATGGGCGTGTCCTCTCGGTCCGTCACCAGCGCGGCGCGCACCGTGCGGGCGGCCTTCAGCGCGTCCGCCACCTGCAACAGCGCCTTCGGGCTCAGCATGCCGCCCGCCTTGGCCAGCTTCAGGAAGGGCCGCACGTCGGTGAAGTACGCCATGGGGCTGCCGCCGTTGTAGGCCACCACGGAAGAGGCCTCTTCCGTCTGCGCCTGCATGCGGCGCACCGCGCCGGGATCGCCCGAGGGCGTCAGCGCCCGCGCCGCCTCCCGGCCGGGCTCGGTGACGGCCAGCGCCGCCAGCATGTCCAGGATCTTGGGAAATTCAAGCACCCGAAGATTGCGTTCGTTCATAGATTCATTCCACTCCCCGGAAGTAATGTCCGGTCGTCGTCTGCATGGCTTCAATGGTCGCCCACTCCGGCATCGCCCTGAAATCGCGCCCGTCCAGCGCCGCGCGGTAGACGCGCACGATGTCCGCCACCGGCTCGCCCGCGTTCAGCAGCAGCCGCCAGCGGCGGATCCTCGGCATCCGCTCGAGCCGCCTCAGCGGCATCAGCGCCGCGGAGTTCAGCACCCGGATCACGCACCCGCCCGGCTGGGCCAGCCGCCGAAGCGGGAAGGCGGCGTTCCTCCTGTCCACCAGCGCCCTGCCGTTCAGGCCCTCTCCAGGCCCGCAGCGGTCGCACCGGCGGCAGGCGTCGTGGCGGCCCTTCATGCCCTCCGCCGCCCGCAGCGGACAGTGCCTGAGGTGCATCAGCGGCAGCCGCCCCCACATCACGAGGTCCATGCTGCCGGAGAGCTCGCCGATCTGCCCGGCGTTCAGCTCCACCGAAGGGGTGTAGCCCGCGAGGCCCAGGCGCGCCAGCGTCGCGGCGGTCAGGTCGTTGCCCGCGTTCAGCATCTCGTCGCCCCGCCGCACCCCCGGCCAGCGCAGGGTCAACTGGCCCGGATTCGAGAGAAACGTCACGGCAAAATACCGCCCGCGCTCGAGCGCCCAGGCATTCAGCCCCTCCAGCGCCGCGGAGGACAGCACAGCGGGCACGGCCAGGCCGAGCCGCTGCCCTTCCCCGCAGGCCGCGGCGAGCGCCGGCAAATCCAGCGCCGACAGGGCCTCGGGGCGGACGTCCTCCGGGGCCAGCACCGCGACGTCCGCGCCGCAGGCCAGCGCCTCCCGGAGCGCCGCCGGGTCGGCGGACTGCGCGAGCAGGCAGGCGCCGCCGTCGTCCCGGTCCGGTGCAGGCATCGCCAGGGGCCGGGGAACCCGGGATACCGCCGCGCGCGCCGCCTCCAGCGCCCGCAGCGCGTCGCGGCGCAGGCCGTTCAGCAGCGAGGCCGGGCAGAACGCGTCGGCGTCGGCGTCGAATTCGATGTCCCCGATCGCGAAGGGCGTGCCGCCGGACTTGCGCAGCCGGGCCGCGGCGCGCTCCGGGTCGAAGGGCCCGCCCGTGGCCCGCGCCACGACGTCGCCGACGACCTCGACCCTGTGCGCGCCGTCGTCGGCCAGCAGCCGGGCGGGCCGACCCACGCGCAGCGTCGCGCGGCAGGACACGGTCGCCTGCCGGCGCTCCTCGCGGAAGGATTCCCGCGCCGCCCGCATCTGCGCCTCGCTGACCAGCCGGAAGAGATCGTCCCCCCGCCGGGCTTCCGGGCAGCGCGCGCGCTCCCCCGCCGAACCGGACAGCTTCACCGGCACGTCCGCGCCGCCCCGGCGCAGCGCGAGCGCGTCGGCGGGCTGCACGTCGGCGTCCAGCGACACCTCGCCGTCGCGCAGGCAGGAACCCACCCGCACGCCGAGGTGGTTGGGCCGCCCGGGGTACATCAGCTCCGCCTCGGCGACGCCCGGGCCGTACCCGCGCGTGAAGCCGCCGCGGTTGAACATCTGCCGGAGCGCCTCCATCGGCGCCTCCGCGTCCGGCGTTTCCCCGGCGTACAGCGCGTCCAGCGCCCGCCGGTAGGCCGCCACGGTGACGGCCACGTACTCCGCCCGCTTGAGCCTGCCCTCGATCTTGAGGCTGTCCACCCCGGCGTCCCGGAACCGGGCCAGGTTCGGCAGGCCGCACAGGTCCTTCGTGGACAGCAGGTAGCCCTCGCGGCCGTCCAGCCGCCAGGGCAGGCGGCAGGGCTGGGCGCACAGGCCGCGGTTGCCGCTGCGACCGCCCACCAGGCTGGACATCAGGCACTGTCCGGAGCAGGCCACGCACAGCGCGCCGTGGACGAAGGCCTCGATCTCGATGCCCCGCCCGGCGCAGCGCGCGATCTCCTCGAAGGGCATTTCCCGCGCCAGCACGGCGCGCCGAAAGCCGTTCGCCCGCGCGAAGTCCACGCCCTGCACGTTGTGCAGGGCCATCTGCGTGCTGGCGTGCAGCTCCAGGTCCGGGGCCATCTGCCGCAGCGCCATGGCCGCGCCGAGGTCGGACACGATCACCGCGTCCGCGCCGCTTCGGCAGATGGCGTCGATCTCCCGCTCCAGCCGCGCCAGCTCGTCCTGGCGCACCAGGGTGTTGAGCGTCACGTGCACCTTCACGCCCCGGACATGGCAATAGGCCACCGCCTCGTCCAGGGCCTCGCCCTCGAAGTTGGCGGCGTTGCGGCGGGCGTTGAAGCTGCCCGCGCCGAGGTACACCGCGTCCGCGCCGTTCTGCACCGCCGCGCGCAGGGCGTCGAAGTCCCCGGCGGGGGCCAGCAGCTCCATCCTGCGCTCAGGCATTCCCGTCCGCGCCCTCCAGCCTGGCCTCGAGCGCCTCGATGCGCTGGCGCAGGCGGCGGTTCTCGTCCCTGGACTTGAGCATGTCGTCGGTGGCGTTGACCGCCGCCAGCACGGCCAGCTGCGCCGTGGGGAGCTTCGTGGCCGCGGCCAGCTCCTCCATGCTGCGGTTCACGTGGGCCGCGACGCGGTTCACGTATTCCTCGGAATCGTAGCTGGCGATGGTGTAGTCCTTCCCGGCGATCTGCACGGTGGTTCTGATCTTCTGCATAGCGATCCTCCAATATCCATGAATCCAGAATGATTATAGCACAGCGGCGGCGGATTCACAAGACAAAACCGCCGCGGTCCTTCGACGGCGGCGGTTCGGCGGGCGCGCGGGTCACCCGGTCACGATGGCGATGCCGCTGCTGGCGCCCAGGCGGTTCGCGCCGGCCTCCAGCATGGCCTCGGCCTCGGCGCGGTTGTGGATGCCACCCGCGGCCTTCACGCCCACGTCGGGGCCGACCGTCCTGCGCATCAGGGCCACGTCCCCGACCGTCGCGCCGCCCCTGGAGAAGCCCGTGGAGGTCTTGACGAAGTCGGCCTTCGCGCGCACGGCGGCGCGGCAGGCTTCGACCTTCTCCTCATCGGTGAGCAGGCAGCACTCGATGATGACCTTCAGCTTCGCCGCGTCGCCGCAGGCGGCCTTCACCGCCGCGATGTCGCGCTCGACCAGCGCCCAGTCGCCGTCCTTGGCCGCGCCGATGTTGATGACCATGTCCACCTCGCGCGCGCCGTTGCGCACGGCCACCGCGGTCTCGGCGGCCTTGCTCTCGCTGGGGATTGCGCCGAGCGGAAAGCCCACCACGCAGCAGGGCGTGACGCCGCTGCCCTCCAGCAGCTTCGCCGCCAGGGCGATGCGGCAGGGGTTCACGCACACGGAGGCAAAGCCGTACTCCCGGGCCTCGGCGCACAGCTTCTCGATCTGCGCGGCGGTGGCGTCGGGCTTCAGGTTGGTGTGGTCGATGGTGCGTGCGATGTCCCGGGGATTCATGTGCAACACTCCTTTGTCCAGCAGGCTATTTGTGATAGGGTTCGCCGGTGCGGATGCGCTCGGCGCGGTACAGCTGCTCCAGCAGGATCACCCGCATGAGGCCGTGGGGAAAGGTGAGGTTGGAGAAGGACAGCCGGACGTCGGCCCGGCGCAGCACCGCCTCGGAGAGCCCGTTGGAGCCGCCGATGACGAACACGTTCCGCCGCCCGTCCCCCGACCACTGGGTCAGTTGCCTCGACAGGGCCACGGAGTCCGGCGCGTCCGCGCGGATGCACAGGCAGATCACCCGGTCGCCGGGCTTCACGTGCCTGAGCAGCGCTTGTCCCTCCCTGTCCTTCGCCTGCTCGATCTGGGCGGGGCTGGCGCGCTCGGGGTCCTTCTCGTCGTCCACGGCCACGATCTCGTACCGGCCGTAGCGGGACAGCCGCTTCAGGTACTCCGCGCAGCCCTCGCGCTGCCAGCTTTCCTTCAGCTTGCCCACGCAGAGTATGGTGCCGTTCATGCAGTCTCTCCTAGATTTGCAGGATGGTGGTAATCGCCATGGCCGCCGCGGCCAGGCCCAGCCACAGCCGCTCCGACGCCGACAGCGGGCGGCGGATGCGGGGAATGAAGACGACGCCCTCCCGCGCCGCGCGGCGACGGAAGGCGCCCAGCAGCAGCGCCGTCAGCGCCAGGTTGAACAGCAGCCGCAGCATCACCTGCGCCAGCTCCGCGGCGGTCAGCGGCCCCGCGCCGGTCTCCCCCATGCCGGCGGCCGCGTAGGCGACGATCAGGCAGGCGGCGTTGTACACCGTGTGAAAGGTAATGCCGGCGTACAGGGAATCCAGCGTCACGGTGAGCGCCCCCGCGACCCCGCCCACCAGCAGGTAGGCCGGCCAGCCGTAGAGGTCGCCGTGCAGCAGCGCGAACAGCGCCGTGGTCGCGCCCAGCGCCAGCCGGGTGCCCCGGCTCTCCCAGGCGCTCAGCACCACGCCCCGGAACAGCAGCTCCTCGCACACGGCGGGGAGCGCCGCCGTGCACAGGATCGCCAGGCTCAGCGCGCGCCTCGATTCCGGCGCCGCCGGCACCGGCCCCGCCTCCAGCCCCAGCCGGGACAGCAGCGCCGTCCAGCCGTAGGTGAGCGCGCTGGCCGAGTAGACGCTCATCAGCGCCAGCAGGATCACCGGCAGGAGCATGCCCCGCGGGACGGGGTTCAGCCGCAGCGACGCCGTCGCGCCGCCGCGCGCCGCGCAGAGCAGCACGGGCGCGAGCATGAAGGGCAGGTAGTACAGCGCGTTCAACACCGCCATGCCCGCCCAGCCCCGGAAGGGCAGCCGGCTCGCCAGCGCCGCGCTCAGCCACAGCCCCGCCGTCGCCAGCAGCAGCAGAAGGCCCGCGTCGCGCAGGGTCGGCCGGGGCGTCTCCCGCAGGCGGCGGTAGATGGGATCCTGCATGCTAGACGTTAAAGCGGAACAGCGTCACGTCGCCGTCCTTCATCACGTAGTCCTTGCCCTCGCTGCGCACCAGGCCCTTCTCCTTGCAGGCGTTCATGCTGCCCTCGCGGACCAGGTCGTCGTAGGGCACGATCTCCGCGCGGATGAAGCCCCGCTCGAAGTCGGTGTGGATCTTGCCCGCCGCCTGGGGCGCCTTGGTGCCCTGGGTGATGGTCCAGGCGCGGACCTCCTTCGGCCCGGCGGTCAGGAACGATATCAGGCCCAGCAGCCGGTAGCCCAGCACCACCAGCCGGTCCAGGCCGGAGGTGCCGATGCCCATGTCCTCCAGGAACATGGCCTTCTCGTCGGGCTCCATCTGGGAGATCTCCTCCTCCGCCGACGCGCAGATGACCAGCACCTCCGCGCCCTCGGCCTCGGCGATCGCCTTCACCGGCTTCACCAGCGGCAGGCTGTCCTCGTCCTTGCCCAGGTCCTCCTCGCCGATGTTGGCGGCGTAGATGACCTTCTTGCCGGTCAGCAGGAACCAGTCCCGCACCGCCGCGGCCTGGTCCTCGTCCAGCGGCGCGGTGCGCGCGGGCCTGCCCTCGTTCAGGTGCTCCAGCAGGATCCTGCCCGCCTCGGCCTCCAGCGCGAACTTCTTCTCGCCCTTCTTCAGCATGGCGGCGGCCTTCTCCGCGCGCTTGGTGACGGTCTCGATGTCCGCCAGCACCAGCTCGGTGTTGATGACGTCGATGTCCCGCGCCGGGTCCACGCTGCCGTCCACGTGGATGACGTTGTCGTCCTCGAAGCAGCGCACCACGTGCACGATGGCGTCCACCTCGCGGATGTGGCTCAGGAACTTGTTGCCCAGGCCCTCGCCCCGGCTCGCGCCCTTCACCAGGCCCGCGATGTCCACGAACTCCAGCGTGGCGGGGGTGTACTTCTCCGGGTGGTACATCTCCGCCAGCACGTCCAGACGATGGTCCGGCACGGCCACCACGCCGGTGTTCGGCTCGATGGTGCAGAACGGATAGTTTGCCGCCTGCGCGCCCGCGCAGGTGATGGCGTTGAACAGCGTGCTCTTGCCCACGTTCGGCAGGCCTACGACGCCCAGCTTCATACTTCCTCACATCTCCTTGGTCTTCGGGCTTCCCGGGCCTGCGCCCGCCCGTATTTCGCTGCGGCCGCGCGACCGGCGCCTCCCCTTTGAATACGCTTCCGGAAAGCGCCCCGCGCAACACTGTTATTATAGCAGATGGATCCCCATTTCACAATAGCCGATGCGATGTCGACGGCGGATTTGGAACCGGAATTCGGTCTGTTTTTGCGGATCATCTTGATACTTCGGTCTGTTTTGAATGCGCCGCATTTTGACTTCGGTCTGTTTTTGACGCGTGTCAGCTTGGAAAACGGTTGTTTTTCGATTCCTCTCCTCGCGCAGCCTGCCCGCCGGCCCCACACGATCCGGTCGCGACGACCCGTCCAGCGCCCTTCGCACGCAACAAAAGCCGGGAAAACGCATATTCTGAAGAGAAAGATACCGTTTAAATGAAAAATTTTTCCAAAAAATAGAGTAAGACCGTGCAAATCATATTGCAATTCTTCCCTTCTTATATTATAATAACGTTGAAATGTATTATTGGGAGAGTAGGCGGCGACTCGCTTTGCGTCCGCATCGCCCGCCCGCTCCCAGATGACCCACCCCGGCAGAGGCCGGACCGCACCCGATGCTCGCATAAACCGCGCCGACATATCCCGGCGCAGGGAAATGATCGATATGCTTCCGTTTTGCCCAGAGAGGAATGACCATACCATGAAGACGTTGTTTGAGCGGATCGCCACCGGAAGACTTCGGCAATCCGGCGTCCTGAAGCGGACGCTGGCGCTGCTCTTTTGCCTGGCCGTCGCGGTATCGCCCGCGGGCCATCTCGGCCTGGCCTCGGAAATCGCGGCGGAGACGGTGTCGTCGCCGTCCTGCGGCATGCCGTCGCACCGTCACAGCGAGGCGTGCTACGACGATCGCAACCTGCTCGTGTGCGCGCAGGAGGAGCACGACCACGCGGACGATTGCTACGAGAGCGTCGACACGGGCTCGGCGATCGACAGGCCGGTGGACGAACCCGACGAGAAGTCGGAAACGCTGGAGGATTTCGAGATCGGCGCCGCCACCGCGGGCGACGCGACGTCGAAGCCCGGCGACAATACCCGGATAAAGGCCGTCTACGAGCTGGGCGGCGAACGCCTCGTGCGGCTCAGCCAGATCCTCAAGGACACCGGGCTTCCCGTGCGGATCAAGAGCGTCACGTCCGTCGAGCAGGCCAGGGATCCGAAGGGCACGGGGGACAAAATCGCCATCAAGCCGCTGGATCACGATTACGCCATCTCCGTGCCGAGCGGCTTCACCCGCGCCAAGCTGGCCGTGACCGCCGGCGAGGATCGATGGATCATCACGCTGAAGGGCGGCAACTTTACCAACTGCGTCGCCGGGGAACCCGAGGGCGCGTCCATGGAGGGCGACCCCACCGAACCGGGCGCGACGACCTCCGACACTCCTTCCGACGATCCTTCCGACTATCCTTCCGACGATCCCTCCGACGATCCTTCCGACGATCCTTCGGATGATCCTTCCGACGATCCTTCCGACGATCCTTCCGACGATCCTTCGGATGATCCTTCTGACGATCCTTCCGACGATCCCTCTGACGATCCTTCCGACGATCCTTCCGACGATCCTTCTGACGATCCTTCTGACGATCCCTCTGACGATCCTTCCGACGATCCTTCGGATGATCCTTCCGACGATCCTTCGGATGATCCTTCTGACAATCCTTCCGGCGACGTCATCGAGGCGATTGTGGACAATCCCGACGAGCTGCCCGGCGAGGTGTCGTCCGACGAGCCCGTTGAGGTGATTGCGGAGGACCCCGTCGCGCGCTACGCGGCGACCATCAATACCGCCGGGCTGGAAGCGCCGTACTCGCTGCGGGCGCTGATGCTGGCCGCGGCGGAGACCGCCGGCGCGGACGCGACCGAACCGGGCGACCCCGCCGGGTGGAAAATCGAATACGACGCGGCCTGCCTCGCCATAGAAGCGGTGGACGGGGATTATACCGTGACGCCGCTCGAAGGGTTTGAAAGCGCCGCGATCACCGTGGACGACGGCATCGCCGTGTATGAAATCACGCTGACCTCCATGGCCGAGGCCGAGAGCGCGCCCATCGTGCCCGAGGTGTTCACCGAGGAGTACGACCTGAGCGCGACGCCGCTGCCGCTGTCCCTGCGGGAGATGGTCAACCGAGCGCGCCCCGAAGCCGCGGACGACGCCACGGAAGCGGCGTGGACCCTGGAATACGACGCGGCGCTGCTGTCCATCGACGGCGACGCGGTCATGCCCATCGACGACATTGACAGGACCGTCCTCACCGTGCACATCGGGGACGAGACCTATAAGTTCACGCTGCTCAATTACGCGGGCGACATCCCCGCGCTGAAGCTGGACATCGCGGTCATCGAACCGGCGGACGAGCGCCTGACGCTGCCCGGTTCCGCCGCCGGCAACGCCGACATGCTCTCCGGCGCGGACGCGCAGGCGGAATGGGCCGATGTCCAGGCGTGGCTCCGGGATCGGTCCGCTTCGCCGAGCGAGGACGTGGCCGAGGCGAACGCGAAGAAGGCCCCCGCCGCGCGCCTGCGCAAGGCCGCCGTCCGCGGGGAAGAAGAGATCGCCGAGACCAACGCGGTCGGCGGCGAAACCGACGCGGCGGAGGATTCGGATCGCGGGACGGCCGAAGCGCCGACGGTGCGCTCGCGCATGGAGCTTCGGGCGTTTGACATCGCCCTGGAGAACGTGGACCCGGACGAATACGAGGACGGCTTCCGCGTCACGGTCACCCTGCCCTCCCCCGTGCTGGGCCGGGATTTCCACCTGTACCACATCCACCGCGACGGCGCCGGGCAGAAGGAGATCTCCGAGATCCTGCCGGGCGACGGCTTCGCCCTCGAGTGCGGAAACGCGGTGGGCGACATGACGTCGGTCACCGGCTTCCGGTTCATCACCGACCGCTTCAGCAGCTTCATACTGGCCTACACGGTCGACTTCGAGTTCCGCGGCTACGCCTACACGCTCGAGGGCGGCGGGGCGCTGCTGCTGTCGGAGCTGTTCTCGGCGCTGGAGATCCACGAAAACGCCGCCGACGCCGTCAGGGTCAGCTTCTCCGATCCCTCGCTGCTGCGCGCGGAACCCGTGCAGGACGACGCCGACGCGCTGTGCGACTGGAAGCTCATCAGCCTGCAGCCCTTCACCACCGAGGAGGTCCTGACCGTCGTCCTGTCGGACGGCCGGAAGATCTGCATCCAGGTGACCGACGCGCAGATCAAGGCGCAGGTGCTGACCGCCGAAGGGGAAACCTACGAAATCACCGTCACCTATGACGAAGACGCGGGCATCCCCGACGATGCGGAGCTGATCGCCGTCGAGGCCGAGGCGGACAGCGAAGCCTACCAGGCCGCCGTGGACGGCGCCGTTCGCGCGCTGTCCGGCGCCGGGGGCGTGGCCTCGGTGGATCAGGCGCGCGTGTTCGACATCTCCATCGCGTACAACGGCGAGCGCATCGAGCCGCTGACGCCCGTGCAGGTGCAGGTGGACTACGTGGACGCCGTCTCCCTGAGGTCGGACGACCGCTTCCGCGTCGTGCACTTCGCGCAGGACGGGACGCAGGTGCTGACGCCCACGATCGCCGATGCGGCGGAGGACGAGGTTTCCTCCTTCTCCTTCGAAGCGGAATCCTTCTCCGTCTTTGCCTTCGCCAAGGCGAATTACATCGACGCGCTCAACAACAATTCCTTCGCCATCGTGCGGGACAACGGTAAGGACCTGGTCGCGGTCTGCGGCGCGGTTCACCCCGATTCCGACAACCGGCTGCAGGGCCAGTTCGTCAACGTGCTGCAGCCGGGCGAGCTGACGCCGGTCACCGCCGCGAACGGCAACGAGGTGGCGGAGGCGGACATCACCGTCTGGACGTTCCGGCACGTGCGCGACAATATCTACTATATTAAAACCGACGCCGACGCGGGCACGCGGTACATGTACCTGACGCCCTCCGGCCTGACGTTGAGCGAGGATCCCTGCGAGATCGAGGTCTACCCCATCGGCAATAAGGGCAACCTGAGCGACTTCGTCCGGCTGCGCTGCGCGGACAACACCCGGTACATGATCAACCTCAAAAACGGCAACCCGGACGGCGGTTTCCAGGCCTCCACCGCGACGGACGCGAACTCCTCGTTCGCGCTGTACAGCTCCGTGGACAACATGGATCACCCGGAGCAGCGGGCGAAGAAGCTGTCCGCATCCGAGCTCGTCAGCGGCAGGTCCTACTTCATCTACCAGCGCGTCTACAACGACCGCATCGACGCCTACGAGTACTACGTGGTCGCCGGCGACGGCAGCCTGGTCTACGCCTTCGACGACGGCGACATCATCAACTTCCGCACGGACGCCTCCACGACCTGGCAGTTCATCGAATACTGCGACGAGCAAACCGGCAAGCCGACCGGCGAATACGACTTCTACAACGCGGTCAACAGGACGTACCTCGCGCCGCAGACCGGCGGCGCGCTCGCCGACGAAGCGCGCGGCGTGCTGATGCCCGGCAGGAAACAGGGCGAGTACAGCTCCGCCATCATCGGCCGGAGCGACGCCGACAACGCCTACAGGGAGCTGCGCCTCGACGTGCAGGACGGCAAGCTGGTCCGCGGCGAGGATACGGGCAAGTCGCTCTTCCTGTTCGCCGAACCGACGGAGCTCGAGTTGGGCCGGCTCAACACGGTCAAGACGGTGAACAGCGCCGCCGCGGGCATTACCATCGAGATGTACGACTTCCCGGACCGCCTCATGATGGACCTCTACGACGACAACAACTGGTACAAAGACGGCAAGTTCAAGCAGGGCCTGCTGAAGCCGGTACTGGGCGAGGACAAGCTGCCCGTCTCGCACACGGGCACGTCCCTCTCCGGGCTCTATAACGACGAGTACTTCGTCGGCAATGCGAACCACCTGTTCCTCAAGAGCATCTACGACGGCACGGGCTATTACGAATACAACTGCTTCAACAACTTCGCGGAGTACGACGTCGGCTCCGGCAACTTCACCGTCTACGACGCCATGGGCGTCCCGAGGAACGGCCAGGGCGGTTCCGTGTCCTCGTTCTACCGCGGCAACTTCCTGCCCTACAACCACATCGATCCCTCGCGCCCGGCCACCAACACCCGCCTGTACGATTCGCTGTACGGCTGGGTCTCCCTGGAGAACCCGATCTTCAAGGACACGATGTACCTGATGCAGGAGGAAGTGGACTACTACTTCGGCACCATCGTCAAGGCCAACTTCCTCCAGGCGAAGGACGGCCTGGACGAGAACAAGGCGCCCATCGTCTATGAGTTCATGGGCGACGACGACCTGTGGGTGTTCATCGACGACGTGCTGGTGCTCGACCTTGGCGGCATCCACGGCACCATCTCCGGCGACATCAACTTCAAGACCGGCAAGGTGAACGCCGGCGGCCAGACCACCACGATCCGCGAGTGCTTCAAGAAGGCCAATCTCTTCCCGGACGGCACGCCCTGGGACGACGCCCTCGTCGGCGAGTACTTCAAGGGAGACACCTTCGTCGACTACTCCAGCCACAGCTTCAGGATGTTCTACCAGGAGCGCGGCGCGACCGCGTCCACGCTGAAGGTCCGCTTCAACCTGCCCGTGGTGAAGCGCGGCTCCTTCGCCGCCGAGAAGCGGCTCACCGGCACCGACCAGGGCGCCTACGCCAACGTGAGCTTCGCCTACCAGGCCTTCGTGAAGATCGACGGGGCGGACGTTCCCCTGTACCCGGGCCTCATACTGTCCGTCGACGGGCAGGTCGTCGATCCGGAGCACGCCACGGCAGAGCAGAAGGCCAACGCCGTCCGCGTAGTCTACGAGAATACCGACGAGGACGTGCCGTTCAAGGACAAGGCCAGGATCGGCGACAACGAGTATACGAACGTATTCGAGCTGAAGCCCACGCAGGCCGCGGTGTTCTCGGGCCTCCCCGAGGGCGTGCCCTACTACGTGCAGGAGATCAACGTCAGCGGCGAATACTACGATTCCGTCATCATCAACGAGGCGGACCTCGGCAGCGAGCAGGACATCTCCGAGGATGAAACCGTCACCGCCGTCAGCACCGCCAAGACTATCCTGCAGCGGCAGCGCCTGGTGTTCTCCAACCACTGCTCGTCGGCAAACCAGCGCGACCTGCGCATCACCAAGCGCGTCGAGAACCCGCAGGACGACGGCGCGACGTTCGCGTTCCGCGTGCTCCTGGAGGGCAACGAAGGCCGGCTGATCCCCTACAGCCGCGGCGACTACTACGTGGTCAGGCCCGTCGAAACGGACGGCGGCACGGAAGAGCACTACTTCACCACCGTGGACGGCGTGCTGACCGACGGCGGCAAGGATCCCGTGAAGTGCGGCCAGTCCGGCGAGTCCGGCGTCATCGCCGGCATTCCCGACGGCTACACCGTCGTCATCCGCGGCCTGCTGTCCGGCGTGAATTTCCGCGTGGACGAGATCCGCAACCCCGCCGGCTACCTCATGGTGTCCAACGAAACGGTCGAGGGCACCTGCGAAGCGCCGACCCTTGAAGGCGCGGCGGGCAGGCTCATGCTGCGCACGGACGCCGAAGTGATCGTCACCAACCGCGTCTACAGCACCATCGTCGCCGACAAGGTCTGGCAGAGCGGGGATGCAGTGCAAAAGCACGGCGACCTCCTGCTCGCGCTGTTCCGCCGCGAGGGCGACGCGCTCGTGCCGGCGGAGAAGGGCGAGGTGCTGAAGTCGGACGCCGTGCAGACCGTCGCCGCGCCGGACACGCAGGCGATCTGGTACCTGGATCTGCCGGAGGACGGCACGCTTGAAGACTACGTCGTGCGCGAGGTGCGCGTGGACGGCGATACCGTCGCGCCGGTCGAAGCGGGCGAGACCATCGCCGTGCGCAGCGAGATCGCCGCGGGCACAGAGGCGAGCGAGACGTTCGTCTACGTCGTTTCCTATGAAGCGGGCAGCGTGGAGAGCGTACCGGAGAGCGCGATCACCACGCGCACGGACACCGTGACCAACGCGCTCCCGCACGTCTCCTGGCGGAAGGTGGACGCCGATGACGGTCGCTTCCTGGCCGGCGCGGTGTTCGACCTCTACCGCGTGACGGACGGCGAGCCGGCGGATACGCCGCTGCTCGCGGGGCTGACCTCCGGAAACGACGGCCTGCTGCGCGACGCGGACGGTGCCTCGGACTTCCTGCTCCCGGCCGGCGACTACTGGCTGGTGGAGGTGCACGCGCCCGACGGCTATGAGCTCCCCGACGACCCCGTGGCGTTCACGTTCTCCGACGCCGGCGTCATCCGCGGCGACGAGACCTTCGCCTATGATCCGGACAGCGGGCTGTTCGCCGTGACCCTCACCAACGTCGCCAAGCCCACGCTCCCCGATACCGGCGGCCTCGGGACCGGCGTCTTTACCGCCCTCGGCCTGCTGCTGCTCGCCGGCGCGTACATGCTGTTCGCCGCCGATCGCAGGCGGAAGGAGGGCCTGTAAACGCCCGCCGCCCCATGCGCCCCGCCCGTCGTTCACCGCGACGGCGGGGCGTCGCTTTGTCCGCCGGACGCGCCCGACGCTTCTTTCACGCGCCCGCGCTTGACAACACGGCCCTCCATTGGCTATAGTGGTAGCGTGACGGTTACAAAGGAGGGTTTTCTTATGGAGAGACGGGAACGCGCGGTGGCGCTGAAGCGCGGCGGGCGCAACTGCTGCCAGGCGGTGCTCGCGGCCTGCGCGGACATGCTGGACCTGCCCGAGTCGACGCTGGACCGCCTGGGCGCGGCCTTCGGCGGCGGCATGGCCACGACGGAGGCCACCTGCGGCGCGCTGTGCGGGGCGCAGATGGCGCTCGGGCTGCTGGAATACCAGGGGCGGCCCATCCCCGGTGCGGCGCGGGGCGTGCTCCAGGCGTTCCGGGCGCAGGCCGGCGCGACCCAGTGCCGCCAGCTCAAGGGCGTGGACACCGGGAAGGTGCTGTGCTCCTGCGACGACTGCGTGCGCTTCGCCGTGGACGCGCTGGAGGCCGCGCGGGGCGGGCAGCGGTAATCCCATCCCGATCAGGAAGGAGGCGCGGCGCGTGAACGGAAGCATCAACCGCTTCGACGAGCTGCCGGAGGGCATGGAGAGCATCCGGCCCGTCCCCCAGCAGCGGATCATCGCCCGCATGGACGAGTACATGAGCCGCCGGGACTACGCCGGCGCGGAGCGGCACCTGCTCTATTGGCTGGAGGAAGCGCGGCTGGGCCACGACCGGCGGGGCGAACTCATGCTGCGCAACGAGCTGGTGGGCCACTACCGCAAGACCGGGGACCGGGACAGGGCGCTCGAACAGGTGGACGCGGCGCTGGCGCTGCTGGAAAAGCTGGACTTCGGCAACACCCTCAGCGCGGGCACGACCTACGTCAATTCGGCCACGGCCCTGTGCGCCTTCGGCCAGTACGAGCGCGCGCTGGCGCTGTTCCGCTGCGCGCGGAGCCTGTACGAGGGCAGCGCACTCACCGGGCCGGAGCTGCTGGGCGGGCTGTACAACAACATGGCGCTGGCCTGCGCGGCGCTGGAGCGCTGGGACGAGGCGCGCGGCCTGTACGACCTGGCCATGGCGCAGATGGGAAAGCTGCCCGCCGGGGCGCTGGAGCAGGCCATCACGTGCCTGAACCTCGCCAACCTCGCGGAGGCCCGGGACGGCATGGAGGCCGCCGAGGCGGAGATCTACGCGCTCCTCGACCGCGCGGCCGCGCTGCTCGCGACGCCCTCCCTCCCCCACGACGGCTACTACGCCTTCGTGTGCGAAAAGTGCGCCCCCACATTCGACTACTATGGCTGGTTCGCGCAGGCGGAACAGCTTCGGACGGAGGCCGCGGACATCTATGAACGGCCTTGAGTTGGCCCGCGCCTACTTTGACGCCTTCGGCATGCCCATGCTGCGGGAACAGTTCCCGGAGCTGCTGCCCCACGTGGCCGCGGGGCTGTTCGGCAGCGGTTCGGAGTGCTTCGGCTTCGACGACGAGATCTCCCGCGACCACGACTTCGAGCCGGGCTTCTGCCTGCTGCTGCCCGGCGAGGACGTCGTGGATCGCCGCGCCGCCTTCCTGCTGGAGCGCGCCTACGCGAAGCTCCCCCGGGAATTCATGGGGCTCCGGCGCGGGCTGATGGCCCCGGCGGGCGGGCCGCGCCGCGGCGTGCTGCGGGCGGCGGAGTTCTTCCTGGACAAGGTCGGGTCCGGGGACGGCGTGCTGACGCTCGGCCAGTGGCTCTCCCTCCCCGCCCACGCGCTGGCGGAGGCGGTCAACGGCGCGGTGTTCTACGACGGCAGCGGCGCGGTGACGGCCGTGCGCGCGCGGCTGGCCGCCTATCCCGAGGACGTGCGGCGCAAGAAGCTGGCGGGGCACATGATGCTGATGGCCCAGTCCGGGCAGTACAACTACGCCCGCTGCCTGGCCCACGGCGAGACCGGCGCGGCCCAGCTCGCCGCCGTCGAGTTCGCCCGCCACGCCATGGCGGCGGTGTTCCTGCTGAACGGCGTCTACCAGCCCTACTACAAGTGGGCTTTCCGGGCGATGCGCGGGCTGCCCCGGCTCGCGCTGCTGGCGGAGCTGCTGGAGTACCTGCTGACCACCGACAACGACGGCGCGCTGGCCGCGGCCAAGGCGGACGTGATGGCGGGCATGGCGGCGGACATCATCGGCGAAGTGACCGCGCAGGGCCTCTCCCGGGCGACGTGCGGCGAGCTGGAGGGCCACGCCCGGTCCGTCAACGACGGCATCGCCGACCCGCGGCTGCGCAACATGAACCTGCTGGCCGCGGTGTAATCCCGTTCCCGGCGAACGCGCGGCAGGAGGCCGGACGGACGCTCTTCTTCTGGAAAGGGCCGGAAAGCGCGCCGGCAGGCGGTATGGATCGATTGGAGAAGCACACAGACCATCGCGAGGAGGAACCCGCTCATGATGCTCCACGGACTGCAAAAGATGACCCTGCTGGACTTTCCCGGGCGCGTGGCGTGCACGGTGTTCCTGGGCGGCTGCGACTTCCGCTGCCCCTTCTGCCACAACTACCAGCTCGCGGACGGCAGCGCCGCGCCGGTGCTGGACGACGCCGAGCTGTTCCGCTTCCTGGAGAAGCGCCGCGGGCTGCTGGACGGCGTGGCCGTCACCGGGGGCGAGCCCTGCCTGCGGCGCGACCTGCCCGAATTCCTGGGCCGGATCAGGGCCATGGGTTTCGCAGTCAAGCTGGACACCAACGGCGCGCACCCGGCGATGCTCCGGCGTGTGCTGGAGGAGGGACTCGTCGACTACGCGGCCATGGACATCAAGAACAGCCCGGCGAAGTACGCCGTGACCGCGGGGCTGGATGCGTTCGACCCGGCGCCGGTGGAAGAGAGCGTGCGGCTGCTGATGGAGGGCCGGGTCGACTACGAGTTCCGCACCACCGTGGTGGACGAGCTGCACGAGGCCGCCGACTTCGAGGCCATCGGCGCCTGGATCGCCGGGGCCAGGCGCTACTTCCTGCAGGTCTTTACCGACCGGGACACCGTGCCGTTCGGCAACCTGCACGCGCCCTCCGCGGACCGGCTCCGGACCTACCTGGAAATCGCCCGCAAGTACGTGCCGGACACACACCTGCGCGGCGCGGACTGATTTCGCCGCAGTTTCTCCTTCATCGCACCACACCAGGCGGGTCAAAGGCGCCATTTGCGGCGACATTTGCCAAAATGACAGCCGTTTTCGCCTATCTTGGGGGTGAAATGAGGTTTTCCGCCCAAAACCACAATATATTGTGGCCCGGAAATGCCATGAAAGTATCAAAATCGATCCTTTCGCGGCGAACGCGCGTCCGCGAAGGAAAGACTCGCCCTGATATGACGAGATTTTGGCGATGTCACAATAAAGTCACAATCCTCACGCAAACACAATATATGACGTTTATTTAATTTGTGACACACAATATCTAGTTGACATTCCCCGTTCTTTGTGGTAGGGTAGACGTGCTCGGATTTGCTTTTGCGGCATCTGCGCCCACGATATACTCAGATTCCACAGAGGGGGATTTTTTTATGTACCAGGTCGTTAAGCGCGATGGCAAGCTGGTGGATTTCAACATCGTCAAGATCAGCGACGCCATCACCAAGGCCTTCGACGCCATCGGCAAGCAGTATCATCCCAGCGTCATCGAGCTGATTGCGCTGCACGTCACTTCCGATTTCGACAGCAAGATCCACGACGGCAAGATCACCGTCGAGGACATCCAGGACAGCGTTGAGAAGGTGCTGTCCGAGTCCGGCTATGCCGACGTGGCCAAGGCCTACATCCTGTACCGCAAGCAGCGCGAGAAGGTGCGCAACATCAACTCCACCCTGCTCAACTACAAGGACCTGGTGGACAACTACCTGCAGATCAACGACTGGCGCGTGAAGGAGAACTCCACGGTGTCCTACTCTGTGGGCGGCCTGATCCTGTCCAACTCCGGCGCCATCACCGCCAACTACTGGCTGAGCGAGGTCTACGACGAAGAGGTGGCCGAGGCGCACCGCAGCGCCGCCATCCACCTGCACGACCTCAGCATGCTCACCGGCTACTGTGCGGGCTGGAGCCTGAAGCAGCTGATCCAGGAGGGCCTGGGCGGCGTGCCGGGGAAGATCACCTCCTCCCCCGCCAGCCACCTCTCCACGCTGTGCAACCAGATGGTCAACTTCCTGGGCATCATGCAGAACGAGTGGGCCGGCGCGCAGGCGTTCTCGTCCTTTGACACGTACCTGGCGCCCTTCGTGCGCGTGGACAACCTGTCGCAGAAGGAAGTCAAGCAGTGCGTGCAGAGCTTCATCTACGGCGTGAACACCCCCAGCCGCTGGGGCACGCAGGCGCCGTTCTCGAACGTCACGCTGGACTGGGTGGTGCCGAACGACCTGAAGAACCTGCCGGCCATCGTGGGCGGCAGGGAGATGGACTTCACCTACGGCGACTGCCAGAAGGAAATGGACATGGTGAACAAGGCGTTCATCGAAGTCATGATCGAGGGCGACGCCAACGGCCGCGGCTTCCAGTACCCCATCCCCACCTACTCCATCACCCGCAACTTCGACTGGTCCGAGACCGAGAACAACAAGCTGCTGTTCGAGATGACCGCCAAGTACGGCACGCCCTACTTCTCCAACTACATCAACTCCGACATGGAGCCCAGCGACGTGCGCAGCATGTGCTGCCGCCTGCGTCTGGACCTGCGGGAGCTGCGCAAGAAGTCCGGCGGCTTCTTCGGCAGCGGCGAGAGCACCGGCTCCATCGGCGTGGTGACCATCAACATGCCCCGCATCGCCTACCTGGCGGCGGACGAGGCGGACTTCTACAAGCGCCTGGACGCCCTCATGGACATCTCCGCGCGCTCCCTCAAGACCAAGCGCACCGTCATCACGAAGCTGCTGGAGCAGGGCCTGTACCCCTACACCAGGCGCTACCTGGGCCACTTCAACAACCACTTCTCCACCATCGGCCTCATCGGCATGAACGAGGTGGGCCTGAACGCCAAGTGGCTGCGCGCCGACATGACCGATCCTCGCGTGCAGCGCTTCACCCAGGATGTGCTCAACCACATGCGCGAGCGCCTGTCCGACTACCAGGAGCAGTACGGCGACCTGTACAACCTGGAGGCCACCCCGGCGGAGAGCACCACCTACCGCTTCGCCAAGCACGACCGCGAGCTGTACCCGGACATCATCACCGCCAACATGAACGGCACCCCCTACTACACGAACTCCTCCCACCTGCCCGTGGGCTTCACCGAGGACGTGTTCTCCGCCCTGGACATCCAGGACGACCTGCAGGTGCTGTACACCTCCGGCACGGTGTTCCACGCCTTCCTGGGCGAGAAGCTGCCCGACTGGAAGGCCGCGGCCAACCTGGTGCGCAAGATCGCCGAGAACTACAAGCTGCCCTACTACACCATATCCCCCACCTACAGCGTGTGCAAGGACCACGGCTACCTGACCGGCGAGCAGTACACCTGCCCCATCTGCGGCCAGAAGACCGAGGTGTACAGCCGCATCACCGGCTACTACCGCCCGGTGCAGAACTGGAACGACGGCAAGGCGCAGGAGTTCAAGGACCGCAAGGTGTACGACATCGGCCGCTCCCACCTGACCCACTCCGGCCCCAGGGCGATCACTAACGCCGACGCCGCCATGGAAGCCGCCTTCGAGCGCCCCTGCTGCGAGCCCGCGCAGGTGCTGATGAAGCCCGAAACCGAGCAGCCCGCCCCGGCCGCGAAGGCCGAAGTGGTGCCGATGAAGCCGGAGCTCGGCGGCGCGAAGGTCATACTGTTCAAGACCCCCACCTGCCCCAACTGCAAGGCCGCCATGGCCCTGCTGGACCGCGCGGGCGTGCAGTACGTCGCCGTGAACGCCAACGAGGAGAAGGAACTGGTCGCCAGGTACGGCGTCAAGCAGGCCCCCACCCTGGTGCTGCTGGGCACCGGCACCTTTGAAAAGTACCGCGGCGTCAGCGACATCAAGGGCTGGCTGCTGAAGAAGGCCTGATCCGAAGGGAACGGGCAACGGAAAACAGCGGCTGCCGCCAGGCGATTTCAGGCGGCAGCCGCTGTTCTGTCAGGCCCCGGCGACCTGTCCGATCGCCGGCATCACCACAGCAAAGGATGGTTTACCATGTACGACATCATCATCATCGGCGGCGGCCCCGCCGGCATGACGGCGGCGCTGTACGCGCTGCGCAACGGGAAGTCCGCCCTGGTGCTGGAAAAGCAGGGCTTCGGCGGGCAGATCACCCACTCCCCCAAGGTGGAAAACTACCCCGGCACGCTGCAGATGAGCGGCAACGAATTCGCCGACCGCTGCCTGGAGCAGATCCTGGCCCAGGGCGCGGAGATCGAGCTGGAGAAGGCCGTGGGCATCGAGGACCTGGGCGACCGTAAGCGCGTCCGCACCGAGGAGGGCAGCGCCTTCGAGGGCCGCGCCGTGGTGGTCGCCACCGGCGTCAAACACCGCATGCTGGGGCTGGAGGGCGAGGACGAGCTGGTCGGCGAGGGCATCTCCTTCTGCGCCGTGTGCGACGGCGACTTCTACAGCGGCCGCCGGGTATGCGTGGCGGGCGGCGGCAACTCCGCACTGCAAGAGGCCATCCTGCTGGCGGAGAAGTGCAGCGAGGTCGTCATACTGCAGGACCTGCCGCAGCTCACCGGCGAGCAGAAGCTGCAGGACGTGCTGGCCGCGAAGGGCAACGTGCGGGTCATCGCGAACACGCGGATCACCCGGCTGCGCACCGCGGACGGCGAACTGACCGGTGTGGAGCTGGAGGACCGCACCACCGGCGCCACACAGGCGGTGGACTGCGACGGCCTGTTCGTGGCCATCGGGCTGATCCCCGAGAACGAGCCCTTCGCGCCGCTGGCGGAGCTCAACGACTGGGGCTACTTCGATTCCGACGAGCGCTGCCTGACGAAGACGCCGGGCGTGTACGTGGCCGGGGACTGCCGGAGCAAGGCCGTGCGCCAGCTCGCCACCGCCATCGCCGACGGCGCCACCGCGGCCCTCGCGGCGTGCAGGTACATCAACGAGGGCTGAACCCGCAAGAAAGATCAGAGTGGCGAGAAAGGCCGGCGCAAAGCTTCGAATTTCAATTCGAACCTTTGCGGTTTTCAGCTTCGCTGAAAACTGGAAATCCCTTCGGGATTTCCA
>CADBCY010000032.1 GCA_902793325.1 uncultured Eubacteriales bacterium
ATACAGGTGATACAGGCGTAAAGCCAGTGGTAGATGTTCTCCACCTTGCGGTCGGCATGCTGGAAGAAGAAAACGCAGATGGCTCCATTGGTGAGGCAGATGAAGAACGTCATGATGGTGGAGCCTGGCAGAAGAAGCGAATATGCCGCCATCAGGAAGGCAATGACGGCCCCGTATCGCTTTTTATCGCTCACTTGGCTGACGAACAGAGGCGCAAGAATATAGGGGATGACGGAATCCTTCAGGTCATATGGCAGGGTCTTGGTATAGCGGATGATGAAATAGGCGGCCACCTCGCTCAGCAACACCGCGACCATGGCGAAGCGCAGGTACTGGTACTTCCTTGGAGAATGCGGGATGAACATCAAAAAGACGACCACCGCGCAGGCGGTAATCATCACGGTATAGACACTCCAGCCAATCAGCTCCAGCATGCTGTAGGCGGTGCGGTGGCGGGCAGCCTCCTCCAGCAGAGCCACCTGGCTGGCGGTAATCACCTTGTCCTTCTCCAGGATTTTCTGTCCTTTGGTGACCGTCACATAGATCGGGGCGGTGGCGCTCTTGGCCTGGTCGCGCTCCAACAATGTCAGGTTCCGGTCGTAGCGCACGTTTTCGGTAATCAACAGCTGCATCGTATCCTCGAGCAACACAAGCTGGTAGCCCTTGATCGAGACGGTATAGGCCTCAAGCCAGCTGGTCATGTTCTTCTCAAGGTTGTCCTTGGACGCCATCTGCTCGATGGCGACCGTCGGCCTACCCTTACTGCCAGGCATATCCTTCAACAGGAAGGTGGTGTAGCCCTGGGCACGGACCGTGTTGAAGTCCTGCTCCGAGTAGACACCACGGCCGAGCAGGTTCTGCATCGTCTCTTGGCTGGCCAGCAAAAGCTGGCTACGGTCATCGGTCGAAAGCGATGCATAACGGTCGACAATCTGCTGTGAGTCGGTCAGTCCTTCCCTCTCCAGCATTCCCCGCACCCGTACCGAGGCCTCCTCGGGACTATAGTTCTGCCAGGCATCGATGAACTGTGCCATGCGGCTGGTAGCCCGCAATGTCTCGTTCAGCGAATAGGTGAAGGTCGGAAGAACGGCGCGCTGCGCCTCCTCCAGCGCCTCCTTGGTCTTCGCCTCGTCGATGAACTCGAAGGTGGCAGGAGCATAGACGTCCTCGTCGCACAGCTCGCCCACCTGGTACTTCTTCAGACTGTATCTAGCCACCATGCTGGTGTCCAAAGAAAGCAGAATCGGTACCAGCATCGCCCCGACGGCCACGAGAACCATCAGCACCCAGCTATAGGTGGTGATCCGCTGGATGCCATATTCGGACGTACCGGTTTTTGTTGCCTTTTTCATCCATTCATTCCTCTTGGCGCGCAGTCTGAGGCATACGCGTCAATTATCTTCTGTACGATTCTCCCCCGCACGACGTCCCTGCTGTGGAAACGGATGATTCCGATTCCATTGATGTCCCGAAGAATGGAGAGCGCGTGCGAAAGCCCGCTCTGTCTTCCCCGAGGCAGGTCGACCTGGCTCTCGTCGCCCGTGATGACGGCACTGGCATTTTCCCCGATTCGGGTCAGGAACATCAGCATCTGCTCTTTCGTCGTGTTCTGCGCCTCGTCAAGAAGCACCACGGCATTCTGCAGGGAGCGGCCGCGCATATAGGCGAGCGGAGCCACTTCGATGGATCCGTTCTCCTCCAGCTTGCGCACCGCCGTCGGGCTGATCACCGCCTCCATCGCGTCATAGAGCGGCCTCAGATAGGGATTGATTTTCTGATTCAAGTCGCCGGGAAGAAACCCGAGGCTTTCCCCCGCCTCCACTACCGGTCGGGTAATGACCAGTTTCCGGCGCTTTCCGGAAAACGAACGCGACCAGCGCCAGAACGATCCCGAGCGCAACCGCGCCGGCAGCGGCCGCGCGGCGACCCGGCAGCGCGGCGGCGCGAGCAACCTGACCAGCTTCGATCAGGATTACGTGCGCAACCGCAAGAAGCGCAGCAAGGCCGTCGTCCAGAAGGCGTTCATCGAGCCGATCCGGATCGAGAAGGCCTACATGACGGCGGAGACCATCACGGTGCGCGACCTGTCCGAGCGCATCGGCAAGCCCGCGGGCGAGATCATCAAGAAGCTCATGATGCTGGGCATCATCGCCACCATCAACAACGACCTGGACTTCGATACCGCCACGCTCGTGGCCTCGGAGTTCGGCGTGGAGCTCGAGATGAAGCTCGCGGAGACGGCCGAGGACGCCCTCGAGAAGGAGGACGTGGAGGACGCCGAGGAGCAGCTGGTGTCGCGCCCGCCGGTCGTGACCATCATGGGCCACGTCGACCACGGCAAGACCTCGCTGCTGGACTACATCCGCAACGCCCACGTCACCGCGGGCGAGGCCGGCGGCATCACGCAGCACATCGGCGCCTATACCGCCGAGCTGAACGGCCGCAGGATCACCTTCCTGGACACCCCCGGCCACGAGGCGTTCACCTCCATGCGCCTGCGCGGCGCCCAGGCCACGGACATCGCCGTGCTGGTGGTGGCCGCGGACGACGGCGTCATGCCGCAGACCATCGAGGCCATCAGCCACGCCAAGCTGGCGGGCGTCGAGATCATCGTGGCCATCAACAAGATGGACAAGCCCGGCGCGAACCCCGAGCGCATCAAGCAGCAGCTCACCGAGTACGAGCTGGTGGCCGAGGACTGGGGCGGCGATACCGTCATGGTGCCCGTCTCCGCCATCACCGGCGAGGGCGTCGACCAGTTGCTGGAGATGATCCTGATGGTCGCCGACCTGCAGGACTACCGCGCCAACCCCAACCGCAAGGCCCGCGGCATCATCATCGAAGCCCGGCTGGACAAGGGCCGCGGCCCCGTGGCCACGGTGCTGGTCAAGAACGGCACGCTGCACGTGGGCGACACCATCGTGGCGGGCACGGCCTACGGCCGCGTGCGCGCCATGATGAACGACAAGGGCGACCGCGTGAAGGAGGCCGGCCCGTCCGACCCGGTGGAGGTCATCGGCTTCAACGACGTGCCGGACGCCGGCGACCAGATCATGGCCGTGGAGGACGAGAAGCTCTCCCGCCAGGTCGCCGAGGAGCGCAAGGACAAGCTGCGCGCGGCGCTCATCAAGTCCCAGACGAAGACCACGCTGGACGACCTGTTCAGCCAGATCTCCGCGGGCGAGATCAAGGACCTCAACATCGTCATCAAGGCCGACGTGCAGGGCAGCGTCGAGGCCGTGCGCCAGTCGCTGGAGAAGCTCTCCAACGAAGAGGTGCGCGTGCGCTGCATCCACGGCGGCGTGGGCGCCATCAACGAGTCCGACGTGGTGCTCGCCAACGCCTCCAACGCCATCATCATCGGCTTCAACGTCCGCCCGGACAACAACGCCCGCGACATGGCGGAGCGCGAGAAGATCGACGTGCGGCTGTACCGCGTGATCTACCAGGCCATCGAGGACGTGGAGAACGCCATGAAGGGCATGCTCGCCCCGAAGTTCAAGGAGGTCCTGCTGGGCCATGCCACCGTGCGCCAGCCCTTCAAGGTCTCCGGCGTGGGCACCATCGCCGGCTCCTATGTCACCGACGGCAAGATCGCGCGCAACGCCCAGATCCGCCTGCTGCGCGACAACATCGTCATCCACGAGGGCAAGATCGACTCCCTGAAGCGCTTCAAGGACGACGCCAAGGAGGTCAACACCGGCTACGAGTGCGGCATCGGCATCCAGAACTACAACGACATCAAGGAAAACGACGTCATCGAGTGCTTCATCATGGAGGAAATCGAGCGTTAAATCCCATCAAAACCTGCGACGGGCGTTCAACGTGAGCGGTGAACGCCCGTCAACACTGTGCAGACCCATGGAGGGAACTATGGCATCCTATGATCGCATCGATCGCATCTCCCAGGAGGTGCACAAGGCGCTGGACGAGATCATCCGCTACGATCTCCGCGACCCCCGCATCGACGGCACGTGGTCCATCGTGCGCTGCGAGGTGACGCGCGACCTGCGCTACTGCAAGGCCCGCATCAGCATCCTGGAGGCGGACAAGCGCAAGGACATGATGGCCGCGCTGGACAAGGCGTCGGGCTTCGTGCGCCGCGAGCTGGGCCGAAGGGTGGACCTGCGCTACACGCCGGAGATCCTCTTTGAGCTGGATACCAACATCGAGTACGCGGCGCACATCAACGAGCTTTTGAAGGAGACGCAGCGGCATGACGAAGCGGGCGACGATTGAGGAACTGGCCCGGTGGCTGGCGGCGCAGGACGACGTGGCGCTGTTCGGGCACGTGAGCCCCGACGGCGACGCCGCGGGCTCCTGCCTCGGGCTGTGGCACGCGCTGCGCGCGCTGGGCAAGCGCGCCGTGGTGTGCCTGCCGGAGGGCGTGCCGAAGCTGTACACGTGGCTGCCGGGGGCGGACGCGGTGGTGCCCACGGGCGAACCGCTGCCCTTTGAGCCGAAGGCGGCGCTGGCCGTGGATGTCTCGGAGCACGCCCGCCTGGGCGAGGCGGGCATGGCGGCGTTCGAACGCTGCCCGGCGCGGGCGGCGCTCGACCACCACGGCACCAACGAGGGCTTCGGGCAGTTGACGGCGCTGGACGCCGGCGCGGCCGCGACGGGCGAGATGGCGGTGGAACTCATCGAAGCCATGGGCCTGACCCTCGATCGCGCCATGGCGGAGTGCCTGTTCGTGGCCATCTCCACCGACTGCGGCCAGTTCAGCTACACCAACACGCGCCCGCAGACGATGGAAGCGGCGGCGAAGTGCGTGGCCGCAGGCATCGACGTGGAGGCGGTCACCGCGCGGCTCTACCGCACGCGCAGCCGCGGCCGCACGCTGCTGCTGGGGCTGGTGCTGGCGGGGCTGGAGGTGTCCGCGGACGGCAGGATGGCCTGGGCGCGCCTGAGCGAGGCGATGCTCGCGCAGGCCGGGGCGCTGCCGGAGGACAACGAGGGCATCGTCAACTACCTGCTGGAGATCGAAGGCGTGGAGTTCGCCGTGCTGGCGAACGAGCGGGGCAGCCAGACGAAGCTCTCCCTGCGCTCCAGGGCGACGATGGACGTGGCCGCGACGGTGGCCGTGCCCCTGGGCGGCGGCGGCCATCCCTGCGCCGCGGGCGTCACGCTGGACCTGCCCATGGAGGAGGCCCTGGCGAAGGCGCTGGCGTTGGCGCGGAAGGCCCTCGGGGCGGAATGATCCCGCAACCTGACAGAAAGCGAAACCAAGGCATGAACGGATTTCTGATCGCGAACAAGCCCACGGGGCGAACCAGCTCCGACCTGGTGGTGTTCGTGCGCAAACGCCTGCCGCGGGGCACCGCGGTGGGCCACGGCGGCACGCTGGACCCTGAGGCCTCCGGCGTGCTGCCGGTTTGCGTGGGGACCGCCACGCGGCTGTTCGATTACATCATCGACAAGAAAAAGACCTACGTGGCGCGCATTCGCTTGGGCGTGACCACCGACACCCAGGACGCCACCGGCCAGGTGCTGGAGAGGCGCCCCGTGGACGTGGGCGAGGCGGAGCTGAAGGCCGCGCTGCCCCGATTCGTGGGGGACATCCGCCAGGTGCCGCCGATGTATTCCGCCGTCAAGCGCGACGGGCGGCGGCTGTACCAGCTGGCGCGGAAGGGCCAGACCGTGGCGGTCGAGCCCCGGCCCTGCCGCGTGGACGCCATCGAGTACCTCGGCAGCGAGGACGAGGAGACCTACCTGCTTCGGATCGACTGCGGCAAGGGCGTGTACATCCGAACGCTCTGCCACGACATCGGCCAGGCCCTCGGCTGCGGCGCGCACATGCGCACGCTGGAACGCACCGCCGCGGGCATATTCAGGATTCAGGACGCCCTGACGCCCGAGGCGATCGACGCGCTGGCCCGGGAGGACCGGCTGGCGGAGGCGCTCGTGCCGCTGGACGCGCCGCTGGAGCACCTGCCGATGGTGCGGGTGGGGGAGCGCAGCCGCCACGCGGTGCTGAACGGCAACGCCCTGCGGCCCCAGTGGCTGGACCGGCCCGCGCCCGACGCGGAGGCGGTGCGGGTGTACCTGAACGACGAATTCGCGGGCATCGGCGCGCCGCAGCCCGATGGCAGCGTGCGGTTCCGCGCCATGCTGTACCGACCGGAGGACAGGCCATGAGGATCATTACCGACGCGAAGGCATTCACCGGCGCGGCCTCGGTGGCGGCGCTGGGCATGTTCGACGGCGTGCACATCGGCCACCAGGCGCTGATCCGCCGCGCCGTCGCCCTGGCGGGGGAGCTGGGCGCGCAGAGCGTGGTGTGTACCTTCGACCGCCACCCGCTGTCGGTCATCGCCCCGGCGCGCGCGCCGAAGCCGCTGATGAGCCTCGAGGAGAACCTCGCGCGCTTTGAGGCGCTGGGCGCGGACTGGGCGCTGGTCACCCCCTTCACGCCCGCCTACGGCGCGACGGCCCCGGAGGATTTCCTGCGCGCGCTGGTGCGGGAGCTGCGGGCGCGGGCCATCGTGGCCGGCGAGAACTACACCTTCGGCGACCGCGGCCGGGGCGACGCCGCGCTGCTTCGGGCCATGGCGGGGGCGCTGGGCTATCGCGCCGAGATCGTGCCCCCGGTGATGGACGGCGACGTGATGTGCTCCTCCACCCGCATCCGCGCGCTGCTGGCCGCCGGGGAAACGGAGCACGCGGCGCGGCTGCTGGCGCTGCAGCAAAACCCCGCGACCGCATCGCCGCAAAGCTGAGCCGCCGAAATCCCGCCGGCGCGAGCCGCATTTTCGATCAAACAAATATCCTTCGCGGGCCCGGCCGGGCGGCGAAGGATATTTCATCGGTTTCCCCTTGCAGGCGTTCGCGGTCTACCGCAGCGCCTTTTCCTGTTCGCGGCTGAAGCGGAAATCCACCGCGCCGCGGAGGTATTGGATGTAGTGCTCGTCCTGGGTCATGCTCTTGCCCTCCACGTCGGAGAGCTTCGCCACGGGGCGCCCGTTCACGTATTGCAGCTTGATGACGATGTTCAGCGCCGTTTCGCAGGTGTCGTTGGACACGAAGGTGCCGATGCCGAAGGAGACCTTGGCGCGGTCCTTGAAGTAGTCGTACAGCTTCTGTGCGCGGTCGAAGTTCAGGCCGTCGCTGAACAGCAGCATCTTGGTCCGCGGGTCCACGCCGTACTTCCGGTAGTGCGCGATGATCTTCTCGCCCCACTCGTAGGGGTCGCCGCTGTCATGGCGCACGCCGTTGTAGTTGTTCACCATGGCGTGGTTGAAGTCCAGCAGGAACAGGTCCGTGGTCAGCGTGTCGGACAGCGCCGTGCCGTTGTCGCCGCGGTATTCGTCGTACCAGTCCTCCATGGCGTAGTGGTTGGTGTAGGCCAGGGGAATCTGGTCGATGCCCTGGTACATCTGCACGAATTCATGGGCGTAGGTGCCGATGGGCTTCAGGCCGTACTTCTTCGCCAGGTACACGTTGCTGGTGCCGGTCATGCTGTGGGTTTCCGTGGCCATGCGGCGCACGACCTCGTCCTCCCACTCGCGGCTCAGCCGGCGGCGGCAGCCGAACTCCGCGAACCGGAAGGTGTAGGTGCCGTCGTTCAGCGCGGCGATCTTGCGGTCGAGCCGCTCCCGCGCGGAGAGCAGCAGCGTCTCGTAGTCGAAGTGCATGCGGAAGTAGACCTCGTTGATGATCTCCAGCAGGTAGATCTCAAACTGCATGGCGGAGAACATGGGCCCGCGCACGATCACCGACAGGGTGCCGTCCTCGTGCAGGTCCGTCTCCACGTACTCCCGGATGGGGTGCCACAGCCGCAGGAATTCCACGTAGTCGCTCTTGATGAAGCGGATGGAGCGCAGGTAGTCCAGCTCGTCCTTGCGGAAGCGCAGCGTGCAGAGGTGGTCGATCTGCGCGTTGATCTCCTCCAGCATCTCGGGGGTGAACACCACGTCCTCGTTGCGGCACTTGAAGAAGTATACGCCGTTCAGGTCGGTGTGCTTGTGGAAGATGACCTGATCCATGTTGAATTTGTACAGGTCGGTGTCCAGCAGGGACATGACGATGGGGTCCAGCTTCACGGGTATTCCTCCAAACTGAGCGTCGGCGCTCACACGCTGTCGGTGTCTTCGTTGTCCTGGGCCAGCAGCGTCAGCCGGCGCAGCTCCTCCCAGCGGTGCCAGTGCACCGGGTTCACGTATTCCCGCCATGCCTCGAAGTCGCCCGCGATCAGGTGGCCGCGCAGCTCGGAGGCGGAGATGTCGATGGTCTTGGGCACGTAGAGCTCCGCGATGGACAGCCCCTCCACGTGGTCGAACCAGTTCTTGCGGCGCTCCTCCTTGCCGGACACCAGCAGGTCCGGCAGCATGCCGAAGACCCGGCGCACGCTGTCCAGCACGTAGTCGCCCCAGGCGCCGTTGTTGCCCACGCCGATGTCCGGCAGCGGCGCGACCCGCAGCGTGCCGGGGAAGGCTTCCTCCAGCATGTCCCGCCTGAGGGCGTAGGGGAAGGGGTTCACCCGCGTGCCCGACTCCTGCGACGAGCCCACGAACAGCCCCACGCGGTCGCACAGCTCCAGGGCCTTGCGGATCATGTCCTCATGGCCGGTGTGCAGGGTCTGGAATCGCCCCACCAGGATGCCCAGGGCATAGGGCTTGTTCTCCATAATGGCCTCCCGCGCCGCGGCTATGGCGCGGCATTCCATAAAAAGATAGCACAATTTCGGGGGACTGTCAAGGCCGGTTTTCCGCATCTACGACGGAAAAAACCCCGCGCTCGCGGGGAGCGCGGGGGATGGCGCGGGGCGTCACCGGCGGATGATGACGGTGGTGCCCTCGGGGCAGTTGTCGAAGATCCACTTGGCGGATTTCACGGTCAGGCGGATGCAGCCGTGGGACGCGCGGTGGCCCAGGGCGTGCACCGACGAGCGGGTGGGGCCCTTCTTGCTGGAGCTGTAGATGACGGAGTGGAACATCACGCCGCCCACGATGCGGGTCGCCCACTTCACGTAGACGTTGGAATCCTGCATGTAGTACCATTCCTTGCCGTTGGCCTTGCCGTCGGCCTGGTAGTGGCCCAGCGGGGTGGGGGTGCCCACCTTGCCGGTGGAGCACTTGAACTTCTGCACCAGCTTGGAGTAGTCCTTGCCGGTCCACTTGGCCACGTACACGCGCTGGTCAGAGATGTCCACCCAGATCTTGTAGGGGAACACGTACTCCTCGGCCTGCGGGGGATTGGCGCTGAACAGGGCGCGCTGGGTCTTTTCGTCGGCGATACCGGTCTGCTTGAGGCCGCACTTGCGCTGGAAGTACATGAGGGCGTACTTGGTCAGGTTGCCGTAGGCGCCGTCGGGCTTGTACAGGTAGTTCAGCGAGCGGAGCCTGCGCTGTACGCGCCAGACCTCGTCGCCGGTGTCGCCCTTCTGCACGGTGTAGCGGTAGATGGCAAAGGGCTTCTCGCCGTTGATGTAGCGCATCAGCGCCTCGTCGATGTCGCCGTCGATGTCGCCGGTCACGCCGTCGTCCAGCGTCAGCAGCTCATCCTCCACCACGGGCATGCCCATCACGTCCTCCGGCTCGGGGGTGACGGTGGGCTGGGCCGCGGCCGCCGCGGCGGACAGGCCGTAGGAGGGGTCGATGGCGGAGATGTAATTCTTGAACGCCCGCACGGCGCGCGCGGTGCTGTCGCCGTAGGTACCGTCCACGGCGCTCTCCAGGAAGCCCCACTGGGCCAGCATGCTCTGCACGCGGGTGGTGTCGCTGCCGAACATAGAGGCGCTCTGCGAAGCGCGCACCAGCGTGGAGTCGTCCTGGTAGATGCGGTTCTGGGTGGCGGAGTCGGCGATGCCGGTGGCGGGTAGGCCGTTGTTCTTCTGGAACTGCTTGACGGCGATCTCGGTGTTGGCGCCATAGGTGCCGTCGGCGGTGTCGCGCAGGTAGCCCAGCTCGATCAGCCGGTTCTGCAGGAACACGATGTAGGACATGCCGTCGTCGGCGTCGCTGTCGCCCAGCGAGAGCATCGGGTACTGGGTGCCGGTCTCCAGGCCCAGGTCCGCGGTGGTATAGGAGGTCTGCGCCGGGGTGGCGACGCCGTCGGTGGAGCCGTAGATGGCGTTGTTGTCCACGAACTCGGTCTGGGCGTCGTTCCCGAAGAGCATATCCTCGGCGGTGGTGGCCAGCGCGGGCTGACCCAGCGCGGCGACCAGCAGCGAAGTCATCAGCAGCAGGCAGAGCATGCGACGTTTCAACAGAATGCACCTCCATCAATCCCCGAAGCAGCGGGGGTAAACACAGTTATACACATTTATTATAACAGCCCCGCCGTGGATTTTCATGGCTTTTTATTTTACTGTTTGTATCTTTTTTGTAACAGCTAAACGCGCGAAAAAGGGCCCGTGCCGGCGCACGCCGGCACGGACCCCCGAACGTATCCTTCGTCAGTAAACCTCGATCTTCTGCCCCGAGCGACAGTGCGTGCAGATCCACTTCGCGTCCTCCACCCGCAGGCGCACGCAGCCGTGGGAGGCGCGGTGGCCCAGGTTGTACACCGAGGATTCGCGCAGCGTGGACTCGCGGTTGTCGGAGTACAGCACCGAGTGGAACAGTATGTTCCCCGTGATCACGAAGGCGTACTGCGCCCAGCACTTGTGCTCCACGAAGTAGTGCCAGCGGCCGTCCCTGCGGCCGGTGGAGGTGAACACGCCCTTGGGGGTGTCGTGGCCGTAGGCGCCGGTGGAGCAGATCATGGTGCGCACGAGGTAGTCGTATTCGCCGTCCACCAGGCGGTACACGTACACGCGCTGGTCGTCGATGGACACCTTCAGGTAGAAGGGCATGCCCACCGGTTCGCCGCTGTCGATGGACACCGCCGCGTCGCTGTAGAGCAGCGCCTGGGTCTCCTCGTCGGCGATGCCGGTCTGCTGCAGGTTGTTGCGGCGCTGGAACACCTTGAGCGCCGTCTCGGTCATGCGGCCGAAGTGGCCGTCCAGCACGTCGTAGTAGTACTCCAGCGTGGAGAGGCGGTTTTGCAGCCGCTGCACCTCGATGCCCTCGTCCCCGGCCTGCACCGTCTGGTGGTAGGCGGGGAAGCGGCCGGACACCAGGTAGTTGTAGAAGTTGGCGCTCACCGTGCCGTCCACCGGATAGCTGGGGCGCAGGGTGGGCTCGGGCGTGGGCGCGATCATGGCGTACTCCAGCGGCTCGTCGATCACGATGTCGCCCGCCGCCAGGATTTCCTCGGGGATGGGCGTGGTCACGGGCAGCAGGTCGGGCTCGTCCTCCAGGCCCGGGTCGTCGAACTCGGTGCCGTAGCGCTCCACGGCGTACTCCTGGATGGCCATGACGGCTTCGCTGGTGGCTTCGTCGTAGGTGCCGCTGACCTCCTGCACGCTGAAGCCGTAGGTGCGCAGCAGCCGCTGGACGTTCTCCACCTCGGTGCCGAAGGAACCGGAGTTCAGCACCGTGAGGCCGTCCTCGCCGGTCCCCTCGCCGGGGTTGGGATCGTTGTTCTGGGAGTAGAGCGCGATCTCGGTGTCCAGCGTCAGCTTGCCGCTGGGATCGAGGCCCTTCGCCCGCTGGAAGGCGGCCAGGGCGCGCGCGGTGCCGCTGCCGAAGATGCCGTCCGGCTCGTCCTCGAGGTAGCCCAGCTGCATGAGCCGCGCCTGCATGCCGTACACCGCGCGCTCGTCGCCCTCGTCCCGGCTGCCCGGCCCGAGGATCGAACCCTCCGCCAGCGCGGCGGGGAGCCTGCCGATCCGCACGGAATCGCTCTCGATGATCGCATAGCGGCAGCCGCTGAACAGCGCGACCACCATCGCCAGCACCAGAACCAAGCAAACGCGTCTCATGAAACAGCGCACCTCATATCAAAACTAACGATTATTGTATCGCGCGCATGTAAAAATGGCAAGATTTCCCGTGGAAAGATGGGAAAAGTTATGCGTTTTTAATAATCAAAAACCAAACGCAGCGCGCCGGGGAGAACCTGGTCTCCCCGGCGCGGGTCGGGACGGGAGAATATTCGCGATTACGCGAAGGGATTCTCGCTCTTGTAGTAGCAGCCCTTGGGCTGGTTGAAGCTGATCTTGCCGATGCCCAGGTACTTGAACACCTCGTACAGGGCCTTGCCGGCATGGCCGAAGGCCACGGCGCCGTGATGCGGATAGCCGTCCTCGATCAGCACGTGGCGATAGAAGCGGTTCATCTCCGGGATGGCGAACACGCCGATGCCGCCGAAGGACTGCGTGGCCACGGGCAGGATCTCGCCCTGGGCGATGTAGGACTGCAGCACGCTGTCCGCGTTGCCCTGCAGGCGGTAGAAGGTGATCTCGCCGGGCGCGATGTCGCCTTCCAGGGTGCCGCGGGTGATGTCGGGCTCGCCGTCGGGCTCCAGGCCGCGCTTCATGATGAGCTGGTACTTCATGGTGCCCTTGGTCAGCCGGCACATGGGGGTGTTGCCGCAGTGGAAGCCCATGAAGGTCTCGTTGTGGCGATAGTCGAACTTGCCCTTGATGCTCTCGTTGTACATGTCGGCGGGCACGCTGTTGTTGATGTCCAGCAGGGTCACGGACGCGCCGGTCACGCAGGTGCCGATGTACTCGGACAGCGCGCCGTAGATGTCCACCTCGCAGGCCACCGGGATGCCCATGGCGGTCAGGCGGGAGTTGACTCTGGAAGGCCGGCCAGCACTTGTTGGCCATGGCCACGTACTTGGCCGCGCCCTTGTTGGCCTCGATCCAGTCCAGCAGCGTCAGCTCATACTGCGCGAGGCGCGGCAGGATGCCGGGCATCTTGTTGCCCTCGCCGAGCTCCTCCTCCATCTCCTTGATCTTGGCGGGGATGCGGGGATCGTTGGCGTGCTCCTTGTAGGCCTTCAGCAGGTCCAGCTCGGAGTTCTCCTGCACGTTGACGCCCAGCTTAAAGATGGGGGCGACGGGCGCGTTGCAGGCCAGGAAGTCAAAGGGACGGGGGCCGAAGGTGATGATCTTCAGGTCCTTCAGGCCCAGGATCGCGCGGGCGATGGGCTCGAAGTCGATGATCTCGTTGGCGCAGTACTCGGCGTCGCCCACGGGATACTCGGGGATGTAGGCCTTGATGCCGCTGAGCTTCAGGTTATAGGAAGCGTTCAGCATGCCGCAGTAGGCGTCGCCGCGATCGCTGGACAGCACGCCGATGTCCTCCTCGGCGGCGGCAATGTACATCACGGGGCCGTCGAACATCTTGGCGATGGCGGTCTCGGGGCCCTCGGGGCCGAAGTTGCCCAGGAACACGACCAGGGCGTTGATGCCGGACTTCTTGATCTCCTCATAGGCTTCCATCACGTTGGCGTCGATGCCGCCCTCGATGATGGTCTGACACTCGTAAATCTCGAAGTTCTTCTCCTTCAGCTTGGCGACGATGGCCTTGCGGCGCTTCTCGGAGAGGGTGATGGGGAAGCAATCGCGGCTGACGGCCAGGATGCCCATTTTGACCTGGGGAATGTTGTTCATTTGAATCTCCTCCTGACAAAAAGTATTCGATGGAAGTTAGTCATTGTTAACGCCCGTTTAACCTACACATCTATAGTAACAGGAAAACCGCGCCGCGTCAATAGGCAAGTCGCGAGGATTTGCGATAAGACAAATTCTGCATAGCGAATGAACAAAAATGGGGCGGCCGAAGCCGCCCCGAAGTCGCGCTGCAATGTCCCGCCCGATGCGATCAGAAGTCCGCGCTGCCGGTGGTGCGGGGGAAGGGCAGCACGTCGCGGATGTTGGCGATGCCGGTCAGGTACATGATCATGCGCTCGAAGCCCATGCCGAAGCCGGCGTGCTTGGCGGTGCCGTACTTGCGCAGCTCCAGGTACCACCAGTAGTCCTCGGGCTTCATGCCCAGCTCCTCGATGCGCGCCTTGAGCACGTCGTAGCGCTCCTCGCGCTGGCTGCCGCCGCACAGCTCGCCCACGGCGGGCACCAGCAGGTCGGCCGCGGCCACGGTCTTGCCGTCCTCGTTCATGCGCATGTAGAAGGCTTTGATCTCCTTGGGCCAGTCGGTGACGAACACGGGCTTTCCGAAGTGCTTCTCGGTCAGGTAGCGCTCGTGCTCGGTCTGCAGGTCGCTGCCCCACTCGATGGGGTATTCGAACTGCTCGCCGGAGTTCTTCAGGATGTCGATGGCTTCGGTGTAGCTGCAGCGCACGAACTCGGCGTCGCGCACGAACGACAGCCGCTCGATCAGGCCCTTGTCCACGAAGCTGTTCAGGAAGGCCATCTCCTCCGGGCACTCCTCGAGCACCGCGGCGATGATGTACTTCACCATCTCCTCCTGCAGGTCCATGTCCACGGCCAGGTCCGCGAAGGCGATTTCCGGCTCGATCATCCAGAACTCCGCGGCGTGGCGGGGCGTGTAGGATTCCTCGGCGCGGAAGGTAGGGCCGAAGGTATAGACGTTGCGGAAGGCCATGGCGAAGATCTCCGCGTTCAACTGGCCGGACACGGTCAGCGACACGGGCTTGCCGAAGAAGTCCTTGGAGTAGTCGGTCCGGCCCTCCTCGGTGAGCGGCCGCAGGTCGGGGTCGATGGTGGTGACGCGGAACATCTCGCCCGCGCCCTCGCAGTCGCTGCCGGTGATCAGCGGCGTGTGCACGTACACATAGCCCTTGTCGTGGAAGAAGCGGTGGATGGCCTGGGCCGCCACGCTGCGCACGCGGAAGGCGCACTGGAACAGGTTCGCCCGCGGGCGGAGGTGCTGGATGGTCCTGAGGTACTCCAGCGTATGGCGCTTCTTCTGCAGCGGGTAGTCCGAGGGGCTCTCGCCCACCACGGTGATCTTTTCCGCCTTCAGCTCGAAGGGCTGCTTGTTCTCGGGCGTCAGCACCAGCGTGCCCTCGGCCTCGATGGCCGCGCCGGTGGCGATGCGTTTGACCGCATCCGCGTAATCCGGCAGCTTGTCCGCCTCCAGGATGATCTGGAGGTTCCTGAAGTAGGTGCCGTCGTTCAGCTCCACGAAGGCGAAGGCCTTCGATTCGCGGATGGTGCGCACCCAGCCGCTGACCCGGACGCCCTCGACGTCCGCCGCGGGCTTTTTCGTATACAGGTCCCTGATGAAATACTCTGCCATGGTTCTCCCTCGCTTCCGGCGATAGTCGGTGAATGCGTCTATTATAACCGATCATTGTTAAGTGTAAAGCGCGGGAGGGGACGAATTCTGCTCATTCCCCGAGCAACCGCCTCTGGAAGGCGTCGTCCGCGACGCCGGTGGGCTCCAGGCCGAGCGCCTCCTGCGCGGCCTTCACGGCGGCCTCGGTCATCCTGCCGAAATCGCCGTCGACGCCGCCGGAGAGCCAGCCGCCCTCGATCAGCGCGCGCTGGAGCCTTGCCACGTCGTCGCCCCTGTCGCCCCGTTGGAGCGCGCGGCGGGTCGCTTCCGGCGCGGCTTCGGAGAGGTTCAGGACGATCGCCGGGCGCACGCCCACGGACGCCGTGTCCACGAGGTAGCCGGTTTCGTCGATGTAGCCGGAGTATCCGACGAACGCGGCGGTATTCCTGTGCCATCCGGGCGAGCGCAGCCACCACTGGCAGCGATCCTGCACATCGCCCGCGGCGGCGGTGCGTTCGGTCGGCGCCAGGACGCGCGCTTCGTTCGCGTCGAAGTACCGATCGGCCTCCGTCGCGCTCAGCAGGAACACCCGATCCTGCGTATCGGCGCCGGGGTCGGTATCCCATTCGGGGTTGGGATCGGCCGTGACCGCCGCGGTTTCCAGCCTCGCCCGCTCCTCCTCCGTGAACGCCGCGTTCAGGAAATCTTCATTCAGCCACCGCCGCAGCGAGCTGCTCTCCCAGGTGACCGGCGTTTGTTCGGCGTTGTACGGCCGGATGTCCAGCGCGTACCGGCTGATCAGCGTGGCCGTCCCGCCGTCGCCGTCCAGCACGATCCATTCGATGGGCTCCGCGCCGTCGGACGCGTCGCCGTCCTGCTCGAAGTGTCCGAAGGCCACGATGTTCCCGGTCGACGCCTCCTCCGCCGTCGCGCAAAGGCACGCCGCGACGATCAGGGCCATGAGGACCGATGCCAGCTTCTTCATACGATACCACCCTTCGATTGCAGCGTTTGCGTTCGCCGCGCACCGATGACAGCACATCCATGGCGCGCGACCGGGGGATGCGAAGGGACGCCCTTGGCGAATGCAAAGGCGTCCCGTGGGAGATGGCTTACAGGCCGGAGACGTCCAGCGTGGGCGTGGGCTCGGGCGTGAGCTCGGGCTCGGGCGTGGGCTCGTCGCCGCGCTTCTTGAAGTTGCCGCCGGGCTTGCCGCTGGGCGCGGGTTCCGGCACGGGCTCGGGGTCCGGCTCGGTGACCGCGCTCACGTCGGCGGGCGCGTAGCCCAGCCCCTGGTCGGCCATGAACATCATCTCGCCGTCGTAGTCCGGGAAGAAGTAGCTGGTATCGGTCAACCGGGTCACCTTCGCGCCGGGCAGGAGCGTGCTGTGCCGGATCACCAGGCAGTCGTAGCCGTCGATCTCCCTGCGGTCCAGGTCGTCCACGAAGCCCGCCAGCGCGTCGCTCCAGTCGTTCAGGAAGCCCTCGGGGTCGTCGGGGATGGGCAGGAAGTACACGTCGTAGTTCCTGCCTTCGTAATAGTAGTCCTTCTGGAACAGCTCGGGCGTTTCGCCCAGCAGCTCCTCGGGGCCGACGAAACGGGGCTCGGGTGTGGGGGTGGGTCGATGGGGCAGCTCCGACGCCAGCGCGGCGGGAACGGCCAGCAGCAGCGCCAGGGTCAGCATCGCGGCAAGCAGCTTTTTCATGGGGGTACCTCCTCAAAGTCGGCATTGGAACGGGTTTGCGGGTCCTGGTCGTCGCCGCGCGCATCGCGCGGCCCGGCGACCCGGCCGACGGGCCGGTTGCCCCATCATTATAACACAAACCGGCGCGAATGTGGTAGTGTTTTTTGCATCATCGACGGTTTCCGGCGCATATTTTCCCTCGATATAATGCGCAGTACCTTTTCAAACGGCGAAAAACATGCTATGATGCTGACAACGAATGGATGGAGGTCGACCTGCTTGAAGCTGATTACCTTTACCGTGCCCTGCTACAATTCCGCCGCCTACATGGAGCACTGCGTGCACACGCTGCTGCGCGCGGGCGAGGAGGCGGAGATCATCCTGGTGAACGACGGCAGCGCCGACGAGACCGGGGCCATCGCCGACCGCTTCGCCGCGCAGTACCCCACGATCGTGCGGGCGATCCACCAGGAGAACGGCGGCCACGGCGAGGGCGTGAACCAGGGCCTGCGCAACGCCACGGGCATGTACTTCAAGGTGGTGGACTCCGACGACTGGCTGGACACCGACGCGCTGGACCGGCTGATGGAGCAGCTCCGGCTGTCCGCCGCGTCCGACGCGCCCATCGACATGTTCGTGTGCAACTACGTGTACGAGCACGTGACCGACGACACGAGGCACGTGGTCCACTACCGCAACGCCCTGCCGGTGAACCGCCCCTTCACCTGGGATGAGATCGGCCGCTTCCGCCCCTCCCAGTTCATGATTATGCACGCGGTCATCTACCGCACGGCGGTGCTGCGCGAGGCGGGGCTGACGCTGCCCAAGCACACCTTCTACGTGGACAACGTGTTCGTGTACACGCCCCTGCCGCGGGTGAAGCGCCTCTATTACCTGGACGTGGACCTGTACCGCTACTTCATCGGCCGCGCGGACCAGTCCGTGAACGAGGAGAACATGATCCGCCGCGTGGACCAGCAGCTTCGGGTGACGCGCATCATCCTGGAGGCGCACGACCTGCAGGCGGTGGAGCAGACCAGCAAGCGGCTGGCGGGGTACATGTACCACTTCCTGTCCATCATGCTGATGATCTCCAACATCTACCTGATGATGTCCGGCACCGACGAGAACCTCGCCAAGCAGCGCGCCCTCTGGCAGGACATGAAGGAGCAGGCCCCCGGCCTCTACCGCCGCATGCGCTACCGCAGCGCGAACGTCTGCTTCCTGCTGCCCGGCAAAGTGGGCAGGGACATCGACATCTTCTTCTATAAGATGGCGAAGAAGATCTACAAGTTCAGCTAGGAACGATAGGATTGAAGGCGGCCGGCGCATGTTGTGCGCCGGCCGCCTTTTGTCCCTCCGCCGGGGATCAGGCGCGGCCCGCCGGCAGTTGCCGGTGGATCAGCGCGCCCTGGTGCTCGTTGTCGATGGCCAGCACCGCGTCGAAGCACCGCATCGCCCGCTGCACGTCGCCCAGGCCGTAGCTGCCCAGCGCGATCAGGTACTCGCAGTGGGCGCGGTTGGATACGGTCAGATCCGACTCGAACAGCTGCAGGTCCGGCAGGGACACGGCGAAGTAGTCGATCTTCACCCGGTCGTAGTAGTGCTTCTCGCCGTAGGAGATCAGCTTGTAGAAGCGCGCCCGCGCATGGTCCTCGTCGCCCAGCGCCCGGCTGGCCAGTCCCTCGTACAGGATCAGCTCCGCCGGCTGGTCGTTGTAGTACATGGCGCTGGCGGGCTCCTCGTTGCCCGCGGCGGCGCGGGACAGCTCCGCCACGGCGGCCGCCTCGTTGCCCAGTGCGCGCTCGGCCAGGCCCAGGTAATAGTGGATGTCGTTGTCCTTCGCGCCCTCCAGCTTGCCCTCGCCCAGGTTGTGGGGGAAGGTCAGCGCGCGCTCGAGCAGCTCCTTTGCCTTCGCGGCGTCGCCGTCCGCCAGGGCGCGCTTCGCCAACTGCTTCAGCGCGACGGCGTACTGGGTGGTCACCTTGCCTTCGCCACCCTCCCACGGGTGGAAGTGATGGGCCATGATGAGCTCCAGCGCCTTCTCGTGCTCGCCCCTGTGGTTGAGCATGGCGCAGTACTCCACGTACAGGTCGTCCCGGCGGAAGGCCACGTCGCGGTGGGCGTCCAGGAAGGCGAAGCGCTGCTCCAGCGGCACGTTCAGCTTGTGGTAGAGCTGGTCCAGCTCCAGCAGCACGCGGGCGTCGTCCTCGTTCAGCGCGTAGGCCTTCTCCAGCGCCGCGCGGGCCTTTTCGGGCGCCTTCTGCTTGTTGAAGTACGCCAGCGCCAGGTTGCGCCACACCGTGGGGAACGCCGGGTCGAGCGCCGCGCTGCGCTCCCACAGCTCAATGGCCTCCCCGAAGCGCCTGCGGTCGTAGCACAGGCAGCCCAGGTAGTAGGGCGCCTTGCTGTCGGCGGGATTGTTCGCGATGGCGTATTCCAGCGCCAGGATGTCCTCCAGCTTGTTGGGGAAGCAGTACAGGCTGTCGGCCGCGGCGGCGTCCGCCAGGGACTGGCGCGCTTCGTCCGCGTCCAGCTTCGCGGCGTACAGCGCCCTGTGGTAGAACACCATGGGGCCGGGGTTCGGGCAGCGGTCGAGGATGTCCACGGCGTCGGCGTAGTAGCCCGCCTCGGCGTAGTCGATGGCCGCCTCGATGAAGCTCGACGCGCGGCCGTTCATCAGCCGGAGCGCGCCGTCCACGTCGCCGGACTCGATGCGCGACACGTAGTCGAAGGCGTCCAGCGCCAGGTTCGCGGCATACCAGGCCTCGGCCTCGCCGTCGCGGCCCAGGCTGTCCAGGATCATGCCCTTCAGCGCGCGGGCCTTGAGGTTGTGGTAGTTCTTCACCAGGCTGCGCTCGATGTGCTCCAGCGCCAGGGCGTAGTCCCCGCGGCGGCAGTCGATGGCCGCGATGAAGTAGTAGCCGGTCTCCTGCTCCGCCGCCGTCCAGGTGGCCTTGTAGAAGGCGTCGTAGGCTTCGTCGTCGCGGCCCTGGTACATCAGCGCAAGGCCCAGGTTCATGTAGGGCTCGCCGGAGTAGGGGTTGGGGTTGCGCCCGGTCATGCGGGCGATGGCGGCGCGGAAGCGGGCCTCGGCGTCGGCGAACTGCCCGCGGCGCAGCAGCAGCATGCCGTAGGCGTTGTTCGCGCGGATGTCGCCCGGGTCGCGGCGCAGCGCTTCTTCATAGTAGTCGTCGGGCAGGTAGGTGGCGTGGCGGTACTGCTCGAGGTGCAGGCCGGTCAGGTACAGCTCCTCCACGGTCATGATGTCCTTCGGGTCCTTGGCGGCGGCGGCGGGGTCGGGGATCTCCTCGATCTTCGCCTCCGCGGCGCGGTAGGACAGCAGCTTCCGCCCGGACGCATCGTACACGCTCAGCTCCAGCGCGGTGTCGGGAGCGTCCACGGCGACCTCGTCCCGAAGCACGTCCACGGGGCTGATCGTCGCCACCCGGTCGTAGATCACCCGGCCGTCGTTCGTCAGCACGACGCGGGCGTCCCTGTAGACGCCGGTGGCGTAGACGGTGACGACCGCCTTGCCGTCGCCGTTTTCCAGGTTCAGCACCACCTCGGTGCTGGCGTTCTTCACGTAGCCCGCCGCCTTGTAGGGCATGAAGTACTGGGTGAAGGTCTTTTCCTCGAAGGGCTTGAGCCACGCGAAGTCCGGCTGGTTGTCGCAGTACATGCCGGTCATCAGCTCGATGTAGGGGCCGTTGGCGTCGGTGAGGTTGCGGTCCCAGGCCTGGCCGAAGTCGCCGTTGCCCCAGGTCCACTGCTTCTTGCCGGGGGAGACGTGGTGGTCGGCGATGTGCAGTATGCCCGCCTCCACGCCGTAGTCGTAGCCGCCCACGAAGTTGAAGTCGGAGTGCGCGCACATGTAGCTGGTGGGCACGGGGATGTTCCGGTAGCGGGAGATGTCCACGCCCGCGCCGTAGTCGTGCTTGTAATACTCGCCCGTGGCGATGGGGAACGTCGAAACGGCGCGCTTGCCGTGGTCGAACACGGCGTTCACGTCCGGCGGGAACACGGACTGGGTGTTGTCGTTCACCGCCACGGCGGGGTTCGCCCACCACAGGAAGGTCTGCGGGAGGTTCGTGCGGTTGTAGAGCTGGCCCCTGATCTCGATGTACGCCTTCCCGGGGTAGACGGTGAAGGTCATCTTGCCCTTGGTGCCGTACATCTGGTCCACCTCGCTGAGCTCCACCGAGGCGCTGCCGTCCGCGTGGTCGACGATGCGCCAGTCCACCGGCGCGAAGGTGGTGGGGCGGTGGTGCTGGGGCCAGTTGAACTCGATGCCGCCGCTGATCCACGGGCCGAGCAGGCCCACCAGCGCGGGCTTGACGACCTCGTTGTAGTACACGAAGTCGTAGCCGTTGGTCTTGTCCTGGGCGCGCTGGATGCGGCCGCCCAGCTCGGGCAGCACCAGCACGCGGAGGTATTCGTTCTCCAGCCACACGGCGGTGTAGTCCTTGTCCCGCTTTTCGTCCAGGATCTTGTCCACCACGGGCAGGGGGTACACCTTGCCGCTGGAGCCCTGGTACACGCGCTTCTCCAGGAACATGGGGTTGCGGTCCGGCTTGCCGATGCCGTAGGTGGGCAGGGTGATCTTCTCCACCCGCACTTCCGCTCTGTTGACGAACTGATCCATGGTTTTCTCCTCCCAGGCAAATTTTGGTCGCGCCAGTGACTTGACTTTGTTACATGTATGTAATACAATGATAGGGTTAATGTACCCCGGCGCTGGTTGCGCCCGTCACGCTGCGCAAAGCGAAGGCGGAGGGTTTCCGCCATCCTTCGCTTCGCGCAGGATGGCCGGCGCGCACGAAGCGTCGTGATCCCCTGATGGAGGTGGACGGATGCGTCCCTTTGGCCGCGGCATACTGCCGGAATCACAAATCTATCTCTACGATCCCGCCGAAACCGACCGGCAGATCTTCCTGTACGCCCTGTGCACCGGGCACTACCGCTGCAGCGGCGAGTACGCGGTGAGCCGCCAGAGCTACAACAGCTTCCTGCTGCTGTACATGGCTTCCGGCGAGGGCTGGGTGATGAAGGACGGCCGGCGCGTGGCGCTGCCGGAGCGCGGCTTCGCGCTGCTGGACTGCTACCGTCCCCACGCCTACGGCTCGGACGCGGGCTGCGAGCTGTACTGGGTGCACTTCGACGGCCCCGAGGCCCGGCGCTACTACGAGCTGATCTCCGCCCGGCCGGGCATGCAGCCCGCCCACTTCGACCGCGCGCGGCGGGCCGTCACCGAGCTGAGCGCCCGCACGGAGCAGGACGGCCAGTTGATCGAGGCCCCGGAGGTGCACCGGCTGCTGACGAACCTGCTGACGGAATTCATGGTGGACGGCGGGCGGCGCGGCGCGGACGGGCAGGACATCATCGAGGACATCCGCAGCTACATCCTGGAGAACGCCAGCCGCGATCTGACCCTGGACGCCCTGGCGGACCTGGCGCGGATGAGCCCGTTCCACTTCTCGCGCCAGTTCAAGCGCTACGTGGGCGTGTCGCCCCACACCTACCTGGTGGCGACGCGCATCAACACCGCGCGGTTCTACCTGGCCTCCTCGGACCTGACGGTCAAGGAGATCGCGTACAACTGCGGCTTCTCCAGCGTGAGCAGCTTCTGCACCAGCTTCAAGAAGAACGTGGGCTCGACCCCCATGGACTACCGCGCGGCGCACGTCTCCGCGCCGGAATGACGAGGGCTTCCGCGCGCCCTATCGCGCCCGAATGACGCCTGAATGACGCCCGAATGACGCCCAAATCCGCCCCAAACGGCCCGTTTTGGGTAAACACTGCCCCCGGTTCGGCCTTCCGAGCCGGGGGCGGGGTGTTTTATGGGACGATGACTTCGCTCGGAAGCGATCAGCCCAGGATGTCGTGATAGTTCTCGGGCGTGGTGATCTCGGCGGGCACGGCGGTCTCCATGGAAACCTCGTTGCCGTCGATGACGTCGAACAGGGTGTTCACGGAATAGGTGCCGATGGCGACGTCGGAGAAGTACGGGGCCGCGCGCAGGCAGGAGCCCTTCTCATACTCTTCGGCGGCCATGTAGGCGCCCATGCCCACGCAGGCGGACTCGGCGTCCACGCCGGCGGTCTCCAGCGCGCGGACCACGCCGATGATGCCTTCCTCGTTGGCGCCCATGACCATCCACTTGGTGATCTGGGGGTTGCCGGTGATGATGGCGGCGGAGTTCACGTTGCCCTTCTCGGTGGTGCCGTCATAGTCGGCGTAGAACAGGCGGCCGTTGGCGTTGTCGGCGAACTCGGGGAAGCGGGAGATCAGCACGTCGTACTCGCCGTCGGTGCGCGGCACGCAGCTGGACACGGTGGACATGGTCATGATCAGCACGCCGCAGGTCTCGTCCTCGACCAAGTTGTTCTCGGCCATGTAGTCGCACAGCCACTCGGCGCAGGAGGAGCCGATGTCATAGCCGGCGATGCCGACCCAGGGCGCGATCTTCTCGCCGTTCATTTCCAGCGCGTCGTCGCAGGCCACGACCGCGATGCCGTACTCGTTGCACTTGTCGACGATGTTCTGAGACATGGTCTGGTCGGGGGTGCAGGTCACGATGCCGTCGGCGCCGTTGGAATAGGCGCGGTCGATGGCGTCCAGCATCTTCTGGCCGTCCAGGGCGACGTCTTCGTAAACATACTCGCCGCCGGCCTCTTCGACGGTCTTGCGGGCCGCAGCGCCTTCGTTCAGGAACCACTCCTGATCGCCGGACTTATAGATGCCGTAGACGACCAGCTTGCCGTCGCCGTTCTTGTCGTGCAGCACCTCCGCGAACGCGCAGCTGCCGATGGCCAGCATTGCAACCAGAACCAGAGCCAGGATCTTCTTCATGATACTTACCTCCTAGAAATGTTGTTATGTTCAAGGCGCAGTCGCCTTAACATCCTGCCTGTGGGGGAAGGGAGTTACCGGTTTTTCTTGCTCTCCGCCAGCAGCCGCTTCTCGTTGTTGACCTTGCGGATGTAGTCGGCGGTCAGGGCGATGAGCAGCAGCGCGCCCTTGCCGACGTACTGCCAGAAGTTGGCGTTGGGGATGCCCACCATGTTGAGGCCCGTGTTGAAGCTCTGGATCAGCAGCACGCCGATCACCGTGCCCAGCATGTTGCCCACGCCGCCGGAGAAGGACACGCCGCCCAGTATGACGGCCGTGATGGCGTCGAACTCCAGGTTGATGTTGGCCGCGGGCTGGCCGGACTGGAGCCTGGCCACGTACACGATGCCGCCCACCGAGCACAGAAGGCCCATCGTGACGAAGGAGATGGTGACGATGCGCTTGGGGTTCATGCCCGCCAGGCGCGCCGCCTGGGCGTTGCCGCCGATGGCGTACACGCTGCGGCCGAAGCGCGTCTTTGCCAGGATGACGCCGCCGATGATGAAGGCGATGATCATCAGCCACACGCTGAAGGGCAGCCCCAGCAGCCTCGCCTTGCCGACCCAGATGAAGGTCTGGTCGGTGATGCCGATGGACTTGCCGTCGCAGATGATGTAGGCGAAGCCGCGCATGATGGACTGCGTGACCAGGGTGGCGATGAAGGCCTCCAGCTTCAGCTGGTTGACCATGAAGGCGTTGCACAGGCCCACGATGGCGCCCACCACCATGGTGACCAGCAGCGTGGGGGCGAAGCCCACGCCCCGGGACACCAGCAGCGCGCTGAGCACGCCCAGGAAGGCGACCAGAGAGCCGGGGGACAGGTCGTTCTGGCCCTCGATGATGAGGTAGGTGTGGCCGATGGCCACCAGGCCCACCAGCGACGCCGCGATCAGTATGTTCACCATGTTGATGGTGGTGAAGTAGTTGCGGTTCAGCAGCGAGAACACCGCGATGACCACGACGAGGGCAATGACCAGCACGATCAGGTTGCCGTTGATTCTCAGTCCCTTTTTCTTCATTTTGCGCTCCCCTCCATCATGCCAAGGCTCAACAGCCTGGGTTCCGTCGCGTCCTCCCGCATCACTTCACCGCTGACCTTGCGCCCGCGCATGACGATGATCCGGTCGGACAGGCCGATGATCTCCGGAAGCTCCGAGGAGATCAGTATGACGCCCAGCCCCTGCTTGGCGAAGCTGCAAATCATGTGGTAGAATTCCGACTTCGCGCCCACGTCGATGCCCTTGGTGGGCTCGTCCAGGATCAGCACCTTCGGGGCGGTGCCCATCCAGCGGGCCACGATGCACTTCTGCTGGTTGCCGCCGGACAGCTCCACGATCTTCTTGTCCGGCGAGGGCGTCTTGATGTTGAACGCCCGGATGCCCTCGTCGGCGGCCTCCGCCTCCATGCGGGCGCTGACGAAGCCGAGCTTGTTGGAGTGCTGGCGAAGCTGGGAGATGTTGATGTTGCCGGACACGGAGAGGTTGGCCAGGATGCCCTGGTCCTTGCGGTCCTCCGGCACCAGCACGATGCCCAGCGCCTGCGCCTCGGCGGGGGACTTGCAGGCGATCTTCTTCCCCTCCAGGAAGACCTCGCCCTTCGTCATGCGGTCCGCGCCGATGATGGCGCGCATGACCTCCGTGCGCCCCGCGCCGACCAGACCCGAGAAGCCGAGCACCTCGCCGCGGTGGAGCTGGAAGGACACGCCGTCCACGTAGTCGGACTCCAGGTCCCGGACCTCCAGCAGCACGTCGCCGATCTGCTTGTCGCGGTCCAGGGAATCGTAGATGTCGCCCAGGTCGCGGCCCACCATCAGGCGGATCATCTCCGGCTCGCTGGCGGTGCGGGCGTCCAGCGTGGTGACGTAGCGCCCGTCCTTGAAGATGGCCACCTTGTCCGCGATCTGCTTGATCTCGTTCATGCGGTGGGAGACATAGATGATGATCTTGCCCTCGTTGCGGAGCTTGTTGATGATCCTGAACAGGCACTCGATCTCCGCGTCGGACAGCGAGGCCGTCGGCTCGTCGAAGCAGATGACCTTCAGGTTGTCGCGGCTGTAGGACTTCATGATCTCCACCATCTGCTGGTAGGCGATGGAGAGCTCGTGCACCTTCGCGGTGGGCGAGATGGGCAGCTCGAAGTCGTCGATGATCTTCTGCGCCATGGCGTTGACGCGCCGCATGTCGATGAAGCCCATCTTCGTGGGCATGCGGCCGAGGTAGATGTTCTCCGCCACGGACAGCGCCGGGAGGATCTGCCGCTCCTGGTAGATGACGCTGATGCCGGCCTCGATGGCCTCCTGCGGGTTCTTGAAGTGGGCCTCCGCGCCGTCGATCAGGTACTGGCCCTCGTCCGGCTGGTAGTCGCCGTTGAGCGTCTTGAGCAGTGTGCTCTTGCCCGCACCGTTCTCGCCGAGGAATGCCAGCACCTCGCCGCCGTTGGCCTCAAAGCTGACGTCGTCCAGCGCCTTTACGCCGGGAAAGTACTTGGTGATGTGCCGGAATTCCAGCTTTTCCGCCATGCTTCGATTCCCCCCTTGTGTTCCGGGGATGGGACGCCCCATCCGCGCCGCGCTTACTCTGATATTAATGATACACGAAAACGTTCCCGTTTGCATTAGCAAAACGTGCGCTTTTATTTTGAAAACTTGCTGTATCCGCCGAAGATCGCCGCGAGTCCTCGTGCAGTTTGGTATAATTGTTGGCACGATGAGAAGGAGGTAGGACGCCATGGAATTGTTGACGCTGCGCTCGTCGCTGCTTTGCTGCGCGCTCTCCCCGGTGGGGGCGGCGCTGGCGGACGTGACCGTGAACGTCGGCGGCGCGCCCCGGCACGCGGCGCTGTCGCCCCTTGCGCACCGCACCGGCGGGGAGAACACCGCCCGGGCCGGGTGCACCGTAGGGCCCTGCTGCGGGCGGGTGCGCGGCGCGGAGATCGAGCTGGAGGGCCGGGCGCTCCGCCTGGACGCCAACGAGGGCGAAAACCACCTGCACGGCGGGTTCCGCGGCGTCGCGGGCCGCGCGTGGGACGTGGCCGAGGCGGACGGGGCGCACGCGACGTTCACCCTGACCCTTCCGGACGGCGAGGGCGGCTACCCCGGCAACCGTCGGCTGGAGGCGCGCTACGAGCTGGAGGGGGACGCGCTGACCGTTCGCTACGCCGCCACCAGCGACGCGACCACCTGGCTGTGCCTGACCAACCACGTCTACTGGGATCTCACCGGGCGCTTCGACGGCTCGGCCATGGCGCAGGCGCTGGAGATCCCCGCGGGCCGGGCGGTGTTCAACGACGACCGCCACCTGCCCGTGGAGATCCGGCCCGTGGCGGGCACGCCCTTCGACTTCCGCGCGCCCGTTTCTCCCGCCGCGATGATGGCGCGCTATCCCGACCATCCGCAGTTGGCCATCGCGCGGGGGTTCAACAACGCGCTGCTGCTGGACGGGGACGCGCCCTTCGCCGCGCGGCTGACCGCCCCGGACGGCAGCCTCTCGATGACCCTACAGACGGACCAGCCCGCGGTGGTGTTCTACTCCGGGGGCTTCCTCGGCGCGAACACCCCGCTGGCGGGCGGCCCCGCGGTGCCCGGCGCTGCGCTGGCGCTGGAGGCACAGACCCTGCCCGATCCCTTCCACCTGCCCGGCGCGGAACCGGAGCTGCTGCGGCCGGGCGCGACGTGGCGGCGGTACATCCGCTGGCGGTTTGAGGCGAGAACGTGAAAATGCCGGGGCGGCCATTGGCCGCCCCGGCGATCGTATTGCGGGCAGGTTCAGCAGGAGCCCTTTTCGGCGAGCAGGCACTTCTCGGCCTCGGCGCTCCACAGGCCGTTGTTGCGCTCGGTGATCTCCGCGAGCTTCGCAAACAGCGGGTCCGTCTCGCCGAGCTTGGCAAAGTCGGCGATGGCGGTCAGCGGCATCTCGATCTGGGTGTAGATCAGCTTCTTGCCGCCCTTGATGTTGGGCAGGTTCAGCGTGGTGTCCACCACGGCGTTCAGGCCGCCGATGTGGGTGACCATGGCGGCGGGGTTGATCTTGCCCGAGGTCATCATCTCGATGGCCTCCTTCATGTCGCTGGTGTTGCCGCCGGAGGTGCCCACCAGGTGGGTGTAGAGGTAGTGGACGTTGTAGAAGTTGAACTCCGCCTTGAACTGGGTGTTCGTCGGGCCGGCGAAGAAGTTCAGGCAGCCGTCGAAGCCCAGGATGGCGTCGGCCTGCTCCACCACGGGCTTGACGGGCGCGAAGCAGATCACGTCGTTGAAGCCGGTGCCGCCGGTGAGGCTGCGCAGGTAGGCGGTGTCGTTGCCGGGCTTGGCGGTGTTCACGTAGTGCAGCTCGATGCCCAGGCTCTTCGCATGCTCCACGGTGTAGATGCTCTCGGCGCGGGCCAGGCGCTCGTCGTCGATGTCGGTCACGACGATCAGCCCCGGCCTGCGGTCGCAGTGCAGCGCGTAGTCGATCGCGCCCAGGCCCATGGGGCCGACAGAGGCCAGCAGCGCCAGCTTGCCGCCCTCCACGATGCCCATGTCGTGCTCGTAGCTGCCGGGCTTGGTGTGGTACATGGCGTGGTAGGTGCCGATGATGCAGCTCATGGGCTCGGACAGCGAGCCGTAGAAGTAGGTGTCGGAGTCGTAGGGCAGCAGGTTGTCGGTGAGCAGCGTCTCGATGGGCACCAGGCCGTACTGGGCGTCGCCGCCGCAATACTGGTAGGAATAGCCGGGGGCGAGCTGGCTGCCCTTGTAGAAGTGCGCCGGCTGGATGGAGAAGCCCTGGCCGACCCTGTACTTGTGCTTCCAGTTTTCGCCCACGGCGTCGATCACGCCGCAGAACTCATGGCCGACGATGGTGGGGTGGTCCGCCACGTCGTCGGGCACGCGCTTGTGCTCGGGGCCCTCCACGGCGGCCTTGTAGGTGCTCATGCAGATGGAGTCAGAAATGATCTTGATTCGAACGTCGTCCGGGCCGACCTCCGGGAGCTCGATCTCCTCGAGGCGCAGGTCCATCTTGCCGTGAATGCGTACTGCCTTTGTCTTCATCGCAATATCTCCTTTGCTGATCGCTGTCGTCCTAACGGTGCGGTTACACCCATTATAACATGCGGAACCGGGCAATGCAAGCGATGCGGGCAAACTTTGCCGGGGGGGCGGATTTGCGCCGCAAAAGAGGTCGATCGGCGGCAATTCAGGGTTGCCTATAAGATGAAGATATGGTAAAATACAGGCAGAGCGCGCGGCCCGCGCGGCGGAGTCCCTTCCCGCGGAGGGGGGCGCGGCGCATCGAATACGGAAGGGAGCGACGATCATGACGAAGAAGCTGTTGGCGGCGCTGCTGGTGCTGGCGCTGCTGGCGGGGGCGTGCTCCGCGGCCATGGCGTCCGGGGACAGCATGCTGCTCGAATGGAACGGGTTTTCCGTGGAGTGGCTGCGCACCAGCCCCACGACCTACGCGAACGGCGACGTGGACATCACGTTCTACTGCCGATTCATCAACGGGACCCGCCACACGATGTGGCTGAAGGTGTCGGACGTCACGGTGGATGGCGTTCCCGTGGACGGCGTGGGCAAGACGAACATCGCCCCCGGCACGGACAGCGGCGCGGATTCGAGCGACTACATCTTCATCAAGCCCCTGGCGGACAGCCGGAGCGCCGGCGTGAACGCGCTGTGCAACGCGCGGAGCGTGGCCATGACGCTGACGCTGAAGGACAACGACACCTACGAGGAGTATTGCAGCCAGCGGGTCACGCTGTCGCTGACGAATGTGCCGAGCTTCACGCCCCGGGCGGGCGGCACGACGCCCCGGCCCACCTACGGCGGCACTTCCTACAGGGCGCTGGTGAAGGGCGACAGCGGCGAGGCCGTGCGCCGGATGCAGCAGCGCCTGATCGACCTGGGCTACCTGTACGACTCGGCGGACGGCAAGTTCGGTTCAAAGACCGCCGAGGCGGTGCGGGAGTTCTCCGGCGCGAACGGCCTGGGCGCCAGCGAGATCGCCACGCCGGAGATGCAGGAGAAGCTGTTCAGCAGCAGCGCCAAGGCCGTGCAGGAGCCCTGGGTGCCGCTGACGATCCGCGACGGCGCGAACGGCACCTGGATGAAGCTGAAGGGCGACAAGATCAAGTTCCGCGTGCAGGTGACCAACGTCTCCCGGAACCGGACGGTCAAGGCGTTCGAGATCTACATGTACGCGGTGGACGTGTGGGGCGACCGCATCTACGGCTCCGATACGGTCTACTACGGCACCACCACCAAGAAGGTGGCGCCGGGCAAGACGGTGTACTGCGATTACTTCGTCATGCCGAACCGCAGCCAGATCAACAAGGTCTACGTGGGCGTCAAGAAGGTGGTGTTCACGGACGGCACGATCCGCGAGAACAGCTCGGTGGACTACACGAGCTGGACGCTCAGCTGACGCGGCGCGGCGGGGGAAGAATTCCCGGGGAAGCGGATTCGCGCGTTTTCCCGCTTGATTTTTCGGCGCATATCCGCTATCATGTACACAGAGGGGCGAAGGGCCCGTTTCGGAACGGGCGGCTTTCGCATGGTTTCACGCCCCGGGGCCGCGGCGCGCAGGTCCGGCAGCCGGGCGACAGGAGGAATCTGACGCGATGTTGAACCGGGCGATCTACGCAATGATCTATCTAGGCAGTGCTCTGATGGTCTACAACATCTATGACTTTGTCCGCTACACCCAGTACATCCAGGCCAGGAAGGACTGGGGCCGGGAGCGCGCCGTGCTCTACGTGCCCCTGGCACTGCTGGTCATGTTCCTGTTGGGTTACCTGGCCGTGAGCATCTTCGGCAAGCCGGACCTGATCGTGTCGGGCATCCTCTTCGGCGGGAGCATCTTCGTGTTCATCATCTTCAAGCTCCTGTGGCGCATCACCCACCACATTCAGGAGAACGAGCAGACGGAAGCGAAGCTGATGGCGGCGGAGGCCAGCAACAGGGCCAAGTCCAGCTTCCTGTCCAACATGAGCCACGAGATGCGCACCCCGATGAACGCCATCATCGGCCTGGACAACATCGCGCTGCAGGACGAGACCCTGACGCCGCAGACGCGGGACCGGCTGCAGAAAATCGGCGTCAGCGCCCAGCACCTGATGGACCTGATCAACGACGTGCTGGACATGAACCTCATCGAATCGGGGCAGATGACGCTGAAGCACGAGCCGTTCTCCATGCGCGAGGCGCTTGGCCTGGTGGACCTGCTGCTCCAGTCCAGGTGCGACGAGAAGGGCCTGGAATACAAGAAAGAAGTGCTCGACGGGGTCGAGGAGGTGTACGTGGGCGACGCCCTCCGCCTCAGGCAGGTGCTGCTGAGCATCCTGGGGAACGCCGTGAAGTACACGCCCGCCCCCGGCACCGTGACCTTCACGACGGAGCAGGTCTCGGCCGCGGAGGACCGGCGCGAGCTGTGCTTCACCATCCGCGACACCGGCATCGGCATGGAGGAGGACTTCATCCCGCGGCTGTTCGATTCCTTCACCAAGGAGGACGCCGGCACCACCGACCGCTTCGGCGGGAGCGGGCTGGGGCTGGCGATCACGAAGCGGCTGGTGGACCAGATGGGCGGAACCATCGAGGTCCTAAGCCGCAAGGACGAGGGCAGCACGTTCGTCGTCACCCTCCCGCTCGGCGCGGCGAAGCCGCCGGAGGGATCCGCGGAGGAGCCTGCGCCGGAGTGCCTGCCCGACCTCGAGGGGCGGCGCGTGCTCATCGTCGAGGACATCGACCTGAACGCGGAGATCCTGGCGGACCTGCTGGAGATCGAGGGCGCCGAAACCGAGCGGGCGGAGAACGGGCAGATCGCCGTGGAGCAGTTTTCCAGCCATCCCGTGAACTACTACGACGCGATCCTGATGGATCTTCGAATGCCCGTGATGGACGGCATGGACGCCACCCGTGCGATCCGCGCGCTGGACCGCCCGGACGCAAAGACGATCCCCATCGTCGCCCAGACCGCGAATGCCTACGAGGAAGACCTGCAGCATTCGCTGGAAGCCGGTATGAACGAACACCTGTCTAAGCCGCTGGACGCGGAACGGTTGTACGATACGCTGCGAAGGCTGATCGGAAAGCTGCGATGAAGGACAGATATGGCGAGGAAGCGCGCCCGGATGAGGACAGGAGGAACGCGAAATGATTATTTCCAATCAGCTGAGGAGACCGCGCCTGGTGCTGATTGTGGACGATCAGGAGATCAACCGCGACGTGCTGGGCATGATCCTGGAAGATGATTACGAGATCATCTACGCCACCAACGGCAGGGAGGCCCTCGAGATGATCGAGGAGAACCTGGACCGCCTGTCGGTGGTGCTGCTGGATTTGATCATGCCGGAGATGGACGGCTTCAAGGTGCTCGACATCGTGCGCAACGACGAGTTCCTCAAGCGCATCCCGATCATCGTGCTGACGGCGGAGAAGAACGCCGAGCTTCGCGCGCTGCAGATGGGCGCGGCGGACTTCATCACCAAGCCCTTCGAGATGCACGAGGTCATCCTCGCGCGCGTGGGCAGGATCATCGAGCTGAGCGAGGGCAGGCAGCTCATCTCCGCGGCGGAGCACGACCGGCTGACCATGCTCTACAGCAAGAGCTTCTTCTTCGAGTACGCCAACCGGATCCACCAGTACCACCCCGAGTGGCACATGGACGCCGTGGTGATGGACATTAACCAGTTCCACACCATCAACGAGCTGAACGGCCGCGAGTTCGGCGACAACGTGCTGCGCATCCTGGGCAACGAGATCCGCGCCTTCCTGGGCGAGACGGAGGGCATCGCCAGCCGCTTCGAGGCGGACCGCTTCGACCTGTACTGCATGCACCAGGCCGATTACCAGCAGTTGCTCGACCGCTTCCAGGAGAAGGTGAACACCCTCTCGCGCAACGCCAGCATCCGGCTGCGCATGGGCGTGAACCCCTGGCAGGAGGGCGTTGACCCGCTGCTGCTGTTCGACCGCGCCCGCGCGGCGTGCAACATGGTGCGGGGCGACTATAAGACGAACCTCATGGTGTACGACGAGGACATGCGCAACCACGAGCTTTTGAACCAGCGGCTGCTGAACGACTTGCAGCGCGCGGTGGACGAGCGCGAGTTCTGCGTGTTCTACCAGCCCAAGTTCAACGTCCAGTGCGACCCGCCGAAGCTGTCCAGCGCGGAGGCGCTGATCCGCTGGAAGCACCCGGAGCTGGGCATGATCTCCCCCGGCTGCTTCATCCCGCTGTTCGAGAGCAACGGCCAGATCGGCACCGTGGACAACTTCGTGTGGAACGAGGCGGCGCGGCAGATCGCCGACTGGCGCGATCGGCTGGGCGTGGTCGTGCCGGTGTCGGTGAACCTGTCCCGGGTGGACGTGTTCGACCCGGCGCTGGAGGACACGCTGACCGGCATCGTCGAACGAAACGGGCTGGACTACAAGAGCATGAAGCTGGAGGTCACGGAGTCCGCCTACACCGACAACGCCGGGCAGATCATCGGGCTCATCAACCGCCTGCGCAGCATGGGCTTTGAAATCGAGATGGACGACTTCGGCTCGGGCTATTCCTCGCTGAACATGCTCTCCTCCATGCCCATCGACGTGCTGAAGATGGACATGGAGTTCGTGCGGAACATCGAGCACAGCGAGAAGGACTTCCGCCTGGTGGAGGTCGTGCTGGACATCGCCAGGTACCTGAAGGTGCCGGTGGTGGCCGAGGGCGTGGAGACGCAGCGGCAGATGGAGCTGCTGCGCGATGCCGGCTGCCAGCTCGTGCAGGGCTATTACTTCTCCCGCCCGCTGCCGCCGGCGGACTTTGAAAAGCTGATACTCAGAGAAAAGGAGATTGTGAGGGAGAACTGACATGACGATTCAGGAGCTGTATGCCAAGATCGGGGGCAACTACGATCAGGCCGTTCGGATCATGAAGTCGGAGCGGCTCATCGACAAGTACGTGCGCAAGCTGAAGAGCAGCGGCGTGGGCGAAAAGCTGGCGGAGGCCGGCGAGTCGATGGACGCGGGCAAGCTGTTTGAGAGCGCGCACGCCATGAAGGGCGTCTGCTCCAACCTGGGGCTGGACGGCCTGGCCGGCGCCGCGGACGAGATCACCGAGGAATTCCGCCCCGGCAACCCGCGCAAGCTTTCGGACGAGGCGGTAAAGGAGAAGCTCCGGGACATCGACGAGCGCTATCGCGCCGCGGTGGAGGGCATCCGCCAGTACGAGGAAGGATAACAAACCCTATCTGAAAACAGTATATCCCCGGCTTTGAAAAGTTCGACGGAGCGCGTTCCCGATGGCGGGAAGGCGCGGTTCAGCATGGCGAGCGCGCGTCGCCGGGGCGTCGGCGCTCGGGAACGGGAAGGGATTTTATGACGATGCGGACGGCGAAACAGGGGAACGAGGGCCTGTCGCGCTACCTGTCGCCCCTCGGCGCCTGGGCGCTTGCGTTTGGCTGCAGCGTGGGCTGGGGCGCCTTTGTCATGCCCGGCACCACGTTCCTGCCGGTCGCGGGGCCGATGGGCACGGTGCTGGGCATCGCCATCGGCGCGGTGATCATGCTGGTCATCGGCATGAACTTCCACTTCCTGATGAACCGCTACCCCGACGCCGGCGGCACCTACGCCTACGCCAAGTGCAACTTCGGCTACGACCACGGCTACCTCAACGCCTGGTTCCTGCTGCTGACCTACGTGGCCATCATCTGGGCGAACGCCACGGCGCTGCCGCTGATCGCGCGGCACCTGTTCGGCTCGCTGTTCCAGGTTGGCTGGCACTACGAGATCGCGGGCTACCAGATCTACATGGGCGAGGCGTTCCTGGCCATCGCCGCGCTGCTGGCCACCGGGCTTATCTGCCTGCGGGGCAAGGTGGCCGCCCGGGTGCAGATCCTGATGGCGCTGGTGCTGCTGGGCGGCATCGCGGTGTGCATCGTCGCGGCGGCGACGCACTCCCGGGGCGGGATGAACGCCGTCTCCCCGCCCTATGCGCCCGAGGGCGCACCGCTGGAGGGCGTGTTCACGATCGTCGCCCTCGCGCCGTGGGCGTATGTGGGCTTTGAGTCCATCTCCCACTCCGCCGGCGAGCTCGACTTCTCCCTCAAGCGGAGCTTCCGCATCATGGCCGTCGCGGTCGTCACGGCCGCCGTGGCCTACGGCGCGCTGGCGCTGCTGGCCGTGACCGTGCTGCCGGAGGACTGCGCGAGCTGGACGGACTACATCTTCAACCTGGGCCGCTACGAGGGCATCCGGGGCCTGCCCACCTTCTTCTCCGCGGAGTCGCTGATGGGCACCGCGGGCGCCGTGGTGCTGGGGCTGACCACGCTGGGCGCGATCTTCACGGGCCTGGTGGGCAACACCGTGGCCTCCAGCCGCCTGCTCTACGCGCTGGCGCAGGACGACATGCTTCCCGCGTGGTTCGGGAAACTGAACCGGAATCGCGTGCCCTTCCACGCCGTGCTGTTCGTGACGGGCATTTCGGTGGTGCTGCCCTTCTTCGGCCGCACGGCCATCAGCTGGATCGTGGACGTGACCACCGTGGGCGCGACCATCGCCTATGCCTACGCCTCCGCCGCGGCGCTGAAGGCCGCGCGCCGGGAGGGCGACCGGCTGGTGACGGCCACGGGCCTGGCGGGGCTGGTGATCTCCCTCGTCTTCGTGCTGTACTTCCTGATCCCCAACCTCATGGCGGTGAAGACGCTCTCCACCGAGTCGTACCTGATCCTGGCCGCGTGGGGCATCCTGGGCTTCCTGTTCTTCCTGTACCTGTTCCGCAGGGACGGCGAGCGCCGGCTGGGGCGGTCCCCGGTGGTGTGGGTGGTGCTGCTGGCGCTGATTATATTCACCTCCACCATCTGGATGCGCCAGGCCACCGAGACCGCCACGGAGGAGGCCGTGACGCCCATCCATACGTTCTACAGGGAGCGCCTGGAGGAGGAGGGCGTGGACATCGTGTCCATGGCCACCAAGCCCGCGGACAGCTACCTGCGCGAGGTGCTGGACGACGTGGGGGACCAGTTGACCCGCAACAGCCTGATCCAGACCGCGCTGATCGTGGTGGCGCTGGCGATACTGTTCTACATCTACTACCTGATGCAGAAGCGGGAGAAGCAGATCGAGGTAGAGAAGGCGCTGGCCGAGGAGAGCAGCCGCGCCAAGACCAGCTTCCTGTCCAACATGAGCCATGAGATCCGCACGCCGATGAACGCCATCATCGGCCTGGACAACATCGCGCTGAAGGACCCGGACCTGTCGCCGCACACGCGCGAGCAGCTGGAGAAGATCGGCTCCAGCGCCAGGCACCTGCTGGGGCTCATCAACGACATCCTGGACATGAGCCGCATCGAGTCCGGGCGCATGGTGCTCAAGAGCGAGGAGTTCAGCTTCCGCGATTTCCTGGACCAGATCAACGTGATGATCAACGGCCAGTGCGCGGACAAGGGGCTCGATTTCGATTGCCACATCATCGGCCGGGTGAACGACTATTACATCGGCGACGACATGAAGCTCAAGCAGGTGATGATCAACATTCTGGGCAACGCCGTCAAGTTCACCCCGGTGCCCGGCACGATCACCTTCACGGTGGAGCAGATCGCGGAGTTCGAGGAGTACTGCACGCTGCGGTTCATCATGAAGGACACCGGCATCGGCATGAGCAAGGAGTACATCCCGAAGATCTTCGAGGCATTCTCCCAGGAGAACAACGGCGCCGCGAACCGGTACGGCAGCACGGGCCTGGGCATGGCCATCACGAAGAACATCGTGGAGATGATGAACGGCGAGATCGCGGTGGAGAGCGAGAAGGGCGTGGGCACCGCGTTCACCGTCACCGTGACGCTGAAGGCCTCCGCGCGCAGCGTGCACATGGAGCACGGGCACGTGCTGCCCAAGGGCCTGCGCGTGCTGGTGGTGGACGACGACGAGATCGCCTGCGAGCACGCCAGGCTGGTCGCGGGCAACATCGGCATCGAGGCGGAGGCCGTGCAGAGCGGCAGGGAAGCGCTCGAGCGCATCGCGTCGGTGCGCAACCAGGGCTGCCCCTTCGACTTCGTGCTGACCGACTACAAAATGCCCGGCATGGACGGCATTGAGCTGACGCGGGCCATTCGCGCCTTCGACGGCGGCGAGACGGCCGTCATCGTGCTGACCGGCTATAGCTGGGACGACATGCAGGCCGAGGCCCGGGAGGCGGGCGTGGACGGCATCATGTCCAAGCCGCTGTTCACGGAAAGCCTGCTCCGCGAAATCCGCGGCATACTGGAGCGGCGCGAGTCCGTCGCCAACCCCGACCTGGTGACGGAGAAGCTTCCGGAGCCTCCGGCGAACGCGCTGGCGGGCCTTCGCATGCTGATCGCGGAGGACATGGAGATCAACGCGGACATCCTGATGGACCTGCTGGAGATGGAGGGCATGGTCACCGAGCACGCGGAGAACGGGCAGGTCGCGGTGGAGATGTTCGCGGCCAACCCCGCGGGCTACTACGACGCGGTGCTGATGGACGTGCGCATGCCGGTGATGGACGGCCTCGAGGCCACCCGCGCCATCCGCGGGCTGGACCGGCCGGACGCCGGGACGGTGCCCATCATCGCCATGACGGCCAACGCCTTCGACGAGGACGTTCAGCGCTCCCTGCAGGCGGGCATGTCGGCGCACCTGACGAAGCCCGTGGAGCCGGAGCGGCTCTACGATACCCTGAGGAGACTGGTTTGCACCGCCGGGGAAACCGATCCGGCGGGGAAGGAGGAAGGCGCGGCGCCGTGAGCGCGCGCGTGCGATAAACGAGAAGTGGAGGGCGGCACCATGACAGAGACGACGATCGCGCGAAACCTGGGCATCATGTACGCGGAGGAGAGCGGCAGCGGGCTGCTGCATCCGTTCTTCGCCCTGATCCTGAACGCATTCAAGAGCGAGGCCGAGGCCCATGGCTACGACATCACGTTCATCAACGGGACCGGCGAGTGGGAAGCCGGGAGCTATGCCGAGCACTGTCGGCAGCGCGGCGTGGACGGCCTGTGCATCGTCTGCGCGGACTACGCGGACCCGCGGATCAAGGCGCTGGCCACCTGCGGCATGCCCTGCGTCACCGTGGATCACATCTTCAAGGGCGTGCCCGCGGTGCTGTCGGACAACGAGACGGGCATGCAGAAGCTGGTGGAGTTCGCCATCTCGAAGGGCCACCGCCGCATCGCGTTCGTGCACGGGCACAACAACTCCATCGTCACGCGCACGCGCATCGGCCAGTTCAAGAACACCATGGCGTACCACGAGCTGCCCGTGACCCCGGACGACGTGGTCGACGGGCTGTACCACGACATCGCGCTCACGCGCAAGCTCGTCGGCGAGCTGCTGCGCCGGCCCGACCGGCCCACCTGCATCATACTGCCGGACGACATGTGCTTCCTCGGCGCGCAGGAAGCGGCGCGCGTGCTGGGGCTGCGCATTCCCGAGGACATCTCCTTCGGCGGCTACGACGGCATCCCCATGACGCAGGCGCTCTCGCCCAGGCTGACCACCATTCGCCAGAGCTGCGTGGACATGGGCAAGGTGGCCGCACAGCGGCTGATCGACCGGATCGAGCGCCCCGAAACCGCCTCCAACAAGCCCAACATCTTCCCGGTGGAGCTGCTCGAGGGCGGCACGATCGCCCCGCCGGGAGGCGCATCCTAACATATGTCAGCATAATACAAGACCACCGGCTGGACCGGTGGTCTTATGTTTTGCTACGCCCGCGCGGGGCCGAGGGGTTGGCTTTCTCATGCCCGGGGGCCGCTTTGGAGCTGCCGCGCGAGCTCCCCTTCCAGCGTTTCGCCCCGGACGGGCTTGGACAGGTAGCCGTCGAAGCCCTCCTGCAGGCACAGCCTTTCCATCTCCGCGCCGACGTTCGCGGTCAGGCAGACGACCCTGCTGTCCCGGCACAGGCCGCCCGCCTGCGCCCGGATCCGGTGCAGGCACTCGACGCCGTCCATCTCCGGCATCTGGTGGTCCATCAGGATCACGTCGTAGCGCGTTTCCAGCGTCTTTTGCAGCGCTTCGGCGCCGCTGGCGGCGGTGTCGACGGCCACCTTCGTGTCCCGGAGCAGCTTCTTCACCACCATCAGGTTCATCGGCGTGTCGTCCACCGCCAGCACGCGCGCGTCCTGCGCGACGAACGCGCTGTCGCGGCTGGCCTCCGGCGTCCGCGCGCGCCTGCCCAGATCGACCGCGCCGACCGGCCGCGCGTCCGCGACGCCCTGCGGGATCTCGATGTGGAAGACCGTGCCCTTCCCGTACACGCTCTCGACGCGCACGCTGCCGCCCATCATGTCCAGCAGCTGCTTCACGATCGACAGTCCCAGGCCCGTGCCCTCGATGTGGTGCGTCTTCTGCGCGTCTGCGCGGTGAAAGGCGGTGAACAGGTGGGGGATGTCCTCCTCGCGGATGCCGATGCCCGTGTCGGCGACGTCGTACAGCGCGGTGAAGCCGCCGTCGGCGTCCGTGCGCCCGGCGATGGACAGCGTGACCGAGCCCTCCCGCGTGTACTTCACCGCGTTGGTGATCACGTTGAGCAGGATCTGCTTGACGTGCATTTCGTCCCCGCGCAGCGCGGTGGGGAGCGCGAGATCGACCTCGACGCGGAATTCGAGCCCCTTCTCCTGCGCGCGCAGCCAGACCATGCTCACGATGTCGGACAGTATCGCGGTGGTGGCGTAGTCGGCGGACACGATCTCCATGCTGCCCGTCTCCAGCCGGGACAGGTCCAGGATCTCGTTGATGGTGTGCAGCAGCGTCTTGCCGGCCACCTCGATGTTGCGCGCGTTCTCCAGCACCTCGTCGGGGAGCGGTTCGCGCAGCGTCATCTCATTCAGGCCGATGATGGCGTTCACGGGCGTGCGGATCTCGTGGCTCATGCTGGAGAAGAAGCGCTTCTGCGCGCCGTTCAGCTCCTCGATCTCCTTCTTCTGCTTTTGCACGATGCGGTTTTCGGTGCGGTACACCCCGGTGACGAACGCGAACAGCGTGCACAGCAGCAGCGCGACCAGCAGGATCGACAGGAACGATTCGACCTGCTCGGCCTGCGCCGTGTGCCGGACCAGCAGCCCCGGGCGCAGGTACGACAGCGCGTAGCACGCGCCGGTGAACGCGACGCACAGCGCCATCGTCGCCGCGCGCGCCCAGCCCTCCGTCGCCAGGAACACGTAGACCAGCGCGAAGGCGAACACCACCGGCGCGCCGCCGTACATCCCGCCGGAGGAGAAGAACGTCAGCGGGTACATCAGGAAGTAGAGCAGCCCCGAAACCGCCGAGCCCGCGCGCATCCTTCCGCTCCTGAACGTGAGCGCCACCGTCGCGGCGAAGGCCACGGTGCCCGCCAGCATCAGCGCGATGTGGCCCGCGCTGCCGCCGAAGAGGATCGTGTAGGCGGAGACCAGCACGAATTCCGCCAGCGCGATCGTCGACAGCAGTTGGAACAGCCGCGCCCGCAGGCTGACCTCCGGGTCCAGCATGCGTTTCATCCTGTGCTTCATGCGCGCGCCCCCCGTCAGTCCAGCGCGGCGCGCACCGCGCCGACCAGCGCCCCCAGGTCCGCCAGGAAGGCGCCGTGGGCGGCGAGCACGGCGTCCGCGTCGCCGGCCTTCGCGGCGTCTTCCAGCGCCTTCGCGCGCTGCGACAGCGCCGTCGCGCCGATCGTGCGCGAGGTGCTCTTGAGGGAATGCGCGCGGATGCGATAGTTGTCCCAGTCCCGCGCCGCGCAGAACCGCTCCAGCTCCCCGAGCTTCGCCGCGGCGTCGCGCACGAATTCGCCGAGCATCTCCGCGTAGAATTCCCCATCCTCCGCGCAGCAGGCCATGCCCGCCCCGGTGTCGATGCCGCAGGCCCGCAGCCGATCCCAATTCAGCACGTTCCGTCCTCCCTCATTCGGTAGTCCCCGTCCTCGTCGATCATCTTCAGCATGATGGCGGCAAAGCGGGGGTCGAGCTGGCTGCCCGCGCAGCGCTCGATCTCCGCGCGGACGTGCGCCTGCGGCAGCGCCTGGCGGTAGCTGCGGTTGCTCGTCATGGCGTCGTAGGTGTCCGCGACGGCGATGATCCGCGCGACCTCCGGGATGTCCTCCCCGGCGAGACCGTCGGGGTAGCCGCGCCCGTCGTAGCGCTCGTGGTGCCACCGCGCCCCGATCACAAGCTCCGGGAAATCGGTGATGTTCTTCAGGATGTCCGACCCGACGGCGGGGTGCGTCTTGATCTGCGCGTACTCCTCGTCGGTCAGGCGGCCGTTTTTGTTGATGATGGCGTCCTGCACGCCGATCTTGCCCACGTCGTGCAAGAGGCCCATCATGTAGACCCGCTCCTGCCCGGCGTCGCTGAAGCCCGCGCGCCGGGCGATTTCCCGGGCGTAGACCGCGACGCGCGCGGAATGGCCGTGGGTGTACTTGTCCTTGGCGTCCACGGAGGCCGCCAGCGCCTGCACGATCTGCAGCCAGGCGCGCGACAGCTTCTCCGTCTTTGCGCGGATCTCGCGGGCCATGTCGACGTGCAGGCGGTTGAGCTCGATGATGTTGCCCACGCGCTTGAGCAGCACCTCCGCCGCGAACGGCTTGCGGATGAAGTCCGACGCCCCCGCCTGCAGGCCCTCGCTCTCGGTTCGCACGTCCTCGTCGCCCGTCAGGAAGGCGACGGGCACGTTCCGGAAGCGCGCGTCCGTGCGCAGCCGCTTCAGCAGGTCGATGCCGTTGGCGTCCGGCATGTGCACGTCCAGCAGGATCAGGTCGGGGGGATCGGCCCCGTCCGGGCGCGCGAACAGCTCCCCGCCGGAGGTGCAGTATTCGCCCTCGATCCCGGCCCGGTCAAACACCCGCCTGGCGATGCGCAGGCTCATGGCGTCGTCATCGACGACGATGATTCTGGTCTTCACGTTCGCTCCCAGCCTTTCCGGTTGCCGCATGCGCGGGGTCGCAGGGGATGTCAGTACAGCTCCTTCAGCACCAGCACCGTGATGCCGGGGTTGTCGCCGGGCAGGATGCGCAGCACCTTCGGGTGCCAGCGGTATTCGTCCCGGATCATCGCGCGCAGGCTGGTGCCGCGGTGGTAGCCGTGGATCAGTTGCAATTGATAGGTCATCGGCCCGGCGCCGGCGAGGGCGCGGTCGATCACCCGGATGGCCTCCTCCTGCCGGAGGCCGTGCAGGTCGACCTTCACAAACGGTTCATTCATGCGCATCGCCCCCGTCAGCAGTTTCCGGTGTACACGTATTTCAGGCTCTCCCGCGCGACGTCGGCGAGGCGGTAGACGCGGCGCACGTCCGTCGCCGGGCGGTCGGTCATGTGAAAGCGCGGGAAGAAGCGCGAGATGTGCAGCGGGATGTCCCCGCCGATGCGCCGGCCGTCCGTATCCTCCAGCCCCGCGACCCAGTCCGCCAGCGCGCGCATTTCGTCCTCGGAATCGTTCTCGCCGGGCACGACCAGCGTGGTCAGCTCCACGTGGCAGCGCTGCGCGGCCCGGGCGACGAACGCCTTCACCATGCCGAGGCTGCCGCCCAGCACGCGCGCATAGTAGCGGTCGGTGAAGCCCTTGAGGTCGATGTTCATGGCGTCGATGTACGGCGCGAGGGCCTCCAGCACGTGAAGCTCCGCCGTGCCGTTGGTGACCAGCGCGTTCACAAGCCCCGCTTCCCGGGCCAGCTTCGCCGCGTCGCGCACGTATTCCCAGCCGACCAGCGGCTCGTTGTAGGTGAACGCCAGCCCGATGTTGCCGCGGGGCTTCAGGCGGACCGCCGCCCGCACCAGCGCTTCCGGGGAGACGCTCTCGGCGCGCCCGGCGAGGCGCATGGCCTCCGGCGACCAGGAGATTTCGTGGTTCTGGCAGAAGGGGCAGCGCAGGTTGCAGCCGTAGCTGCCCGCCGAGAGGATCATGCTCCCGGGGTGGAAGCGCCGCAGCGGCTTCTTCTCGACGGGGTCCAGCGCCAGCGCGGTGATCCGGCCGTAATTCTCCGCGACCACCCTGCCGTCCGCGCACGCGCGCGCGCCGCAGAAGCCCCGGCGGCCTTCGGGGATGTCGCAGTGGTGGAAGCAAACGTCGCAACGGGCCATATCGCGTCCTCCGCAGGGTCGGGACGGGGTGGGAAAGGGTCGGTCAAGTGTGTCGGACGACCTCGAAGCGCTGCAATTCGACCTTCTCGTGCGGGCCGATGCCGGCCTTGCGGCGGGCGATGTCCACCTGCTGCGCCACGGTATCCACGCCGTCCAGGTCCGGCAGCAGCAGTCCCCGGCGGTGGCCCCGGGTCACGATCACGCCGTAGCGCTTCACGTCGAGCTGGGCCTCGGAGGCGATGGGCTCCGGTTCCCCCAGCACGTCCACGTGGATCTCCAGCCACTTGAGCTCGTCGGGGCGGATGGGGTCGAAGCGCGGGTCGCGAGAGGCGGCGCTGACGGCGTTGCAGACGATCTCCTCCGCCAGGCTGTCCTGCGTGGGCGAGATGGTGCCGATGCAGCCGCGCAGCCGGCCCTGCTTGTGGATGGACACGAACGCGCCCGCCCGCTGCGCGCGCAGCGCCTCTGGCAGGTCGTCGGGGACGCGCGCCCGTTCGTGGCGGAGCACCCAGGATTCCACCGACTGCCACGCCAGCCGCACCCACGGGTCGCAGCGGCCGCGCGCCTCGGCGAGCTGCGTTTCCTGCGCCCGGAGGCGTTGGTCCAGGAAGCGGCGGCGGTCGTCGCGCGCGCCGGGGCGGAAGGCGCAGACGCCGTAGCCCACGCCGGTGACGTCCTCGTGGGAGAACGCCTCCGCCGCCACGGCCGTGCCGTCCAGCGCGCCGGCCATCATCACGAAGGACCGGTGGCCGCACTCCGCCGCGCGCTCGCAGAAGGCCTCGTCGAAGTCGAACAGCTCCCCGAACGCCGCGCGGCCGCAGACGTCCATGATCCGCGCGTCGTACTGCGGGCCCTCCGGCGCGAAGCCGTAGGGGCCGTAGTCCCGCAGCTTGTGGGAGAGGTCGCCGCTGGCCACGAACACCGCCCGGTGCCCGGTCTCCTCAACCGCCCGCCGGACGAGCTGCCCCAGCCGGTAGTGATCCTCCAGCGGCAGCCCGGACAGCCCGATCCGCACCAGGCGGAACGCGGAATATGCCTGCCGGATGAAGTACAGCGGCACCATCGTGCCGTGATCCAGCGCGGGGTCGCGCGCTCCGCGGGTGCCCGCGGGCAGGTTTTCGGCGATCGCCAGGCGCTCGACGGCCGCGACCAGCTCCGCGTCGTAGGACTCCCGGAAGCGCACCTGCGGCGCCCGGAAGCGCTCGAAGGAGCCCTCCGCGCCGCGGCCGGGGGAGATGTGGAAGTAGTCCGCGTACATCGTGGCGTGCGGGCTGGAGAGGATGACCGTCTCCGGCGCCAGCGCCGCGATCTCGCGCGCCACGCGGGCGTAGGCCGCGCGCGTGGCCTCGATCTGCGCCTCGCCGCCGCGGCCCACCTCGGGCACGATCATCGGCGGGTGGGGCACCATGTAAGCAGCCAGTATGGGCATGGCGATCACCTCTCCTTTGCGCGCATGCGCCGCGCTTTCCCGCAGAAGGCACGACAGCGTGTCCGCGATAATTATACCACAGACGCGCGGCGGACGCCAGATGTTTTCCGACGAACGTCGGCTTTTTGTCCGACCGGGTGTCGATCCGGTCGATTTCGCGCGCGATTCCCGGATAAACCGCGAATGAGTCCTTGCGGCGCGGGCGCAAATATGCTACTACGTAGGAAAAGGACTGTCATCGCACGATCCGCGACCCACTGAAGAAGAAACGCCGCCGTCCAGAGGCGCCTTGCCGTGAATGAGATAATCCTGGAGCTGGGAGCGCTGCTGCTCACACTGTTTTGCCTGATATACAGCGTCACCGCGCGCAGAGAGCTGGTCTTCCCGCTGCCTGCGGGCGTGCTCGGCAAGCTGAAAAACCAGCACGTCATGTTCCTGGCGATGCTCGGCTCGGTCGTCATCTCCGCCGCCGCGTCGGTGGGGGTGGCGCTGGGGCAGGGCAACGGCCTCTCGTCCGGCGCGCTGGTGCTCCTGAACATGGCCTATTTCTTCTTCCACAACCTGCTCCCCTTCTCTTTCGCGCTCTACGTGCTGAACCTGTGCGGTCCCGCGCCTGTGCTTATACGTCGACGAGGCGCTGGCCTACCACCGCGGCACGGGGCTGTGGATGCTGTACGCCGTAGCCGCGCTGTACGCCGTGGCCGGCCTGCTGTACTTCATCCGCTTCGGCGGGGAGCTCTCCCTGACCGACCGCACGTCCACGCTGATCCTGATTGCCGTCGTCATGGCCGGCGTGGCGGTGCAGGCGATCCGGGCCGTGCCGGTGGAGCTGTTCTTCGAGGCCGTGTCCTTCTACGGCTTCATGGCGATGCTGGAGCACGACGAGGACGCCTCCGAGCACAGCATGAGCCGCCGCTTCCGGGGCAGCGCCATCATCGCGATCACGCTGGTGTTCCTGCCGGTGATCGTGATGAACGTCTCCCTGATCCTGCGCCTGACCGGCGAACAGTCCGACGAGATCGGCAACATCCGGCTGGACGTCATCCGCAGCGACCTGCAGAATACCATCACCGAGGCGGAGACGAACGTACTGCGCGTGGCGATGAACGTCGAGGCGTTCCTCGACGCCGATCCCTCCCGCGAGGAGGTGGCGCGGTACTTCGACGCCCGGCGCGAGAGCTTCCTCGCCGACGGCAGCTTCATGAACCTGTACGTCGCCGGCAGCGACTGGCACGTGGTGCCCGGCTTCGACGCGCCGCCGGATTTCCACGCGGCGGAGCGCATATGGTACATCGGCGCGAAGGAGCATCCCGGCGAGGTCTACATTACCGAGCCTTACGTCGACGCGAATACCGGTACGATGTGCTTTACGGTGTCCACGATGCTCGACGACGAGGACACCGTCGTGGCCATGGACCTGAGCTTCTCAAAGGCGCAGGAGGCGATCCTGCGCATGACCGACGGCAAGGACCGCACCGCCATGATCGTCACCTCCGGCGGCCTGATCGCGGGCTACACGGACATGTCGCTGGTGTGCGAGCGCGCGGACGAGAAGCTGCCGGAATACGCCGACGTGCTGCGGCGCGTCGCCTCGTCCCACGAGCACGGCAGCTTCCAGGTGAAGCTGGACGGCCGCCCCTGCATGATCTTCTCCTCCGAGACCAGCAACAACTGGTACCTTCGTCGGCGACGACCTGAAGCTCAAGCAGGTGCTCATCAACATCCTCGGAAACGCCGTGAAGTTCACCGACGCCCCGGGCACCGTCACCTTCGCCGTGGAGCAGACCGCGGCCGCCGAGAGCCTGTGCGCGCTGCGCTTCACGATCCGGGACACCGGCATCGGCATGGACGCGCACCTCTCCAAGCCCGTGGAGATCGAGCTGCTGAAGGAAACGCTGAACCGCCTGCTCAGCGCGCGCTGATCCGCCGAACATCCGGCGCACAAATCAGCGGCTTTTTTCACAGCCCCCGCAAAGGTATGAATTGAAATTTGAAGCTTTGCGCCGACCCTTCTCTGCCCTCTGCAGCATGCTGACAAAGCGGCGGCCCGAAGGCCGCTGCTTTGCTTTGCGTCGATGTCGCCGGGGAGGGTTCCTCGCGTCAACCCTTGACCGCGCCGGCCACCATGCCCGCGACGATGCGCTTGTTGAAGAACAGGAACAGTATCAGCATCGGCACCGTGATGATGATGATGTCGGCGAAAAGCAGGTTATAGCTGTTGCCGAGCTGGCCCTTGTAGTTGTACAGCGTGAGCTGCACGGTGGTGTTGGCCGCGCCGGGCAGGAAGTACAGCGGGTTGGTGAAGTCGTTGAATGTCTGCACGCCCACCAGTATGATGATCGTCGCCTGGATGGGCTTGAGCAGCGGGAAGATGACCTTTGTGAAGATCTGCCAGCGGTTGCAGCCGTCGATGGACGCCGCCTCCTCCAGGTCCACGGGGATGGAGGCCATGAAGCCGCGGTACAGCATGGTGGTGAACGGGGTCTGCAGCGCAATTTCGATCATGACCATCGAGAACATGGTCTTGTAGATGTGCATGCCCTGCAGCATGTGGATGGTCGGCAGGATCGAGGCGGGGATCATCAGCCCCAGCATGATGGTGGACTGGACGGCCGTCATCAGCCTGCCCTTGCGGCGCTGGATGACGTAGCCCGCCATGGCGCCGGTCACCAGCAGGCCCAGCACCGTGAACAGCGTGAGGATCGCGGAGTTCTTGAACGCCGTGACGAGCTGGTAGTTGCCGTGCTTGATGACCTCGAGGTAGTTCTCGAAGTGAAGCTCCTTGGGCCAGGCGATCGACAGCCGGTTGGCTTCCTTCTTCGACTTGATCGACTGCACGAACATGAAGTAGAAGGGGATCAGGAAGATCACGACGGTGAGCACGACGCCGACGATGTCCCCGATGAGCCGGGTTCTCTTCTTTCTGCTCTCCATCAGCGAAGCGCCTCCTCTCGTTTGTCCAGGAAGTGCTGCAGCGGGAAGGCGATGACGGAAATCAGAATCAGCATCACCACGTTGCCCGCGGTGGACAGGCCGTAGAAGCCCGCGGCGTACTGCTTGTAGATCACCGAGGCCAGCACGTCCGTGGCGAAGCCGGGGCCGCCGCCGGTCATGGCCCAGATCAGGTCAAAGGTGCGCAGGCCGCCGATCAGCGACAGGATGATGATGGAGTTCTGCGCCGGGGCCACCAGCGGCAGCGTGACGTTGGTGATCTGCTGCCACCAGTTCGCGCCGTCGATGGAGGCGGCCTCGTAGTAGCTCTGATCGATGGACTGTATGCCCGCGATGTAGATGACCACCGAGATCGACAGGCCCTTCCACACGTCGGTCAGTATGATGCTCCACAGCGCGATCTTCGGGTCGCCCAGGAAGTCCACCGCCTTGCCGCCCAGGCTCTGGATCACCACGTTCAGAAGGCCCTTCGTGGGGTGCATCATGTAGGCGAAGGCCAGGCCCACGGCCATGGTGGACACCAGGTTCGGGAAGAACACCGCCGAGCGGATGAAGCTCTTGGTCCGGATGGAGCCGGTCAGGAAGATGGCGATGAAGAACGCCAGCACCACCTTCAGTCCGGAGGTGGCGAAGGCATACAGCAGCGTGTGGGGCACCGAGGTGCTCATGGCCGGGTCGGTAAAGAACAGCTTGTAATTCTCCAGTCCGTTGAAGGCCGCCGTCTCAAAGTTCCAGACCGTCATGCTGTAGTACAGCGACGATATGACGGGCCACAGGAAAAAGATGGGTTCTTCACGGAAAGTTGCGGGATTGACAGAAACGAGGTAGACAAAAGGAGCAAGGAAGACTTCTAATTGTAGCTGCTACACACACAAGAAGGAAGTCAAGCCATGCTCCGAGAAGAGGCGTCCTCGGAGAAGTAGAACTCCAGGAAGGCCTTGACGGCGTCGATGTTCTGGCTGTCCTTCCAGACGTAGAAGCTCATGGGCTCCCACACGGTCAGGCCGTGGTTCTCGGGGTCGTCGCCGGGCACGCCGAACACGCCGATCTGGCTCTGGTCCTCGGCCTACGCGATGATCAGCGGCAGCTGCTGGGTCAGGATGAACCAGTGGGTGGCGTCGCCCACGCCGATGGCGAAGTTGCCGTCGGCCACGGTGGCGGCGGACTTGTCGTCGTTCAGGTAGTCCACCAGGTCCTCATACTTGGTCCAGGAGCGGGTCGCCACCGGGATGTCGGCGTACTTGGCCTTGCCCTCGGTGTACTCCTGCGCGAAGGCCGGGTACTCGGCGTTGATGTTGTAGTAGTCGCCCAGGAACAGCACCTGCGTGGTCCAGGTATCGCCCGCGGTGAGCTCGATGGGGGTCTTGCCGGCTTCCTTCAGCTTGGCGCAGTTGTCCACGAACTCGGCCCAGGTGTGGGGCACTTCCAGGCCCAGCTCCTCGTAGTCGGGCTTGTAGTAGATGATCGCGCCGGCCTGGGTGGAGGACTGGGGCAGGCCGTACACCGCGCCGTCGATGGTGACGGAACTCAGGAAGGCGTCGTCCACCCGGCTGACCAGATCCCAGTCCTTGATGTCCAGGAAGCAGCGGGAGGGATTCAGGTCGTACAGCTTGGAGCCGGAATTGTACACCATCATGTCGGGCAGGTCGTTGGAGGCGATGCGGGTCTTGAGGATGTTGTCGCCCTCGGATCCGCCGGGATTGATCTCGGTTTCCACGTGCAGGCCCAGCGCTTCCTCGGCCTTTTCGATGACCGCCAGCGTGCCGGGATTGAGCTCGGCCTGGCCGCCCCAGAAGGTGATGGTCACGCCCTCGAAGGGCTTGCCCTCCGCCATCGCGGAGAACGCCGTCATGCTGACCGCCAGCGCGATCGCCAGCACCAGAGACATGAGTTTCCTGTTCATACTTCCTCCTTGTTTTCGCCTGTGGCGTAATCGGAGCATTGCGTGCCGCGAATGCCTATGTTAACATCTATTTAACATAAAAGCAATGACGGGTATATCAAAATCTTGATTTCTATATCGTTTTTATGATAAAATGCACGGGAAGGGCAGTGCCGTCGCCCGGGTATGCCGGGCCGTGCGCCCGCGCGCCAAAGGGAGGGAAGGACATGGAGGAGATCCGGTGGATCATGGAGCGCCTGGGCAACGTCAGCAGGGTCATACTCACGCTGCTGGACGGGGAGGGCGACATCCTTTCGACGTGGCCCGCGAACAAGGAGATCTACAACAACCGCGCCGCGAACCGGTCCGTGATCGACGTCTTCCGGCAGCGGGGGCGGGACGCGCGGCATCCGATGATCCTCTACATCGAGCCGGGCTTCCTGCAGGGCGTCGCGGCGCTCGAGCCCGAATACTACGCGATCATCGGCCTGGTGAATCCCTATCCGCAACCCCGCAGCGAGCTGCTGAAGCTCATCGGCGAGGCCATTTCCCCGGACCTGCGCAGCTCGTTCTGCGATTTTCTGCTGCAACAGCCGCTGATGTCGCTGGACCAGTTGAAGGACATGCTCTGCCTGCTGACGGCGCTGTGCGGGGAGGCGGTGCGGGCGGAGGACATCCTGCTCGTGGACGATGCCTTCTCCGCCCGGCGGGACGGCGTCGCGCTGGAGGAGGGGATGTTCGCCCAGCGGGAGGAAGCGGAGCCGCACGTGCCCGTGGACTTCGAGACCGCGATCTGCTCGGCCATTGAAGCGGGCAACCGCGCCATGCTGGAAAAGACGCTGTTCGCGCCGCAGCACGGGCGGATCGGCTGCATGTCCGCCGACGGGCTGCGCCAGTTGAAGTACGCCTTCATCTGCCTGGTCACGCTCGTCTCCCGCGCGGCGATCCGCGGCGGCATGCCCGCGGAGACGGCGTTCAGCCTGAGCGACCTGTACTGCCAGCGCATGGACGTGATGGCGGAGATCGCGCCGATCCGGAGCCTGACGGTCGCGATGCTGATGGACTACTGCGACAAGGTGGGCCGGATCCGGCGGCAGCCCGCGACCTCGCCCGTGGTCAGTGCCTGCCTGTCCTACATCTCCGTGCACCTGCACGAGCGGATCACGCTCGAGCTGCTCTCGCGGCACGCGGGGCTGTGCTCGCGCAGCCTTTCGATGAAATTCAGGGCGGAGCTGGGCATGGGCATCCCCGAATACATCCACCGGGAGAAGCTGCGGGAGGCGGAATACCTGTTGCTGTACACGGACTATTCGCTGTCGGAGATCACCGCCTACCTCAACTATCCCTCGCAGAGCTACTTCACCCACATCTTCGGGAAGTACAAATCGATCACGCCGCAGCAGTTCCGGGACGGGCAGCGACAGGCGGCGCCGCGAGAATTCCTTTGACAGCGCGGGAGCGGAGGGTGTATGATACAGGTATCCGGAAGCCGGACCGACAGACGACAGGAGGTTGATACTGTGAAGCGCATATTTGCCGTCGTACTCTGTCTCTCGCTGCTGGCGCTGCCCCTCGCGGCGCTGGGGGAGGGGGACAGCCTTTGGGGCAGGAAGGTGAAGGCCGAGCTGGTCACGCCGCCGAGGGCGGCCTTCAACAAGGCGCTGGAGCTGCCCCGCGTTATGGGCATCTCCGCGGACGGGGAGAAGCTGCTCATCGTCGGCTTTGGCGGCGCGCCGTACCTCTGGGACCGCGGCAGCGGGGAAAAGCTGTACCTGACGCCGGGGAGCGAATTCGTCGACGGGGAGCTGACGCTCATCTGCGACGCCGCGCTGGCCAGGCAGCCCGAGGGAACCCGGGAAACGCTGGAGGCCATGTACAAGGGCGCGCCGGGGGATGCCCGGCTGGCTATGCTGATGGATCGGGCCCTGAACCTGGCCCGGGGCTTTTTCGCGCGGAACGCCAGCGGCGACTATATGCCGGTGTCCAACCTGAATATGCCCCTCGACGGCCTGGTGGATTGCCGGGACGGCAAGTGGTACTGCCCGGAGCACGGCACGCCCTCGCTGCCGGTGATCGACGGCAGGTGCGTGACGTATGACAGCAGCAAGGCGCAGCTCTGGGAGATCGTGAGCGGGGCGACGACGGAGATCGACTTCGGCCTGCCGGGCTGGGCGGTGCTTTGTGCCCGCTACCTGCCCGACGGGAGCATCTGCGGGGTGCTGCAGGACCGGACGGCGATCGACAGGGAGAAGGGCCAGCAGAACGCCATGGTGATCCTGGCGCCGGACGGGGGCCGGGAGGAGTACCCGCTGGGGAAGATGGTGTTCCCCAAGGGCCCCGATCTGCTCATGGCCGGCGGGGACGGCCGCCGGGTGGTCGCCTTCAGCGCGACGACCGTGCAGCGGGACCGGCCCTACCTGTTCGACCGCGACGCGGGAACGGTCTCGCTGCTGACGCACCGACCGGAGCAGATGCGGGCCATCCCGCTGGAGGACTGTCTGGACGCGGACGGCGCGGCGGCCCTGAGCGAGGAGGACGCCTCGTGCGTCTGGTACCCGCTGACCGAGATGCGGGACGGCACGCTGATGGCGATTGACATGTCCCTGGGCGAGCTGCTGCTGATCGACCTCCGGACGCTGGACACTTACGTGCTGCTGGACGAGGAAGCGCTCATCGACCTCGCGGAGTACCGCATGGCGCTGCTGTCCACGCCGCTGCCGCTGAGCGGCAACGGGCTGGACTGCTTCGCGATGCGGGCGGAGGACAAGTACCTGCACCTGAACGAGGGCAGCGGGCTTTCGCTCGGCTGGCTGTTCGGGAAATAGAAGGAAGCCTCGCCCGCGCGTTGCGGCGCTTGGGTGGGCGATGTATAGATGTATAGAAGAGGATATGAATGACGGGGCGGCCATTGGCCGCCCCGTCCTCCTTATATGGCCCGCGCTATACGATGGCGAACCGCTCCACGCCGGTGAACGTCGCGCAGCCGCCCTCCGCGAAGAAGCGGATGCCCGTCGCGCGCTCCGGATCGGGGTAGACGTTGCCCGTCATGGTGTGGCGGCCGCCGTCGATGAAGGCCTCCAGCGAGCTGACGTCCAGGAACAGGTCGAATTCGATGCGGTCCCGCGGGCCGAGCGCGCAGACCCGGCGGTTGACGTCCACCTCCCGCCCGGTCAGCGCCGCGCCGGCGTTCTGCCGGTCGAATACCAGCAGCCCCTCGCGGCGGTCGTAGTAGAGCAGCGTCTCGTGTTCCCCGTCGCAGAACAGCCGGACCCCCGCCCGGTCCGCCGCGCCCGGCGCGAGCGCAAAGCGCAGCTCGATGGTGTTGCCCGACACGCCCGGCAGGCTGACCTCGCCGCCGTCCACCGCGACTTCGTCGACGCGCACCGGGTCGCGGCGGCAGGCTTCGATCTCCCGCACCGGCTTCTGGATCAGCCGGTCGCCCTCCACCGTCAGCTCCCGCGGCAGCGTGTAGGTGCCCGCCCATTCCTCCTCTTTGGCGGACGGGAAGCTCCTGTCCCACATCTCCTTCCAGGCGATCATGACGGTGCGGCCGTCCGGCGTGCGCAGGGTCTGCGCGGCGTAGAAGTCGAAGCCGCTGTCCACCTCGCCGATTGTCTGCACCTGGAAGCGCCCGGTCTCAAAGTCCAGGTGCCCCAGCATGTAGAGCCCGGAGTGGATGTTCTGGTACAGGTTTCCCGACCGGGGCAGGTTCTGCGGGCTGGAGAGCAGCACCTCCGCGCCGGTATCGGTCACGAAGTAGTCCGGGCACTCGTACACGCCGTCCAGCCGGTAGAAGTCCTCGCTGAATCCCGGCTGCGGGTAGAGCAGGTGCCCGACATACTTCCAGCGGAACAGGTCGTCGCTCTTCAGCAGGCACAGGTTTCCCCAGCCCTCCTTTTTGTGCGACGGGTCGGGCTGGCGGGGGTTGGTGATCTCGCGCTGGCGGGTCGGCGCCGGCTCTGCGCGGCGGCCGCCCTCCAGGTAGCGCACGCCCGCGATCAGGTAGAAGGCGTCGCCGTGGCGGAAGATGCGCGGGTCCCGGAAGTCCTCCTCGTAGATCTCGGGCGACAGCATCTCCGCCGTCAGGATGGGGTTGTCCGCGCACTTCACGAAGCGGTCGCCGTCCTCCGAGACCGCCAGGCACTGGCGCTGCATCATGGGCTGGGCCGCCGTGTACATCAGGTAGAGCCTGCCGTCCTTCTCCACCGCGGAGCCGGAGCAGCAGCCGCAGACCAGCTCGTAGGGCTGATCCGGCCAGAGCGCCACGGGCCGCTGCTCCCAGTGGATGAAATCTTCCGTGGTCACGTGGTTCCAGTGCATGGGGCCCCACTCCGGCCTGTGCGGGTAGTGCTGGTAGAACAGGTGCGCCTTTCCGCGGTAGTAGACCGTGCCGTTCGGGTCGTTGGCCCAGCCGAAGGGCACGGACACGTGGTAGTGCGGGCGATAGCTTGCAGACATGGTGATTCTCCTCTTCTGGCGGGCGTTTGCGGGTCCATGTCCCTATTATAGCATACGGCGCGGCGTCTTGCCAGCCTTTTCCTTCGGCTTTCCGCAAGCGCGGGGCATTGCGCCCTTGCAGATCGGCGCCGGCGGCGCGGTGGGCTTCATTGAAATTCAACTTGCTTTTTCGTGCGCTTTGGTATACCATAATAGCATGATAAAACGATAACAGCAAAGAGATGCCGTCCAATGAACAGCAAGAAAACCAAGCGGATCAACGCGAACCGACTCCTGTCGCTGACATGCTTCTGCCTGATCGTACTGGTGTGGTGCCTGGCCTCCTACAGCGGCGGCGTGAGCGAGATCTTCCTGCCGACGCCGACCGCCGTGGCGGAAAAGATCGCCGCGATGGCGCGGGATGGCACGCTGTGGGCGAACTGCTGGGAATCCATCTCCCGCGTCATGATCGGGTGGCTGTGGTCGGTGATCGTGGCGCTGCCCATGGGCATGCTGATGGCCAACTCGAAGCGGTTCTCCGCGTTCGTGCAACCGATCATCGAGTTCGCGCGCTACCTGCCCGTGGTGGCGCTGGTGCCGCTGACGCTTTTGTACCTGGGCATCGGCGAGAACCAGAAGTACACCATCATCTTCCTGGGCACCTTCTTCCAGCTCGTGCTGATGGTGTGCGACACGGTGTCCGGCGTCGACCGGAACATGATCAATGCCGCGCGCACGCTGGGCGCGTCGAAGTTTCAGGTGTACCGCGCGGTCATCCTCCCGGCGTCCCTCCCGGGGCTGATGGACGACCTGCGGCTGACCATCGGCTGGGCCTGGACCTACCTGGTGGTGGCGGAAATGGTGGCCGCCAACAACGGCCTGGGATACATGATCCTGAAATCGCAACGCTACCTGGCGACGGACACGATCTTCGCCGGGCTCATACTGATCGGGCTGATTGGCCTGGTTACGGACTGGCTGTTCAGGATCATGACCCGCATCGTGGCGCCGTGGTATGAGCGGCTGTCCGACGGGAAGTGAGGCGAAGGGCGATGGAAGGGAACGTAAAGCTGCGCGTGGAGCACCTGAGCAAGGTGTTCAGCAACGGAAATCGGGAGATCGAGGCGATCTCCGACGTCAGCCTGGAGATCCGGCAATCGGAATTCGTGATGATCGTCGGCCCGTCCGGCTGCGGCAAGACGACGCTCATCAACATCATCGGCGGCCTGGAGAGCGCCACCTCCGGCAGCGTGCTGCTGGACGGCAGGCAGGTTTCCGGGCCGGGGGCCGACCGGGGCATGGTGTTCCAGGGCTACAGCCTGTTTCCGTGGCTGACGGTCCAGAAGAACGTGGAGTTCGGCCTGAAGATGAAGAAGCTGCCGGCGGGACAGCGCGCGGAGATCGCGGCGCGGTACATCGACCTGGTCGGCCTGAAGGGCTTTGAAAACGCCCTGCCCAAGCAGCTCTCCGGCGGCATGAAGCAGCGCGTGGCCATCGCGCGCACGCTGGCCAACGAGCCGGAGATCCTGTTGATGGACGAGCCCTTCGGCGCGCTGGACGCCCAGACGCGCGTGGTGATGCAGGAGCTGCTGGCGGGCATCAGCCGCCGCACCGGCACCACCATACTGTTCATCACCCACGACATCGACGAGGCCGTGCTGCTGGGCGACCGCATCTACGTGATGAGCCGCCGCCCCGGCCGCATCCGCGACACGCTGACGGTGGAGCTGCCGGAGCCGCGCAACCACCATTGCCTGGTGATGGCCGAGTTCCAGCAGATCAAATCCCACATCATGGAGATGCTCTGGAAGGAGAGCAACGACGCGGCGATGGACAAGTGACGTCAATCTGCGGCGGACGCCGCTGACAATAAGGAAAGGACATGATACCATGAAGAACGCACTGAGGATACTGCTGGTGCTGGCCCTGGCGGCCATGCTGCTGATGACGACCGCTTCCGCGGAGGCGCTGACGGACGTGACCATGGCGTTTTGCACGTGGACGGGGTACGCGCCGATGTTCATCGCGCAGGGCAACGGCTACTTTGAAGAGGCCGGGCTGAACATGGATATACAGGTCATCGAGGACGAATCCACCTACGCGGCGCTGATCACCACCGGCAACATCGACTTCCTCGCCACGGCGCAGGACCCCAACATCAAGATGTTCGCCAACGGCGCGGCGAGCCGCTACGTGCTGGCCATGGACGCCTCCCGCGGCGCGGACGGCCTGGTGGCCACGGCCGACATCGCCACGCTGGACGACCTGGCGGGCAGGACGCTGGCGCTGGACAAGTCCGCCTCGTCCTACTACTTCTTCCTGACGGCGCTGGAGAACGGCAGCAGCCTCACGGAGGCGGACATCAACGTGGTGGACATGGGCGACACCACCGAGGCGGGCCTTGCGTTCATGAGCGGTTCCGTGGACGCGGCCATCATGTGGGAGCCGGAGCTGTCCGAGGCGCTTGAGATCGAAGGCGCGCACGCCCTCGTGACCAGCGCGGACTACCCGGAGACCATCATGGATTCCCTGGTGGTGAACAGCAAGCTCGCCGAGGCGCACCCCGAGATCGTCGACGCCGTGGCCGAGTGCTGGTACAAAGCCGTGGACTTCATGAACGAGCATCCCGAGGAGGCCTACGCGCTGATGGCCTCCGGCTTCGAGGAGGTCACCGCGGAGGACGTCGCCGCCGACAAGGAGGGCCTCGAGTTCTTCGGACGCGCGGAAAACGCCGTGCTGAACGACCCCGCGACCGAGCGCAACATCTTCGCCATCAGCCAGGATATGGCGGACTTCTGGATGGAGAAGGGCGAGTGCGACACCAACGAGATCGACGATTTCTTCGCCCTCGTCAAGTGACGCCGCGGCGCACAGGTTATGCAGAACAGCCACCGGCAGGCCGGTGGCTGTTCTGCGTTGCGGGATATGCGATGCGCTGCGGCGTCAGGCGTTCGCGGCCTGGCAGGCGTCCAGGAAGGCCAGTATGCTCTCCTCCGGGGTGTTCACGTCCATGCCGACGCACGAAATGGAGATCTTTCCCTCGGAGGCCCTGCCCTCGCGGAGCATGCGCGCGACGTTTTCGTGGATCTGCTCCGGCGTCTCCTTCTGGATGTTGACGGCGCTGTAGCGCAGGTTCAGCCAGGTGTTCGGCAGGTGCTCCCGCACATAGGGGATATTCGACCCGGCGCCGACCTCGGCGAAGGCCAGGTTCTTCACCTTGGCGTAGCCCGCGCAGACGTGCTCCATGCTCTTGCCGCAGTGGTGGATGCCGAAGCAGGGGAACTCGGCCGCCAGCCGCAGGTCGTGGGGGAGCAGGAACTGCTCGTAGCAGTCGTTGGAGACCATCTCCACCGAGCAGTTGGACGTGAGGTAGTTCTCCGGGATCACCTGCCGCACGATGGCCGTGACGCCGCCGGAGATGTCGGAGCTGAGGGCGTAGAAGCGCCGGCCGATTTCAATGGAGAGGTCGGTGATCTTGCGCAGCAGCTCGGTGACCTCGTCGGGATCGGAGTAATAGGCCACGTACAGCTCCTGCCCCATGAGGTCGAGCGCGATGTTCTGGATGCCCTGGAGGTTGATGTACGTCTCCACCCGGCCGTAATCCCGGAGCAGGCCGTCGATCTGGCGCTGGGTCCTGGCCCAGACGGGGCTCTTGTCCAGGTCCGGCACCCGGACCTCGTCCAGGTCCTCGGCCTCGAGGTTCCGGCACTTCACCTGGGGCGAGTTGTCCGGCTGGTAGACGATGTCGCAGCCCATGAGCTCGGAGTAGAGGTACCCGGCGGCCAGCAGGTCCGTGCCGATCAAAGGCCGGGGCAGGGGATCCTTCTCGCCGATGCCGTAGGCGCCGAAGTGGTCGTACAGTGCCCGGCGCATGCGCACGTCGCAGTCCATGCGGTATTTGTAGTCGTCGAAGAACGGCTGGGAAAAGTCGATGCCGGCGTTTTTGTGCCACCACGAGGGGTGGAAGGTGATGTCAAAGGGGATCTTCTTCATGGTCTTGTCCTCCGCGGTTTCGTGAGAGGGGCGGCGACGCGGCCGCGCCCGGGCGCCTGCGGGAGGCGCGTTTCGGCCTCCGTCCGCGGGCGTTTCCATTGCCTGTATTATAGGAGATAAACGGGGAAAGGTAAAGGGAGTTTATGAACTGTTAACAGATGCGCGCGGGGATTTTCTGTTGACAGTCGGCGGAAACTACAGTAGAATTTTAACGGCTGAACCCGGACGGGAATGCAAGAATATTCACTACGGCCATCGCGCGCATGCGGCCGCGGCGCCGCGCGTTCACGGGCGCGCCGGAGCGTTTGAGGAGGAGACAGGAGCTATGTTTGATACGTCGCTGCGGGATTCCCAGAGCACGTCGGTGGTCGGCGTTTCCCCGGAGTCCTTTGACTTTGACCGATATGCGGAGTACGCCGCCCGGCAGGACGAGAAGGTCCGCAGGTTCATGGAGGCCGATTCGGGCGTGCTGGTCTACCGGCGGTTCCGCGTGGCGGAGGTCTACGGCTGGGAGTGCCGCGACCGGGAGCTGTCCCTCCGGCTCCAGCTCGGCGCGCTGAACGAGAGCATGCGCTATGCCGCCGACATGGCGAATTACCTGGAGCCCTGGTACGGCATCGGCGTGGGCGCGTCGGCGTTCGGGTCGAAGTACATCTGGCTGGACGGCCAGGCCCCGGCGGTGTCGGACGAGTTCGAGGGCGTCGAGGATGCGCTGGCCTGCGATCCGAAGCCGATCCACACGACGGAAATCGGAAAAGAGCAGATGGATTACGTGGAGTACTTCCTGGAGAAGACCCGCGGGAAGCTGCCGGTATCGTTCTGCGACATCCAGTCCCCGCTGAACATCATCAGCGAGATGATGCCGACCACCGCGCTCTTCGAGGACATGCTGGAGGACCCCGACGCCTACGGCGAGCTGGCTTACCGCGCCGGCGCGCTCATGCGGGAGTACCTGCTGCGGATGAAGGCGCTGATCGGGGACGCGCTGGCGATGCCCGGCCACGGCTTCGCGTCCTCCCGCCGGATGACGGGCATCGGCGCCTCCGACGACACCAGCATCATGATCAGCAACCCCATGTTCGACGCGCTGGAGGCCGGTCCGCTGGCGGAGATGTGCGAGCCCTTCGGGGGCGCCTTCTACCACAGCTGCGGCAACTGGGAGGCGAAGATCCCCTCCGTGCTGAAGGTGCGCAACCTGCTCGGCGCCGACGGCGCGTTCTCCGCCGAGACGGATCCCTCCCCGAACGACCCCGCGGTCTTCGGCAAGGCGTTCGCCGGCACCGGCAAGATCTTGAACCTCCGCGCCGTGGGCGACGCCGACACCGTGGCGGACACCGTGAGGAAGGTCTGGCAGCCGGGGCTGCGGCTCATCGTCAACACCTACTGCAAGACCCCGGAGGAGCAGCAGGAGGCCTACGACCGGATCCGGGACATCTGCAAATAACACGAGCGTCGATAAAGGCCGCAACCACGGAGATTCCCTGAAAGACACCGCTGACGCGGAGGGAATCTCCGCTTGCTGCGTCAGGCCGTCCTGCGGATTTGGTCACTTACGTCAGGGTAAGCTCCCGCATCCGCAGGACGGCCTTCCTTGCCTTGCAGAGGTGGAAATCCCGAAGGGATTTCCAGTTTTCAGCGAAGCTGAAAACCGCAAAGGAACATGCTGAAAGACGGCCGGCAGGTCGGGAATCTCCCGAGCCTGCCGGCCGTCTTTGCAGGGTCGCCGGTCAGCGCCGATCGAGGCGGGGCAGCATCTGTTCGATCCATTCGCCGCACGCCCGGACCCAGCCGGCCACGTGGGCGTCCGGCAGGCGGCCTCTGTCGGCCTGCTCGACCTCCTCCGTGGCGAGCGAGAGCCCGTGCACGCCGAAGGGATAGACGTGCAGCTCGAAGGGCACGTCGGCCCGGCGCAGCGCCGACGCGAACAGCAGCGCGTTCTCCACCGGCACGTCCCGGTCCGCGGCGGTGTGCCAGAGGAAGGTCGGCGGGGTATCGCGCGTCACGTGCTTCTCCAGCGAGAAGAAGTCGCGTTGGTCTTCGCGGCACAGGTTCCGGATGCTCTCGTCGTTGCACAGCGGCCGGTCCGCCGTGATCACCGGGTAGCCCAGTATGAGCGCGTCGGGCCTGTCCAGCCCCAGCGTTCTCCAGTGCACGCCGAGCGTCGCGGCGAGATGACCGCCGGCCGAGAAGCCGCAGGCGAACACCGGGGCGCCGCCGGAGGCCTCCCGGATTTGCGCCACCCTGTCGGAGAGCTGGCGGACCGGCTCGAGCCCGAGCGGTTCGGCGTCGCCCTCGCTTCGGATGTGGTAGCGCAGGATGCTCGTCGCGTACCCCATGGCCTCGAAGGCGCGGGCCACCGGTTCGCTCTCCCGCGGGGAGAGCCACCGGTAGGCGCCGCCGGGGCAGATGATGATGGTTGCCTTGTCGTGCATGGTTTGGGGCCCTCTGTGCCGAAGGTTTCGCTCGCGTCGCGCGACGGTTCGGTTAACGATACAGCAGTCCCGGCAGCCACATGAAGCTCTGCGGGAAGTAGGTCAGTATCAGCAGCGCAATGGCCATCGTGATGTAGAACGGCAGCATCTTCTTGGCCAGAGTCTCGATCTTGATGTTCGAGATGGCCGAGCCGATGAACAGCGTGGAGCCGACGGGCGGCGTCAGCAGGCCGATGCCCAGGTTGAGCACCATCACGATGCCCAGGTGGATGGGGGAGAGGCCCATCTGGATCCAGATCGGCAGTATGACCGGCGTGAGCATCAGGATCAGGCAGGCCATCTCGATCAGGCAGCCCAGGATCAGCATGAGGATGTTCAGCAGCACCAGGATCAGGAACTTGTTGCTGGTCAGCGCGAACAGCCCCGTGGCCACCTTCGCCGGGATCTTCAGGTATGTCAGCAGGTAGGTGAACGCGCCGGAGACGCCCAGCAGGATCAGCACCTTGCCGAGGGTGGTGACGACGTTGATGAAGATGTTGGGGATGTCCCGGATGCGGAAGCCCTTGTAGATGAACAGCCCGACCACGAGCGACCACACCACGGCGCAGGCGGCGGATTCCGTGGTGGTGAATACGCCGGCGATGACGCCGACCACCACGATCAGCACGGCCAGCATGCCCCAGATGGCCTTGCCGAAGGCGCGCAGCGTGCCCATCGGGCTGAAGCGGCCGGTGGTGGGAATGTGCATCTTGCGGGCATAGTAGGCGGAGTAGATCATCAGCGCCAGCGACAGCACCGCGCCGGGCACGTAGCCGGCGACGAAGAGCTGGCCGATGGATACCGTCGTCGTACCGGCGGCGGCGAGGGTGTAGATGACCATGTTCTGGGAGGGGGGCACGAGAATGCCCTCCACGGAGGAAGCCATCGTCAGGCAGGTGGAGAAGGCGCGGTCGTAGCCCTGCTCCTCCATCATCTTGATTTCAATGGGGCCGAGCGAGGCGCAGTCCGCCGAGGAGGAACCGGAGATGCCGCCGAAGAAGAACGAAGCCACGACGTTGACCATGGCCGCGCCGCCGGTGAACCAGCCGACGATCTCCTTGGAGAACTCGATCAGCGTCTCGGTGATGCCGCCGGCGCTCATCAATTCACCCATCAGTATGAAAAACGGCACGGCCAGCAGCGTGTAGGAATTCAGGTTGCTGACGAACTTCAGCGCCATCTGCATGGGATTGATGCCCAGGTAGAAGAAGTCGATCAGCGAGGCGATGCCGATGGAATACACGATCGGCACCCGCAGGAACACCAGGAGCAGGAACACGCCGATCAGCAGGATCGTCGCGATGGTCGCCGTGGTCATTCCTTCTCACCCCTTTCGAGCCATTCGCCGATGACGGCAAACAGATTCAGCACGCCGGTGACCGGCATGGAGATGTACATGACGGCATAGGACACGTTGATGCCCGCCATGTTGTTGCTGACGCCCTTTCCGGTCAGGCCGCCGCCGTACACGATGAGGAACAGCGAAAAGACGACGATGCAGAGCGTGCTGAGGATCTCCGTGAGGAATACGCCCTTCTTGCCGAACTTATCGTCCAGCATCGTGACCCGCAGGTGCTCATTCCTGCGCACCACCAGCGCCGACCCCAGGAGGCTCATCCACACCAGGCACAGCAGCGAGAACGGCTCGCCCCAGATGGGGGATTTGTTTAAGACGTAGCGGCCGAAGAAGATGGAAAACACCACCGCCACCAATGCCGCCAGTATCAGTACGCAGACATATTTGACAATGCCGAATACAAATGCGTCCACCTTTTTCCAGACAGCTCGAAAACTGGACAAGTTGTAGCTCCTTTCCATCGTACACAGCTCAAGCGGAGCGTGCCACGGATTGAAAAGGCTCTCCGCTCCCCCATCATGGGCAACGGAGAGCCTTGATCAACGGTTTATCAAGGGATTCGGAAGCGACCGCTCCGGCAGATCAATAGTCGCCGCTCTGGATGCGGGCGATGATGTTCTGCACTTCCTCGCTCTGCTGGCCGTACAGCGGCGCGCAGGCTTCCTGCCACTTCTCGATGTCGGTGACCTCCAGGCGCTTGATGCCCTTCTCCTCGAAGGAATCGAAGCAGGCCTGCTCCTGGTTCTGGTTGTACTCGTAGCAGACCTCGCGGGCGGTCAGCGCGGCTTCCTTCATCCAGCCCTGCTCCTCTTCGCTGAGGGAGTTCCAGGTGTCGGAGGAGACCAGGATGACGCCGCAGCCGAAGGTGTGCGCGTCGGTGATGAAGTAGGGAGCGACCTCGTTGAAGGAGTTGTCCATGTAGGAGGTCACGCCGTTCTCAGCGCCGTCCACGACGCCGGACTGCAGGGAGGTGTAGAGCTCGGCGTAGGCGATGGGGGTCGCGGAGGCGTTCAGGGCCTTCATGGTGTTCACCATCAGGTCGGTCTCCGGCACGCGGATCTTCAGGCCGTTCATCATGTCGAAGCTGAAGCTCTCGGGGCTGCCGAGCTTCTCATACACGGAGGGGGTGATGAACAGGCTGCGGGGGCCCTCAACCAGCCAGCCCAGCGCGATGTAGCCGCAGTTGGCGTCGGCCACGCTCTGCAGCAGCTCGTCGCCCAGCGGGCTCACGGCCACGTCCTGGAACTGGGCCATGTCCTTGAAGACATAGGGCAGGCCGGTGGCGCCGATGACGGTCGCGCCGTAGTTCGGCAGGGAAGAGGCGTTGCCGCGGAAGATGTCCAGGGTGCCCATCTGGATGCCCTGCATGGATTCAGACTCGGAACCGAGCGTGCCGTTGGTGTAGAGCTCGATCTTCAGCGCGCCGCCGGAGATCTCCTCCAGCTTCTCGGCAAAGGCGTGCGCGGCCACCGTGGCGCCGTAGGTCTCGCCGTTCACTTCGTTCCAGGTGAGCGTGCGCTCCGCCAGGGCGGGAATGCTCATCGCGAAAACCAGGGTCAGTACGACGATCAGGGAAAGTGCCTTCTTCATGGTAAAATCCTCCATTCTTGTTGTTCCTGTTTACGTGGCACATTTCTAGCCATATTAAACAAACAAAGCATAGCATATGCAGCAATATTTGTCAAGTTTTTGTTTTCTGAACGCATTCGTTGCCATTTGCCGTCAAAGCCCCGGGTCGACGAAAAACCCGCGCGCCGGCCAACCTGTCGGAACAAGTTCAGCATAAGCCTTGCCACGGTCCCGGCGCCGTGCTATAATTGAAGCAGTCGGCGCGAAGCGCGGCCGGCGAAGGACGGAGGGTTGCGAGGTTGGGCGACGCGGCCGCACGACGCGCGGACGTGCGAAAACCCGGGCCGGACACCGGCTTCGGCGCAATTCCCCCGACCGCCCGCGACGTTTGAAACGCGCGGTCCCTCTCCGCGCGGTACTTCGGGCTGTGAGGCGCAGCGCATCCATTACGCAAACCAAAGAATAAAAGGAGGATACTGTTATGTTGACTATCGATCAGGTCGCCGCTTGCGGCGTGGTGCCGGTGGTGGTATTGGAGGACGCGGAGCAGGCCGTGCCCACGGCGAGGGCGCTGCTGAAGGGCGGCATCAACGCCATGGAGATCACCTTCCGCACGGCCGCCGCGAAGGATTCGATCGCCAAAGTGGCGAAGGAAGTGCCGGAGATGATCGTCGGCGCCGGCACCGTCATCAATGTGGAGCAGTTGCACGACGCGATCGAGGCGGGCGCGAAATTCATCGTATCCCCCGGCTCCGACGCGGACGTGATCGCCGAGGCCATGAAGCTGGGCGTGCCCATGACCCCCGGCGTGGTCACCCCGAGCGAGATCATGCTGGGCCTGAAGCTGGGCGTGAAGGTGTTCAAGTTCTTCCCGGCGGAGAGCTACGGCGGGCTCAAGACCATCAAGGCGCTGTGCGGCCCGTTCCCGCAGATCCGCATCATTCCCACCGGCGGCATCAGCCAGGCCAACGCCGCCGACTACTTCAAAAACCCCAAAATCGTCGCCGTGGGCGGCAGCTGGATGTGCACCAAGGACCTGATCGCCGCAGGCGACTTCGAGGCGATCGCGGAGAAATCGAAGGCCGCCACCGACCTGTTCAAGTCGATCCGCGGCTGAGCGAGTGCGAATGAGCCAGAGCGAAAAGGAGGAGTCTTTTCATGGCGCAACTGAATTACGAAGTATTGAAAAAGTCGGGGTATGACGGGTATATCCTGGATAAGGCGCCGGAAAAGGTGATGCAGTTCGGCGAGGGGAATTTCCTGCGCGCGTTCGTGGATTACTTTTTCGACATCGCCAACGAAAAGGCGGGGTTCAACGGCAAGGTGGCGCTGGTGCAGCCCATCGCGCAGGGCCTGACCGAGCTGATCAACCGGCAGGAGGGCCTGTACACGCTGTACCTGCGCGGCAGCCAGAACGGCATGAAGGTGGACGACAAGCGGGTCATCTCCGCGGTCAGCCGCTGCATGAACCCCTACGGCGAGTGGGACAGGGTGCTGGAGCTGGCGCGCTCCGAGGACCTGGAGATCATCGTGTCGAACACCACCGAGGCGGGCATCGTGTACGACCCGGAGAGCGCGTTCGACCAGGTGCCGCCGAACAGCTTCCCGGCGAAGCTGACCCGGGTGCTGTACGAGCGCTTCAAGGCGGGCCGGAAGGGCATCGTGATGCTGTCCTGCGAGCTGATCGACAACAACGGCAAGGAGCTTCAGAAGTGCGTCAACCGGCACATCGACGACTGGAAGCTGGGCGAGGACTTCAGGAAGTGGGTCAACGAGGAGAACGTGTTCTGCTCGACGCTGGTGGACCGCATCGTGCCCGGCCGCATCCGCGACGCCGCGGAGGTGAAGCGGCTGGAGGAGATCAACGGCTACGAGGACCCGCTGACCGACGTGGGCGAGGTGTTCGGCGTATGGGTGATCGAAGCGCCGGACGGCGAAGAGGGCGTGGCGCGCCTGGAGGACCGGCTGCCGTTCAGGAAGGCGGGCGTGAACGTGATGGTGGTGCCGGACGTGACGCCGTACAAGAAGCGCAAGGTGCGCATCCTGAACGGCGCGCACACAGGCTTCGTGCTGGGCGCGTACCTGGCGGGGTACGACATCGTGCGCGACTGCATGCACGACGAGGTCATACTGGGCTACATGAACAGGATGCTCTATGAGGAAGTCATCCCGACGCTGCCGCTGGACAAGGAGGACTGCAAGCAGTTCGCCGCGGCGGTGCAGGACCGGTTCAACAACCCCTTCGTGAACCACGAGCTGATGAGCATTTCGCTGAATTCGACCTCGAAGTGGCGCGCGCGGAACATGCCGACGTTCCTGGATTACGTGGAGCAGAAGGGCGAGCTGCCGCCGTGCCTGACCACGAGCTTCGCAGCCTACGTGGCGTTCTACTCGAACGACATCCAGGGCCTGACGGACAGGGGGCTGGTGTGCAAACGGCCGAAGGGCAACGAGTACGTCGTGTCCGACGACCGCTGGGTGCTGGAGTTCTACGCGGCGCACAGGGACGACTCCCCGGAGGACCTGGTGCACGCGGTGATGACCAACGCGGACATGTGGGGCCGGGATCTGACCCGGGTGCCCGGCTTCGAGGCCGAGGTCGTGCGCATCCTGAAGCTCATCCGGGAAAAGGGCGCGAAGGAAGCGTACAAGGGATAGGGAACAGGAGGCCGCGGGTCCCCGTATGTCAACCGACCCTGAGCCCCGGCGCTCCGACCAGACGGAGGACGACATGAACAGACTGGTACAGATTACACCGAAGGACATGGTGGCGGTGGCGCTGCAGCCGCTGCGCGCGGGGGAGAGCGTCGACTACGGCGCGGGCCGCGTGACGCCGCTCGCGGACATCCCCATGGGCCACAAGGTGGCGCTGCGGGACATCCGCAAGGGCGAGCCGGTGATCAAGTACGGCTTTCCCATCGGCGCGGCCACCGAGGACATCCCCGCGGGCGGGCACGTGCATACGCAGAACCTGCACACGCTGCTGTCCGGCGCGCTGGAGTACGAATACCGCCCCAGCCGCCCGGCGCAGGCGGAGAGGACGCCCGCGACCTTCCCCGGCTATCCGCGGAAGTACGGGCGCCCGGGCATCCGCAACGAGCTGTGGATCATCCCCACGGTGGGCTGCGTGAACGACATCGCGCAGGCGCTGGCGAGGGACGCGCAGCGGTTCGTGGGCGGGAGCGTCGAGGGCGTGTACGCCTTCCCGCACCCCTACGGCTGCTCGCAGATGGGCGGCGACCAGGACAACACGCGGCAGGTGCTGGCGAACCTGTGCACGCACCCCAACGCCGGCGGCGTGCTGCTCCTGGGCCTTGGCTGCGAGAACAGCGGCGTCGACCAGATCGTGCCCCGCATGGGCGAGTACGACGCATCCCGCTTCCGCACGCTGGTCACGCAGCAGGTGGAGGACGAGCACGAAGCGGCGATGGCGCTGATCGGCGAGCTGGCGGAGAACATGAAGCGCGACGCGCGCGTGCCCTGCTCGGCGAGCGAGCTGGTGGTGGGGCTGAAGTGCGGTGGCTCGGACGGGCTGTCCGGCATCACGGCGAACCCGACCATCGGCGTGTTCTCGGATCTTTTGACGGCGATGGGCGGCAGCACGATCCTCACCGAGGTGCCGGAGATGTTCGGCGCGGAGACGATCCTGATGGACCGGTGCGAGGACGAAGCGCTGTTTGATAAGACCGTGCACCTCATCAACGACTTCAAGGAATACTTTGAATCCTATCATATGCCGGTGTACGAGAACCCCTCGCCGGGCAACAAGGCGGGCGGCATCACCACGCTGGAGGACAAGGCGCTGGGGTGCACGCAGAAGAGCGGCTCCGGGCCGGTGAAGGGCGTATTGAAGTACGCCGAGAAGGTCGAGCGGCGCGGGCTCAACCTGCTCAGCGCCCCCGGCAACGACCTGGTGGCGTCGACGGCGCTGGCGGCGTCGGGCGCGCAACTGGTGCTGTTTTCCACGGGCCGGGGCACGCCGTTCGGCTGCCCGGTGCCCACGGTGAAGATCGCGTCGAACACGCCCCTGGCGGAGAAGAAGCGGAACTGGATCGACTTCGACGCGGGGCGGCTGCTGAGCGGCAGGACGCTGGAATCGCTGGGAGAGGAGCTGATGGAGTACGTGCTGGCCGTCGCGGGCGGCAGTCGCACGCGGAACGAGGAGAACGGCTTCCACGACCTGGCGATCTTCAAGCAGGGCGTCACGCTGTAAGCGAACAACAGAAAGGATGATAGACGATGATGAATCTGAATTTGAAGCCCGCGGGCGCGTGCAGGTACGACGCGGTATCGCTGGGCGAGATCATGCTGCGCCTGGACCCCGGCGAGGGGCGCATCCGCACCGCGCGGTCGTTCAGGGCGTGGGAAGGCGGCGGCGAGTACAACGTGGTGCGCGGGCTGCACAAGTGCTTCGGGATGCGCACCGGCGTGCTGACGGCGTTCGCGGACAACGAGGTCGGCCGGCTGCTGAAGGATTTCATCGAGCAGGGCGGCGTGGACACGAGCCTGATCTACTGGAAGAAGACGGACGGCATCGGGCGGATCTGCCGCAACGGGCTGAACTTCACCGAGCGCGGCTTCGGCATCCGCGGCGCGGTGGGCTGCTCCGACCGCGCCAACACGGCCATCTCGCAGGCCACGCCGGAGGACTTTGACTTCGAGCACGTGTTCGGCGAGCTGGGGGTGCGGTGGCTGCACACCGGCGGGATCTACGCGGCGCTGTCCGAGCAGAGCTGCCAGACGGTCATCGAGGCGTGCAAGGTCGCCAAGAAGCACGGCACGATCATCTCCTACGACCTGAACTACCGGCCGTCCATGTGGTCGGCCATCGGCGGTCAGGAAAAGGCCCGGGAGGTCAACCGGGAGGTCGCGAAGTACGTGGACGTGATGATCGGCAACGAGGAGGACTTCACGGCCTGCCTGGGCCTGAAGGTGGAGGGCAACGACGCGAACCTGAAGGCGCTGAACCTGGACGGCTACTACAAGATGATCGAGGAAGCGGCGCGGCAGTTCCCGAACTTCAAGGCCATCGCCACGACGCTGCGCACCGTAAAGACGGCGACGGTGAACGACTGGAAGGCCATCTGCTGGGCGGACGGCGCGGTGCACATGTCGAAGGCCTACGACGGGCTGGAGATCATGGACCGCGTGGGCGGCGGCGACAGCTTCGCCTCGGGCCTGATCTACGGCCTCATGACCACCGGCGACCCGGAGCTCGCCGTGAACTACGGCGCGGCCCACGGCGCGCTGGCGATGACCACCCCCGGCGACACCAGCATGGCCAGCGTCGAAGAGGTGGAATCCATCATGAAGGGCAGCGGCGCGAGGGTGAAGCGCTGAGCGCATGCCATACCCTCCGACCGGGAGGTCGCCCCAAAGCAGGGGCGGCCTCCCGCTTTTGCATTGAGATAGGTTTGACAGCATGGCGCTTTCGGGGAAGCGGAGGGCGTCTCGCGTCCCTTTGCCGCCCCTGCGCGCCCTTTCCCGGCGTCGACGGCCGCTCTGAGGGGGTCGGGCGCCCGGGAAACCGCCGTCGCCGGCGGCCGCTCCTGAGGGGCGGTTTTTTTGTCCAGGGGGTGGAAAAAAATAGTAAAGTATGTTATCATATTGTACGCTGATAAGCGCATTGATCTGTCGGCCGGTGCGGCGCGTCCAGCCGCCGGCGACGCATCGGCGGGAGAAACCCATCCAGGCGCAGCAGGCGCGAGCGGCTGAGGGGCGAACGCCCGGAGGTGGATGCCATGAAACAGTCTTTCTTTGACCGCATTCCCATGAACCTGCCCGGCGGCTTCTTCGTGTACAGGGCGACGGGGGCGGAAGAGCTGTGCTTTGCGGACAGGAACGTCCTGACGCTGTACGGCTGCGATACGATCGAGGAATTCCGCGACCTGACGGGCAACAGCTTCCGGGGCATGGTCCATCCGGACGACCTCGAGCGGGTGGAGCGGGACATCTACGTGCAGACGTTCCACAGCGGGGAACGGCACGACTACGTCCACTACCGCATCTGCACGAGGCAGGGCGAGATCAAATTCGTGGAGGACTTCGGCCACCTGGTCTACGACAGCGACGGGGACAGCTTCTTCTACGTGTTCATCGTGAATGTCGAGGAGTCGGAATACCGGAAGATGAACCAGGGCGAGTGGGGAACGAAGGTCGGCTACCGCCGCACGGAGCGGCGGAACGCGCTGACCGGGCTGATCTACGAGGAGGCCTTCTTCACCGCGTGCGAGCGAAACCTCTCGAACTTCAAGATCAACTGGCTGCTCATCGCCATCGACCTGCAGAACTTCAAGCTGTTCAACGAATGGTACAGCCGCGAGGTCGGCGACCGCGTGCTCTCCGCGATCGGGCGCGAGCTCGGCGCGATCGCGGACGCGCACGGGGGCGTCGCCGGCTACTTCGGGGGAGACGACTTCGCGCTGCTGGTCCCGGCGGGCCACTTCGACGCGGACGAGCTGTTCGAGCGCATACACGGCATCGTGATCGGCTACGGGGCCTCCGTCGGTTTCCTGCCAGCCATCGGCGCCAGCTATTCGCACGGCAACATGTCCGCCTACACGCTCTACGACCAGGCGTCGCTGGCCAGCCAGGAGGCGAAGGGCGACCTGAAGGCGCGCGTGAAGTTCTTCTCCCAGGCCATGGTGAGCCGGGCGGAGGAGGATTACAAGGTCCTCTCCGAGTTCAAGGACGCGCTGGCGAACGGCGAGATCACGTTCTACCTCCAGCCCCAGTGCAGGTCGATGAACGGGCAGATCGTCGGCGCGGAGGCGCTGGCGCGGTGGATCAAGCCCGACGGGAAGATGGTGCCGCCCGGGTCCTTCATCCCCACGCTGGAGCGATACGGCTTTGTGCCGGATCTGGACAAGTACATCTGGGAGGAAGTGTGCAAGTGGTGCCGGAAGGTGCTGGACGAGGGCAGGAAGCTCGTCCCCGTCTCCGTGAACATCAGCCCGGTGGACATCTTCACCATGGAGGTGCCGCGCCATTTTGAGAAGCTGATCCGCGAATACCGGCTCCCGCAGGATGCGGTCAAGATCGAGATCACGGAGTCGGCGTACAGCGAGGGCTCCGAGAAGGTCCGCTCCACCGTGCAGGAATTCCGCAACATGGGGTTCGTGGTCCTGATGGACGACTTCGGCAGCGGCTTCTCGTCGCTCAACATGCTGAGGGAGCTGAACGTGGACATCATCAAGCTGGACGCGTACTTCCTGAGGATGGAGAAGAACAACGAGCGCAAGGGCATGCACATCATCGAATCCGTCATCAACATGGCCAAGACCATGGCGATGCCCGTGATCGTCGAGGGCGTGGAGACGCAGGAACAGTGCGAGTACCTGGTGGACCTCGGCATACGCTACATCCAGGGCTACTATTTCTATAAGCCGATGTGCGCCGGGGACTTTGAAAAGCTGCTCTCGGAAGTGCAGAACGTGGACCCTAACGGCTTTGTGTTCAAGGCCAACGAGGAGTTCAGGATCCGCGAGTTCCTGAACGACACGGTCTACAGCGATTCCATGCTGAACCACATCATCGGCCCGTCCGCCATCTATTCGCTGCACGGCGACGACATCGACATCATCCGCTTCAACCAGATGTTCTACCAGGCGGTGAACGTGCCGGACTTCCACTCCAAGCTGCTGAGCATCCAGAAGCTCATGCCGGAGAACGAGGTCCCGGAGATGTACCTGACGCTGAAGAGGGCGTATGACGACCGGCTGAACGGCTCGAGCGGGATGTTCACGTTCAAGAAGATCGACGGCTCCGCGGCGCGCTTCCTGATTCACTTCTACTTCCTGAACGAGGACGGCGAACAGCGGCGCTTCTACGGCTCGGCCCGGGACGTGACGGAGATCACCAACCTCCACCGGCACATGGAGCTGCTCTCGCGATTCACCTCCCGGACGGTGCTCTTCCTGCTGTACAGCCAGGGCGAATACTCCTTCGAGGTCACCGCGCACGGCCTGGAGAAGGACATGGGCCTGTCGGGCCGGCAACTGGCGGAGGAGCTGAACAACGGCTTGTTCTATAAGCGGCTGGAGCCATTCAGCGAGACCATCCTGTGGAACATCGCGCAGCGGTGCGCGGAGAGCAGGGAGATGACCACGACGGAATTCAGCATGAAGGGCGCCGGCGGGGAGACGCTGGACGTGGTCGTCGACGCCGATTACGTGGACGACGAGCTGGGCGACGTGAAGTGAATACTCTCCATGCGGAAAAAGTGATACGGCAGGCGGCCGCCGGGTGGCCGCGGGCAGCGAGGTTGATGTAAGGTGAAAGCGGAGAAACGGCGCATTGTTCTGGCGACGATAGGGGTTTTTGTGTTCCTGTCGATCCTCTATGCGGTGATGGCCCGGAATTCGTTCAAGCGGGATCACGAGCACATCCTCGCGCAGGCGAAGCTGAACGCCAAGGTGTATACCGGTGAGCTCGAGCGGGATTTTGAGCAGGGAATCGCGATCGCGAAGGCCATGGAGGAGGTGGTCATCAACGGGCAGGGACAGGTTCCGAGGTTCCGCTCGGTCGCCGAGAACCTGATCGAGGATTACATCGGCAGCATCCAGATCGCCCCGGACGGGATCGTCACGGACATCTACCCGATGGAGGGCAACGAGGGCGGCCTCATCGACCTCATCCACGATCCGGTGCGCGGCCCGATCGTCGCGTATGGCATAGAACACGACGTCGTGACCATGCAGGGCCCGTTTGATCTCAAGCAGGGCGGGTCCGGGATCGCCGTGCGCGACCCGGTGTTCCTGGAGGATGCGTCCGGCCACAGGACGTTCTGGGGCTTCACCATCGCGATCATCAAGGCGCCGGAGATCTTCAGGCAATCGTTTGAATCCCTCGAATCCTTTGGCTATGACTATATCCTCTCCACGACGACTTCGCCGATCAGCGACGAATACAAGATGGTCGCCGCGTCGCGCGCCAGCCTGGATTCGCCGGTCGCGGCGACCTTCCGGCAGGGCGAGTGCACCTGGAAGCTGGAGGTGGCCCCGAAGAACGGCTGGACCATCAGCAAGGAGAGCTTCGCCGCGAGTATCCTCGGCGCGTTGTTCGTGCTGGTGCTCACGGTGGCGTTCGCGGCGCTGCTCACCATGTTCTTGCAGCGCAAGCGGCTCCGCGTGATGGCGGAAACCGATCCCCTCACCGGGCTTTTGAACCGCAAGGGAAGGGTGGACCGGATCGACCGGTTCCTGAAGACGAATCCCAACAGCACGGCCACGGAGGTCTTTCTGGACATCGACGACTTCAAGATCATCAACGACCTGTACGGGCACGACATCGGCGACGAGGCGCTGAAGAACCTCGCGGGGAACCTGGCCAACGTGTTCGTGAGCCCCGCCGTCGTGTCCCGCACGGGCGGCGACGAGTTCGGCGTGTTCATCCCCGGGATGACGGCGGAACAGGCGGAGCCGATGATCCATGCGGCGTCGGCGCAGGACCAGACGTTCACCACCCAGCAGGGCAAGACGTACACCTACACGATCTCCATGGGCTACGCCGACTACCCCGCGCAGGCAAAGACGCGCGAGGAGCTGGCCAGGAACGTCGACAGCGCGCTGTACAACGTCAAGCTGAACGGTAAGCACGGCTGCCAGCGCTACGTCACGGGCATGATCAAGCAGTCCAGGGAGCAGTTCGGCTTCACGCAGAAGGAGCTGTTGAAGAGCCTGCCGGGCGCCGGCTTCGTCTTTCGCACGGAGGACGCCGGGATACTGTACGCGAACGACGATTTCGTCCGCCTGGTTGAGTGCGACAACCTCGAGGACTTCAACCGCTTCTCCCTCGGCTTGCTCCGGAACATCCTCCACCCGGACGACTTTGGGCGCGTCATGGAGGCGTACCGGAGGGAGGCCGGCGGCGACGGCGATGCGGACCCCGTCGCCAGCCATTTCAGGATCGTTACCCGGACCGGCAAGACGCGGAACATGATTGCCCAGGCGCGCTTCCGGCAGCACGACTCCTTCGGGAGCCTGGGCTTCGTCACCGCGATGGAGCTGGACGGGAACTGACCGCCGTGAGCACGTGAAAGGCCCCTTGCTTGCCGGTTGGCAGGCCAGGGGCCCTTTAATAAGCATACCCCGGGATTAACATGAAGCTGCCGGAAACGGCAGCTTCATTGCGCGGCGCATCGGCCGGTTATTCGTCGTTCTCCGCCTCGTAGATGAGCTCGCCCAGCGCCTGGTACAGGTTGCTGGGTTCGATCGGCTTGGTGAGGTGCGCGTTCATGCCGGCCTGGAGCGAGCGCTGCACGTCCTCGTCGAAGGCGTTGGCGGTCAGCGCGATGATCGGGATCTTCTTCGCGTCTGCGCGGTTCATCATGCGAACCGCCGCCGCGGCCTCCAGGCCGTCCATCTCCGGCATGCGCACATCCATCAGGATCGCCGCGTAGGTGCCGACTTCGCTGTCTGCGAACATCTCGACGGCGATTCTGCCGTTCTCGGCGTGATCGGCCACGATGCCCTCCATTTCGAGGACGTCCATCATGATCTCGGCGTTGATCTCCATGTCCTCCGCCAGCAGCACGCGCCGCCCCGTGAGGTCCGCCCGCTTCTTCTCCTTGAACAGGTCCAGGTTGTTGCGGCGGGCGATGCGCTCGAACTCCTCGATGACGTTCGCGGCGAACAGCGGCTTGGTGAGGAAGCTGTCCACGCCCACGCGGTGCGCGTCGTCCTGGATGTCGTCCCAGTTGTACGCCGTCAGCACGACCACGGTCGTCTCGCTGTCGTGCTTCTCG